>JAFYNR010000068.1 GCA_017548045.1 Clostridia bacterium | reverse complement strand
GTGTCGCACAGCCGCTGAGCTTCGGGTGAAATATCACCCGCCGCAAAAGTAGCGGCATTGTCGCCGACATAGCCGTTGAAGGTTGCGCCTACATCAATGCTGACGATATCGCCCGCTTTGATTATACGCTTCTTGCTCGGAATGCCGTGAATGACCTCATCGTTTATGGAAATGCATGTGGCAGCAGGGTAACCGCTATATCCTTTGAAAGTCGGTATTGCACCGCTTTTTGTTATGAAGTTATGGGCAATTCTGTTGATTTCCTCGGTTGTTACACCGGGTTCAACCGCCTCACCCGCTGCCTTTAATGCTCCTGCAGCGATAACACACGCCTCTTTCATCAGGCTGAGTTCTCTTGTTGTTTTGAGCACTATCATGCTAATCCTCCGTTAATGCAGACCGAAGTCTGCCAAGGGCTTATTAATCAAGGAAGCCCTTGTAGTGTCTCATCATCATCTGGCTTTCGAGCTGCTTAACTGTTTCAAGTGCAACACCAACGAGAATGATGATTGATGTACCGCCGAGTGAAACGTTCATTGCTGCGCCTTCCTGCCACATGTTGAGGAAGAAGGTTGTAATCTGTGAGAAGAGAATCGGGAAGAGAGCAACAACGCTGAGAAGAAGCGCACCGAGAAGGGTGAGTCTGTTGATAACCTTGCCGATATATCTTGAGGTGGGTTCGCCGGGACGAATGCCGGGGATTGAACCACCGTTGTCACGGATATTCTTGGACATTTCAATGGGGTTGTACTGAATGCTTGCATAGAAATATGCGAAAGCAATGATGAATACGAAATAGATGATTGAGTATGCCCAGTGTTCATAGGAGAAGATTCCGAAGAAACCGTCCCAGAAACCGCCTTCCTTAATCTTTGTTCCAACGAACATCTGGATTGTGGGAGGAAGGGAAAGAATTGATGAAGCGAAGATAACGGGCATAACACCTGACATATTAACCTTGATGGGAATATGAGTGCTCTGGCCGCCGTACATCTTTCTGCCAACAACTCTCTTAGCATACTGTACGGGAATTCTTCTCTCGGAGTTATCCATCCATACGATGAAAGCAATCATGAGTACGAGGATAACAGCAACGAGGGGTGAAAGGAAATAGTAGGGTCCGCCGTGGCTGAAATAACCTGTCTTTCCGAAGAGTGTTGCTGCGAGAGTGGGAATTCTTGAAACGATACCTGCAAAGAGTATGATTGAAATACCGTTGCCGATACCCTTTTCGTTGATGCGTTCACCGAGCCACATGATAAGTGCGGTACCTGCGGTGAAGCAAAGGATGATAACGAATGCTGCGAAAACTGCTGCAAAGCCTTTGCCCTGAGCGCTTTCAACAAGGTAGCCCTGTGAACGGAGATAGAAGTAGTAAGCGGTACTCTGGAGAAGACCGAGACCGATTGTTACGAAACGAGTGATGGAAGCAATCTTCTTGCGTCCTTCTTCGCCTTCCTTCTGGAGTCTTTCAAGGGCGGGAATTGCAACTGCGAGCAGCTGCATGATAATCGAGCTGTTGATGTAGGGTGTGATTGACATAGCGAAAATTGTTCCGTATGTGAATGCATCACCTGTCATCATAGCAAGATAGTTCATGAATGTACCGGCATTGGGATCAGAGATAATACCTGATTCGCCGATGTCTGTGAAAGGTACGGGGATTGCTGAACCTACTCTGAAAACAAGAACGATTAATGCTGTGAAGATAATCTTCTTGCGAAGGTCAGCGATTTTCCATGCGTTAACGATGGTCTGAAGCATGTTAGATCACCTCTGCCTTTCCTCCGGCAGCTTCGATCTTTGATTTAGCGCTATCTGAAAAAGCATTTGCCTGAACGGTGAGCTTCTTCGAAATTTCGCCATTACCCAAAATCTTTACGCCGTCCAAAGTCTTCTTAACGATGCCTTTCTCGATAAGAGCGTCGATTGTAACGGTTGCACCGTCTTCGAAATACTTATCAAGTGTAGCAATATTTGTGATTGCCATTTCTGTTGCAAAGATGTTGTTGAATCCTCTCTTGGGGATTCTTCTCTGAAGGGGCATCTGACCGCCTTCAAAGCCGGCACGCATACCTCTGCCTGCACGTGCCTTCTGACCTTT
>JAFYNR010000067.1 GCA_017548045.1 Clostridia bacterium | reverse complement strand
TGTCAACTCTGACTGCTTCATCGCCGTCAACCTGATATGCGTTGTAATAGAGTGCGTTGCCGTCAACCGTGATTGCGGAGAACATTGAATTTTCAACGTCTGCAAGAGCTTCTGCTCTGGGGAACTTTTCATCGGTTGCCGCAACATCCTTGGTGTGGTAAACCTTAACACCCGAAGTGCCGCCGATTGAATAGATTGTTCCTCGGGGGTCATATTTAACGTTATAGTCCAGTCCGTTGTAGGTTGTTGTGCCTTCTTTGGTGGGCATAACAACGTTGCCGTTGAGCACGTCGGTTCTCAGATAAACGTGGTCGTGACCCTGAAGAACGAGGTCAACTCCGAGATAGGGGAGAAGCGAGCCGAGCTGCTTTCTGAAGCCTTCAACGTCGCCGTCATCATAGTGAGAGCCGTTTGAATAGGGTGCCTTGTGGAGCACAACTATCTTCCACTTTGCGTCGCTCGATTTGATGTCGTTCTTCATCCAGTCAATCTGTGCGTCGCTGAGTTTATCGTCTTCATCGTCGTTTGTGTTGAGCACGGTGAAGTGAACATTGTTATAGTCGTATGAGTAATATACACCGCTGTCAAGCTCCTGATCGGGAACGTTGGGAAGAACAAAGTTTTCGGTGATAACCGCGCCCTCATCCTCGTGGTTACCGGTTGTGGGCATAAAGGGAAGACTGCGGAGTGCGGGAGTTGAGTTGAGGAAATATCTCCAGTGCTTGATGTTTTCGCCTGCATCAACCTGATCGCCTGCGGAAACGATGAAACGTCCGTCGGGATAGGTTTTTACTGCGGTTTCAAGAACATTTGCAAATCTTTCATACTGATCCTGGCGCTGTGCCTGCGGGTCGGTAAGATAGAAGAATGTGAATGCTTCGTCTTCGCCCTTTGCGGTGGTGATGACACCTGCATCGCTCCACCAGCCGTATTCGGCATTACCAACACGGTAGCTGTATTTTGCACCGGGTTCAAGTCCGCTGAGCTTAACTGTGTGTTTGATATATTCTTTCTCGAACGGGAGAAGTGCAAGAATTCCGAGGTCTGCGCCGGGATAGGTTTTGATTATCGGCTCGGCGGTTGCGGTGACTGTTATTCCATCGGGAATTTCATTGCTGAAATCGGGATTTGCGCTGTAGGGAACAATCTGAATATCCGAATCGGTGAGGCTGTATTTTGTGAGCCAGGTGATGCTCATTTCGGTTGATGAATCTTCACCGAGCGAAACAGCTATCTGCGAGGGAAGACGGTAGTTATCCTGAGTTGCAGGCACGTCAACCTTGCCGTTATATTCAAGAACAACGTTGCTGTCGGATTTTTCTGCGGGCTTGCTGTCCGTACAGAGTGAGCCGATCATCCAGGCGATTGTGCCGCCCCAGGCTTCATACTGGCTGAATGTGATGTATTCGCCGAGAAGAGTGTCGATAATTGAATCGATTGAGCTGTATTCTTCGGGAACAAGAGGGATTGAGAGTGCGGATTCAACGAGGTTGAGGAAGCTGTTGTCTCCGCCAAGAAGAAGTTCAACACCTTCCTGAAGAAGTGCACCGACAACATAGAAGAGTGTGCCCTGCGGGAAAAGCTCGCCGGGGTTGAAGTCAAGGTTTGCAAGGATTTCATTCTTCACAAGGTCGTCTCTGACAACTCCGAGAAGAAGATTGAAGAACTGCTCTGCAAGAACACCGCTGTCGAAGCCTTTAAGGGCATCGCT
>JAFYNR010000066.1 GCA_017548045.1 Clostridia bacterium | reverse complement strand
GCGTTGGTTGAATAACCGCTTGAGCCGGGTGCTGTTGTTGATACCTGTCCTACATCGAAGAAATGGTTTTCATAGATGTTAACGAAGGTTGAGTTACCGAAGTAGAAGTCACCCTTGACGTAAAGTCTTTCTTCAAGGATCTGGCCTGCCTCTACGTAGTAGTCGGTAAGAACTGCTGAATCTGCCTTAACTGCCGTGTTAAGAGTACCGTCTGCTGTTTCAACTTCATAAATCTCTGAACCGAGGTAGATGAAGTTATTATACAGTGCATCAAGCTCTGCATATGACTTAATCTTTGAAGTACCTTCTGCAGCAGATGCCTTGGGAGTAACAACTGCGCTTAAGCATGAGAATGAACCGAACGCCATAACAATGGCAAGGAACATACTCAAAGCGCGCTTGAATTTTGACATTTGCTCATTTCCTCCTTTGAATTTATATGCTGTGTTATCAGGAACATTTTAAGAGCATCGTCGGATATAAAAAGCCTTTAGGGGCATAGCCTGCACGAAGCACAGGCTATGCCGTGTGATTAAATAATCAATTTAGTTAATCGGATTTAATTTCACATGTTAATTAAATGAGTGAAACGTATGAAGGATTGTAGTTGGGATCAACTTCCTGGTTGATGTAACCCTCACCACCGTTGGCAGCAAGGATATATGCACTGTCACCGGCGTCGATAGCACCGTCGTTACCAACGTCTGCTGCGGCTGCAAAGTGACCGTTTTCACCGTCGAATTCCCACTCAAATACGTAGTTGATGTTATCAAGGATGTAAGGCTCGTCAGCACCTGAAACAACCGAGTCACCGTCAAGGTCACCAATAACAACGATCTGATATGCATCAACTATATCGCCTGTGGTTGCGTTGGTAATCAGAACATATGCACCTGTACCGATCATACCATATTCATTGTACTCAAGTGTTACCTCTGCATTTTCAAGAGTAGCGAATGCAGGCTTAATGTCATAAGTGTTTTCACCGATACCTACAAGGAAACCTGTAACTTCGATATCTGTACCGGGAATGAACTGATAGAACGTTTCGTGGTTGTAAGCACCTACTGAAAGCTGAGGTATGAATGCCTGATTGTAGTTGAAATCCATGAAGTTGTCGTTGGGTTCTGTGATGAATTCAACAACGGGTTCTGATGAACCGCCTGAACCTGCAGGAGCAAGGTTTGCCATAGCAAGGTTGAGGTCATCTGTAAGATCTGCAAGATACTTGTTGTTTTCTTCTGTATCGCTGAGATCCTTTTCAGCATTGAGGGCTGCATTGTATGCATCCATAAATGCCTGGTATGAATCCTTGGTGTAATCCTTCTGCTTGTCAACGTCTGAACCTGTAACAGCGATGATAGCTTCTGCGGCTGTGATAGCTGCGTTGAGTTCTACATAGCTTGCTGATTCAGCGAGCTTCTTCCAAGCTGCAACGAGTTCTGATGAAGCTTCGTTGATCTTTGAAGGACGAGGATCGCTTTCTGCAAGAACTTCTGCTGCGAATGCAACAGCTCTGTCGTATCTTTCTTCTGATGATTCAGTGTAAGAAGCGGTTGAATCCTTAGCGTCACCGTATGTATCATAGAGGATTTCGAGCTTGCTTGTGTCACCGGGAAGTCTGATAAGACGGCTGCCGGTAAGGTTGAGCATATGGATTGCGTATGTTGCTTCGATTGAGCTGATAACGCCCATGTTAGCAACTGCTTCTTCATATGCAAGAACTGATTCATCGTATGCAGCCTTGTCTTCGTCTGTAAGCTCATAGCCTTCTTCGAAGCCAAGAACAAATGCCTGCTGTGATTCGATAAGATCTTCAACACGGTCTCTTGCGCCTCTGTACTTGTTGTAAGTGTGAGGAACGTAGTCACGCATGCCGAAGTAGGTGTATGCGGGATCGTCGTATTCGATGTTTACTCTTGTGGGATAACCATCATCGTTTGCAACTGCTGTGTAGTTAAGGCCACTGTACTTTGCAAGAGCAGTCTTAAGACCTGCAGTACCTGAGTTAGCTGCGAATGTTTCAAGTCTTTCGATAGCTGCTTCAAGCTCTGTTGCATACTTCTCGTAGAGGTTGGTGTAAAGAGCCTTATCAGCATCGCTGAGAGCTGTGATCTGTGCCCAGAAGTTTGAACCATCCTTGGGCTTAAGAGCAAGTCTTGCAGCGTTCTTAAGAGCTGCAACATAGCCGTTCCATGCACCTTCGAAGTCGCCCTGGTAGTCTGAAGCCTGACGGTTAGCTGAAACTGCTCTTTCGAACATTGATTCAAGACCGAAGCTGTCATAAAGAACGATAGTTGTAGGAATAGTGTATGTTGTACCGAATGCTGAAATATTTGTTTCTGCAAGGTACTCACCGTCAACAATACCGCCGTTGTCGGTACCGTCGGGGATACGCTCGCCTGTTTCTTCGTCAACGATGTAGTCGCCGTTTTCGTCAACTTCGTAGTTGATTTCGAATCTCTCATAGAATGTGCCGTCAGCCTTTGTAGCTACATCGAAGGGATAGAGGAAGTAAAGACCCTGTTCACCTGTAAGGCTTACAGCTGTTTCAGCTGCGTCAGCGTTCTTTGTAAGGAACTCAGGAATCTTGTTGAAGCCTGTAACTGTTGCAGTTGAAGCACCGCTGCTGCCATCCTTAAGACGGATGCTGTAGCCTTCTACATCGTCAAGGTCATCGCCTGAATCAAGGTAGATTGAGGGATAGTACTCAACGTAGGGAGCGCTTTCAGCTGTCTTTGTTGCAAGAGCATCGTCGTCAAGGTTTGTAGCACCAACGTAGGTGTAAACAGTCTTTGAAAGAGTGATGGGCTGGCCGTTAACTGAGAAGGATTCACCTGACTCAAGGAATACCTGGTAGTTAACTTCGATTTCAACGAGGTTACCTGCTGTACGAGTACCGTTAAGAGCAACCGTAAGCTTTTCACCACCGGAGATTTCGCCTGTTGTGATTGAAGCGGTAAGAGCGTTGGTATTTGAACCTGCATCGTTGTAAGTTCTTACATAGATGTGTGTAACCTTATATGTATAGAGCTTATCCTGATGTGTAACGCCGTTTACATCGGTGTAAGCAGTGTTGATACCGCTTGAACCGTTGATAACTGTGAATGTGGGAGCAGCGCCTGTTGTGGGAATTGTGTCAGAAATGTTGATTTCCATCTCTTCGAATTCCTGGTCGTCGCTGAGGCCGAGAAGCATACATACGAGGGGAAGAGCTACCTGAGCAAGTTCGTCGCCCTGTGCTTCAAGGAATGCACCGTTAGCGTTTGTTGTGTTGTTTGTGCCGAGAACCTTAATAAGGTCGCCAACCATAGCACCGAGAAGGTCATTATCAAGAACTTCGTCGATTGTATCCTTCATCTGGAATACACCGGGGAAGAGAAGCTGGAATACGTTATTAAGGATGGTCATGATGATCTTAACACCGTTTGCGGTGTTGAACTGACCATTGGGATTTCTGCCGAAGATTTCAGCAAGGTTTGTTGCATCAAGGTAGCAAACGGGTTTGATGATGTAATCAAAGATAAGTGTCTTTGAAACGATCTGTGAACCGTCACCTGCGATCTTATCTGAGATCCAAGCGCCTGTGCCCTTGATGGGGATAAGTGAGTTGATGATTGTATCGATATCCATCCATACATCATCAATTGTAAGGTCGCCTGTTTCGCCGTCATATGCGTTGCACTTGAAGTCGAGGTTAAGGATGGGACCGTATGTTGTAACAGCCCATGCTACGATCTGGATAAGCTTATCTTCGTAAGTACCCTCGTCGTCGCTGTACTGAAGGAGGCCTTCGCCTGCAACGGGATCATTACCTGATGCGGGAACCATATCGAAGCCCTGGTTGAGGTTGTAAACTGCAACGTCGAAGAGGATTGTGATAGCCTTTTCAACAACTGCATCGTAGTAAGCTTCGTCAGAAGCGTAAGTAGCTCTTGCGGGCTTGGTGTATGTGTACTGAGGAATATCCTGCCATGCAAGCTGTTCAACAGCTCTGTAACCAACATCAGCGATTGTCTGATGCTCTGATTCAATGTACATCCAGTCAACTGATGAGTTGAGGATAGCTCTCAGAACGAATGAAACGAGCTGCTGGTTGTTCATTGTAGCCATTTCTTCTGCCGAGGGAATATCAACGATATCGCTGAAGAAGAGACCCTGTGTGATCTGAAGAATGAATCTGAGAACTGAGCAGATGTTATCGAAGAGTTTGCTGTTACCGTTGTTACGGCCGTCTACTACTGTACCGTCTTCCCAATTCCATACGTAACCTTCTGCAGTGGGAACGCCTCTTTCAACCTTAAGTACGTTGTCAAGGAATTCACCGAGAGTGTTGTTGAAGTTATCAACAAATGTTTCACCTGCGGGGATGGTTACGGTCTGAACGCGAGCGTCCTTGTTAAGGAACTGATCATAGATGTTTTCTGCGTCGTAAACGTAGTCACCGTCGTATGTGGGGTCATAAGCGAGGTTGGGTTCCCATTCGCCGGTTACTTCGTTGTAAACAGTTCTTGCTGTGTATGTGCTGTCGTATTCTACGCCGCAAAGCTTACGGAGCCAAACTCTTGTGTCTCTGTTGAGAACGGGAACAAGGAGACGGTTGTAAGCTGCCTGCATAAGGTTTTCGATGAATACATAACCTGTCTTGTTGGTTGTGATATCAACGATGCTGTAGTCAGGTGCGGGAATAGGATCGCCTTCGTCAACTCTGACTGAACCGCCGAGACCGGTTGTTACCCACTGGTTGGGATGTACCCAGCCGTAGTAGTCATATGTTGCTGTATCGGGAGCTGTTTCCTGTACGCCGTTTTCATCATAGAAAGCATAGCTTCCATACATTACGTAGCTGTACTTGTTGTCAAATTCGTCGTCAAGCTTTTTCCATTCACCGAGAATAAGCTCATTGAGAATATCCTGAAGAAGTGTGATTGCACCGTTTGTGGTGTTAGTGTACTTCTCGGGAAGGGGGCCTGAATCTTCATCAAATGCATCGTATTCCGAACCTGCTTCGGTCATACTGTAAACAAGGCCGATTGCGAGCTCTCTGACGTCAAACTTGAAGTCAGCGATGAATGAATCGAGGATACCGAGGTTAACTGAACCGTTAACGTACTTTTCAACGAGGGGAGCGAGCTTTGAGATGAAGTTAAGGAGAGCATAAACTACATCAAGGTCTGTATCCTCATATCTCTGAACACCTTCGAGAGGAGTTACGAATGAGGGAAGGCTTGCTGCGTCACCCAGAAGGGGAAGGAGTGTTTCAACACTGCTAACAAGTGAAAGAACGCTTGTAAGAGTAGTGTTGACGTCGCTAAGATCAAGAGTACCGATGAAAACATCAAGTACCATCTGCTCTTTAGCGAGCATACGATCGAGTTCATCAAGAGCCATTGATGCTGACTGTTCGAGATCGAACTCAACAGCGTCTACATCGTTGTACTGGTCTTTGATGGCGTCGCCCTTATAAGCCTGGTATGCTGAACCCATTACTGAGAATGAGCCGAGGAGCATAACAAAAGCCATAAGGATTGCGAGAATGCGTGTTGACTTTTTCAAATTTGTACACCTCCAAAAAAATTTGCAAAAATGAAAATGTGTAGGGACGGCTCAACACCCGATAAGCACTGCAAAAGGAGCCTTTTTCAAGGGCTTTGCGGCACACCGGCTGACCTCCTTAACGACTCAGGTGAAAGGACTGGCTCCAAACGACCTGAAATCTAACAACCGGACCGGATTTTAAGCGTCCACAGCAGTTGTTCCGACCTGCTTTACACCCAAATGGGCGCAAATACAGATGGAAAACCACCATATGGTCATATTAAATATACTCAATATCGGGGCGAATGTCAATGTTTTTCAAAAACGAATTAATATTTTGTTAATAATCAACAACTGTGCAGGCGGATTTTTGGGCAATCTGTCCTGTGATTACGGACACCGCACAGTTTATGCATAAAAACGGTTTCTGTAAAGCAAATCAGCCTTACAAACCGCCTGTTTTTCTTGCATTTTTTCGTAACGGATGGCACATAAAGTTCTTTCCGGTAAGGGTATATATATAAAAGGTATAGTAAAAGCACCGGATTTTCGTTTTTATTTTTCTTATTCGGAACATTGCAAAGCTTGTGTAATGGTGCTCCCCTTTACAAAGAGCATTTTTTGAGATGCAAAAATTTTGGCGCAAATCACCGTTTGTGTATGATTTTCGCTCAGACTTTGCATAAATCGGGTCAAATTTTCCGTTTTTCTGCCATTGTAATGCTCCGTCACTTTACACACTCTGCTCCCCATCGGGCTTATCGCAAAACCTGGCAAAAATCACTCTTTTTTCAGCCGAAAACAGCGAAAAAAACGATTTTTACTCCCGTTTTCAGCCGATTGCTTTGCCGAAAATGATGTATTACCCTGTTTTTCATGCACTGAGAGCCTGAATGCAGAAAACGCAGTTTGTAAAGTATTCAGCCTTTACAAACCGCGTTGTTTTTTGGGTTTTTCTCAAAAACCGCAATTCTCAATAATATCAACGGTTTCAGCATTGTTGTCACGCTAAATTTTGCCTGTTGTAAAGTTATATCACTTTACAAGAGTGATGTTTTCGGGTGTTCCGGAATTTTTTCTTCAAGCAGTGTTTTTGCCCCTTTCATTGCTCTGTCACGCATAAATCTTTGCTGCATACACTGCCGATTCAGTACGTTTGCCAATGAAACAAAGCTCATACCCACGTGATGCACCATAAACGACTTCACAACGTTATATTTCTGCCCGTTTTTATTGTTTGTGAAATCAACCGCTTCATAAAAGCCGTAATTACCGTACATCCTCAGTTTAAGGAAGCGTGCAATGTTTTTTTCGGACGGTTTCAGTGCGGTTGTGAGGGTAAGAAACGATGAATAAGGTGATGCCACGTATTCCTCATCAAGACCGCACTTTATCCCCACCGCCTGCGCTCCGTGTGCCTTGTAGCTGTAATTGCCGTTTTTATCGAATGAATTATAACTGCTTTCGGATACACCGAAGGGCCGTCTGCCTGCCCTTTTTCGTTGACAGTAAAGGCAGAAATACAGTGCTTCGCAAGCCGCAGAGCCTCTGACGGCAGGCAAAAAGAGATTTGGCATAAAATATTCAAACATTGTGCCCGTCCAGGATGAAAAGCCTGCATATCTCCCCTGCTTTGCCGCATTTCTGCCCGTTGCGCCCCAATGCTTTTTGGGCACCTGCCTTTTTGCAACGGCAAAATACGAGGTCATTCTTGCTTCACTCATATACATATCGTAGTAAGACGTGCTCAATTCCCCCTTGTCGGGCATAATTCCCGTATGAAACAGCCTTCTGTGGGGGTTATACATAGGCGAAAGGTCGGTATTATCGATTATTTCACGGATTTTTTCAATCACAGCCCGTAAATCGTCACATTCACAGGCATATTCCTTCAGCCCTTCCTTGAGCGCCGTCATACAGCAAAGAAAATTACCGCTGTCTACGGTTGACACAAAGCGGGGTTCAACGGTTTCATAGGTTGAAACGTCATACCAGTTAAACAGATTACCCTTATATTTTTCAAGCTTTTCAACGGAATTCAGGCTTTTTTTCAGCCTTTGGCAAAGCTGAGGCGACGATATAAAGCCCATATCCCTTGCCGCAAGAAAGGATACCAGCATAAGACCGATATTGGTGGGCGAGGTACGGGTTGCAACGCTTTTTTCGGGATAAAGCTGAATATTATCCGGCGGAAGAAAGTTATTTTCCTTGCCGCACAGCTCATCAAAATAGCCCCACATAGACGATGCGTAGGTCATAAGCCTTTCTTTTTGCTTTTCGGTTAGCTTTATATCCGCTTTTTTTATCTTTTTACCGCTGAAAATGGTAACGGGAATATCCGCCAGCAGAATCAGACCTGCAAGACGGTGGACGGGCAAGCCGAAAACACAAAGAAGCACCCCGAAAACCGCCGACGGAAGGCACATAAGCAGCCCTGATGCCCCGCCTGTGTTACTCTGAGCCGCCGTCTGCCATTCCAGAAGATTTTTCTTGCTTATGAAAAGCCGCCACAGCGCCGTAACCGCCGCCGACAGACACACGAAGGATTCTTTTACAAGATGCACGGCGTGCACAAGTCCTCTGACCGTATTTTCAACGGCAGGCGGCATGGATTTGCTGAAATACAGACGTGTCACAGCAGAAAATCCGCAGTTCATAACGGAACTCAAGGCTGAATAAAAGCATCCCGAACCTGCACCGGCAAGGGATATACAGGCAAGAAGCACTCCTCCTCCGCCCTGAATTATCAGTGAGCCGAGAAGCGCAGACAATATAAATGAAGGGTTAAGACTTCGCCTGAGATTATCAAACATTTTATAACGGGATACAAAATTCAAAGGGTTTTTGCCGAAAATCAACTTTATATTCTGCCAATCTCCCCTTACCCATCTGTGAAGCCGCTTATAATATGCTTTTTCGTTATGAGGAAAAGCCTCGATTATGCTTACATCCGACATATACCCCGCCCTCAAATAGCCGCCCTCGGCAATATCGTGGCTCAATACGGTTTCCGCAGGCAGAGTATCGTCAAGCAAGCGGTGAAAGGTATTAACGTCAATCAGACCCTTGCCGCAGAATATGCTTTCACCGAAAAGCTGCTGATATCTTTCACAGTTGAGGGAATCGTAAGCGGTGATGCCCTTATCCCCCGACATCAGAGAGGAAAAACGGCTGTAACCGGCGGTATTCAGCGTGTTTTCAGCCTTCGGCACAAGAATCCCGTAGCCGCTGACCACTCTGCCGTTACGGATAACGGGTCTGTTAAGAGGATGCTCCGCCGCCGCAACAAGAGTGTTCACACTGTCAAAAACAAGTCTGGTATCGCTGTCAAGGGCAAGAATATATTTAACCTCGCCAAGCCCCTTCGTATCGCCGTGAATAAGAGTAAAGCCCTTTGCATTGCCCTTGATTGCCCTTATAAGCTCCGTTATGGCTCCTCTCTTACGCTCTCTGCCTATAAATTCATTCTGGGTTTTGCTGTAAGCTCTCGGTCTTACGGCAAGGATGAAGCCTCCCGAATAGCGGCGGTTAAGACGGTTGACTGCCTCGGTTGCCCCTTTGATAACAAGCTTATCCTCGGGCTTTGAGGGTGAATCCGCCCCTTTGAAATCACCAAGGCAACAAACCCTTACGTTTTTCGCCCTGTTGCTGAGGTATATTTCCTCAAGGTGATTTTCAAGCTCCTCCATTTTATCGGCAGAGGGAAGAAGCGTTGAAACCGTAATGAGCACGGGCACATTCACAGCCGCTTCGCTTTCCTCACTTAATCGGGGCAATCTTACGGCAGGAATACCTCTCATTGATGCGGCTTCAATGGGGTAACGCAGAATTTCCCACAGAGGAAAGAAGCTGAGCAGGCTTATTCGGAAATCCTTTGAAAGCACGCCTGCGGCAAAAGCCGCCGCAAGAGGCATAACCGCCTCCATAATCATATAAAGGTACCCTCTTTTTACATCAGGTAAGGGTACGATATATCTGCCCACGTGACAGCCGTTTTTCTTTGCTCTTTTCACCGCGGCTTGTGCAACCTCTTTTTCGGTTTTGCCGCTTTTCAGTGCCTGATACGCAATAAAACTGCGGTAGCTTTCTTTTGTTTTTGCATCACACCGAGAATAATCACCCGACGGGTCCTTTTCCAGCAACGCCTCGGCAGAAAAAAGCTTTTCGGATATAAGAGAAAAATCCGTATCGTCAAGTCTGCCCACGGATAACGAAGCATTTTCAAAAAGCCTTTTATCACCCGATTTTATGCCCTGCACAGCATATTCAATCAGCACGCAGGTAATTGCAAGGTAAAGATATTCCGTTTCTGCGGCATTAAGCTCTTTTCCGGCAAAATAACCGATTATTTCATTATCATCGGGCAGAATTCCGTTTTTACAAAGCACCCTGCACAAAACCGTGAGCCTACAAAAGCCTGACAGGTTCTTTCTGCTCATATTTCTGCACTCCGTCTCGGCACATTTTGCCTTTCGGGCAAGAATACGGCAGTCATCCGCAGCTTTGCCTTCTGTTTTTCTGCTGAGAAACCGTGCCGCGGATTTCATTCTGAAGGCAATATTTTCACTCATAAAAACCTCTGATTATTCCGCCAGAATTTTACGGCAAGCACGCAGCAGGCAACCGCCGCACCTGCCGCAACCGCCTTTTTGGCAACATTCATAACCCTTACGGTTTTCAGTGCAACATTTGCCACTTTAAGCGCATTCGTAAGCTCGTTCATATTAACCTCCCGTGAGTAAAACTCCGTGTGCCACGGCAGGAATGCTTTCGCTTTGAAGGGAGGAAACACCTGACATAAGCGCTCCCGTACCAACAAAAAGCACCCTTTTAAGCTCCCCGTTTTCAATACGGCTGAGAATATGGGAGCAAACCGCCGCACCGCTGCATCCGCATCCCGAACCGCCTGCGCCCGTATCCTTCTGCCTTGCAACATCAAATATCATAAGTCCGCAATCCTCGTGAACAGGTGAAATATCAATATTCTCCTGCTTCACCATAAGCTCACAGAGAAGCTCTGAGCCTACCGACCCCAGATCTCCCGTGAGAATCATATCGTAATCCGAGGGCTGTGTGTTGGTATCGTTAAGAAAATCCGCTATGGTACGGCAGGCGGCAGGTGCCATGGCGGCACCCATATTGTTGGGATCCTTTATGCCGTAATCCTGAATTCTGCCGATAATGACCTTTTCGATTTTTGCGCCGCAATCCTTATCCGTTATAACAGCCGCACCTGCGCCCGTTACCGTCCACTGTGCGGTGGGAGTGCGCTGACCTCCGTATTCAAGAGGCATTCTGAACTGCTTTTCCGCCGAGCAGAAATGGGATGACGTGGAGGCAACGGCTGTTTTGCATATTTTACCGTCAACCCATACGGAAGCCATTGCCATTGAAAGTGCCATTGTGGAACAAGCGCCGTAAACCCCTGCAAAGGGAATGCCCAGTTCACGGATGCCGAAGGTTGTGCCCGTGCACTGATTAAGCAAATCCCCCGCAAAAATAACGTCCGCATCCTCGGGAGAAATCCCTGCCTTTGCTATGGCTCTTGTAACTGCGTCACGGTGAAGAACGCTTTCTGCCTTTTCCCAGGATTTCTCTCCTGCCATTGCATCCTCATAGACGTAATCAAAGGCATTTCCCAAGGGTCCTTCACTCTCTTTTTTACCCGCTACCGCCGCATACCCTGAAATTCCGGGCATAGACGGCAGTAAAAGCGTATATCTGCCCTGTCTTACAGGCATAAAACCACCTCGCTCTTTTTGGTTATTATTCGCATAACAGGTTCGGATATACAAAAACCGCCGTGATAAGTATCACAGCGGTTTGCTTTTTATTTGTTTATTCCTTTATATTCTGCTTTTACCTTTTCATAGCTTTCAAGGTTGCCGATATCGTAGCGTTTTCCGGGCATTTCCATTGCGTGAACGTCGGTCTGTGTGCAAAGCCAGGCAACGTAGCTTCCCGGTGCGTCGGTGCCGCAGCCTGCGTCAATTCCCTTTTTCACAAGCCTTGAATCGGCTTTAGTGTAATAATAGAACGGAGGACAGCACCAGTTTGTTGCAGGCGAAGGCGATTTTTCCGTCATATTCAGAACCTTATCGTTTTCATCGATTGTCACAACGCCGCATTTGAGGAGCTTGTTGAACTCGGGCTCAAAATACCTCATTATGCAGGAGGTATTTTTTGATTTTGCATAGCTGACAAACCTTGTAAGGCTGAAATCAAGAACGTTATCACCTGCAATAACAAGCATATCGTCGTCAAGATTCAGCTTTTCAACGGCAAACTGAATATCTTTTACCGCACCCAGACGGGTTTCGTTGGTATCCGTGCCGTCATCAACAACGGTTACCCTCTGTTTCTTTGTATCTGCCCATTTTTCAAAGTGATGAGCATACTTATGGTTGGATATTACAACGTATTCGTCAACCTCCCCCGAGGTATCGATATCGTCAATCAGCCAGTCGAGAATTGTTTTTTCGCCTACTTCAAGGAGAGGCTTGGGGAAATTCTCCGTCAGAGGATAAAGACGGGTGGCATATCCTGCCGCAAGAATAAGACATTTCATAATTTCAAATCCTTATTAATTTTATAAAGTATGTGCTGAAAAGGGGCAATTCCAGGGTTATACAGCTCTTTTCAGCGGTAAGAATTTCTTCTTTGACAAGACTCATATCGTTTTCGCTGTCAAGAAGATAAATTTCTGCTTTCGCATTGCCGAATGATGATAAATCAACCTTCACCGTTTTGGACTTCGCTGAATCATCATCCGAAAAATAAGTGAACATAACAGCCGCTTCGCTCCGTGATTTTGCGGCACAGACATATATTTCATCACTGTCGCTTGCCGTCATGACACATTCGTCAAGCTTATAAAGCTCATTGAACATTCTGAACGGATAATAGCCTTTCAGACATTCGTTGACAAAATCCGTGCAGAAAAGTCCGTTCATTCCGCAGGGTCGGGCGTCATAATACATAAGCATATCAAGGGATGAATACTGCTCGACGCACATTGTCCCTGCCGTGAAAGAAGCGCCTTTCAGTCCTTTTTCGGCTTTGAGAGAATGAATCCAGTCATCCCCCTCCCAGCCTCTTACATAGTTCCACTCGTTGAGAATGCTTTCGGTATCTTCAAAGCCGTATTTATCAAGAAGCTTGCGGATAAGCTCTGTTTTTTCATAAACTTTTTTTGGGTCATCGGCATAGATATGCCACGAGAAGAAGTCAAGAGGTGCATCAAGCTGTCTGAGGAAATCCTCTGCCCATTCAATATTATGTGCCAAGGCAGGACCGCCTATTTTAAGCTCGGGAAAGCAGGCTTTCAGATGCTTTGCGGCAATATGATAAAGCTCAAAAAACTCCTTTTTTGTGCCGCCCCAACAGCGTTTGTTATCACTGTCATCAGAATCAAGGTCGGGCTCATTCCAGATTTCCCAATATTCAATACCCATATTGAAGCCGTCTGCCCAGCCGTAATTATAATGCTTTATGATATGCTCGCATATGACAGCCCATTTCTTGAAATCCTTGGGCGGCAAGGTGTTATACTTCTTTTTCCAGTGCTCAATTTTGGAGCCGAAACGGTAAAAAACCTTTGTGCCCGCATATTCAATAACTTTCAGATATTCGTCGGTAAGACAGAAATCATAGGATTCGGGGTCATAGGGGTCAGCATTAAAATCAGGGAAAATAAAATTCACATCAACCGTATGCTCGCCGCCGTAGGTTGCATAAAAAGAAGCGTCATGGGTTCTTGCGTAGGGAATACCTGCGTCACGGTAGCTGTCAATATTGGTAACCCTCTGGTCCGACGCAAATTTATAGACAGGTCCGTTATTCACTGCGTGCATAGGCTTTATTCTGCCCGCAGATTCATGGTAATAAACAGTAATATTATTCATAAAATCACCGCAAATCAAAGATTCACACCGTCTGCGGTTTCGCAGATGTGCACGGAATATTTGCCTTTAAGATGAGGGAAGGCTTCGAGATATTCACGGGTCACGCTTTCAACAATACTTTCTTCATATTCGGGGTTAATCAGCGCCATACAGCAGCCCTTGAAGCCTGCGCCCGAAAAGCGTCCGCCGTAGATGCCCTCTGTACGGGTCATAATTTCGTATAATTTTTTAAGCTCGGGTGAGCCTGTTTCCCAGTTATAAATCGAAGATTTTCCGCTTTCAAAGGAAAGTCTGCCGAATTCTTCGATATCGCCCCTTCTGAATGCCTCTGCACCCTTCTGAACACGGTCAAATTCGGTGTACCAATGCTCGGCACGCCTGCGCCAGTTTTCGGGAAGCTTGTCCTTATGCTCAAGATAAACCTCGTAGGGCACGTCACGGAGATTTGTTTCTTCAAACTTACCGTATTCCATACCTGCATAGGCCTTCAGGGCATATGCGGCGCTTCTGCACTCATCAACTCTCATATTGAAAGCAGAGCCTGCAAGACTCCTCTCAAGCCCGCTGAAGAATATGGCAATCTTCCAGGGCTTCATCGCAGGATTCTGAGGGATAAGCTCATAGGTATCATTCTGCAAATCCATATAAAGAAGATGGTCTTTTTTACAGTATACCTCACAGGACTGGTCAAGCTTTCCGCAGGAAACGCCTACGTAAGCATTCTCTGCTTCCTGTGAAATGGCAATAAGCTCGGCAGGTTCAAGTTCTATTCTGTTCATCGTGCAAAGTGCTGATAAAAAGGTTATAATTACCGCTGCAGACGACGAGAGACCGCCTATAGGCAATTCACCGTCAACAACAGCACAAAGTCCCCTTCTCAACGGATAACGCTTATTAAGAGCTATTGTTGCACCGCGAAGATGGTCTGCCCAATCATCCTGAACGGTTTCAGGGGTTGCGGCAACGTGCCACTGCGCTCTTTTATCAAACTGCATCGACTTTATTTCAACAACACCGTTTTCCTTGGGGCCGTAAGCAATATGTATGCCCTTATCAATCGCAAAACCCGTAATCTTACCGAGCTGATGGTCGCTGTGGGCACCGACGGGACAGACGCGATACGGTGTAAACGCGGTATACTGAGCAGGTTTTTTATATGTTTGTTCAAACACCTCAACAGATTTCATTGCAAATTCTCCCTGTCCTTACAATTTGTTCTTTCCAAAAATCATTTTCGACACCTTGAACCTAAACTGTTTAAAATAAGGTTTCTTTTTTGTGTTATATTTTTATGAAAAGAATGTCATACTTTCAAAATGAAATATAGAAAAACAACCCAAGCTAACCGTTACCATAAGACTATAAATATTTCTTTACTATCTTATAAAAGGAAATTTGTATTTTAACATCATTTTCTTTTTTTGTAATACATTTCTAAAGATTGCAAAAAATTCTTTTGGGTTTGTAAATAACAGACTTATTATTTGTTTTTTCGATCTGTGTTCTCTTTTAATCGGTTGAGTTTTACTCTTACCCTCATATATCTCAACACACCTATGCCATTCGTCCATAGATAAAATACCGATATTGGAAAAATCAACATCAATATTATATTCTTTGAATAAATCTGCATTTTTCGGCAACCATTTACCTCTGAAGATCCCGTACCCGTATTTCGGTTGAATCAAGTAATCAAAACATCTTTTATGATCAACTCTTTCACGATATACTTTTTCTTTGAAATATTGCGAACGCAATGTTCCAAATATTTCAAACTCCCAAGGAGATTCTGTGGGAACAAGTAATTTTTTCAAATAGTCGGTTCTGTACAGCGAAATAACGCAGTAAATCCTGCCGTTATGAGTCTTTCTGTCGGTTTTCAAAACAGGAACAGGAGAAAAATATTTATTTACAACAACTGATTCATCATATCGAGCTGAAATATCTATTGCAAACTGTATTACCCCTATATTTTCATCACTTTCCATAGTATCGAATGCAGCATTAAATATTTCTTCGTTCACAGAACTCCGAATAAAATAATCTTCAAGACATAAAAGAACATATTTCGACTTGATTGTTTTCAAACAATTTAACATTCTTTTAGACCATGGCAAATTAGGCTTGCCTAAATATGTTCTTATGTCTGGATTGTCCGTTTCAAAAACCTTTGTTTCAGAATTGACTACAATAGGAAAATTTAATTTTTGACAGTTGATATTCCAGAAATGAATAAAAGGTTTCCATGCATCTGAATATTTATCGCTTGTAGTTAATAAAATAGTTATGTCTTCTTTGGCTGTATTTTTTCCCATTTTGCCTGCCAACTCCTATGTCACATTAATTACCAAAACTGAAAATCTGTTTTTATGTTGTTCTTACTCTTTGTCTATTATATCAAACTCAACAAGTTTATCGATAAACTCTTGTGTGTCTGCAAGGGCTTGCTCTTTTGTAACTTCATATTCGTCAAACAATCTTTGCGCAAGTTCCTGAACAGAATCGCATTCAGGAAGCTGTCCCCACAAAAATTTAGCAGATTCCGTGAGCATAAACAGTCCGTTATGCTCTTTCAATGCATTGCCTACGGGAACAAGGATTGAATCCGCGCCGACATCGCGAAGAATAATATCTTTACTTACTTTCAATGCCACGGACACTCCTTTCGGCAAGTTCAAAAATTCTTTTTGTCATTCGGCAGATATATTTCGGCGTTTTGCCGAAATCGCCCGTTTCTGCCTTGCACATCGCCGCACAGACGCTGCACACACCTGCATATTTGCAGGTAAGACATTCTTCGGGCAGTCTTATCTGTTCTGTTTTTGTTTTAATTTCATTCCACGCCTTATCAAAGCCGTCAACAAGCGGCTTCGCATCGGGTTCGGGCATCATTCCGCAGGGTCGCATTATACCGTCTGCAGTTATCCAGAAAGATGCTCTGCCTGCTCTGCAACGGACTTTGTTTTCTTCAGGCCCTTTGGGGAGAGCGAGCAGTCTTTTCAATCTTTCTGCATAGAACTCCTTATCGAAACGGTATTCATCGATAAGGTTAATATATTCAGCCGCCTCTTCGGGAGAAAAACGGTTATCGTTGTTTTTGCCGAGTCTGGCAGGCGGATAAACATAGGTTGTGGGTTTTATAGGAATTAAGAGTTCTTTTGAAATATCTGCAATTTTTTTATAATCTGAAATGTTCTCGGGAGTAAACATTGTGTTGAATTTAACAGAAATCCCGAGTTCTTTCATTTTCTTTACCGAATTCAGAACCTTATCAAACGCACCGTTTCCGCAAATCTTTGAATAGGTTGAATTATCCGCACCATAGAGCGAAACGTTGATTCTCGTAGGCGGAAGCTCTTTGAAAAGTTCGGTATATTTTTCAAGCAGGCTGCCGTTTGTGTTGATTGAAACAAGAAAGCCCATTCTTGCAAGCGAACGGTAAATATATTCAAAATCATCACGAAGCAACGGCTCGCCACCCGTCAGGAGCAGAAAAACCGTGCCTGCATCTTTTGCTTGCTGTGCGAGATCAAGCCAATCTTCAGCCGAAAGCGGAGCAATATTTTGTTTGCAATCGTGAACGTAACACATTTCACAGCTGAAATTACAGCGTTGTGTCAGTTCAAAAGTACCTGAAACAGGTATTCCTTCGCGAGCGCCTTTGTCGTGAAGGTATTTGACCATTAACGGCTCTCCAAAATCGGGCATAATTCTCTCTCCAGATACCTGACCGCACTTTCATCGGCAAGGCAGGCATATTCATAAACGGGCACACTTTGGCTTAATCCCTGAAGAAAATCAAGCAAATTACCCGTAAAATCCCGTGAATAAGGCACAGGATAGCAGTTTTTATAAAGCTTATAAAAAGCTTCGGTTGAATCAAGTTTGTGTGCATCATTACTGTTTGCCTGCTGAAGACTAATAACGGCTTTGAGAGGCAACACTCTGTTAAGGCAATCTTTTGACGAGCCTGAAAAAGGCATTCCCGATGCATAAAACACACCGTCTTTTTCAAAAATCATCGTTTTATCACCGTTAACAACAACGGCATCGGCATATTCTTTCCATAGATTTGCCTGGGTTGACTTGCCGATTTCGCAAGGCCCTGTAAAAAGAACTGCACAGCCGTCTTTTCCAATAAATGATGAATGAAGCACGCAAGCATTATTATCTGCAACAAGTGCTTCAATACCTATAAGCGAAAAAACTACGCTCGCTCTGAGCATCTCTCGGTATTTTTCATCAATTACAATATTTATGTTTTTGCCGCAAACGTTACGGCAGGCATAGAATCCGTGCTCGTGTTCAAAATCACGTGCTTTGAAATAGCAATGCAAAACATCGTTTTCATAAACACACGACATATCTTGCGAATCAAAGTACGGATTTTCAATTTCATCGGGCAAATCGGCTGAAAAATCAATACTAACGCTGTAATCACACGTTTCACCGTCATACAAGAAGAGTGAATACGGCTCTTCGTCCTCAAAAAACGCAGTTGATTTTATTTCTGCCGTAAAATTGCCGAGTTTATACTTTCTTATCATCATAATCCGTAAATATTACCTGACAGTTATTTTTGTTAAGCTCGGGGGCTCTGACATAGGTTTGCGAACCGTTTTCGAGCGCATCAACGCGGATTTTATAAGTTACACTGCCGTTGAGCAACTCGCCTTTTTTGTCTTTATAGCAAATAACAATATCGGATTCAATATCCTTTCCCGAAATGTTCCTGATTGATATTGAACCGTCAAGAACATTCAGCTCGAATATATCATCATTCATAACAGGCGGATTTTCATAAAGAATTTTATCTTTTATCTGCCAAGAAGTATATACTTCGTTGGGGTCGCTTTTAACATCCTCGTTGCATAAAAGTACAACTTTTGCACCGCTCAAAACAGCCGAAACGTTAAAGCTTAAAGTTTCGCTTTTTGTTTTCACGGTAAGCACTGCATATTCAACATTAT
>JAFYNR010000010.1 GCA_017548045.1 Clostridia bacterium | reverse complement strand
GCAGAGCACAAGGTTGAAAGCTATGTTTACGGTTCAGATGTAACAGCTCTCGAAGCTCCCGTTAAGGAAGGTTACACATTCAGCGGTTGGGATAAGGTTGCTCCTGCAACAATGCCTGCCGAAAACATCGTAATCAGCGGTACATTCTCAATCAACACTTACACCATCACCTATATGGTAGACGGTGCAGAGCACAAGGTTGAAAGCTATGTTTACGGTTCAGATGTAACAGCTCTCGAAGCTCCCGTTAAGGAAGGTTACACATTCAGCGGTTGGGATAAGGTTGCTCCTGCAACAATGCCTGCTGAAAACATCGTAATCAGCGGTACATTCACCGTTAATCAGTACGACGCTAAGTTCTACGTTGACGGTAACGTTATCGCAACAGTTGCCACAGACTTCGGCAAGGTTCCCGTTGCTCCCGACGTAACGAATGCTAAGCCCGGTTACACCTTCAAGAACTGGGATCCCGCACTTACCGAAATGACGGTTGACGGTGCAGATTACTACGCAGTATTCGAAGCTAACGACGGTATCGTTTATAAGGTTGAAACTTATAAGATGGCAACCGACGGTGAAACTTATGAGCTTGTAAGCACAGAAGAATTCACAGGCACAGCAGGCGACACTGCTAAGTACGCTGTTAAGGATTATGAAGGCTTCACCTTCGAATCCGGCACAAACTACGATGCAGACGCTAACACAATCAGCGGCGTAATCAACGGCGACGGCACAACAGTTCTCGTAGTTCGCTACACACGCGATCAGATAACAGTTATCGTAAACGGCGATAAGGATACTTACTACTACGGTGAAGAAATCGCAGAGCCCACAGCTCCCACAGAGCCCGAAGGTATGGAACATACCGGTTGGGTTGATGAGGACGGCAACGAGGTTGAATTCCCCTACACAGTACCTACCGACGAAAACGATGAAATCGTTATCACTCCCGTATTCACTCCCATCAACTACACTGTAACCTTCGTTTCAGACGGTGCAACAGTTGAGCAGAAGGAAGTTGCTTACGGTTCAAAGATTGAAGCTCCTGCAGATCCCGGCAAGGAAGGCTACCGCTTCATTGGTTGGGCAAACGAAAAGGGCGAATATCTTAAGGCAGATACCACAATGCCTGCAAAGGCAGTAACCTACACAGCAGTATTTGAAATCACAACCGCAGACGTAATTTATTACGTAAACGGCATTCCCGTAGGTGCAGTTTCCTGCGAATACGGTCAGGTAATTTCAACAGCTGTTCCCGGTTACACAGTACCCACAGGCTACTCACTCAGCGCCTGGTACACAGATGCAGATTGCACCGTTCCCTTCGTTGAAGGCACAACCTACACAACAGGCGTAACAAAGCTTTATGCAAAGACAACCGCTAACGAATACAAGGCAATCTTCAATGCAGACGGCGGTGAGTTTGCAGACGGCACAGGCACCTACGAAGTAATGGTTGCTTTCGACAGCGAAATTCCTGCACCTGCCGCTCCCGTTAAGGAAGGCTATGACTTCCTCGGCTGGGATCCCATGGTAGGTACAATGGATGAAGAAGGTATGACCTTCACAGCTATCTGGTCAGAAACAGTTGACTTCTACACAATCACTTACTATGTTGATTACGTAGACGAAACAACAGAACCCTACGAAGTATTCAACGTAACCTTCGGTGAGCCTCTTGAATATCCTTCAGAGCCCGATAAGGACGGTTGGGCATTCGTTCATTGGATTGATGCAGACGGCAACATCCTTGATGTTGAAAATACCGATGCAAAGATGCCCGCTGAAAACCTTGTTTACTACGCAATCTTCGAGCGCAGTGCTGCAAACGTAACCTTCTATGATTACGAAGCAACAACTGCAACACCCTGGAAGACAGACGTAGCAGAAAAGGCATCAGAGGCAGAAGTTAACTTCGGCGAAGAAATCACATTCCCCGCACACGCTGAAATCAGTGAAAAATACTGGATCTTCCTCGGCTGGTCAACAACCGAAGGCGGCGAAGTAATTGACACAACAGCAATCACAATGGGCGAAGGCGTTGCAACCGAATACTACGCAGTATACAAGAAGGTAGCTGTTAAGCTTGTTCCCAAGGCAGGCTCAACAACGATGATCGAAAGAAACGGCGCTATCGAGTCATACAATGACGGTTACACCGTAACAGACGAGTTTGTTGCAACAACAGACAGCACAAAGAACCTTATCTACGGTCTCAGAACCGGTCAGAGAGATTCAGTTCTTCTGGCAACTTATGTTCAGGTTCTTGGTGACGGTTATGCAGTTGTAACTCCTGCTGTAAGCGGACGTCTCGGTACAGGTACCAAGGTTGAAGTTTATGACAATGCTGACACATCAGCACCTGTTGAAACCTTCTACGTTGTAATCTTCGGTGATGTCGACGGTAACGCAAGAGTTATGGCAGACGATAGTTCTGCCATCGATAAGGAAATTCTTAAGCCTACATGGTCAGCTTTGAGAACAAGAGTTGAATATATTTACAGAGCTGCAAACCTTAACGGTGACAGAAGACTTACAGGTGACGACGGTGCACTTGTTGACCGAGTAATTGTCGGTGCAACTCTTAGCCAGATAACAGGTAGAGTTTCCTAATCATACTTAAAATTATTCCCACGGAGGAGCTCCGGCTCCTCTGTGGGCAACGCCATAATTGAAGATTAAATTTTTACCCCAAAGCAGGGGCCGATGCTTTCATCGACCCTGCGGAAAAAGGTCGGTGCGAGCATCGACCCCTGCAAAGGAAAAATATAATTTTTGATTTGACGAAATTTTGCAAATTGCTTGTAAAATTCAGGCTATTATAGCAGGTGATGTTCACTTGCTTAATGCAAATAGATATTCCTTAAATTTAAGGGAGGAAAATGCATGAAATTATTCAAAAAGTCGGTTTCACTTTTCCTTGCTCTCCTTATGATTTTTGGTTCCGTTTCGCTTCTTGCAACGGCTGCTGACGCAGAACTTAATTGGTCGGTAGATACCAAATTTTACAGATATGACGGAGCAGAGTGGGTTGAAACCACAAAAGCGGCAAAAGGAGAACACGTAAAGGCAAGAGTTTTCTTGACTACGGATTTCGACCTTGCACTTGCCAGTTTGCTTTATTTTTATTCTTCGGAGTTTTTGACTCCTACTTTTGAAGGATATGATGAAGGCTCATACAAAGGCTCAATCGCTGTTCCTGTTAATGGCGGTAAGTACACCGGTAATCTTGCTAACGGCAAAGGCTACGACAACATATTTGATGATATGATTTATGACGGTTATATAACAGAAGATGATATTGCCGATAAATCATGGATTTTTATGGGCCCATTCAAACCGGCTGGTTCAGCAATGACATTTGATGGCTCCGAATGGTTCTTCGAAATTGATTTTATTGTTAACGAAGAGCCTACAGGTAATGGTCAGTTCTTTATGGCTTTGGATTTCATTTCAGACTATGACAACTGGCTTGCTCCCACAACAATTACCGGTATAGTTGATGGAGAAGAATACATTTCAACTGAAGTACCCACAGGCACATTCGGTTACACCCTCAACGATACCGACGCTGACAGCTCACTTTCATGTGACAACACAGTAGTGTTCAAGGCAAACGAAGGTTCAGTTGCAGGTACAGCCTCATACACAGGCTATATCGGTGACAAGCTTTCAACAATCGCAGGCTTCTCACTTCCCACTGCTTCCGCAGACGGTAAGCAGTTCCTTGGCTGGTCAACAGACGGCTCAACCGTTCTTACCGAAGACCAGATTAAAGAGCTCACAATCGGCTATGAACCCCTTACCCTTACAGCTGTTTTCCAGGCTGCAAACGCAACCTATAAGCAGTACGTTTACGAAATGGGAACAAACGGTGCATATCCCGAAACAGTAGAGCCCACAAACGTTCCCTCAACACCCGGCACACTTGTTAACGCCTCGGCTTACAGTGTTCCCGCAGGCTTCACTCTTGATACAGCAAAGAGCACAGCAGGGGATGTAGAAGTTACTGCTGACGGTGAAGCTTTTGTTGAAATCTTCCTCAAGAGAAACGAGAATAAGGCAACCTTCGGTGAAACCGAAGTTCCTGTTCTCTACGGTGCAACTTATGCTGCTCCCGCAGGTCCTGCTAAGGATGGCTATGCATTCGCAGGCTGGCAGAACGGCGACGTTCTTCTTCAGGAAGGCGATACCGCAACAATGGGTCTTGCTGATGTAGCTTACACTGCAACCTATACTCCCGCTGCAAACACAGCGAAGATTATCATCAACTACGTTGACCAGACCAACGGTCAGGCTGCAACAAAGGTTGTTGAAATTGCAACAGTAACAGAAAACACAGTTACAATCACCGAAGCTGCAGCAGCAGGCGATAAGGTAACAAACGTTCTGTTCAGCGATTCAAGACTTGCTCTTGAAAACTATAAGCTTAATCCCGATGCCGCAAACGAAACCTCAAAGGTTGTTACGGCAGACGGCGCAGAGCTTAATCTCTATTACATTCCCAAAACTTACACAGCAGCCTTCCAGGGTGCTGAGGCAGTCGAAGGAACATATTACGCACTTAAGAATGCTCCCGCAGGTCCCGAAAAGGCAGGCGAAACCTTCCTTGGCTGGTCACTTGACGGCGCAACAGTTGCTCTCACAGCAGGTCAGGAATTCAGACTTGAAGGCGATGCAACTTACACAGCTCTCTATAAAGCAACAGATTACACAGTAACATATGTATTTGACGGCGTAGCTCCCATCGATCCTCCTGCTCAGATAACCACAGCAAATATGGGCGATGAAATTGCTCTTGACGAGCAGGAAGCAGCAGGCTGGACCTTCCTCGGCTGGACCGTTGCAGGCGCAGTTGAAGACGGCGGCGTTTACACTGTTGGTACGAATAACGTTACCGTAACAGGTAAATGGGTAAAGAATACTTACGTTGTTAACTACTGGCTTGACGACGCAATGACTGAAATCTATTTCAGCGATGTGTATTCATTCGGTGACGATGTAGAAGTTCCCGAAGATCCCACAGATGATATTCTTCCCACACCCGGTACAACATTCGTTATGTGGCAGCAGGATGTTATCGACGTAATCGATGCCGATACAGAAACATACTTTGTTGAGGATCCCGATGTTGCAGGCAGATATGTTTACGATAACATTGCAGCCGTAACAGATATCGAATACACCGTAAAAGTATACTTCATCGGTGTTCCCGAATATGAAGGTGAAGAAGTAGGCAGTCTTGAAGGCTTGCTCTACGGCGATACAATCGAAGAAGCAGACCTTCCAAGCACAGAAATCGAAGGCTACAGATTCACAGGCTGGAAGATCGGCGCTTCAGCTCCCACCTTCCCCTACACGGTAACAAAGGATATTACAATCCGCGGTTACTTTGAAATTCAGGAGTTTGACGTTGTATTCTATGCAAACGACGGTGCATGGCTCAACGGCGATACAGAAAGAACCATCCAGGTTGCTTACGGTTCGGTTGTTCCCGAAATCGAGCTTCCCGTAAGAGAAGGCTATCACCTTGACACTGAAATGCCTTGGGGCGTAGAGCTTGGCGAAATCTATGATGAAGGTCAGGAATACTACGCTGAATGGATTGCAAACAAATACACTGTCAGCTTCAACGTTGAAGGCACTGTAACAGAGTCTTCACAGAGCTATGAATCAAACATCACAGTTCCCGATACAGTTGTAACAGATAACGTTAAGCCCGGCTACGAATTCAAGGGCTGGACAGCAGACGGCGGCGTAACAGTTATTGAGGATCTTTCAACCGTAACTGTTCCTCTTAACGGCGTAACCTACACAGCAGTTTATGCTCCCTCAGCAGGCGGCGTAGACTACAAGGTTAACAGATACTTTATGGATACAGAAGGCAACTACGGCGCAGCCGATGTTGTTACGCTCCACGAAGTGGCTGAAACTCCCGTTTCATACAACGTTGAAGTTGAAGGCTTCACACTTGACACTTCAGCAGGTAAGCTCAGCGATACAGTTGCAGGCGACGGCTCAACAGTTCTCAGCGCATACTATATCCGTAATAAATATGCAGTAAACTATGTTGCACTCGGCGAAACAGTTGACACTGCAGAGGTTTACTACGAAGCAGCTCTCACAGCATCCGATGATTACACAGCCGCTCCCGCAGGCTACAACTTCCTCGGCTGGTCAAGAAACGCAGACGCTGAATCAGCAGATGCAGACCTTGGCGCAATGGGTACAGAAGCTGTAACACTTTATGCAGTTCTTAATCCCATCGAATATCCCGTAGACTACGTAATCGCTTATGAAGGCAACGAAGTTGCTTACACAACTCAGAGCGTAGCTTATAAGTCAGCTATCACTGCTCCCGCTGCTCCCACAGCAGAACTTCCCGAAGGCTACAGCTTCATCGGCTGGGCTGCAACAAAGGGCGCAACAGAAGCACTCGCTGACCTCGGCACAATGGATACAACAGTTGCAGAAGGCAAGACCTTCTATGCAGTTCTTGAATCCGCAACCGATGTTCAGTACACAATCGAGAAGTACTTTATGGAAACTGACGGCGCAACCTACACCAAGGATGCCGCTAAGACAGAAGTTCTTACCGACGGCGTTGCAGGTGCAGAAAAGACCGTTACAGCCGCTGATTACGAAGGCTTCACCTTCGACAGCGACAATGCTGAAAATGTTCTTACCGCAATGGTTAAGGGCGACGGCACAACAATCTTCAAGGTATACTATGACCGTAACACCGTTAAGGTAACAATCAACGGTGAAGAAGATGATATGTACTACGGCGAAGAAATCAAGGAAGAGGATATGCCTGCTCATCCCACAGCACCCGAAGGTAAAGAACCTGACGGTTGGGTAGACGGCAATGGCGATCCCGTTGAATTCCCCGTAAAGATTGGTACCGAAGATATCGTTATCAATCCCAACTACAAGGCTTCAGAATTCGAAATCACCTTCATGAACGGTGACGAAGAAGTTCAGAAGAGCAATCAGACATTCGGCGAGATTCTCAGTGTTCCCGCAGATGTAAACGTTCCCGGTTACACGTTTGACGGCTGGTTTGCAGACGGCGTTAAGGTTGAAGCAGGTGTAACAACCGTTCCCTCAAAGGCTACAACCTACACCGCAAAGCTTACTCCCATCGAATACACAGTAACATTCATTGATAAGAACGGCACAGTTGCAACAGGCGAGTATGCATTCGGCACAAAGATTTCTGAAATCGCTCCCGCATACACAGCACCTGCCGGCTACGACTTCGGCGGCTGGTCAAAGGACGGCTCAACAGCAGTTGACCTTGCAACAGAAACAGTTCCCGTTGACGGCGTAACATACTACGCAATCCTTACTGCCGCTTCAGGCACACCGTACACCGTTGAAACATACGTTATGAACACCAACGGTTCAACCTATGCTAAGTCAAGCGAAACCAAGTACGACGTAACAGATACCGTTATCAACTATGTTCCCGAAGCAAAGACCGGCTTCACAGTTGAAGACAGATCAGTTCTTACCGGCACCGTAACAGGCGACGGACTGATGGTTATCAAGGTATATTACAGCCGTAACAAGGTTACAGTAACAATCGACGGCGAAGCTGAGGAATATTTCTACGGCGAAACCATCGAAATGGAAGCTCCCGAAGCAGATGCAGGCTATGAATTCATCGGTTGGGTAGATGCAGAAGGCGACACAGTTACCTTCCCCTACACAGTTCCTGCAAATGATGTAACAATCACACCCGACTTTGCTCCCATTCCCTATGAAGTTAAGTTCGTAGTTGCAGGTCAGGAATACAGCAAGGGCACATACGATTTCGGCACAGCAATCGTTAACCCCGGCGATCCTGCTCAGGAAAAGATTCCCGGCTACACCTTCAAGGGCTGGGCTAAGACAGAAGACGGCGAAAAGGTTGATCTCGCAACAGAAACCGTTCCCGTTGGCGGCGTAACATACTACGCACTCCTTGAGGCAAACGACGTTAACTACACCGTTAAGAAGGTATTCCAGAATACCGACGGCCTCACATGGGCAGAACCTGTTGATGACGTAAGAACCGCAAAGGCAGGTTCAACAGTAGAGCTTAAGGCTGAAGATGAAGGCGAAGCAGGCTTCACCGTTTATAACATTGATCCCGCTAAGGCTACAATCGCAGGCAACGGCTCAACAGTAATCTATATCTACTACACCAGAAATACAGTTTCAATCACAATCAACGGTGATAAGGACACTTATTACTACGGTGAGGAGATTGAAGAACCCGAAGATCCCTCAAAGGATGGCTACACATTCGGCGGTTGGGTAGACAAGGACGGCAACGCAGTTGAATTCCCCGTTACCGCTGAAAAGGATATGGTAATCACTCCCGTATTCACAGCTAACACCGTAAGCCTCAGCTTCGAAGTTGAAGGCGTAACAGTAGAGGGCTACCCCGTAGACGCAAAGGTTGATTCAGCAATCACTGCTCCCGCAGATCCCAAGAAGGAAGGCTACAACTTCGTTGGCTGGTATGTCAAGGGTACAAACACTGCATTCAACGGCAAGATGCCCACAACCGATACCGTTTATGAGGCAAGATTTACCGCAGGTGCAAACACCAAGGTAACAATCGAAATCTACACAATGAACACTGACGGCGCAACATATGCAAAGACAGTTGCATACACCTTCGGCGTAACAGGCACAACCTCATGGGTTGAGGCTAACAACGACCTTCCCGGCCTTACACCCAACCTTGAAAAGAGCCACCTGAGCGACCTTGTTGCAGCAGACGGTTCAACAGTTCTTACCATCTACTATGACAGAGATACTTACACAGTAACCTGGAATGTTGATGGCACAGAAACAACAGATACCGTTTACTACGGTGCAGAAATCGTTGCTCCCGCAGAACCCACAAAGGACGGCTACGTATTCGCAGGCTGGACTCCCGAGGTTCCCGCAACAATGCCCGAAGGCAACCTTGAGTTCACCGCAACATGGGCTGAGGATGAATACACCGTAACATACGTTGTAAACGGTGTTAAGACAACCGAAACCTATGCATACGGCGCAACAGTAACAGTTAAGGAAGCTCCCAAAGCTGAAGGCATGACCTTCAACGGCTGGTTCGACGGTGAAACAGAATATGTTCCCGGCGCAACCTTCAAGATGCCCGCAAACGATATGATCATCGTTGCTGACTTCGCAGTTGCTATCTTCAAGGTAACTTATCTCAACGCTGACGGCTCCGTATTCGCAACCGAAATGGTAAGATACGGCGACGAAATCCCCGTTCCCGATGATGACCCCGTTAAGGAACACTATGAATTCGTTGAGTGGAACATCATCTATGATGCAATGCCTGCTCACGATATCACAGTTGAACCCGTATTCAACAGAATGGCTGTTAAGCTTATTGCTAAAGACGGTTCAAAAACTGAGATAGACAGAACAAACTTTGTTATCACAGGTCTTAAAGAGTACCTGAAGGAAGGCACACTCCGCAGCACATACCTTGATGTTGAAGGCGACGGCTTCTTCACCGTAACACCTTCAGTAAGCGATTACTGCGGTACAGGCGCAAAGGTTGAGCTTTATGATAACCTTGATCCTTCAACACCCATCGAAACATACGTAATCGTTATCTACGGTGATATCGACGGTGACTCACTTATTACAGCAGTTGACAGCACCTATGCTGATGACGAAGGCCTTATGACAACCAACTGGTCTGAAGAAAAGGTTTATGATGCTGAACAGGGCGTTGTAATTGATAATCCCAATTACGATCCCTATAAGATCAAGGCTGCAGACCTTAACGGCGACGGAATCATTGATGCAACCGATGCTCAGATCATTGGTGACGTATCAATCGGTATGCTCAGAATAAATCAGGTAACGGGCAGACCTTCCTGATTTAAGCAATCCTAACCTGAAATCACTTGGCGGAGGGATTCAACCTCCCTCCGCCCGATGAGGAACCCCACGTATCTTTGAAGCAGGGGAGCAAGAGCCCCTCTGTTTCGCAAGTTCCGCTATGCAGGCGGAATAACAGACAAGGAGGCATACTCTAATGAAAACATTCAAAAGGTTAGTAGCCATTGCTTTGTCGGTCTTAATGATTTTCAGCTCCTTCTCATTGATTGCAAACGCATGGAGTGCAAGAACTGAAGACGGAATCACTTTAAGCATTACCACCAAGATTTTCAGACAGGTTGACGGAAAGTGGACCGAAACTGAAAAAGTAAAGCAGGGCGAAGAAGTCAGAGCCAGAGTATATCTGAACACTGATTACTACACTAACACAGGTAACCTTCTGTTCTTCTACAACAACGATTTCTATGAGGATTCGTTCGGTGCAGGGCAGAATGACCTTACGGTTAACCCCTATTACAAAGCTCTTCCCTACGGAATTACAGGTACTTACGTAGGCGATGATTCAACGTCAGACGTTGAAAACTTTATGATTGCCAACGGCAAAATCACAGCTGATTTTGCAAATAAGCATAACTTTGTTTATATTTCATATCACTTTACAAGCGGTGCGAACAACCAGAAATTCGACGGCTCACAGTGGCTTTTCGAATTCCCTCTTACAGTTAAAGCTGATGCGGCTGACGGCACGGGCATAGGCGATTTCTTCGCAGTTGAAGAAACAACCCGTTCAACAAGCTTCAAAAAGGGCCGTATGAACGTTCCCAAGGGACCTTACGACGGCACCAACGAAACAATCACCAGCATGGCTAACTGGGATGCTGTTCTTGATTACAGCAGCCAGACGGTTACCCTTTTCGAGAATTTTGTAACTGCATCGTTTGATACAGGTCTCGGTGAATTTTCAAATAAGACAACCGAATTCTACGCAGAGGGCGACGCAGGCGACGCACTTACGGTTCCCACTCCCATAAGAAGCAACTACAAGTTTATGGGCTGGAAGCTCAAGGGTGCAGACGACAGCACAGCGGCTGAAATAACCGCATTCCCCGCAGAATCAAGCGAGTACGAGGCAGTCTGGAAGTCAACAACCGAATCAAGCGAAGAGCTTACCTTCATCACAAAGATTTACAGACTTGACCCCGAAACAAATGAGTGGATTTACACAGACCGAGTTAAGCCCGGCGAAAAGGTTAAGGCAAGACTCTTTGTAGATACCTCATACTTTACCAACGCAGGTAACATTATTATGTTCTATGACAGTGAGTTCTTCACTGATTCATACGTATATAATAATCAGACAGATCTTGTTCCCAATGACAGCGAAACGAGCTCAGCAGCTCTCAACCGTGTAAACGGTGAATTTGCAAAGATTGACGGAACAAACTATTCACTCCAGGATCTTATAACTTACGGTTACATAACTCAGGATTTCGCTGATAATCACACTGCTATCATAGCAAGATATCATTTCTCACCTTCAACGAACAAGAAGATCAGCGGTGACGAATGGTTCATCGAGTTCGATCTTGAAGTTCTTGATACCGCAAGCGGAATGGGCGAATTCTTTATTGTTGAAGAGACAATAAGAAATTCCGGTGAAGGCGAACATGCTTACATCAACATTCCTCTCGGTGTAGAAGGCGGCGTTAAGGAAGAAACTCTGAGTATGCACCTCTGGGATGTAAACGCAACCGTTAAGAGCTATCCCGTTTATATTGACAGCAAGATTACTCTTGATGCAAACGGCGGTAACTTCGGTTCAGCAGGCGAAACCTCATACGTAATCGAAGGCACAATCGGTGATGCAGTTGACTATGCTGCAGTTCCCGAAGCAGTCAGAGACGGCTACACCTTCGCAGGCTGGGTTGACGCATCTGTTGAAAATCCCACAAAGGAAGATATCGTAGACCTTCCTGCAGAAATGCCCTATAACGATGCTACTTACAAGGCATTCTGGATAAACAACGTTGAAATCACATTTGTTATCGGTGATACCGAAATCAAGCGCATTGTAACAGCAGGCGCTCCCTTCGAGGTTCCCGAGGATCCTCAGCTTGACGGTAAGTTCTTCATCGATTGGTCAACGGATAAATCGGGTGCAACCATCTCGGGTCTCCCCGCAAATTATCCCACAGAAGATGAAGTTTACTACGCAATATTTGAGGAAAACACTTATACCGTAACGTATTACGTGCTTAATCCCGTAACAAACAGATTTGTAATTGTTAACGTCGGTTCGGTTACTTACGGTGACACAATCATCACTGTGCCCGGCAGCTACGTGGCACCCGAAGGCTATGCACTTTCAAAGGCTTATGCAGATGTAGGTCTTACCAAGGAATTTGCAGCAGGTCAGAAGATGCCCGCAAAGGAAGTTAACATTTACTACTACCTTGAAGAAGTTATTTATGATGCAGTATTCATGGTAGACGGCGAAGAGTATGACAGAGTTCCCGTAATGTACGGCTCTGAAATCACTCCTCCCGAAAATCCCACCAAGGCAGGCTATGACTTTGCAGGTTGGGATCCTTACGTAGGTACAATGGATGAGGCCGGTATGGTATTTGAAGCTGTCTGGACTCCTGCCGAATACACCGTAACCTGGATTGTTGAAGGCGAAGTTTACGACGAATTCGATATTATCTACGAAGGCGAAATGGAAATCCCTGCAGATCCCGATGTTACAGGCTATGACTTCATCGGTTGGTCAGAGGATGAAAACGCAACAGAGGCAGGCACCGTTGCAGCAACAATGCCCGCTGAAGATGTAACCTACTACGCAGTTCTCAAGGCTAAGCAGTATACAATCACCTTCACCGAAACAGGTGACAGCACGATTGATCCCATCACTCAGGATTACGGCTCAGAAATCGTTGCTCCTGCAGACCCCGTTAAGAAGGGTTATACCTTCAACGGCTGGCTTGACGCAGAAGGCAACAAGGCAGATGTTCCCGCAACAATGCCTGCTGAGAACGTAGAGCTTGAAGCAGACTGGTTAATCAACGAATATACAGTAACATGGATATTCGATAACGGCAGCGAAAATCAGGTTGATACCTATGATTATAACGAAACAATCGTTGCTCCTGCCGCACCCGTAAAGGTTGGTCACACCTTTAAGGAGTGGTCACCTGCGGTTGAAACCAATATGCCCGCTATGGATCTTGTATACACAGCAGTTTATACAGTGGATTCACACAACGCTGTCTTTAATGCAAACGGCGGTGCTTGGGGCGAAGGCGAATCAGCCGAAACCACAAAGACTGTTCCCACACTTTACGGCGAAGAGATCGTTGCTCCCGAAGCTCCTGCATACAAAGGTTATGTATTCGCAGGCTGGGATAACATTGTAGGCGTTATGGGTACTGAGGATCAGACCTTTACCGCACAGTGGGATGCCGCAACAGATACACCTTACACTGTTAAGTATTACACAATGGATACAACAGGTGCTTACGATGAAGCAAATCCCGTTGTAGACGAGAGAACAGGCACAACCAACGCAACAGTAACAGCAGTTACAAACATTCCCGAAGGCTTCTATGTAGATACTGCAAAGAGCGTTCTTACCGGTACTGTTTCTGCAAACGGTGACACAGTTCTTGAAGTTTACTACGCAAGAAACCTTTACACAGTAACATTTGACGCAACAGAAGGCGGCACACTTGACGGTGCGGCATCAGCTCAGTATTTCCACGGCGCAGCAGTTGCAGTTCCCACAGCTTCAAAGACAGGTTATACCTTCAAGAGCTGGGATAAGAACGTATCAACAGTTGCAGTGGCAAATGCAGCTTACGTTGCTCAGTGGATTACCAACGATTATACAATCACCTTCAATGCAGACGGCGGTACAGCTATTGACCCCATCACTGCAGCATACGGTTCAGACGTTAATGCTCCTGCAGCAGTAACCACCAAGGAAGGCTACACTTTCAAGGGCTGGGCTGAAACTCAGGGCGAAACCGACGAAGCAAAGGCAGTTCAGTTCCCCGTAACAATGCCTCTTGACGGTGATACATACTACGCAATCTGGGTTCCCAATGAATACACAATTACCTTCGCAAACACAGGCGACAGCGTAATTGCTCCCATCACACAGGCTTATAAGACCGATGTTACAGCTCCTGCTGACCCCGTGATGGAAGGTCACAAGTTTGAAGGCTGGGATACAGACGTTCCCGCAACAATGCCTGCTTACGATATGACAATCACTGCAAAATGGTCAGTTGTCAGCTACGATGTAACATGGGATGTTGACGGCGCAACAACAACCGAAAAGGTTGAATTCGGCGCAGAAATCGTTGCTCCCGAAGATCCTCAGAAGGATGGCTACACCTTTGACGGTTGGTCACCCGAGGTTCCCGCAACAATGCCTGCTGAAGAGCAGACATTCACTGCAACCTGGGATGCAAACGAATACAAAATCACCTTCAACACCGACGGCGGTGACGAAGTAGCAGATATCGTTGCAGATTATGAAAGCGATATCAGCAGTAAGATTCCCGAAGATCCCGAAAAGACAGGTTATGACTTTGCAGGTTGGGTAGACGAAAACAACAACCCCGCAACAGTTCCTTCAACAATGCCTCTTGAGGGTATGGAGCTTACAGCAACCTGGACTCCCAAGTCAGACACAGCCTTCAAGGTAGTTGTTCATTACAATGACTACACAACAGGCGATGCAATGACAGAGGAATTTGCAGATTACACAGGAACAACAGGCTATGCAATCGAAATCGTTGAGGCAACTCCCGATGAGCTTGCAGCAGAAACTGTTTACGTTCTTCTTGAAGACCTTGCAATTTCCAACTACGAGCTTGACGAAACAGCTGAAAATCAGCTTACAGGCATTGTAGCGGCAGACGGTTCAACCGTTCTCAACCTCTACTACGTACCCGTTAAGCGCACAATCACCTTTGATGCAAATGAAGGTGCTTTTGAAGACGGCGAGCTTACAAAGGCTGTTGAAGTAAGCCACGGCTCACTTATCAAGCCCAACGCTCCCGCAGATCCCGTAAGAGAAGGCTATACCTTCACAGGTTGGGGCGGTCTTTCAGACACACTCACAGCCGGCGGTAACAGAACCTTCAAAGCAAACTGGGAAGCAAAAACATACACCATCACATGGAAGTATGAAGACGACGTAACAGCCGATAAGGTTGATTCCTACTCATACGACGGCATTATCACAATGCCTGCCAACCCCACAAGAGAAGGCTATGACTTCACAGGCTGGGCATGGACGAATGAGGACGGTGAAGTCGTAGCAGCTCCCTCAAAGATGCCTGCTTACAACGTAATTGCAACAGCATCGTGGGATATCCTCAGCTACGACGTAACCTGGAAGGTTGACGATAAGTCAACAACCGAAAGCGTTGAATACGGCGCAGAAATCGTTGCTCCCGCTGACCCCGAAAAGGAAGGCTACACCTTCACAGGTTGGTCACCCGAAGTTCCCGAAAATATGCCTGCCGGTGAGCAGACGTTCACTGCACAGTGGGCAGTAAATCCCTACACGGTAAGCTACTATGTATACGAGCCTGCAACCGGTAAGTTTGCAGCAGCAGGTACAAAGACTGTTGATTACGGCACCGTAATTCCCACAGAAGTTCCTGCAGATTACACAGTTCCCGCAGGTTACAGCCTTGTTGCAAAGGCATACACGGATGTATCTCTTACATCTGCACTTGCAGACGGCAAGACAATGCCTGCTGAGAATATTGCTCTTTACTACGAGCTTGAAGCAAACACCTATGATGCAGTGTTTAACGTTGACGGCGTTGAACACGAAACAGTTCCCACAAAGTTCGGCGAGCAGATCGTAGCTCCTTCAGATCCCACCAAGACAGGTTACACCTTCACTGGTTGGTCACCTGAGGTTGGCGTTATGAATGACGTAAACGGCAAGACCTACGAAGCACAGTGGGAAGCAAAGACCTACAATGCTAACTTCAAGGCTAACGGCGGTCTCTTTGCAGACGGCGAAACAACAACAGTTGTTGAAACCAAGTTCGGCGAAGCTATCGTTGCTCCTGCTGCTCCCGTTAAGGAAGGCAACAAGTTCGTCGGTTGGGCAGAAACCGCAACAGCAACAGAAGCCGGCACCGTTGCAGCAACAATGCCTGCAAACGACGTAACTTACTACGCAGTTTATAAGGTAGAGCAGTATACAATCAAGTTCGATACCGACGGCGGCACAGCTGTTGCTGATATCGTTGCTGATTACGGCTCACCCATCACTGCTCCCGCAGCTCCCAAGAAGACGGGTTACAGCTTCGCAGGCTGGGATTCACTTCCCGCAACAATGCCTGAAGGCGGCAAGACCGTTAAGGCTTTGTGGACAGTTAACAACTACACCGTAACCTGGAAGGTAGACGGCAACACAATCAAGAGCGAAACTCTTGCTTACGGTTCAGCTATCGTTGCTCCTGCTGACCCCGAGAAGGAAGGCAATGAGTTTGACGGTTGGACACCTACCCCCGAGGCAACAATGCCTGCACAGAACCTTGAATATTCCGCAACCTGGAAGATCAAGAGCTACACAGCAACCTTCGATGCAAACGGCGGTAAGTATTCAGACGATTCAACAACAAAGACCGATGTATTTGAATTCGGCGAAGTTGTAACAGCTCCCGAAATTCCTCAGCATACAGGTTATGCATTTGCAGGTTGGGAACCCGCACTGGGAACAATGCCTGCCGCAAACACAACCTATAAGGCTGTATGGACAGTGGGCGAAGCAAAGGCTTACACCATTGAGGTTTACACAATGGATACAACCGGTGCATACGGTCAGCCCACAACCGAAACAAAGACCGCTAATGTAGGCGAGGTTGTTAAGGTTACCGCAACTCCCGGCGAAGGCTTCTATATTGATGAAACCAAAGAAAATGTTCTTCAGGCTACAATCACCGCTGAAGAAGCAACAGTTCTTAAGGTTTACTACGCAAGAGACGAGTACGACATTACCTTCAACGGTAATGAGGGTACGGTTGACGGCGAGGTAAGCGTAAGCGATACCTACTACCACGGCGCAACGGTTGTTGCTCCTGCCGCAGAGAGAACAGGTTACTCACTCATCGGTTGGTCACCTGCACTTTCAACAGTAGCAGTTAAAGATGCAACCTACGACGCACAGTGGGAAATCAACAAGTATACAATCAGCTTCAATGCTGACGGCGGCTCAAACGTTCTTCCCATCACTCAGGATTACGGCACTGCAATCGTTGCTCCCGAAAAGCCTGTTAAGGAAGGCTACGACTTCAAGGGCTGGAAGGATGCAGACGGCAATATCGTTGACGTTCCTTCAACAATGCCTGCTGAGGATACAGCTCTTACAGCAGTATGGGAGCTTGCCAAGTTCACAGTAACCTTCTATTCAGACAGCAAGATGACAAACGTTATCCAGCAGACCGAAAATGACTATGGCGTAGGTATTTCCGCTCCCGTAGCAACCAAGGAAGGTTATGATTTCACTGGCTGGGTAGATGATGCAACAGGTAAGGTTGTTGACTTCGCAAACGTAGTTTCAACTCCCGCAAGAGACGTTAACTACTACGCAACCTGGGAAGTTGTTGAATATGACCTTATTTACAGAACCTATAACGGCATTTATGAGCAGTATAAGGTTGATTTCGGTACAGCAAAGGCTGATATGCCTGTTCCCGCAACAGATCCCACTCAGCCCGGTCATACCTTCAAGGGATGGTCAGCTCTGCCCGAAACAATGCCCGCAAGCAGAGTTCAGATCACTGCACAGTGGGATAAGAACACATATACTGCATACTTCTACAAAGATCTCGGCGATACAGAAGCATTTGATTCAGTCGATGTTCTTTATGAAGATTACATCACCGCTCCCGAAGACAAACCTTCAAAGGACGGTTATGTATTTGAAGGCTGGTCAACAGACGGCGAGAACATCATTGACGATCTCGGCGAAATCGGTGCAGGCGATACCGCATTCTATGCAGTATGGTCAGAAGCTACCGATGTAGAGTATAAGGTTGAGCATTACTATATGAAGGCTGACAAGACCTACTCCGACACAGCAACAAGAGTTGACACCTTCAATAACGGTACAACAAAGGCTACCGTAACAGCAACTCCCGACGCAGATGAAAACTTCACAGTTGATAACGCAAAATCAGTTCTTGAAGGCATCGTAGCCGCTGACGGTTCACTTGTTCTTAAAGTATATTATGAGCGTGAAATCAACACATTGAAGATTGATGTTGACGGCGTTGTAACAGAGGTTGAATATCCCTACGAAGCACCCGTTGCACCCGTTGAAACTCCCGTTAAGGAAGGCAACACCTTCTATAAATGGGTAGACGCTGAAGGCAATGAAGTTGACGTTCCCTCAACAATGCCTGCTGACGACGTAGTTATCAAGGCTACGTGGACAGTTAACAAGTATAACGTAACTTACGTAAACGAAGGCACAGTTTATGACGGACCCACAGCCGTTGAATACGGCGAGTCTGTTCCCGTTCCCACAGCTCCCGTTAAGGTCGGATACAGCTTTGAAGGCTGGTTCGATAAGGACGGCAAGCAGCCTGCTGACTACACTTCAATGCCTGCTGCTGACCTTGAATTCACTGCAAAGTGGACTGCAAACAGCAACGTAAGCTATGTTCTTGAAGTTTATGAAATGGATACTGAGGGTGCATATCCCGACGCAGCAACCTCAACAGTAACTTACACCGACGGTGTTGTTGATACAACAAAGACCGTTGAATACACAGTTCCCGAAGGCTTCACTCTTAACGAAGAAGCAAGCGTGCTTACAGGCACCGTTCCCGCAACAGGAACTCTCGTGTTCAAGGCATACCTTGTAAGAAACGTTTACAAGCTGAACGTTGTTGTTAACGGTGAAACCGATACCGAAGAATACTACTACAACGAGGCAGTTGCTCCCGTAGCAGATCCCGTTGTTGAAGGCTTCGTATTCAAGGGCTGGGTTGATGCAGAAGGCAATGAAGCAACAATTCCTTCAATTATGCCTGCAAACGACGTAACTGTTTACGCTGATTTCGGAGCAGATGAATTTGAAGCTAAGTTTGATGCCGGCGACGGTAAGTTCGAAAGCACAGACAGCTCAACATTCGTAACAGACATCACCTTCGGCGAGGATATCGTTCCTCCCACAGAAAAACCTGTTAAGGAAGGCTATGAATTCGGCGGTTGGGCAACTCCCGATGATCCCGAAACTCCCGTTACAGACTTCGGCAAGATGGATGCTGACGGTGCAGAGTACATAGCAATCTGGAACAAGACAGAGTTCGACGTAGTATTCTATGATTATAAGCCTGCTGAAGGCGGCCCCATTTCACCTGACGTTAAGTATGATTACGCAACACAGTCAAAGCAGATGGGTGATACAGTAGCAGTGCCCGGCGATCCCGGTACCTTCGAGCATTACACCTTCCTCGGCTGGTCAACAGTTGAAGGCGATGCTGAAAGCATCGTAACAGAGATTACAATGCCCGCAAGCGACCTTGCACTGTATGCAATTTACGTGCCCGTTAAGGTTATGCTTATTCCCAAGAATGACACCTGCACAACTGTTATCGACAGAGCAGGCGGCACGGTAGACGATTACGATGCAGAAACCAGCAAGTGGTACGTATACGGTATTAAGGAATACATCAAGGCTCCCGAGCTTCTTGAGAAGTATATCGACGTATCCGGTGACGGCAGAATCGAGCTTATCCACGTTGAAAACGGTCTCGGCGGTACTTGGGAATACACAGGTACAGGTACTGTAATCAACGTATACAACAGAATGGGTACACCTGATGATACAAGCGATGATATCCTTGTTGAATCATTCCACATCGTTATCTTCGGCGATATCAACGGTGACTCAGTTGTTCAGGCTATCGACGCTACCTATGTATATGATGAAGCAGCAGGTCTGACATCGTGGGCTAACCCCGGTTCAGCAAAGTATGTTCACTATCTTGCAAAGGCAGCTAACGTAGACGGCAACGCATATGTTGATGCTATCGATGCTACCTACATCGGTGACCACTCAATCGGTATCGTAAGAATCGATCAGGTTACAGGTAAACTCAAATAATTTCAAAGGCCCCCCGGTGATGAGCCGGGGGGCTTTTTCTGCGGTTTATGTGCAGTTTTGTAAAGTGGATTTGCTTTACGAAATTTGTAGAAAAATGCAGGATATTTATTGCAATCCTGCAAAAATAATTCACCTGTTATACGGTATATACTGCATATAATTATTCTGAATAAGAACTAAAAAAGCGTGTAAAGTGGAAAACTTTACGGATTTCACCTGTTTTTTTCACCAAAAAGGGGAGTTATCCACTTTTTCCACCGAGTTATCCACATATGCAAGTAAATCCCTTTACAACACAAAATTGTAAAGGGATTTTACTTTACTGCATATATTTATGCATATTGAATTTTGTATACATCAGAGGGTAAAAACAGCTTGCAGGAAACCTTTCAAAACGCTCTTAAACCAGCCTTTTTCCTTTAACAAAAACGGCTTTTATTTCTTTGAAATCCTCCGATAAAATCAGCAAGTCAGCGTTCTTTCCAACCTCGATTGAGCCTGTGATTTTATCTGCTCCGATTGCCCTTGCAGGGTTGATTGTAACGGATTTTATTGCCTGCTTAACGGGAATTCCGAAGGCAAGCAGATTTTGAAATTCATCAAAAAGATTGGTTGCACTTCCTGCCAGTGTGCCGTCGGGAAGCCTTGCGGCATCCGTCTTTATAACACGCTGACCGCCCAGCGTATATTCGCCCTCTTCAAGACCTGCCGCCATCATAGCGTCGCTGATAACAACGGTGCGGTCATCGCCGAGTGCTTTGAACGTAATTCTGAGGGTTGCGGGGCAGATGTGGATACCGTCGCATATAAGCTCAGCGGTAACGTTATCGCTGTCAAGCACGGCACCCACCATTCCTGCCTCTCTTGAGGTCAGACCGTTCATTGCATTATAGAGGTGGGTTGCGTGAGTGATTCCGTTTGCGATTGCTTCTTTGCCCTGTGCGTAATCTGCGGTTGTGTGTGCGGCGGAAACCGTGCAGATTTCACGGGCCTTCGCAATAAACTCTTTTGCACCGTTCTGCTCGGGCGCAATGTCAACAAGCTTTACGGGGCAGATTCCGTTCAGCTCACTGAAAACCTCAAAATCCGGTGCAAGAATATGTGCCGCATCCTGTGCGCCCTTCTTTTCGGGTGCAATAAATGGACCCTCCATATTTATGCCGTGAATGTAGGCGCCTTCCTCTTTACCCATTGTATCCGCAACGTAGCCGAAGCATTTTTTCAGCATATCAACAGGAAGGGTCATTGTTGTGGGGCAGAAGGAAGTGATGCCCTTTGTTGCAAGCCATTTGCTCATTTTTGCAGCGGAGTCTGCGTTGCCGTCGGTTGCATCCGCCATATTACAGCCGTGAATGTGAATATCAATAAATCCGGGTAATACCGCACAGCCTGAAAAATCAATTCCCTCGGCTTCGGTTTTGTTCAGATTTTTAATAACACCGTTTTCAATTTCAACGTCGGTAAATGAAGGAGAGAAATCTGCCGTATAAACGGCAGCATTCTTAATAATCATAATATCACCTCTGAAATTATTTTATCACACAAAATTTTATATGTCAAAAAAATAAACCCTGCAACCTGTGTTGCAGGGCCTGATGTTATTTTAGATGCGGTCCTCAATGTATGTAGCGAGGTCGCCTACTGTTTTGATTTTGTCAAGAGCTTCGTCTGAAAGCTCAATGTCAAATTCATCTTCGATTGACATTGCAAGGTCAACAAGGTCAAGGCTGTCTGCGCCGAGGTCGCCTGTGATTGTTGAGCCTTCTGAGATGATGCTCTGGTCTACTTCCAGCTGCTCGCTGATGATTTTCTTTACTTTTTCAAATACCATTTCTGTTTCTCCTTTATGTTTTTGTTTTTTGTTTCCCCCCGGAAACTACACTATATATACTATTAATTCAGCACTGATTTGTCAATAGGCAATTTTTTCGAAAAAGCCGGGAATATCCGAGGCCGCTTTACCGATAATAAACAAAAAGAAGGGAGCGGTAAATACGGATACGGTTATCGACTTACTGAAAGCCTTTGCCGTGGGCGGAGCAATCTGCCTTGCGGGGCAAATTCTTATTGACCTTACCAAGCTGACTCCGGGTCGGATTCTGGTTGCCTTTGTGGTGGCGGGTGTTATACTGACTGCGGTGGGTATTTATGAGCCTCTTGTGCGTTGGGCGGGTGCGGGAGCAACCGTGCCGCTGACAGGCTTCGGCTATGCAATGGCAAAGGGCGTTGAAAAGGCCATTGCCGAGCAGGGGATAAGAGGAATACTCACGGGAGGCCTTACTGCGGCATCCGGCGGAGTGACTGCGGCAATACTTTGCGGCATCGTTACCTCGCTGTTTGCAAAGCCCAAGGAAAAATAACACCTACAACCACTATAATATAGAATTTCGTTGCATTGTCAACGCATTAAGGGCGGAATTAATAAATTCTTAGAAAAATCCCCTCCGCCGTAAAAGCGAAGGGGATTGATAAAAGGTTTGATTACTGAGCTTCACAGCAGGAGCAGGAAACGTAGTTTTCTTCACAATCTGCTGCCTGGTTTTTCTTTTCAAGATATTTTTTAACTGCGAAGTAAATAGCAGCTGCAGCGCCTGCAACGGCTACGATAATGCCGATGATTTTAAGAGCCTTTTTCATTTTTACAACCTCCGAAGTCATAATTGGATAACTTAATTATATATTACTGTCAGCGGAATGTCAATAATTTAATAACCGCAGTCATAAAAAATTTATAACTGCGGCCATTTTTGAAATGTTCTGTTGTTACAACAGCTTATTTTACAAGCTGTGCAAGAGCTGACTTCTTGTGAGCAGCATTGTTCTTGTGGATAAGACCCTTAGCGGCAGCCTGATCAACCTTCTTGATAGCATCTCTTACGAGAGCGTTTGCTTCGGGTGAGTTTGCTTCAACAGCTGCGTGAGCTTTTTTAATAGCAGTCTTGAGCGCTGTGTTGCGTGACTTGTTTCTTGCAGCTCTGGTCTTGTTAACGATAACTCTCTTCTTAGCTGATTTAATATTGGGCATAGTGGCACCTCCTTCTTCATACAGGTGAATATGATATCACATTTTTTCAGTAATTGCAAGGTTTTTTTAAAAATTATTTCAAACTTTTGCAGTTAATAATACCAAATATTTTCAAAAAAATCAAGAGGAAAATTAAAATATGAATTTCAGAACGGATCTCGCACTGGAAAGGTGCGAATTTTTGGGCAAAAAAAGCCTTGAAGGAATTGAAATAGACAGCTTCAGGGCGCATAAAGTAAAGGTGACGAGAATAGACGTTACGAATGATACGGGTGCCGAATCGGTAGGCAAACCCATCGGCAGATACGTAACGGTTGAGGTAAGCCCTTTTGCAAAGCACGCACAGTTTATTGACGAAAGCCTTTCGGCGCTGACCGAGGAAGTAAGGCGGATAATTCCACGTGAGGGAAGTGTGCTTGTGGCAGGTCTCGGCAACACGAAAATAACTCCCGATGCGCTGGGACCCAAATGCTCGTCAATGATATTTGCAACAAGGCATATTACGGGTGAGCTTCTGAAATCAACGGGGCTTTCCGACCTGCGGTGCGTAAGTGCGTTTTCTACGGGAGTTCTCGGTGAAACGGGCGCGGAATCCGTTGAAATGATAAAGGGTGCAGTGCATATGATAAACCCTGATTTCGTCATAACCGTTGATGCTCTTGCCGCAAGAAACGTGAGCAGGCTGGGTACTACCGTACAGATGTGCAACACGGGTATCGTGCCCGGGTCGGGCGTAGGTAATTCGAGGCAGGAAATAAGCGAAAAAACCGTGGGTGTACCCGTAATTTCCATAGGAGTGCCTACGGTTGTGGATGCGGCAACCCTTGTGCTTGACTGCGGCTCGGGGTGTGATGACGAGCAGGCGCTTTATGAGCAGACGGGCAATATGATGGTAACCCCCCGTGAGGTGGATTTGATGATAGAGCGTGCCTCAAAGCTTACCGCACTTGCAATAAACTGTGCCCTGCAGCCGGGAATTTCACCCGAGGATATGCTTATTCTTACCTCTTGAAAAAAAGTGTCGGTTCTGTGATGAATCGGCACTTTTTCTATATCTTGTATCCCGAAAAATGCAGTACACAAGAGGGTACGGCAAATGCCGGAAAAAAAGTGAAAAATAGTTGAAATTTTTGATAAAAACCCCTTGATATTCGGAAAGTTTTTATATATAATAGGAGTCGTCAGGGAGACAAAGGATGGAAAAGGTGGATTTTTCGTAAGAAAGGAGGAGAATGTCATGCCAAAGCTTCAGGGCAAGGAAATAAGAAAATTTGACCAGGTAAGCAGAATGACGCTTCCTCCGAAACACAGAAGAGGGCTGGGCGATGAAATCATAATTTTCAGACCCGTTCACCGTGAGCCTTGCGTTATGCTTTTTTCAACCGAGGGATGGGAAGAATTTTATGAAAACCTGCTTGAATGCTTCGACGGTGCCGAGCAGGCGGTTGCCGAAAGAAAAATCGCAAACAGATGCGACGTGCTGATTCCCGACAAGTCAAACCGAATCACCATCGGTGATAAGTTTATGGCTTACGCAAAGCTTACCGATGAGGTGCTTGCAGTGGGTGTGGGCGACAGAGTTGAACTCTGGAATCCTGCCACATGGGAAGAATACTTCGGTGACGATGACGACGAGGATGACGAGGATGACGACAGCGGCTTCTTCGACAAGGTTCCTTATTCAAGACCGAGGAGCAAAAGATGAGTGTGAATTCCTTTCATCACATTCCCGTACTTTTCAACGAAACCATTGACTCCCTCAACATAAAGCCCGACGGCATTTACGTTGACTGCACTTCGGGAGGCGGAGGACATTCAACCGCCATTGCAAAAAGGCTGACAACGGGCAGGCTCATTTCTATTGACCGTGATCCTCAGGCGATTGAAACTCTCAAAGAAAGATTGGGCGGTTATGAATGTGTAACCGTTGTTCACGATAATTTCTTCAACATAAAATCCGTTCTTGCAAGGCTGGGTATCAGCGGCGTTGACGGTGTTCTGGCAGACCTGGGCGTAAGCTCACATCAGCTTGACGAGCCTTCAAGAGGCTTTTCGTTCCACCACGATGCACCTCTCGATATGAGAATGAGCATTGAAGGAATGAGCGCCGCAGATGCGGTGAACAGCCTCTCTCAGCAGGAACTTCAGAAAATAATTTATGATTACGGCGAAGAAAAATTCGCACCCTCCATATCCAGAGCGATTGTAAAGGCAAGGGAAATAAAACCTATTGAAACAACTTTTGAGCTTTCGGATATCATAAAATCGGCGATGCCTGCCGCTGCAAAGCGTGACGGTCATCCCGCAAGAAAAACTTTTCAGGCAATCCGCATATTCGTAAATTCGGAAATCCGAGGGCTGGATGATGCGGTTTCGGATATGTTTGACTGCCTTAACAAAGGCGGAAGGCTCAGTGTAATAACCTTCCATTCCCTTGAAGACAGAACGGTGAAGCAGCAGCTTGCACCTCTCGCAAAGGGCTGTACCTGCCCTAAGAATTTCCCTGTGTGTGTTTGCGGCAATACACCGAAAGCAAAGGTGTTCAAGGCGGTTGCTCCTTCGGCAGAGGAGCTTGCCGAAAATCCCAGAAGCCGAAGCGCAAGGCTTCGCACTGCAGAAAGATTATGACCTGCACAAGTTTGGATGGCTTTGTGCAAGTCACTCAATAATCACCTCCATTCCTTCATCGGATGGCTGTGACATTTTTTGCTCACTCTATGAAAGGAGAAAGATTGATGGCTGACTATAACCGCAGCGAGGCTTATGACCTTTCGCTGTATGATATGCCCGCTATGAGAACCTCGGCGGCACCTCAGATTGAAAGACCTGCTCAGAGACCCGCACAGCAAAAGCGTGCAAAATCGGCGGCACAGGCAAGAAAAGAATCAATAGAATCTGCAAAGCGTGCGGTCAAGCTGTTTGCGGTTTCGTTAACGTTAATCGTTCTTTTCGGCGCAGTTCTTCTCTCCAATATCAGCCTTATAATGCTCGAAAACGAGGCTTCGGCAATCGAAACACAGATAGGCGATGCCGTAAGCGAAAACACGAGGCTTGTTGTTGAACTCAATTCCAAGGTTTCGCTTGAAAAGGTGGAAGATTATGCGGTATCGGTTTTGGGTATGAATAAGCTTGAAAGATATCAGGTGCATTATTTCGGAAACGGCGGCACGGATAAGGTTGTGTTAGCCGACGGCGTGGCGGTTGAAGATGGAGCCAAGGGAAGCTGAAATCAGCGGCGGCTTTATCTTGTTTTGGCTGCATATGCGGCTGTGTAACAAGCATATATATTGATTATAATCAAGGCTGTCTCAATTTTAGCGAGTTCAAATCTTTCCCGACGATAAGTCGGGATTGCTGTTGTATGCACGCTTGCTTGAGGCGGCGATTTTGTTATTTTACCTCTTTTTGAATTTTTGAAAGGAAGAACGATTTGAAAAAGACATCACCCAAAAAGAAGCTCATAAACAGAGCCGCAGTGGTTTTTCTTGCGCTTACGATCGGCGTTTTCGGGGCAACAAGTGTTAACCTTGCCCGAATTCAGCTTGTTGATAATGAACAGTATAAGCAGAAGGCGGAGCAGAATCAGCTTCACGATACTGAAATTGTTGCGCAGCGCGGAATTATATACGATTCCAATATGACTATGCTTGCAAAGAGCGCTTCCGTATGGAAGGTTTACATAAAGCCCAATAAAATCGCTGAGAAAAACAATGAAGGCTTTACGAATGAGCTTTGCCGAAGACTTTCCGAAATAACGGGAGTTGACCTTGACTCAATAAAAGCAAAGGCGGCAAAAAGTCAGTACGGTTACCTTATAGTCAAGCGTCAGATTGAGTTTGAGGAAAAAGAGGCAATCAGCAAATTCCTCAGTGAATCATACGAATACACCGTTTACGAAGAAAAAGACGGTGCAACGGTGCCTGTTGATTATGAAATTTATTTCAGCAGTGCTGTGGGTCTTGACCCGGATGTGAAGCGTTATTATCCCTACGGAACACTTGCTTCAAACGTTATCGGCTTTACCGGTACGGATGACGTGGGACGTTCGGGCATCGAGCTTAAATACGACAGTGTTCTTACTGGTACACCCGGCAGAATAATCACTGCTCAGAACGGAAAAAGCGACGTTATGAGCCGTGAATTTGAAACCATCTACGATGCAGTGCAGGGCACAAGCCTTGTGCTTACAATCGATGAGGTTATTCAGCGTTATCTTGAGGATTCTCTTGAACAGGTTTATATAGATTCAAAGGGCAAGGGTGCCTACGGAATTATTATGGACGTTGATACGGGCGCAATTCTTGCCATGGCATCAATGGAAAATTACGACCTTAACGATCCTCAGGCGCTTACCGACAAAGAAAAGGCACAGCTTGAAGAAGCTTATCCCGACGAGAGCGAAAGAAGTGCCGCAAGAAATAATCTTTATTACTCCCGCTGGAGAAACTTTATTGTCAGCGACAGCTATGAACCGGGCTCGGTTTTCAAAATCATAACTGCCGCCGCCGCACTTGAAGAAAATGCGGTTGATAATGAAACAAATATTTGCACCTGCACGGGTAAAATCAAGGTTTCGGACAGAATAATAAAGTGCCATAAGCGTGACGGACACGGCACACAGAATCTTAAAGAAGGGCTTATGAATTCCTGCAACCCCTTGTTTATTACCGTCGGTCAGAAGCTGGGCAAGGAAAAATTCTATGAATATTTTGAAGCATTCGGCTTCACCGAGAAAACAGGTATTGACCTGCCTGCGGAAACCGCACCCGTTGCGGGAGTTACCTACCATTCACTTGACAGTATGGGTATCGTTGAGCTTTCAAGCTCATCCTTCGGTCAGACCTTCCAGATAACACCCATTCAGATGATAACCGCCATAAGTGCCGTTGCAAACGGCGGCAAGCTGATGACACCTTATCTTGTTCAGAAGCAGCTTGACGCAAAGGGTAATGTTATCAGTGAAACACAGCCCACCGTCAGAAGGCAGGTTATATCGGAGCAGACAGCAAGAATTGTTGCGGATATGATGGAAGGCGTTGTTTCGGGCGGTACGGGTAAAAACGCTTACGTTGCAGGCTACCGTGTTGCAGGCAAAACAGGCACCTCACAGAAAATCGGTACGGCACAGGGCGAATACGTTGCGTCATTCGGATGCTTTGCACCTGCGGATGACCCCGAAATCGCAATGCTTATTCTTGTTGACGAACCTGTAGGTCAGATTAACGGCGGTCAGATTTGTACTCCCGTTGCGGCACAGGTTATTGAAAAAACCCTTGAATATATGGGTGTTGAAAGGCAGTATACCGATAAGGAAATCGCCCTTCTCGATACCAATGCACCCAACCTTGTAGGCACTGAAATTGCCGATGCCAAGGCTATGCTTATTCAGGAGGGCTTTGAGGTTAAAACCGTAGGCAAGGGTGACGTTGTTGTCAGCCAGGTGCCTGCATATAATCAGAGTATGCCCAAGGACGGAATTATTGTTCTTTATACGGAGGCGGATGCCGAAAGGGTTACCGTAACCGTTCCCGACCTGAAGCTTATGACCGTATCACAGGCGAATAACGCCGCGGTTGCCGCAGGTCTTAACGTTAAAATTTCGGGTAATGCGCTCAACGCATCGGAGCTTATTTCATATGACCAGAGTCTTGAAGCAGGCACGGAGGTTGAATGCGGTAAAACCGTGACGGTTTATTTCAAATCCAACACGGGAGTAGACGACTACGCAAGTCAGGAGTAGTGACACGGAGGACAAAAGATGAAACTCAGCGAAATAATTAAGGATACAGGCTTTACGGCAGTTATTGAGGACAGGGAAGTTACTTTCATTACCGATAACTCCGCAAAGATTGCCGAGGGCTGCATATTCGTATGCATTGAAGGCAAGCGTTTTGACGGCCATACAAAAGCGGCGGAAGCCCTTGAAAAGGGTGCGGCTGCGGTTGTTGTGCAGAAGGATATGGGTCTGCCCAATCAGATTCTTGTTGAAAATACAAGAAGTGCCTATGCGTATATATGTGCGGCGTTTTACGGCCATCCCGAAAGACGCCTTAAGATTATCGGCGTAACGGGTACAAACGGCAAAACAACCACCTGCTTTATAATCAAATCCGTTCTTGACGGTATGGGTCATAAAACAGGTCTTATCGGTACGGTGAAAAATATTGTGGGCGATAAGGAATATGAGGCGTCTCTTACAACGCCCGATTGCAACGATCTTTTTGCGCTTTTCAAGGAAATGGCGGAATACGGCTGTGAATACTGCGTTATGGAGGTTTCTTCGCAGGCACTTGACCAGCGCAGAGTTGACGGAATTCATTTTGAAGCCGCAATATTTACGAATCTTACTCAGGACCATCTTGATTATCACGGCACGTTCGATGCATATAAGGCCGCAAAGCATATGCTTTTTGAAAATTCATCCCTTGCCGTTGTCAATATTGACGACGAAAGCGCAGAGTATATGCTTGAAGGCACGAATTGCAGAAACGTAACCTTCTCAATAAGCAGCGATAAATGCGATTATTCCGCAAAGAATATCAAAATTTCCGCCTCGGGAGTCAAATACGAGCTTCTGGGCACAGGCGGAATAGGCAGAATTCATTTCGGTGTGCCCGGCAAGTTTTCCGTTTATAATTCAATGGGTGCGGCGGCATGCCTTGTTGAAATGGGTATGGATTTCAAGGCTGTTCTTGATTCTCTTGTTGCCTGCATGGGTATTCCGGGCAGAATGGAGGTTGTGCCCACGGATACGCCCTACACCGTAATCATCGACTATGCACACACACCCGACGGCCTCGAAAACGTTCTGGGCTGTGTGCGTGAAATCACCGAGGGCAGAGTTATTACCGTTTTCGGCTGCGGCGGTGACAGAGATAAAACAAAAAGACCCATTATGGGTGAAATTGCCGCAAGGCTTTCGGATGTTGCGGTTGTGACCTCCGATAACCCTAGAAGCGAAGACCCTCAGACCATTATTGAGGATATAACCGCAGGAATCGGCAGGCACGATTCGAAGGTGATTGTTGATATTGACAGAATGAGCGCAATCGGAAAGGCGCTTGAAATTGCCCGTGAGGGTGACGTTGTTGTGCTTGCAGGTAAAGGGCAGGAAACCTACCAGATTCTTGCAAGCGGAAAAATTCACTTTGATGAGCGAGAGGTTGTTGCAAAAATTCTTTCCGAAAAGGCGGAAAAATAAATGAAATCAATGACTTTTAGGGATGCGGCAAAGGCGGTAGGCTCAGAATCAAGGCTGTCGGGCAGTTTCAATACGGTTTGCACCGATACGAGGAAAATTACGGAAGGCTGTCTGTTCATTGCCATTAAGGGCGAAAATTTTGACGGTCACGATTTTGCCGTGAAAGCGGTTGAATGCGGTGCGGCGGCGGTTATCGTTGAAAAAGACTGCGGTCTTGAGGAAAGACAGATTCTTGTTGAAAGCACAAGGCAGGCGCTTCTCGACCTTGCGGGATATTACAGAAGCCTGTTCAGTATTCCCGTTATCGGCGTTACGGGAAGCGTGGGTAAAACCACAACAAAAGAAATGATTCACGCCGTTATGTCGTCAAAATACAATACTCTCAAAAACGAGGGTAATCTTAATAATGAAATCGGTGTACCTCTTACCCTTTTCAGGCTTGACAGCACTCACGAAGCGGCTGTTATCGAAATGGGAATGAGTGATTTCGGTGAAATTTCACGCATCACAAAGGCTGTGAAGCCCGATGCTGCGGTTATTTCAAACATCGGTGTTTCGCATATTGAAAATCTCGGCTCAAGAGAAGGTATACTCCGTGCAAAGCTTGAAATTCTTGAAGGAATGAAGGGTGATGCACCCGTTATTCTCAATGCGGATGACGATATGCTTATCACCGTAAGACCCGGTGCACATCCCGTTATTTATTACGGTATTGAGAGCGAAAAATCAACTTTCAGAGCATCGGAAATAACCTTGGGAGAGTCGGAAATCGGGCTTACTGCAGAATTCAGCGGCGGTTCGGCTTCGGTTAATCTGCCTTATCCCGGCAGACATAACGTATACAATTCTCTTGCCTCTGTTGCGGCAGGCAGTCTTTTCGGCATCGAGCCGGAAGCAGCCCTTGAAGCGCTGAAAAATTATGTGCCTGCAGGTATGAGGCAGAGAATAAACAAAATGAACGGCATTACGTTTATTGAAGATTGTTATAATGCAAGCCCCGATTCTCAGGCGGCGGCGCTTGCCGTGCTTGGCGGAATGAATGCCAAACGAAAGATTGCCGTTATCGGCGATATGCTTGAGCTTGGCAGTGTCAGCCGTGATGCTCATTACGGAGTAGGCACAAAAGCGGCGGAAAATAAGGTTGACGCCGTGTTTACTTACGGTGAACGCTCCCTTGAAACCGCAAAGGGTGCAAGGGATGGCGGTGTTGCCCACGTGAGAAGCTTTGATGATAAGCAGAAGCTTTCCGCTTTCCTTGCAGAGTATCTTGATGAGGGCGATGCGGTTCTTTTCAAGGCAAGCAGGGGAATGAAGCTTGAAGACGTTATTCATTCCGTGTATGATTCTATGAAAAAATAATTTCTGAAAGGAAATTCCTTTATGAACGTTGCCGTTGCCGTGATAGCTGCATTTGTTGCGGCACTTGTCATAACCGGAGTTTCAGGCTTTGTTCTGATTCCGTGGCTTCGGCAGCTTCAGTTCGGTCTGCCTGTTTCATATGCCGATAAAAAACTTTACGGCAGGGGAAACGTACCCACGGCAGGGGGGATAATGCTTGCTCTCGGCACCTTGTCGGCAATACTGATTACGGTGCTTACCGACAAAATTATGGGCGGTGATATTGCCGCTTCGGGCAGTCTTGTTCCGCAGGAAATGTATACAAAGCTGTGGGGTGGTGTCATTACGACACTTGCCTTCGGCTTTATCGGTTTTATTGACGATTATTTCAGATTCGCAACAAACGGAACCTCGGGTCTTACCGTAAAGCAGAAATCCATTTTGATTGTTCTCGCTTCCGCCGCATACCTCGCAAGCCTTTATATGGGTATGCAGGGTGCAGCCTTTATGTTTGTTCCCTTTATCGGAAACGTCGAAACGGGATTTTTTTACTGGATATTCGGCATTGCTTTTATTTATTTCACGGTGGGTTCTGCCTACGTTACCGACGGCGTTGACGGTCTGACCTCGGGTATAGGCGTAACTGCGACGGCGGCTTTGAGCGTTATTGCGGCACTTAAAGGATTTTTCGGGTTTTCAGCTTTATCGGCGGCTCTTGCAGGTGCCTGCATCGGTTTTTTGATCTGGAATAAAAGTCCTGCAAAAATTCACACGGGTAAAACGGGCAGTCTGTTTCTCGGCGGTATGACTGTTGCTCTTGCATATGCGCTTAATTCGCCGCTGATACTTCTTCTTTCGTGTATTTCATATTTTATTGAAGGCGCTTCCGTTGCCGCGCAGATTGTATATTTCAAGGCGACGGGTGGCAAGCTACTGCTTAAAACCGCACCTTTGCATCGCCATATGGAGATGTGCGGTAAAACTCACAAGAAAATAAGCCTGACCTTAACGGTCATTAACATCCTCGGTGCCGCTTCGGCGGTTGCCGTTATGTATTACGGAGGATATATATTAAGATGAAGCTGGATGCTAAAAAAGAGTTCAGGGCACATTTCGGCATATTCAATATTGTTGCCGATGTGTTTACGGGCAGAAAGAAGATAAGGGATTTGTTCAATACGAATCCTATGGATATAACCTTTCTTGCCCTTGTTATTGCCGTGCTCACAATCGGCATAATAATGATGTTTTCCGCAAGCTACGTCAATGCGTGGTACGATTCAAGCCCTACGGTTGATAACGACCCTTATTACTATATTAAAAATCAGGCACTTTTTGCGGCAATCGGCATTGCACTGATGATCGGTGTTTCTTTTATCAAACCCGATGTGTTCAGACAGGCATCGTCGATTATAGCCGTAATTTCACTGCTTTTACTGGTTTATGTTCTCATAAATCCTTACGTTATACCGGGTAAAGAAGAGTTCAAGCGCTGGATGTGGGTGCCGGGTATCGGCTCCTTTCAGCCGTCTGAAATCGCAAAGCTGGCAATAATTATGCTCCTTGCCTTCAGTATGGAGCGTTACCATAAGATTATTGAAGAAAAATGGTGGGTGATTGTTCCTTACGTGGGTGTGGTTCTTGTTTTCTGTGCCCTTGTTTATGCCGAAAACCACGTTTCGGGCACGGTGCTTATGTTCGGCATCGGCATTGCCACCATTTATTTCGGCGGTGTTCGCATCCATAAGCTTGTTTACGTTGCAATTATTCTGTTACTCATTCTCGGTGTTATCGTGATTGCACTGAATGCCGAAAAAATTCTTGAGGGCTACGCAAGCCAGAGAATCAGCGTATGGCTGAAGCTATTGAGCGGTGAGGATCTTACCGTGAAGGAAAAACAGGGCTCGGGCTGGCAGAGTCTTCAGTCGCTTTATGCCATCGGTTCGGGCGGACTTTTCGGGCTGGGCTTCGGTAACTCAAAGCAGAAGCATATGTATATTCCCGAACCTCAGAACGACTTCGTGTTTGCGGTTGTGTGTGAAGAATTGGGCTTCATAAGAGCAATGCTTATTATTCTGCTTTTTATTCTTCTTGTAGGCAGAGGCTTTGTTATCGGTTTGAGAGCAAAATCAAGGTATGAGGCTATGCTTGCCATGGGTATCAGCTTCCAGGTAGGCTTGCAGGCGGCGCTGAATATTGCCGTTGTTACGGCAACAATCCCCAATACGGGTATCAGCCTGCCCTTCTTCAGCTACGGCGGCACTTCTCTTGTTATGCTGCTTCTGGAAATGGGCGTAGTTCTTGCAATATCAAGAAACGGTGAAAGGAAGAAGAAAAATGCTTGAAAATAAAAAAATTCTTATTGCCGCAGGCGGTACGGGCGGTCATATAAACCCTGCACTCGGTACTGCAGGCTATATCAAAGAACAGAATCCCACGGCAGAAATCGCCTTTGTAGGCACTGCCGATAAAATGGAGGCAAGGCTTGTGCCCCAGGCAGGCTATGAGCTTAAGACCATTGAAATCAGCGGCTTTTGGAGAAGCTTTTCACCCGATGCCGTAAAGCATAATATCAGCACCGTCAAAAAACTTCTCAAATCTTCTTCGCAGATTAAAAAGATAATCAAAGAATATAAGCCCGATCTTGTAATCGGCTACGGCGGATACGTAAGCGGTCCCGTTCTGAGAATGGCGGCAAAGATGGGTATTCCCACTGCGATTCACGAGCAGAATGCTTACCCCGGTGTTGCAAACAAGGCTGTTGCGGGTCTGGTGGACAGAGTTATGCTTACCGCAAAGCAGGCTGAGCAGTATATGAAGCCCAAAAATCCCTGCGTTGTAACGGGTCTTCCCATAAGAGGGGATATCCTTAAAGCGGACAGAGATTTTGCCCGTGCGGAGCTTGAACTCGGCGGCAAGCCCCTTATTCTTTCAATGGGCGGAAGCCTTGGCGCAAAGCCTGTCAACGATGCAATGCTGGGAGTTATTCTCAATAAATATAAGGATAACGACTGTGTGTTCCTTCACGCAACGGGTAAGGGCGGCGATTGGTTTACTCAGGAGCTTGAAAAAGCAGGCATTGACCTTAAAGCCAATCCCCACGTAAGAGTGGTTGAATATATCGATATTCCCAAGTGCCTTCCTGCGGCAGACCTTGTTGTATGCCGTTCTGGTGCAAGCACCCTCAGCGAGCTTCAGGCGCTGGGCAAGCCTTCAATACTTATTCCCTCACCCTACGTTACCGAAAATCATCAGTATCATAATGCAATGGCACTTGTGAATAACGGTGCGGCAGAAATTCTTGAAGAAAAAGACCTTACGGCAGACACTCTTACAGAGAGAATCAATGCACTGCTTGCAGATAAATCAAAGCTTGCCGAAATCGGCGAAAACGCAAAGAAAATGGCGGTTATCGATGCAACAAAGCGTATCTACGATACACTTTGTGAGATAATAAAATAATCACCATTTACCGCTTCTTTGAATAGTATGGAACAGAGCTTTCATTGCTTCGAAGGAGCGTGTGTTATGGAAAATATCGTTATAAACGGCGGAAGAAAGCTTGACGGAAGCGTTAGCCTTCAAGGGTCAAAAAACAGTGCCCTGCCCATTCTTGCGGCGGCGGCTACGGTGAACGGAACAAGTGTGATACATAACTGCCCCGACCTTACGGATATATCGGCGGCGATTAAAATACTGCGGTATCTCGGCTGTAAGGTGAAGCGAGAAGGGAATACTGTTATTGTTGATGCCTCCTGTGCAGGGAGATTTGATATTCCCGAAAAGCTTATGCGTGAAATGCGCTCGTCAATAGTCTTTCTCGGTGCACTTGTTTCAAGATTCGGCAAAGGCAGTGTAACGCCGCCGGGAGGCTGTGAAATAGGTCTCAGACCTATTGACCTTCATCTGAGTGCGCTTGAGCGTATGGGTGTGGTTATTGAAGAAAAGAACGGCAGGCTCGAATGTAATGCACCCTGCGGAGTGAGAGGCTGTCATATCAGCCTTGCGTTTCCCAGTGTCGGTGCAACCGAGAATATTATGCTTGCCGGTGTTACCGCAAAGGAAGAAACGGTAATCACAAATGCGGCGAGGGAGCCTGAGATTGTTGACCTTGCGGCATTTCTTAACCGTTGCGGTGCAAGAATACGGGGTGCTGGGCAGAGTGTTATTCATATCAGCCCTGCAAAAGAGCTTATCCCTGCAGAGCATACTATTATTCCCGACAGAATAGTTGCTTCAACCTATATGGCGTGTGCTGCGGCGGCAGGGGGTACGGTTTCGGTGAAGGGTGTTATCCGTGAACACCTTATGCCCGTTACGGGTGTTTTTGAAACCGTAGGCTGCAACGTAATGTTAAGCGGAAGGGAGCTTATTGTGAAAGTGCCCCGACGCATATCGCGGATAAGATATCTTCGCACAATGCCTTATCCGGGTTTCCCGACGGATGCTCAGGCTGTTGTGATGGCAATGCTTGCCACAGCAAACGGCACCAGCGTCATAACGGAAAAAATATTTGAAAACAGATTCAGACACGTGCCCGAGCTTTCTAAAATGGGTGCAGATATAAGAACCGAAAACGGCTGTGTTGCCGTTGTTGAAGGCGTCGAAAGGCTTCACGGTGCAAGGGTTACCGCAACGGATCTGCGCGGCGGATGTGCACTGGCAGTGGCGGCGCTGGGGGCGGAAGGTGAAACGGTGATAGACAGTATTCACCATATCGACAGGGGATGCGAGAATTTTGAACTGTGTCTGACACAGCTTGGTGCGGATGTAAAAAGAATTCAGTAAAACGGTGGAGTGGAAATGGACAGAGAAGCAATTCAGGGTCAGCCCCGCAGGCTTACACCCGAAGAAAGAGAAATACGCAATAAAAAGCTTAAAAGAAAAAAACGTATGAGGCTTGCAATAGTTATCACAGGCTTTGCACTTGTTATAAGCCTCATTGTATGCCCCGTCATTCTGTTTGCGCTTTTCAGAGTAAACAGCTTTGCGGTTGAGGGCATAAGCCCCTATTCCAAGGAAGAAATCGTAAATGCCTGCGGAGTAGAAAAGGGTAAAAGCCTCATTTTTGTTGATATTGATGAAGTAAAGGCGGCTATTGAAAAAAACCTGCCTTATACGGATGATGTTGTCATCAAACGCAAGCTGCCCGATACTCTGGTTATCCGTTACGGCGAAACTTCAAAATCCTATGCGGTGCAGGCAAACGGAGCATATGCCCTTACAGACAGCAAGCTCAAGGTGCTTGAGCTTATGTCCGACGTGCCCGAAGGAATAACGCTTATCAAGGGAGTTGTTCCCGTCAAGGCAGAAATCGGCACCGTTCTCAGTTTTGCCGCAGAGAAAGAGGATAAAAAAGACGATGAGCAGGTGAGTGACAGAACTCTTGACATAGTTCTCAGAGTTCTGGGAGCAATTCCCGAAGAAGAAACGGTCAATATCAATATGATTGACTTTTCTTCAAACAATAACATTTACCTCATCTATAAAGAGAGGGTGGTTATGCGCTTTGGTGAAAGCACGGATATTGAGCCGCGCATTGACCTTGCCTTCAGAAGTCTTGCGGTTGAAATCGGAATTGACCCGTCGGTAACGGGAATTATGACCTCTACCATTCCCAAGGAGGCTTCCTTCAATCCTCACGACCCTGACGATATCAAGGAGCTTGTTCTCTATAACGGCGGTGAGTGGGAGGAGCCCGAAATTCCTTCAATGAATGAAACTCAGCCTTCGGAAACAGAAGAAACTGAAGAAGAATAATTGATTTTTGCCCGAATCGGTACGATTTTCGCACTGTTTCGGGCAAAATATATGTAATAATGCAAAAAAACCGCTGAAAATAAGAGTTTTTTAAAAATTGTTCTTGTTTTTTTTATAAATATATGGTAATATAATTCTGTTTTATTATACCTTAATATTAATAGGGGGTCAAAGAAATGGCATTCGAAATTGATAACGATTTTGAAAGTGCGGTTCAGATAAAAGTAATCGGCGTCGGTGGCGGCGGCGGAAATGCAGTTAACCGCATGATTACACAGGGTGTTCTCGGTGCAGAGTTCATCGCTGTTAACACAGACAAGCAGGTTCTTGTTCATTCAAAGGCTACTCATAAAATCCAGATCGGTGAGAAATCAACTCACGGTCAGGGCGCAGGCGGTAAGCCTGAGGTTGGCGCAAAGGCTGCTGAAGAGAGCAAGGATGCAATCTCTGATGCACTCAAGGGCACAGATATGGTATTCATCACCGCAGGTATGGGCGGCGGCACAGGTACAGGCGCAGCTCCCGTTATCGCATCTGTTGCAAAAGAAATGGGCTGCCTTACCATCGGCGTTGTAACAAAGCCCTTCAAGTTTGAAGGCCGCAGAAGAATGGTTCAGGCTCAGGACGGTATTTCAAAGCTTGCTGAGCACGTAGACAGCCTTATTGTTATTCCTAACGACAGACTCCGTGCACTTGACGAAAAGAAGAAGACCATTGCAGAAGCATTTGCAGAGGCAGACGAAGTTCTTCTTCAGGGTGTCAAGAGCATTTCAGAGCTTATTAAGATTCCCGGCTTCATCAACCTTGACTTTGCTGACGTTACCAGCGTAATGAAGGATGCAGGATATGCTCATATGGGCGTTGGCCGTGCAAAGGGCAAGGATAAGGCTGAATGTGCCGCAAACGCAGCAGTTTCAAGCCCCCTTCTCGAAACCTCAATCGCAGGCGCAAAGGGCGTTATCATCAGCATTACCGCATCTGACGACGTTGATCTTGAAGACGTTGAGAATGCAGCAGAAATCATCACCAACAAGGCTCACGAGGATGCAAACATCACCTGGGGTATTGCATTTGATCCCGACCTTGATGATGAAATGGTTATCACCGTTATCGCAACAGGCTTTGATTCAACCGTAAAGGCTCCCGAAGCACCCGTTGCAGCAAATCCCTTTATGGCAGCCGCAAAGGTAGCAGCACCCGTTGCACCTGCAGCTCCTGCCGCACCTGCAGCTCCCGTTGTTAAGCCTGCGGCACCTGCAGCACCCAGCATCCCCAACTTCGGTGCAAGCAACAACAGCAGTAACAACGAAATTTCAAGCACTTCTGCTCCTGCAGCAGCACCTGCAGCCCCCAAGGCTGAGGGCAGCTTCGATGACGATCAGTTCTACATTATGATTAACGATATCATCAGAGGCAACGATAACAAATAAAATAATTATAAAAATTGCTCCCGCCCAAAAACGGGAGCTTTTTTGTTTGTATGAGTGTTTTTTGTAATTGAGGCGAATAATGATTGAAAGGGGAGATTTGTGTGAAAAGATATTTACTTTTAATCATTTGCGTGTTTTCAATGTTTTGTTTTGTGTCTTGCGACGGAACGTCAACGGTTAACAGTGATGAATATAATACGGAAAAAGTTGAATTAACGAAAGATACTGCGGAAACTCCCGCTTTTGATACCGATAACGTTTCAAGCATAACCTTCTACGAGTATCACGATTACGGAACGGGAAAGGGAAGCGAAGTGCCGCAGGAATATATGGATGAAATCATAAGCTGGCTGGAAACCTTTACCGTGGGCGAAAAAGCCCCCGAGCTGATGCCTCCGGGTACAAACTCCGTTCATATTGAAATTGTGTATTCTCACGGTATAATGTTTGAAAGCGGATTGGATACGGTAAGGCTTGATGACGGCACATACTGCATTGAACGGAATGAAGTACCGCCTGAATGCTATTATGAGATTATGTCCCGTACCGAGTGAAATTAATGTTGAAAGGGGATGTTGATATGAAAAAGTTTTTACTTTTTTCGTTTGTTTTCGCCGCCGTATTTTTAACCGTATATGTCGCTCTGTGTTATTCGCCTTGGTTTGCGCTGAAGCTTTCCGCACCGCCATTTGAATGCTTTATTGCAAGCGTAAAAAAGCTGTGGTATGTAAAAGCGGTAATCAGCGGAATTTTTGGTGTGGCGGCAGGTGGTTTTGTAATATATAAATACAGATAAAATTTAACGGGCAGTACGATAATGTACTGCCCGTTAATGTTTTTATTTCTTTTTCTTTGCCGCTTTTTCAGCTCTGAGCTTTTCGGCATATGCCTTTTCTTCTTCGGCAATTCTTGCAGCCTCTGCGGCGGCATCTGCCTGAGCTTTTTCGTGACGGATTTTTGCCTCGTCATACATTGCAGCGATTTCTTCAAATCTTGCGTAGTTTTCGCTCTGTGTAACAAGCTTGCGTGCTTTCATTACAGGTCTTGCGGCGCGATTGTAAACAGAGTTGTCGTTGGTAGCTTTTTTGATTTCGTTTTCCGTTTTCTTCTGCTCCGCTTTGATTACCTTGATTCGGTTTGTGCAGAATTCAACTGCATCCTTATCCTTGTTATCTCTTGCAGTGTAGAGCTTCTGGTATGTTTCTTTCAGCTCTGCTTCAAGAGCATCTTCTCTGTCAAAGAGCTTTTCAAATACGGAGATATCAAAATCAACAATGTTATTTGAAAAATATTTTGCCGCCGCCTTCTTTGCGTCGATGAATTCTTTTGCAACGGAGATTGCGTATTTTCTGTATTCCTTTTCTTCGGGAGTTGAAGAGGGAAGTGCCTTTGCGGCACCAAGTGCGGATACTTCATAGTTGTAGATTGCTTCGTAGCCTGCGCCTGCGTTAAGGCGTGCTTCTGCAAGCTGTGCCTTGCCGAAGGGAGTGTTGAAGCGGTCCATTTCGTCAAGAACGATTTTTGAAATTTCAATGTTCTGATTAAGTGCAACCGCATCCTTGTAAGCTTTTCTTGCGGCTTTCTTTGCTTCCTTGCCTGAAGCACAGCGTCTTTCTGCTCTGAGAGCTTTAAGGTCTGCGGGCTGTGCGTCTGCAAGCTCGTTTGCTTCTCTGACAGCTTCAACTGCCTCGACAAGGTCTTTGTCTTTAAGAACACCGTTGCCGTAATCTTCGAAAAGAGCGCGGATTTTAAGAACCTTGATCATACCTTGTTGCTTGATTTCCGAAAGGTCATAGAAGAAATAGGGGATAACATTGAGCGCCGCACCCAGCACAGAAACGGCAACAAGAACGCCGAAAATGCTTATGAATGTTTCTCTGTGATACAGAACATTATAAACATTGGTGGGGTCTATCAGCTCGCCTTCCTGAGCAACAATCAGAGGTAAAAGTTCGTTCAGTTTGGTTTCGTTGAAGCCGATTTTTTCGTAAATTGCGGGAAGAACTGAGCTTGTTGCCATTGTGATAACCGAACCGATAAGACCCACAGCGGCAAACATACCGTCAATTCTTTCGCCTGTGATATACTGCTGATAGTCGCGGATATCGCCGTTGAGTGCAGGTGTAAGTATGTGAGCAAACGAACCTACAAGGGCGTTGAACCACAGGCACATCATAACAAGCCATATCATTATGCTCATATCCGCATATTTAACTACGGGATAAATAAGAGCGATGAATATAATGTTGAGTGCGTTGGTGAGGATAAGTGTATTTTTCTTGCCGATTTTCTTGATTGAAAGAGGTGCAAGAAGCATACCCCAGAGGGATGCGTTGCCGTAAATGGTAACGATAAGTGAATACTGACCGCTTGTGCAGGCGTGCTGATATGAATAAAGCCAGTTGAGAATGTTAAGGCACGAGCCTTCAAGGAAGCCCAGCCAGCCTGCAAGTGAAATTACCCAGAAATATTTGTTTTTGGCAACCGCGCGCAGAGCATCAATGAACTTTATCTGAACAACGTGGGTTTTTGCCTGAACGATTTTTTCTTCGGTGTTGACGTAAACGATAACGCTCAGAAGGAAACCTAAGATAAGAACGGGGGGCCAGATGTAGCGATAAATTCTGATGTCGTTAAGGTTGTTTGTGCCGATAAGACCCGTTGCAAGAAGGGGGATAACCGCATTTGTGATTGTGGGCGCAAGGGAGTCTGTAACGGATTTTATTGAGGAAACGTTTGCTCTTTCCTGAGTGTTGGGTGAAAGAACAACGATATAGTTGTCGTATGCATCATAAAGGAAGTTATAGAAGAACTGGAATCCGATGTTAAAGAGAAGCACAACAGCGCATTTCATAAGCTGGCCGCCTAATTTTTCATAGGGGAACCAGAAATAGCCGATTGCAAGAATAACGGTGGGAAGACCCATAGTCAGTATGTAAGGTCTGTATTTACCTTTTCTGTTACGGGCGTTATCGATGATGTAGGCTCTGAACATTGTCAGAGGGAAGCTGAGAACAACAGCAAGAATATATATGAAATACATATTCATCGGCTCAATGCCGATTGTGTTACCTACAAAAACGTTTGTTGCGGAGAGCAGAACCGAGGAAATGCAGGTGATGATGAATTTAACACCTATTCCGCCTCCTGCAAGGGATACGATTTCTTTGAAATTCATGTACTTTCCGAGAGGCGGCGTTTTCCAATAGGTTTTTACTTTTGAAACGCCTTCTTTCACAATACCGACCAAGTTCATGATTTTCCTCCTTTTTACTTTATATAAAGGTTATTATATCAAAACATATGATATTTTGCAACAGGTTGAGCACTTTTTGTTCAAAGTCTTGACGGAGTAAAAGGTTTTTGATATTATTAACAAAAATGAACTTTCTGACGGAGAGTGATAATAATGGAAAATATCAAAAAGGCAATAGCTTCGGGGCAGACAGCTCTGGGTATTGAATTCGGTTCAACAAGAATAAAGGCTGTTCTTATCGGCAAGAATCACGAGCCTCTTGCGTCAGGCAGCTTTGACTGGGAAAATACATACGACAACGGTATATGGACTTATCCTATGGAGCAGGTGTGGGAAGGTCTCAGAGGTGCATTCGGTGCGCTTAAAAAGAATGTTGCCGAAAAATACGGCGAAAAGCTGACGACCGTAGGTGCGCTGGGTATCAGCGGTATGATGCACGGCTACCTTGCTTTTGATAAAGACGGCAATCAGCTTGCACAGTTCAGAACCTGGAGAAATACAATCACCGCAAAATCGGCGGAAGAACTCAGCGAGCTTTTTAATTTTAACATTCCCCAGCGTTGGAGCATTGCACACCTTTATCAGGCAATTCTCAACGGCGAAGAACACGTTAAGGACGTTGACTTTATTGCAACTCTTGCTGCATACGTTCATTGGAAGCTGACGGGCAACAAGGTTATCGGTGTAGGCGAGGCTTCGGGTATGTTCCCCATTGACAGCATCACCAACGATTACGACGCAAAAATGCTTTCACAGTTTGATGAGAAGGTTGCTTCATACGGCTTCCCCTGGAAGATTGCGGATATTCTTCCCAAGGTGCTTGTTGCAGGCGAAAACGCAGGCGTTCTCTCCGAAGAAGGCGCACTTCTCCTTGACCCCACAGGCGAATTCAAGGCAGGTGTAGCTCTTTGTCCTCCCGAGGGCGATGCAGGTACGGGTATGGTTGCCACAAATTCTGTTGCCGTAAGAACGGGTAACGTTTCCGCAGGTACATCCATCTTCCTTATGGTTGTTCTTGAAAAGGCACTTTCAAAGCTTTACCCCGAAATCGATATGGTTACGACTCCTGCTGGTATGCCCGTTGCTATGGTGCACTGTAACAACTGCTCGGGTGAAATCGATGCCTGGGCAGGAATGTTCACGTCAATGTGCAAGGCGCTGGGTATGGATATCAGTATTTACAAGGTCCTTGACAAGATGTTTGAAAAAGCACTTGAAGGCGATAAGGACTGCGGCGGTCTTGTTGCATATAACTACCTTTCAGGTGAGGTTATTACAGGTCTTGACAGCGGTAAGCCTATGTTTTTCAGAGGACCCGACAGCAAATTCACTCTTGAAAACTTTGCGAGAGTTCAGCTTTCATCGGCGGCGGCAACTCTCAGCATCGGTATGGAAATTCTTGAGGATGAGGACGTTAAGGTTGACAGAATTCTCGGTCACGGCGGCTACTTCAAGGCTCCCGTTGCAGGTCAGAAGATTATGGGTGCCGCACTCAATGCACCTGTATCCGTTATGAAAACCGCAGGCGAAGGCGGTCCCTGGGGCGTAGCAATTCTTGCTGAATATATGGTAAGCAAGGCAGAGGGCGAAACCCTTGATAAGTACCTTGAGAACAAGGTTTTTGCAGGTCAGGATTCAACGGAAATCGCTCCCGATGCGGATGATATTGCAGGCTTCAAGGCATTCCTTAAAAACTACAAAAAGGGTCTTGCGGCTGAAAAGGCAGCAGTTGAGGCATTCTGATAATTGAACATAAGAGCAGTTCTTTTACGGACTGCTCTTTTTTCTTGACAAGAATAAAAAGTAATGCTACGATAAAAAAATGAGTGGGGTGAAGTGAATGGAAGAAATGAAAAAAGAGATTAATATTTACTCCTATTACGATTGTACGGGTATTGAAAATCACCTTAAAAAGATGGCGGAAAAAGGCTGGTTGCTGAAAGAAATTACGGGTAGCAAATGGAAATACCGCCGTATTGAGCCGAGGTCAATGAGTTTTTCAGTGTGTTATTATCCCAAAAGGGTTTTGTTTGACGATATGACCGATGAAAGGCTGAAATACATTGATGAGCATTCCGTGGCAGGGTGGAAGTTCGTTACCCACATAGGAAAAATGCATATATTCTGTAACGAAAGCGAAAACCCCGTGCCTTTGCATACCGATGCCGCAGAAAGGGTCAGAGAAATTCACCGCTTTGCAAAGGGAAATATTATTTTTGAAAATCTTTTTATGTTTGCCGTCGCAGCAGCGTTGACAACATATTTCGTTTTCCGATTTTTTGAGAAGCCCATTGATACAATGTCCGATGCGGCATACATATTCTGGTCGGTTCCCTTTGCAATTCCTTTGTCGCTTTACAGCATTTTTAAGTATCTTTTCTGGTATATAAAAGCAAAAAAAGCGGCGGAAGACAGATTTTTTACCGACACGAAACGGATTTTCAACTACGCTAATTTTTATATTCCTCTTTACCTGACAGCCACTGCTTTAAAGTTTTACACCTTCCTTTCGCCGCCGCAGATGATATTCGGTGTGATTGCCATTGCTCTTGCGGTTGTTATGTGGTTTACATTCAAATCCTTGCGACGAAGTATCGCAGGAAAGGATATTGCCGATGAAAAGAAGAAGTCACAGACCGCCATAGCCGCAGTGGGATTCATTGCAGTTTTTGTCGCAGGCTCAATCGGAATATACTCCTTATTCCCTGCACGGAGCGAAAAAATCACTTTGCCCGACGGTGAAACAACAGAAATATATTTTGATAAAAACCTGCCCGTTGACCTTGAAGATTTGATTGAGACGGAAGGTGTTGTTTCAAAATATAAATCCTTTGAATGGCTTGGCTTTGCAAGCGTTACGGAGACGTGGCAGTTTGCAAAAGATAAAAATGGGGATACGTTTTCGTTTTCTTGCGATGTTTACAAAATATACTTTATGCCCGTTTACGATGCCTGCGTAACCGAAGTGCAGGATTTACTTGCGGATATTTATGTTGAAGTTGACCCTGTACCCTGGGGTGCGGATACGGTTTACCGCATAAAGTATGAGGACGGCTATGCCAATTATTTCGTTATCTGCAAGGATAATATTATTGTGAAAATCAGTATGACTTTGACTCCCGATGAAACGCAGATGTCAGCAATAAGTGAAAAACTGTTCGTCGAATAAAAAATGCTCCGAAGCGTAAAAGCTTCGGAGCTGTTTGCTTTATTGCAGTGTTTCGGCGTATGCAAGGGCTTCGTCAATATTGGGCAGGAAGTTTTCTGCGCCGACTTTATCGTAGAAGCCTGCCTTTTTCATAACCGCAAGAGGCTGTTCGTTTGTGTGTGAAAAAATAAGGGTACGGTTTGATTTTTTGCAGATTCGGTAAATTTCAAAAAGCGTACGTGTTGCGGTTTCGTCAAGTGCAGGTACGTTACGCATTCTGAGAATAATGGTTGTAACACCGTCTTTTATGGGGATACGGCTGAATTTTTCTGCCGATGCAAAGAACATAGGGCCTTCAAACTCAACGACCTCGGTGTGTGCCGGAATGGCTTTGAGTCTTTCGCTGTCGGGAACGTCGTCATCTTTGGGGTCGCTCCAGGTTCTGATGCTTGTAACGTCTGCCATACGCTTCATAAACAGCACAACAGCAATTATCATACCTGCTGTAATTGCAACCACAAGGTCAAAAACAACCGTCAGCACGAAGGTTACAACAAGAACGGTAATGTCGCTTTTGGGTGCTGTTTTGCAGATTTTAACAAACTGACGCCACTCGCACATATTGTATGCAACCATAAAAAGGATTGCCGCAATAACGGGCATGGGGATCCACGCCGCATAGGGCATAAGAAGAACGAGGATAAGCAGAAGCATTGCCGCGTGAACAATGCCTGCCACGGGTGTTCTGCCGCCGTTTTTAACGTTTGCGGCTGTTCTTGCAATAGCGCCCGTTGCGGGAATACCGCCGAAAAGACCCGAGAATATATTGCCCATACCTTGTGCGATAAGCTCGGTGTTTGAATTGTGTCTGTCATTGATCATACCGTCTGAAACAACGCAGGAAAGCAGAGATTCAATGGCGGCGAGAATTGCAATGGTGAAAGCATTGGGCATAAGCTGTCTGATTGAGCTTGCGCTTAATTCGGGGAGTGAAAATTCGGGAAGCTCCCTTGATATTGTGTAAAGGTCGCCCACGGTGTTAACGTTCATATCAAGCGCCTTTACCATTATAACCCCTGCAACAACCGCAATAAGCGAGCCTGGAATTTTTTTGCTGATTCTGGGCCACACAATAAGAATTGCCATTGCCGCAATGCCCACAACAAGTGCCTGCCAGTTGAATGTGCTTATTGATTTGACGATGGCTTCAAGCTTTTCAATAGTTTCAACCGTAGCCAGTGAGGGGTCAAAGGTCAGACCGAGAAAGTCTTTTACCTGACCGATAACAATGGTAAGGGCAATGCCTGAGGTGAAGCCCGTTGTTATGGTGTGAGGTATGTATTTTATAAGCGAGCCGAATTTGAATATACCCATAAACACGAGTATAATGCCTGCCATAATGGTGGCGATTATAAGACCGCCTGTACCGTGCTGGGCAACAATGCCTGCAACGATGGTGGCGAATGCGGCGGTAGGACCCGAAATGTTTACGTTACTGCCACCGAGGAATGCAATTACAAAGCCTGCAACAATGGCGGTGTAAAGACCCTTTTCGGGTGATACGCCCGATGCTATGGCAAGAGCGATTGAAAGGGGAAGAGCGATAACGGCAACGATAAGACCTGCCACAAGGTCGTTGATAAACTGCTTTTTGTTGTAGCTTTTCAGCGATGTGAAAAGCTTTGGCTGAAAGATATTCATAGAAAGCACCCCGTTTACATTTATTATTCCAGAACAGTATTATACACCTTTTTCTGCCTGTTACAAGGCAAAAACCGTATGTTTTTTATTTTCGGTAATGTGCACTGAAAAACCGTAACTTTCAAAAAAATAATGTTTATTTTTATTGCAAGGTAAAGAGTCTTATGGTAAACTTTTATCAGAATCAAACCGAAAGGAAGATTGTTATGAAACTGAGAGCACCCGCAGTCCCTCTGATTACCGTTGACCCGTATTTTTCAATATGGTCTTCAGATACAACCCTCAACGTGTCAAACACCGAGCATTGGACGGGTAAAAGCAACTCGATTATCGGCACCGTTACCGTTGACGGAAACCGTTACCTTTTCCTCGGATACCACAGGGATTATCATAAAATAACTCAGGTTTCCCTTGATATTGACGCACTTTCAACTACTGCGGTTTTCGAAAATGAGCAGATACGTCTTAAAGCGGTTTTCACTTCACCTGTTATTGCAGATGATTACCGTCTGCTTACAAGACCCGTTACATACCTTGAAGTTTCTTATGAAATTCTTGACGGCAAAGACCACACCGTAAGCGTGAATATTGCCGCAAGCGAGGAGCTTTGCCTTGACGAAGGCGGACAGAACGACGTTATAACGGAAGCTGTTGAATACGGCAGGGTCAAGGGTATGCGTATGGGCAACACGGAGCAGAAGCCTCTTAACCGAAGCGGTGACGACGTGCGAATTGACTGGGGCTATTTCTACCTTATGACCGATAAGGCGGATGCTGAAATATACGCAAACAAAATATGGAGTGATGTTCACATTAACATTGCTTCGGAGCTTGCACCTTCCGAAAAGCTTATGTATTACTTTGCTTACGACGATATTGAAAGCATTGAATATTTCGGTAAGCACCTGCGTTCATACTGGAACAAAGACGGTCAGAGTATTCTTGAAGCTGTTGATGAGGCGGCAGGCGAATATGATGAGATAGCAGGCAGATGCAAGGCTTTTTCACAGAAGCTTTATTCCGACGCTCTTGAAGCAGGCGGTGAAAAATATGCCGAGCTTCTTTCCCTTGCTTACCGTCAGGTAATTGCCGCCCACAAGCTTGTGCTTGATGAAAACGGCGAAATCCTTTACATATCAAAAGAATGCTTCTCAAACGGCTGTGCCGCAACGGTTGACGTTTCCTACCCCTCAATTCCCATGTTCCTGCTTTATAATCCCGAGCTTGTCAAGGGTATGATGCGCCCCGTTATCCGCTACGCAAAAAGTGATGCGTGGGAATTTGATTTTGCTCCTCACGATGTGGGTCAGTATCCGCTTGTCAACGGACAGGTTTACGGCAATAACGCTCTCAAATATCAAATGCCCGTTGAAGAATGCGGCAATATGTTGGTAATGGATGCCAACGTTGCTCTTGCAACAGGCTCGGCAGATTTTGCGGCAGAGCATCTTGACCTGCTTGAAGGCTGGTGTACCTACCTTATAAAATACGGTGCAGACCCCGAGGATCAGCTTTGCACCGATGACTTTGCAGGTCACCTTGCACACAACTGCAATCTTTCACTCAAAGCGGTTATGGGGCTTCAGGGAATGTCCATAATCACCGATATGCTTGGTGACGGCGAAAAATCGGCTTTCTATCGCAGTGAAGCCGAAAAAATGGCGGCAAACTGGATGAATACCGCACTTAACCCCGACGGCACCTCAAACCTTGCCTTTGACCGGCCTTATACCTATTCGATGAAATACAATATGGTGTGGGATAAAGTATGGAAAACGGGCCTTTTCACTCAGGAATTTATGGATGCCGAAATTGCGGATAACAAAAAGCATTTCAATAAATACGGTATGCCTCTTGACAGCCGTGCGGATTACACAAAGTCTGACTGGCTTGTGTGGACTGCTTCAATGGCAAGTGAAAAGAAAGACTTTGAAGAATATATTGCTCCCTTGTGGAAGGCATATGATGAAAGCCCCTCGAGAGTGCCTATGACAGACTGGTATGATACCGTCAGCGGCAGATGGGTTTCCTTCCGCCACCGCACGGTGCAGGGCGGATTGTTTATGAAACTTCTGATGAAATAAAAAAGCGGATTGCAGAGAAATTAATCTTTGCAATCCGTTTCTTGTTTATAAAACTTATTTAACGATGAACTGTGAATCTGCAATTTCCGCAATTTCTTCGGCGGTTGTTGCGTTCTTTATCTTGGTTGCAACCTTGCTTCTTCTTTCACGAAGCTCGTTATACATAAGGTCGCGCTTTTCTGCTGAAAGGGGATAGAAGAATTTGGGGATAATACCCAGAGCGCTTGTGATGATGGGGATACCTGTACCCAGAGCGAAAATCCACCATTTTGTCTTGTCTGACTGTGTGCCGACTTTAAGACCCTGAATATAGCCTACCTTCTTCATAACGATGCTGTTGATACTGCCCATAACAGCCTGCTGCAGCTTTGAGATTGTTGACTGCGCAACGCCTATCATAGCCTCGGCACGGTAGCCGTTTTTCCATTCACAGTAGTCCATTGATTCGTTGCTGATTTCAGCAGGGATAACTCGTCTTAAACCGTAAACACACATTTCGAATATTTCTTCAATACCCATAAGCGGAAGAATAATCGGCTTCTTCATAAAGTTCTTGTTGATTGAACCTATGCCGAATACGGTAAGCCACAGCATATCCGTCCAGGCGTCTTCGAGAATCCACAGAGCCTTTGTTGAAAATCTTTTTCTGAGAGGTTCAACAAAACCGTAGCTGATAAATTTGATGGGGAAAGCGGGGATGCCGACAATGGTTTTCCATGTAATCGAGCCGATAACGTCGATATAGAAGTTTGTTCTGCTTGAACCGATGCTGAATCCCGAAAGGAATGAAGAAAGCACCTGAATGAACATAGGCTTATTCGTAACGATAGCTTTAAGGCCCTGAATAACGCTTGGCTTTTTGATTGTCTGCGCAACTCTTTCTCTTGTGTTAAGGAAGAAGTAAAGGCAGAAGGCGGCACCGATAACCGCAAATGAAACGCCGAAGCCTGCGAAAAGCTTGGGAAGCTTTATTTTGATTTTTTCGTTGATTACAAGGTCGTAAATAATACCGAACACCTGTTTCGGAACGTCTTCAACAAAGTGGGACATCAGGTTTGCCGTTGCAATAAGCCTTGAACGGTCCAACGGCTCAGGCGTTATGGTAGAGCCGAAGCCTGCACGGGCAACTGACGTAAAGGTTGTTGCGGTTTCGGTGATGATTGACATTGCGAAATAGAATATCCATTTGGGGAGATATTCACCGGGAGTATCGGGGAAAATGAAGGGGATAAGCCAATACCATAAACCGAGAAGCGTCAGCGGAAGCTGACCGAGAAGAAGATAGGGTCTGAATTTACCCCAACGGGTTCTGGTCTTTTCAACAATAACGCCGATAAACGTATCGTTGAAGGTATCCCACACGGTTGCAACGATGTTCTGAATTGCAAGATAACTGAAATCGATCTTAACAACATCGTATATGTATCTGTCCTTAAAATCGTTGATGTTAAGGCTTGCCGCAGTGTCTTCAAGAACATAGGCAATGGTTTCTTTTGTGCCTACAAAGCGTCTGTTTTTAAGAAGTATAGAGTTGTCAGTTGTTTCAACAAGCTCTCTTTCTGTTGCTGACATAACTCCACCTGCCTTTCGTTTTTTGCCAAAATTTTATATTCATTTTATTTTACAATATATACAACCTTTCGTCAAGGCTTTATGTGCGGAAAAAACTCGGCAATAGTACTGAAAAAATGCTGCCCGAAGACAGCATTTTAACTAAAAGCATTTTCCGTTTTTGCAGTCAACTGTTTCGCCTGTTCTGAAACAAAGCTCATTGGAGCACTGACCTTTTTCGAAGAAATCCGCAAGGTTCTTAACTGTTGTTTCGGCTATATTTTCAAGGGCTTCCTCTGTGAGAAAAGCCTGATGGGAGGTAACGATTACGTTGGGCATTGAAATAAGCCTTGCAAGGGTATCGTCTTCAAGGATATGGCCCGAATTATCTTCAAAGAAAAGGTCGGATTCCTCCTCATACACGTCAAGGCAGGCGGCGCCCACTTTGCGTGATTTAATTCCTGCAAGCAGTGCCTCCGCATCAACAAGAGCACCTCTTGAAGTGTTGAGAATCACTATTCCTTTTTTGCATTTTTCAAGTGCGTTTTCATCGATTATGTGGTAGGTGTCTTCGGTGAGCGGGCAGTGCAGCGAAATAATATCGCTTTTTGCGAAAAGCTCGTCAAGCTCCGTGTATCTTACGGTGTCACCGTTATCAAGACCTTCGGCGGGGAATTTGTCATAGGCAAGCACCTTCATTCCGAAGCCTCTGCATATATCAATAAAAACTCTGCCTATTCTGCCCGTGCCGATAACGCCAACGGTTTTGCCGTAAAGATCAAAGCCCGTAAGACCCGAAAGGCTGAAATTAAAGTCGCGTGAACGGATATACGCCTTGTGAATTCGGCGGATGGAAGTGAGAAGAAGTGCCATTGTGTGCTCCGCAACCGCATAGGGCGAGTAGGCAGGAACTCTCAGCACGTGAAGTCTGCCGTGGGCGTGCTTCATATCAACATTGTTGAAGCCTGCACAGCGAAGGGCAAGCACATTTACACCCATATCATAAAGCTTATCAATAACTTCCGCATTTACGGTGTCATTAACAAACGCACAAACCCCGTCGTAGCCCTTTGCGAGCTTTGCCGTGTCGGAATTGAGCTTTGCTTCAAAAAATTTGAAGCTTATGCCGTAATCACCGCCGTATTTTTCAAAGGCAGGTATATCGTAGGGTTTTGCATCAAAAAAAGCAATTTTCAATTTTGTGTCCTCCTGTAAAAATTCGTCTTTATAAGGATATCATAATTCGGTTTTGTTTTCAATAAAAAAGCGGTTTACTGTAAAATTATCGGTTATTTATACAGAAAAATTCAAAAACACATTGTTTTTGATAAATATAGGTGATATAATCATCAAGTTAAATATGTTCCCGAAAGGAAAAACATCTATGCTTACAGACAGACAGTTTGAACGCACGTTCAGAAAACTCCGAAGATTTGAGAATACCCTCAACGGAATGCTTTTCAGAAAAGAAGCCGTTATAGATGACGTAAGATTTTACGAAACGGCTGACAGACTTTACGAAATTCCCGAAGATGCTCTTTGCAGACCTATGCACAGCGGTGAAACCTGGGGCAGTGAAGAAGCATTCGGTTGGTTCAAGGCTGAATTTACGGTGCCCGAAAATCTTGCAGGCAAAGAGATTTTTCTTATGCCTCATACAGAGGGCTACGAAACCCTTCTCTGGGTTAACGGCAAGCCCTTCGGCACCTTTGCAACAAAAATCGTTTTCACGGGTCACGGCAATCACTACTGCGATATGCTTGTGCAGAATCCCAAGGCAGGGGATAAAATTGAAATTGCCCTTGAAGTTTATACAGGTCACACACATTACGGCACACAGCCTCTTGAATGTAACAGACTCATCAAGGATTATACATATCATTTCAGCGGACTTGATATCTGCACAAGGGATGAATTTATTCAGGAATTCTACTTTGACCTGCGTGTTATCAACGATCTTTATGAGAGTCTGCCCGATTCCTCTTTCAGAAAGGGCGACCTTGCAAACGCACTTTACGAGGTTCACAAGCGTATTTATTATGCGGTTGAAGACGTAAGCGATGAAGAATTCAGAACGGCAATGGCAAAGGCGCATCCTTTCCTTAAAAAAGTGCTTACCGTCAAGAACGGTCCCGACGCACCCGAGGCAGGTGTTATAGGTCATTCACATATGGATACCGCCTGGCTGTGGAAAACAACCGAAACAATAAAGAAATGTGCAAGAACCTATTCAAACCAGCTTTCGCTTATGGCAAGATACCCCGAATTCAAGTTTGTTCAGAGCTCGGCCTGCCACGGCAATATGCTTCTTGAGCATTATCCTTCTCTTTTTGAGGATATAAAGCAGAAGGTTGCAGAGGGCAGATATGAGCCCAACGGCGCAGTGTGGGTTGAATGTGACTGCAACATTACCTCGGGCGAAGCAATGGTAAGGCAGTTCCTCTGGGGTCAGAGATTCACAAGAAAGCATTTCGGATTTACTTCAAACAGCTTCTGGCTGCCCGATACCTTCGGCTACAGCGGTGCAATTCCCCAGATTATGAAGGGCTGCGGCGTTGATTATTTCCTCACAACCAAAATTGACTGGAACGATACGAACCACTTCCCCTACGATACGTTTTATTGGCAGGGTATTGACGGCACAAGGGTGTTTACTCATTTCAACAAGACCCTCGGTCTGCTTACACCCGTTACTCTGCATAATACCGTTTCGGGCGACGTGCGTGAAAACAAAACCATTAACGAAAGAAGCGTAACGAGAAAGCGTCTTACCGCCTTCGGACACGGTGACGGCGGCGGCGGACCCCAGTTTGAAAGTATCGAAATGGGCAGAAGAATGCTTGACCTTAACGGTTGCCCCAAGGTGAAATATTCAACCGTTACAGAATATATGAAAGAGATGGAAGCGGAAACCGTAAATCCGAGCACGTATACGGGCGAGCTTTATCTTGAGCTCCACAGAGGAACTCTCACAAACCAGCACAGAATAAAGCATAACAACAGAAAATGCGAGCTTGCTCTGCGTGACCTTGAATATCTTACCGTCAGCAACGCAGTAAAAGCGGGTGAGGTTTCAAGTGACGAAAAGATTCATCCTCTTTATGAAAAGCTGCTTGTGAATCAGTTCCACGATATTCTTCCCGGCACCTGCATCAACTCCGCACACCGTCTTTCGCTTGAAGAAACGGACAGTGTTCTTGAAGCGGCAGGTGAGCTTATCGCTGAATATACAAGCGGTGAGGGCGATTTTGTAACCGTTACCAACACACTTTCTTATGACAGATGCGACCCCATCTTCCTTGAATGTGAAGAGGGCTTTATTGCGGATATTCCCTGTAAACAGCAGGCGTATAAAAACCTTGACGGCAAAAATATTCTTATCATCAGTGGCATTACCGTACCTGCATTCTCAACGCTTAAGATAAATCTTGTGAAGGGCAGTGCGGATGCCGAGAGTGAAATCACCGCCGACGAAAACACCGTTTCAACTCCCTTTGCGGATATCGTGTTCAGCGAAAAAGGATTTATTTCATCTTTCACCGATAAGAAGTGCGGCAGACAGGTAAGAGGCGAGGGCTATGCGCTCAACACCTTCCTTATGGCAGAGGATCTGCCCTATGCCTGGGATAACTGGGATATTGATGCGGATATCGAATGTAAATTTGAGGATACTGCGGAGCTTATAAGCCGTAAGGTTGTATCTCACGGCAGTGCGGCACTGATTATCAGAAGTGTATATAAGATTTCCGAAAAATCAACAATTACGCAGGATGCGATTTATTTTGCAGACAGTGCGGAAATCCGATTTGATACTCTTATGGATTGGCAGGATAACCATCGCTTCCTTAAAGCGGCGTTTGATACGTCGGTTCAGAATAACTTTGCCCGCTTCGAGATTCAGTACGGCAACGTTATGAGACCCACCACAAGAAACGATTCCGTTGAAAAGGCGAAGTTTGAGGTTGTAAACCATAAATTTACCGACCTTTCCGAAACACGCTACGGTGTTGCGATTCTCAATGACAGCAAATACGGTATCAGCGTTGAAGGCGGCAAAATGAGGCTTTCACTTCACAAGGGCGGCACACGCCCCGATATTGAAGGCGACAGAGGACTTCACAGAACGGTTTATTCCTTCCTGCCTCATAACGGCGGCTTCGGTGCGGAAACGGTTATAAGACCTGCTTATGAGCTTAACGTTCCCGTTGTTCAGGGTAAGGGTGAATTTGAGGCGGTTGCACTCGTCGTACCCGAAGAAGCAAATATTATTGTTGAATCAATCAAGCCCTGTGAGGATAACGAAAAAGCCTTTATTGCAAGGCTTTACGAAGCAGAGGGAACCTTTACCGGCAGTGCACTCAGAATTTTTGAGGGAGCAAAGAAGATTGAAATCGCCAATATGCTTGAAGAGGTTCAGCAGGAATTTGACGGCGGCAAGCTTTCCTTCAGACCCTTTGAAATCAAAACACTTAAAATCACATACTGAAAAATCAAGACCTTCGGTTTCCCGAAGGTCTTGTGCTTTATATGGATTTGTTGATTATTTCCGAAACCTCGCTCACTTTTTCTTCGTTCCAGTCGGGATCGATTGCAACGTATGCGGTGCGTGCCAGCAGGTCAAGGGTTTTGGGGCACATATCCGTAGTGTAGTTATGCTGCAAATCCTTGTTTGCCTCCATTCTGAAGGGATCCATTGCAGGGTGCATTGCACCGCGCTTTTCCATAATCTGTGTCCAGTTTGTGTAAATGTGCTTGCCTGTGTTGATGGGTATTGTTATTGCAAGCCCTTTTTCTCCGCATCTGTCGGCAAATGCCTTGCAGCTTTCTTCCGTGTCAAAACGAAGAGCAAGGGTTGTTGCACAGTCGCCTTCACTGTCGTGGGAGGGTGCAACAAGCGATTTGTCAGAAAGTCTCTCAATCAGAGCAAATTTATTTTTGTGAAGGTCTGCAATGATTGAGGGGAGTTTTTTTAACTGTTCACGGAGAATTGCACCCGTGATATCCGAAACACGAAGCTCGGTGCCGCCGAAAAGAGGCTCGCTGATGCCGTCGAGCTGCTTGCCGAAGAATGCAACAGCACTTGCATCGTGGTAAATCAGCGCACGCTCAAATATTTTGCTCCTCTTTGTTACGAGAGCACCGCCCTCGCCCGAGGTAATAACCTTGTAGTAGTTGAAACTGTATGTGCCCGCGTCACCGATTGTGCCGAGAAATCTGCCCTTGTATTTACCGCCGATTGACTGGCAGGCATCCTCAACAACCGCAATTCCGTGCTTTTGTGCAATTTTACAGATTGCATCAAGGTTACAGGGGAAGCCCATAATGTGTACGGGAATGATTGCTTTTGTGGCAGGCGAAATTTTCTTTTCAACCTCCACGGGGTCAAGGGTAAGAGTATCGTCAATATCCGCAATAACGGGGATTGCACCTACCGCAGTAACCGCAAGTGCCGAAGCGATATAAGTATAGCCGGGCACGATACCTCATCGCCGGGGCCGATGCCCAGACCGATAAGTGCCGATGTGATTGCACCGAAGCCCGATGTCATAAGCAGGCAGTAATCCGCACCCGTGTACGTTTTCCACTCCGCTTCGAAGTTCATAACCTCCTGGCCGCTGCCGTTGATTTTGAAAAAGTCCTTTGTGTTTATTGCACGTGCAACTGCATCAATTTCTTCTCTACCGATTCTGTACATAGCGTTACCTCATTTTATTCATAATACGCAGATTTTCTGCAATGATGTGCTGATCTGTGTTGTCTGCAAGAGGGAAAAGACTGCCGAAACGGAAACAGCCCACTTCATATCCGCCTCTGCAAAGCTGGTCTTCCGACGGAAGATAAACGGTGTATCCGTTGGTGCAGGAAAGTGAGAGGGTGTAGGGGTAATCCGAATATTCCCTCAGACGCAGTGCGATTTCGCTGAACATCTCGAAGGGGAAGGGGATAAATATGACATCGCCCAGTGAAACAAGGGTTTGCTCAAATTCAAAATTATCCGCATGGGGATTTCCGCCGTTTTTGAGATGCTCATATACTGCTTTGTAATGCTCATACTCAAGCCTCTGAATGTTAATCAGCTTTTCGGGCTCGGTGTATTCATCAAGTTTTGCTTTGACTTCTTCGGCGCAGGGCATTGACTTTCGGGGCAGTGAAACCTTATCGCTGATTACCTCGAGCCTGCCCGGGTGATATCCGCCCTTTGAACGGTATGCTCTCATAGCGTCAAAAGCCGCAACGCCTCCCAGCTCGTTTGTGAATTTTATATTGCCCGTGGTTTCGCCGTTTGTAAGACGGGGACCCACGTCACCGATTGCACCGTTCCAGAATGCGGTGAGAGTTCCCGTTTCCGCCTGAACGCGGTCAATCATAATTCCCGACCAGTCACGGGTGATTTCGCCGCCTACACCTGCGCTCGTGCCGTGACAGCCGTAGTGAATAAGGTTGAGGATTCCTTCTTTCGTTTCGGAATTTCTGATGCTTAAAACCGTCATTGTGGGGTCATAGCAGCCGTGAGGGTTCTGACCCAGACCAATTTCACCGTTCGGGTGCTGCTGACGGCGGTTGATGCCTACCTTACTCTCTGTTGTGCCGATTGCAATTTCCGCAGGTGCAAGGCTTGCAAGTGCGTTTTTTGCGGCACGGATTGCGGCAGGCTCAAAAATGCCGTTATAGTATTCCGTATCAATGTCACCCCAGCCCACAACGCCCGAAAGGTTGGGTGCGGAATGGGTATGAGTTGAGGAAATAAGAATATTCTTTTTGTCAATGCCGCATTCCTCTGCAATTCTGCCTGCAAGCTCATTGCAAAGTGCCGTCTGGATATCACCGATTTCCGCCGTGAGCATAAGTGCGGTCTGACCATTTTGGCTTACGGCAAGGGCTGTGACGGATAAATCGTCATTGACGCAGGTGCTTGCGTTATCCGGTCTGTAACCGTAAAGAAAGGTTCCGATTTCGGGAGTGGTTATTTCACGTGCGGCACCTGCCGTAAAAATATCTTTATTCATAAAAATCTTCCTTTCAGTCCTTCTGATATGCGCCTCTTGCGTAGAGAATCCATTTTGAACGGTCAAGAGGGTTAACACCCCGTCTGGGGTTAATATGTTCAAGCCCGTCACGGCATTCACGGTAGCCGTAAAACGTCTGATTGAGCACCGCCTTGCCCGATGAAAGTATTGCAAGACGTGCAGGTAAATCCATAGAGGTTGCAACAGGCACGATTGCTTCAAGAATAACGTTATCCGAGCGTATAACGGGTGAATCGTATTCGCCGCCCGTTCTTACAATTTCCGAAAGCAGCTTGCCCGAAAGCTCGGCAGGTGCGGAAATACGGATTTTCAGCAGAGGTTCAAGAATTATTGAACCGATTTCGCTCAGCCCGTTCATAAACGCCATAGGCGTGCACACGAAGAAATCCAGAGGATGAGTGTGGATTGTGTGATGCTCGCCGCCCACAAGAGTACATTTGAAATCCGTAACCTCCCAGCCGTAAAGCCCCTGTTCAAGGCAGGAGTTGAAGGATGTGCGGATATGTGACTGATATCTGTAAAAGCATTGGTTTGAGGGCAGTCTGCCGTGGTAGGATACGCCGTAGCCCCTGGGCATCGGCTCAAACAAAAACTCAACCACAGCCCAGCAGGGCTTTGGCATTGTGTATCTTGCGCGTGCAAAGCCCTTGCCCGAGGGGGTTTCTTTATAGATAACCGTAGGCGGTGAAAAGCTTGCCGAAAGACCGTAACGCTCCTTGATGAGGTTATCAAGCACCTCGAGCTGAATTTTACCCGTTGTGCTTATGGTAATTTCTTTCTGACCGTTTTCCCATTTTGCATCAATATACGGTTCTTCGTCTGAAAGCTCACCCAATGCCGCCGCAAGGGCAGGCAGTTTAAGCATATCGCCGTCGGAGGGAGTAACCTTTACACGCAGAAACGGGTTAACAAGCTTTGCGTTGCTGCTCACCGCAAGTGAGCCTACGAAAAAGCCTGTTTTTGCAGAAGGCAATCCGCAGACGGCACCGATATCACCGCTTTTTACAATGCCCGAATCCGTGTATTTAGCGCCCGAAAAGCTTTTTATCTGAGAAATCTTTTCTTTTGTTGCAGGCTTTTCTTCCGTTTCAACAGCATCGCTTTCGGCAATCTGTTTAACGGCGGGGGAGATAAGCTGAATTTCGTCACGGTTTGAAATTTCACCGCCGAAAAGTCTTATGTGAGAAATCTTACCCAGAGTTTTATCGTGCTCGATTTTGAAAATCACTCCGCATAAGCCGTCGGTTGCTCTCCGCTTTGCCGAGGGCATAAGGTCTGTCAGCATATCCGCAAGCTCTCTGACGCCGATTGAATTTTTTGCACTGCCGCACATAACAGGCGTTACCTTGCACGCCGCAATTTCTTCACGGATAAGCTCTTTTGCACGGTTGTAATCAAGTGATTTTTCTTCAAGGAACAAATCTGCCGCTTCATCGCAGATATCCGCAAGCACTTCGGTTGCGGCAAGCGAAAAATCTTTTTCGCCGAAGGATTTTACCGAAGGGTTTTCAAGGCCCTCATTTTCCGGCACGGTAAGCATAAAGCATTGCCTTGTGACGGTCTGTTTGAGCTCGCTGAGCACGGATTTTACGTCGGAGCCTGCACGGTCAATTTTATTGATGAATACCGCATAGGGAAGGTTTGCGGTTTCAAGTGATTTGAGAATTGTTTCGGTATGTGCACGCACACCCTCAACAGCGGAGATTATAACAACCGCATAGTCAAGTGCCGTAAGGGCACGCTCAACCTCACCTGCAAAGTCAACGTGACCGGGAGTGTCGATTATATTAATTGTAATGCCTTTCCATACGGTGCTTGCCGTTGCGGTGCGAACGGAAATTCCTCTTTGCTTTTCAACCGCAAGGCTGTCCGTTGCGGCAGTGCCAGAGTCAACGCTTCCTGCACTGCGTATTGCACCCGTAAGGTAAAGCAGCTGTTCTGTCAGCGTTGTTTTACCCGAGTCTACGTGGGCAAGTATACCGATGTTGTGGATTCTGTCAGGCATTGCAATTCTCCTTTCCGATGATAGTGCCATTATAAAACAAATTAAAAACATTTTCAATAAAAAGTAATGACAAATCGCCAAAAGTGCTATATAATGATGTCATATCCGCGAAAAGGAGATTTGATATGAGCGATAAAATTATAAAAGTAGGCGTTGTAGGTCTCGGCAGAGGTACTGCCATTGCCCGTTGCCTCAGAAATGTGAAGAATGCAAAGCTTGTTTCGGTATGTGACCATAATCCCGCTATTCTCAAGTCGGGTTATGAGGAGCTTTCCGAAGCGGTGAACGATAAAAACCTTATTCAGTTCAGCGATTACGACGAATTTCTTAAATCCGATATTGATGCGGTTATTGTTGCTACGGAAGCAGTTTACCATGTTCCCATCGTTATCAAGGCTTTTGACGCAGGCAAGCACGTGCTTTGCGAAATTCCTTCGGTGAACTCCGTTGAAGAAGCGGTTGAACTCAAAGAAGCTGTTGCGGTTCATCCCGAGCTTACATATATGGCGGCTGAAAACTGCTGCTACTGGGCATTTATCCAGACCTGGAAGAAGATGCACGAAGACGGACTTCTGGGCGAAATCGCATATGCCGAGGCAGAATACCTTCACGCTCTTAATCCCGACGAGTTTTCACCTACATACTACCCCGAAGGCCACTGGAGAACCTATCAGCCCGCAATCCGTTACCTTACTCACGAGCTTGGTCCTCTCCTTTACGTTATGAACGATAAGGTAGTCAGTGTAACTTGTATGGAAGCAGATGTTCATTATGACCCCTATACCCCTGAACGCAAGGAAACGGGCGTTGCGCTCTTCAAAACCGCAAAGGGTGCGGTTATCAGACTTCTCGTAAGCTTCGGTGCATACACAGCCTATGACCATAACTACCGTATCTGCGGAACGAGAGGTACTCTCGAAACAGACCGCAGAAAGGTTGTTGACGAGGCACATACCCTTGCAAGCCTTCACAGTGTGCCCGGCACCTTCGGTGCAAACTCAAAAATTGATATTCCCGTTACCTCAAGCTATGAGGGCGAGGATACAAGCGGTCACGGCGGTGCAGACGGCAAAATGGTAAAGGACTTCATTGATTGTCTTGTTGAGGGCAGAAGACCCGAGCTTGATGTTGATTTTGCAATCAATATGTCACTTCCCGGTATCATCGCTCACGAATCCGCAGTGCAGGGCGGTATGCCTATGGAAATACCTCTTGTATAAAATTGAATTTTTTCGGTCTGTATGCTTTTGCATGCAGACCTTTTTTCTTAATGAAACCTTAATATTTCTGCCGCAACAAAAAGTTTCCTTTTTCAACACTTATATTATGAAAGGTCGAAAGACCATCGGGGGATAAAAAACATAAAGAAAAGGGGACAAAAGTAATGACGTTAGGCAGTAAAATTGAAAATCTGAAAATTATGAAAAATGCAGGTCTGCCCGTGCCTGATTTCGAGGTCTTTTCGTTTGATGAGCTTGTACCGTCAAAAGAAAAAATTCAGGCGGCGCTGACGGCTTGCAAAGGCAGAACAGCGGCAGAAAAAAGCAGTATTCTGAAAAAAGCGGTCATAGAATCCGTCAAAGGCGATTGGAATATTTCGCTTGACGGAGTGCTGTTTTCGGTGCGCTCATCATCAAGCGTTGAGGATTCGTCCGATAACAGCTTCGCAGGTCAGTTTGATACTTTTCTCAACGTTGAACGTAAAGACGTATGTGGAAAAATCGTTGAGTGTGTATGCTCGCTTTACAATGAAAACGTGCTGACCTATATGGAAAAGAAAGGTCTTGACCTGAATCTTCTGCGAATGAACGTAATTGTTCAGAAAATGGTGAAATCCGAAATATCGGGAATTCTTTTTACCGCAAATCCTCAGGGAATTCTTAACGAAAGCGTAATTGTTGCAGGCAGGGGACTCGGTGAAAACGTGGTGTCCGATAAAATCGACACAACCTCATATTACTACTCGCTTACCGATAATATTTATTATTACGACGGCAAGGAAAATCTGCTGACGGATGAGCAGGTGCATAAGCTTATTGCCCTTTCAAAGATGGTTCGCCGTCTTGTCTGCACCTATGCGGATATTGAGTTTGCCGTGGAAAACGGTGAGATTTATATTTTACAGGCACGCCCGATTACCACAATAGATGACAGCGAGCCCTTGCTTTTTGATAACAGTAACATTGTTGAAAGCTATCCCGGTCTCAGCCTGCCTCTGACAATTTCGTTTGTGGATATGGTTTTTGCCGGAGTTTTCAAGGATGCGGGACGTCGGCTTCTCAAAAACAAAAGGGAGCTTGAAAAACGCTACGATATTCTGGAAAATACCGTGGGCAACGCAAACGGAAGGCTTTATTATAACCTCAACAGCTGGTATTCCGCAATAAAATTCCTGCCCTTCAGCAAAAGAATCATTGCAATCTGGCAGGAGCTTGTGGGTGTAAAGTATAAGGAATACGATGAGAAGAAAAACGAGATAAATCCTTTTGTAAAAGCATCCGTATATGTGAATACACTGACGGAGCTTATTATGACTCCACGCAATATGAAAAAACTTAACGAGAGCTTTATTGAAATCAAGAACTACGTTTACCGCAGGTTTGAGGAGGATATGTCACCCTCTGAAATCCTTGAGCTTTTCGATAAAATTCAGGACAGACTTCTTTCCTGCTGGGGCATAACTCTGCTTAACGATACTTATGCGTTTATCTTTACGGGTCTGCTGAAGGCTAGACTCAAAAAGAAGTATAAGAATCACGAGGAGCTTGCCAATTCGTATATATCGGGCATTTCGAATATTGAAAGCATGAAGCCTGTCAGGGAAATGATAAGAATTGCCGCTGACAGGGATAAAATCAGCCATGCCGAATACCGCAGACGTGCCAAGGAATATATTGATGTTTACGGCGACAGATGCCTTGAAGAGCTGAAGCTTGAAACCGAAACCTTCAGAACCGATTTTGAGCTTTTTGACCGTAAAATAAATGAATTTGCCGCCGATAAAGAAAGGCTGTTGTCACTTCTCGACGAGTCCTGCGAAAACGGCATTGACCTCAGACACGACCCTGTAACAAAATTCCTCAGCGGCAGATGTATGCTCGGTATAGGCAACAGAGAGATTCAGCGGCTTAACAGAAGCCGTATTTTCGGTATGGTGAGAGAGGCAGTGCTCCGTCTGGGCGGAATTTACGCGAAAAAAGGATATATTGCAGAAAAAAGAGATGTGTTTTACCTTACCCTTGACGAGGTGCGTGCCCTTGCTGATATGCCACGAGATATGAAAGATACCGTTACGGCACGAAAGCAGAAATACGAAATGTATTCGATGCTGCCTGCATATTCAAGGATTGTTTTCAGCGGCGAAGCCTTTGATAAAAACCACAGAAGCGTAAATATGACTCAGGTACATTCGGGTAAGGATGAAATGCTTGGTGTCCCTTGCTCCAACGGAATTGTTGAGGGCGAAGCCTGCGTGGTTACGGACGTTAAAAACGTAAGCAGTGTGAAGGATAAAATACTTATCACCAAAATGACGGACCCCGGCTGGGTATTTCTGCTGGCAGAGGCTAAGGGCGTTGTAAGCGAGAAGGGTTCTCTCCTCTCACACACCGCAATAATCTCAAGAGAGCTTGGTATACCTGCCGTTGTAGGTATTGACAGTCTTATGGCAACGGTTAAAAACGGTGATATCGTTCGCCTTGACGGCGCAACGGGTATCGTTAAAATTATCAAAAGAGCATCATAAAAAACAAGGAAATGTAAAAAAGCTCAGACAGCATAAAACAGAATAAGACAAGGGGTTTTGCAAGAGTGATTATCTTGCAGAACCCTAAAATTTTATTCGAAAAATATACCCGTTTGCAATATTCCGATATGTATGCTATAATATGCGAAGGAGTGATAAATATGAAAAGGCTTCGGGGTGAACTGAAGATTTTCTGCATCGCAACGGTTATTTACTGGGTTTATTCCTTACTTGTGTTCTGTATAAGCAATGCCGAATGGGTTCACTATGCGGTAAGATCGGTTACGGGCAACAGTGTGATTATTCTTACACCTTTTTTCGCATTTGTAATGCCTGTTGCGATAATTATATCAGCGGTGGTGCGTTCCGTAAGGGATAAGCATTTTTATTGGCAGTGGTTGCCTGTGGTTCTCGTTAATATCGGTCACTCCGTTTTGGTTTATTCATTAATGACGGCTTGGTTCTGAGAGGTTAAATATGAAAGAAAAATCAACCCTTGTTTTTACCGGTGATATCGGTTTTGACAGATATATGTACGGTCAGTGGAATGATGAAAACCTTCTCTCGTCGGATGTGTTGGATTTTCTGCACGGTGCTGACCACGTTATTGCAAACGTTGAAGGTCCCGTTGCACCCGTTGAACAGAATACGGTTCAGGGCGGCGTGAAGCAGCTTCTTCATACAATCGACCCCGAGGCGGTTAAGGTTCTCAACAAAATGAATGCGGATATCTGGAATATCTGCAATAATCATATTATGGATGCAGGGGAATTCGGAATAAAGAGCACCCTTGAAATTGCGGCGGAGAACGGCGCAAAAACCATAGGTGCAGGTATGGATATACACGAGGCAAGACGCCCTGTTATTCTTGATGAAGCAGGCGGAATCGGAATGTTCGGCGTAGGGTATCAGCGTGCCTGCCGTAAAGCCGACGAAAACAAGGCGGGCTGTTACAGCTGGAGCGATCTTGACCAGATTCGGAATACCATAAATGAAATCAAAAAGCAGTGCCGATGGTGTATCGTGGTTGCCCACGCAGGCGAAGAATTCACTCCGCTTCCCTCGCCTTATACAAGAGAGAGATACCGGCTTTATCTTGAAATGGGTGCGGATATGGTTATAGGCCATCATCCTCACGTGCCCATGAATTACGAAACGGTGGGGGATAAGATAATTTTCTATTCCCTGGGTAATTTCATTTTTGACACGGATTATCAGCGCTCGCAGTTCAATACGGAGCTGGGTCTGCTTGTGAAAATAAATTTCACCGAAACAGAATATACCTGGGAGCCTATGGGCCTTGAAATTCTCCGAGGCCCCGAACATGTTGTGAAAGCACCGCTGCCGAGAATTTTCACCGATGTGCAGGAGGAAGAATTCAATCTGCTCTCACCTTTGTCTGTTAAAATGCATATTGCCGCCACAAAGCGGCAGATGGCTTATCTTAACCCCGACAGGTTTGCGAATGCCACGGAAGAAGAATGGGCAGAGCATTTTGCAGAGCCTCTGAGAACGGGACGTGTGCCGGGGGAAACCCTTGATTTCTTTATTCTTTGCCCTCTTGCCGAAAAAGCGGAAAGCGGAGAATGGAAAAAAAGCAAGCTGGAGGATGTAAAACAGTATATTCTTGAACAGATGTAAAAAAACGAGTGATGCACTTTGCGGTGTATCACTCGTTTGGCTTTATACGGTTGAAGTATGTTTTGAATTTTATCTTCCGCTTCTTTCAAGGAATTCCTTATAGAGCTTTTCTTTATATTCGTCTGTGTATTCGTATGTCCAGAGCTGAAAAATGCCGTTAAAATCCTCAAAGGTTTCATCGGGATAAAGCTTTGTATTGCCGTATTTGTAGGGCAGGGGGATTTCAACCGCACCGTTTGATGCAATGTAATATTCCTTTGCGATTTGAACCGCAACTCTGTTTGCTTCCTGACGGGGATATTCCTCGTCATATTTTATTTCCGTTACGGCAAAAAGAGCGCATTCCGCATCTGCAAGGCGGTAGAATTCGGGGGATGTACCCGTATGACCGTGATGCGAAACCTGAACAACGTCGCATTCAAGGTAATCACCCCATCGGGGAACCATAACCCTGTCGCTTTCAACGGAGCAGTCGCCGGGAAGAAGCACCTTACTGCCGTCAACCGAAAGCATAAGTGCTGTTGAGGTGTTGTTGAAATCCTCAAAGGGCTTGGGATATACGTCCTCGTGAGTGCAAAGCACGGTGAATTCAAGGTTACGCACGTAAAAACGCTGACCCGAATGAAGATTGATGCATTTTATATCGGGATTTGCCGCCATAACGGCTTCAAATCTTTCAAGCACCGCAATTCCGCATTCGCCCCAGTATATGTTATCTTTGTTATCTGCCGCAGGGAAGTTATAATAAACCTTCTCAATATCGATTTCACTGCGGTGATACTCAACGATATCGAGGAATTTGCAAACGTGATCCTCGTGTGCGTGGGAGAAAAACCAGCCTGCAACAACAGGCTTTCTGCCTCCCGTCTGCTTTTTGAGAAATTCGATTATTCTTACGTCATCGTTAACCGAATACATATGGGCACTGTCGATTACGAAGAAGCTGCCGTCGCAGCAACGGATAATAAGGCACATACCGCAGTCAATCAGGCTGTGGTCAACCTCGAATTGCCACAGAGTAGTGGTATGAGTGACGGGACAGCCTTCGGGCAATTTTGCAAAAATGTTATTGTTGGGGTCTGCAACGATACGCATCCTGCCCTCGTTTTCGCAGTAATAAGCGTGAATCTGATGCATGGGCTTATTTGAAACGTAGGTTCTGAAAATATTACCCTTTATTTCGTTTTCGGCATAGAGCATATTCCCGTTTTGAGAAATCAATTCGCACTGACGGTCAAATTCCTGCCTTGTGCATCCGCCGAAAAGCAGCATTTCACAGCCTTTGCCGCAGTGATATTTTTCAGCGGTGGGTTGCTTTATAAGTTCAATTCCGTGAAAATTCATTCCTGACACCTCACTGTGTTGTAAGATTTCTTATCCACTTTTTGCTTCTGAATCTGAAAAGGGTGAGAGTGATTTTCAGAACATCCTCGCAAAGATACATTGCAAGCAGAAGATAAATAAAATCAACCTTTGCCACAAGCCCCAGATATGCCACCGCAGGCACGCCCAGAACGTAAAGAGAAATAAGGTCGTAAACGATTCCGATTTTTGTGTCGCCGCCTGCACGGAAGGTGCCCACTATAAGGGTATAGGGAATATTTCTGAAGGGCAGCCACATACAGTAAAGCAGGATAAGGCTTGACGCAAGGTCGAATGCCGCCTGAGTTTCGATGTTGAGAAGCGAAAGCAGATGGTTTCGTGACAGTGCAAGGATTGTGCCGGTTACAATGCCGGTAAGGGGTGTCATAATAAGAAACTTTTTTGCAAGCCTGTATGCACCGCCTTCATTTCCTTCGCCGATGGTTTTGCCCGTCATAATGGAGCAGGCGTGGCAGATACCTACAAAGAAAACAAAGGCAATCTGCTCGATTGAGCTGAATATGGTGTAGCCTGCATAGGCTTCGCTGCCCTGCCTTGCAAACACCATTGAATAGATGTTTGTGCCTGCCGCCCAGGCAACCTCGTTAAGCACGACGGGAAGACATACCACCGAAAATCTGCGGAAAAAGTTTTTGGTGAACGTAAAGAATTCTCTGAATTTTGCGTTGTAAATATCCTTTGACGTACGGATTACGGCAAAAAGCAATATTGTCTGCACCGCCGTTGAGGTAAGCGTGGCGATTGCCGCACCCTTTATACCCATTGCAGGCAGACCCAGCTTGCCGTTAATGAGAACGTAATTGAGGAATGTGTTGAGTGCAACCGAAATAACCGAAGTGTAAAGGGGAGGGTTTACTCTTTCCGTTGACCTGAGCGCAACGCAGGTTACCTGGTTGAATGCCGCAAACGGTGCAATAAAGGCAACGATTCTCATATATTGAGGTGCGGTTTCCACAACTGCCTGCTCCGAGGTAAAAACTCTTGTAAGCAGGTCGGGGAAAAAGAACATCAGCACCGTGAACATAACCGCCACAACCGCACCGAAAATCAGGGCGATGCCGTAGGATTTGCGGATGCTGTCCTTTTCTTTGGCGCCCCAGAACTGGGCTATCATTGCCGCCGTGCCCGATGAAATTCCGAAATAAAAAAGGTTCATAAGGAATATCCATCTTGATGAAACACCCACGGAGGATACAACGACGTTGCCCAGACCCGTCACCATAGCGGTGTCAACAAGCTGAGCACAGGAAACAAGAAGCTGCTGCAATGCAATGGGCAGTGCCAGCTTCACCATATTTTTAAAAAATCCTTTTTGTGAATTCATTCGATATCTCCGTTGCTTTTGTACTACAATCAAGTATATTGATATCGGAGAGAAAAGTCAACACAAAATAAAGTGTAAAATATGTTTTAATATTATCTTAAATGTTGTTTAACCTATTGATTTTTCAAAATAACTGCGATATAATTCAATCAATGATGGGCGAAAGCCAAAATACAACAAGAAGGTGCTTTTAATGTCACAGTTCAACGAATTTTCAGGTGTATATTCACTGCTTCTCACTCCTTTTAATTGGGACAGAACAATCAACTACAAAACATACGAAGAATATGTTGCATGGCAGGCAGCGTTCAAGCCTCAGCATCTTTTCGCAGTCTGCGGCTCATCGGAAATGATGGAGCTTACTCTTGAAGAAAGAATCAAGTGTGCAGGTCTTGCAGTTAAGAATTCAGACGGCGTTCCCGTTTTTGCAACCGCTAACCTTGAAACGGATTTCAACGCTCAGATTGAAGAAATGAAAATGCTTGAGCAGCAGGGTGTTCAGGGCCTTGTTTTCGTAACAAAGGGTATGTGCGACAAGCCCGACGCAATGTATGATTATATGACCTCACTGGCTTCACATACAGAGCTTCCCATCGTTCTCTATGAGTTCCCCGGTCTCAGACCTCACCTTATGGACAGCGTTACATACGGCAGACTCGCAGAAACAGGCAAGTTTATGGGTATCAAGGATACAACCTGCAAGCTTACCGATATCAAGCAGAAGATTGCCGTTCAGGGCGATTCAAACGTGCTTCAGGCTAACATTCCTTACCTTTACGATTCATACCTTGCAGGTGCAAGAGGCGTTGTTGCAACTCCCACATCCTGCGGTGCAGACCTTTTTGTAAAGATGTGGGATGAATTCACAAAGGGCGATACCGAAGCTGCAAGAAAGACTCATCAGCACATTATCGCACTTGATAACTGCATTGATTCAGGCTTCAACGCAAGCGCAAAGTACCTTGTAGGCCTTCGCGGTATCAATATGGATTGGTACACAAGAGGCTCGCACGAGCTCAGTCCTTGCAGAAAGCGTTCAATCGAAGTATGGTACGATTGGGCAAAAGAAGAGGGTATTCTTAAATAAGATTGCCCGAAATTAACGGGGGATATATGAAAAAAATCAGAGCATCCGTCTGTGCGGTAACTCACGCAGGCAGAATAAGAAAAGAAAATGAAGATAATTACGATCTGAACGGCAGAATGACCTCTACGGGCGACCTAAAAAAAGGTTCAGCCTTCGTGCAGAGTATGTCAGAGCCCTTCCACCTTGCCGTTTGCGACGGTATGGGCGGTGAGAGCTACGGCGAGCTTGCTTCGGGCATTGCCGTTGAAACTATCGCGGCTCACGCTTCAAACGTATATGAAAGCGGTGAGGATTTCAGCTTTGCAATCGCAAACTGCCTTGAGGATGCCAACAGCCGCATCTGCGCCGAAATCAACGCAAAGGGTAAGCGTATGGGGACAACCCTTGCGTCAATCTATGCCGTCAAGGGTAAGGTTTACTGCGTCAATATCGGTGACACAAGAGTGTATCATTACTCAAAGGGTCTGCTTGAGCAGATAAGCTTTGACCATACCCACGCTCAGACAATCGTTGATGCAGGCGAGGTTTCGCAGGATAATATTGGACGTATTCCCGATGCAAAAAGGCTTACCAGGCATCTCGGCGTTTTTCCCGATGAGGGTAACCTTTCGCCCAACATAAGCGTTGTTGACGACGTTGACGACGGCGACGTTATTCTGCTTTGCAGTGACGGCCTTACCGATATGCTTGATGACGGCGAAATAACTGCCATTCTCTCAACTGCCGAAAGCTCTCAGGCGGCGGCAAGCAAGCTTATCCGCAGGGCTCTCGAAAACGGCGGTAAGGATAATATTTCCGTTATGGTGGCATTCCTTAATGTTGAAGAAACTGCGATTTTTGCACCTATTGCGGCGGCAATGGTGGGTGAAAGCGATGCGGATTATGAGGATGAATACCGTAACAGCTTCGGCACAAACGAAATGCCCGATGATGATAACGAGATTTCACCCTATGCCAACGCAGACGCAAGAATTTATGACAGAACCGCAAACAAGGCGAAGCTACTCAAAATTGCAGGTATAGTCGTGGGTGCGATAGCGCTCATCGTTATTGCGGCACTCCTTATAAAGGCTTTTGTGGGCGGCAACGGCAGTGACGATAATACAACAAGCTCGGGCACAACGTCATATCAGAATGTTGCTACTTATCCGCAGTATGCCGAGCCTACAAGCGGTATCGAAACCTGGCCTCTTGAATCCACAAGCGAAAGCACAACAGAGGAGTCAACAACAGAGTCCACAACCAAAAAACCCACAACCACCAAAAGACCCTCAACAACCAAGAAGCCTACCACCACAAAGAAGCCCACAACCACTGAGGCTGAAGAAACAACAACCGAAGCTCAGTCAACAACAGAGGCAGTAGGCACAACCGCAGAGGAAACATCAACAACCGAAGCTCAAACAACTCAGACACAGACCGAAACCGCTTCTCAGTCAGAGCAGCAGCCTGCGGCCAATGAGGGTGAAAGCACCTCACAGGAACAAACTCCTGCACAGTAAAAGATTAAATTAAAACGGAGACACTTCACATTTCAGAAGTGCCTCCGTTTTTTGCTGTTTTATTTTATCTTTGAAAGTGCCCAGGCGGCAATATCCTCATAAACCTTTTTGTTTTCAACCTCGTTGAGAACCTCGTGGCGCATACCGGGGTAAATCTTGATTGTAACGTCCTTGTGTCCTGCCTGAATGAGGTCGTTATATACCTGCTTTACGCCTTTAGCGTAATTGCCTACGGGGTCCATATCGCCTGCAGGGAGAAGGATGGGAAGTTCGGGAAGCTTTGCATACCAATCCTTGCCCGAAACCTTTGTGAGAATTGTGAAAAGATCCTTGTAGCCTGCGGCAGTGAAAACAAAACCGCAGTATTTATCGGCAACGTATTTGTCAATCTGACCGTTATCGGTTGAAAGCCAGTCAAAAGCCGTTCTTTTTTCTGTTTTCATATTGTACGGACCGAAAGCCATTTTGTTGATAAATTCACTGCGATGTCTGCCGCCCTTTGCTTTTGCGATTGCATCCGCAAGGTGAATTGCCACTGCGGCGGCGGGATTTTTTCCGCTTGTGCCGCAGAAGATTGCACCCTTTATTTTTTCATCGTTGCCGTAGCGGAGGATGTATTCCCTTGCAACAAACGAGCCCATACTGTGACCGAAAAAGATAACAGGTATGTCGGGGAATTCTGATTTCATAAGCTCTGTTACGGCTCTTTCATCTTCAACCAGAGTATCCCAACCATTGTTTTCGCCGAAATAGCCCAGATCGTCGTCAGAGTTTATTGATTTGCCGTGACCCATATGGTCTTCAACAACAACGGCAAAGCCTTTGCTGCAAAGGTAAGATGCAAAATCCTCATATCTTTCGCCGTGCTCCGCCATACCGTGAGAAATCTGAAAAATCGCATTTACGCCGTCGTCAGGCATCCAGCACCTTGCATAGATATCCGCAATGCCGCATTTTGAAGGCACGGTGTATTCTTTTCTGATTATTTCCATTACGTATCAGCTCCTTATTTTATTCAGCCGTTTGCGAAGCGTGAAGCCAAGCACGGAAGCGGCTGTGATTTTTATTATATCTCCGATTATGAAGGGGAGAACTCCTGCCGTTACTGCGGCGGTAAGGTCGGCGCCCGTTTGCAGTGCATACCACAGAGCACCCGTAAAACCGCATATTGCAGTGCCGAGAGTCATACTTAAAGGATAGATAAATTTTTTTTCGGGGAATTTATTAACAAGCAGACTGACCGTCAGCGCACAGGGAATATATCCGATTATGTAACCTCCCGTTACGCCTGCAATAATCTGAAATCCGCCTCTGAATGATGAAAATACGGGTAAACCTGCGGCACCGAGAAGAATATATATGATAACGGCACCTGCCGCATTTTTCGGTGCGGCAATGCAGGATATTATAAACACCGCAAAGGTAGCCAAAGTCAGAGGAATAACTCCCGAAGGTACGGAAAGGGGAGCGAGCAGGCAGATTATTGCCGCCATCACTCCTGTCAATGCAATTTTTTGTGCTTTCATTATTGCTCGTTTCTGTAAAGTGATTGTACTTTACAATTTGCGTTATATTTATTGATTGTTTTTGAAATTCTCAATAATATCAACGGTTTTCACTCCCGATAAGCGATAGGCGGCAAGAATTGCACCTGCTTCAGGTGTAAAGTCAAGTAACTTTACACTGCTGAACCCTTTTTCTTCAAGAAAACCGCAGAAATAATCTCTGAAAATTTTGTTATGCTGAAAAATTCCGCCCCAAAGACCTACGGGAATATCCTTTTTCTTGTTTTTGATAAGGCTTAAAACCGTCTGAGAAAGCAAAAACGCTTCGCTTCTTAATATTTCGTGTGCGGTTAAGTCGCCGTTTTCGGCGCAGACATATACTTCTTTTGCAAAAGCGGCAAGATTTTTTCTGCTGACGGTTTTTTCATAAAACACGTCAATCAGTTCATATATATTTTCGGATGAAAAATATTGAAGGCACTTTTCCGTAAGGGCAGTGGGTGCAACAATATTTTCAGCCGCCCTTATGGCTGTTTTGATTGCACTGAGAGCGATTGAATAGCCGCTGCCCTCATCACCGATTATGTATCCGAAGCCTCCTGCGTGGCGGATTTCGCCGTTTTCATCACGGCATACCGCCATTGAGCCCGTGCCGCTTATTACGAAAGCACATTCACCTTCGCAGTTCATAGCCTCAAGGGCAACAAAAAGGTCTGAGTCCATAACCGTTATATTGCTTTCAATTATACCGCTGCAGAAACGCTCTGTTTCTTCATCAGTTGCTCTGCCGTTGAGTGCTGACATACCGATAACGGCACATTCAAAGCTTTTAACGGATAGAGAGTTAATGATTTCCTTCATTGCCTGCCTTGCGTTTTCAATACCTACGGAATAATAGTTTATGCTTTCGCCTTGAGCCCTGCATATGAAATTGCCCTTTTCATCATACACAACAGCGGTTGTTTTACTGCCGCCGCCGTCTACGCCAAGAAAGTATTTTTTATCTGCCATATAAGCCTCCGAAAATAATTTACATTCCGTACATTTATATTTCTCAACCTGTAAACATATGGATGTTAAGATGGTATCAACGAACAAAAGAAACTAAATATAGATAGCATCAGGAAAGGAATGAAGATTTTGGATAAAAAACTCAAAAAGCCCTGTGTTATGGTCTGCGTAACCCCTCAGCAATCCTGCCAAAGGCTGATTGAAGCAGGCGCAAGGATTGCAAAGCGTGAAAAAATGCCCCTTTCGGTTGTCAGCGTGTTCAAGGAGAGTAAGGGTCTTAACGCCAACGAAGGCGGTGCTCTTGAAACACTGTTTGACTGTGCAGGGAAATATAACGCATCAATGGACGTTTATTTCAGTGACAGCCCCGTACTGACCGTTGCTGTTTCGGCAAAAAGAAACAATGCGGCAACGCTTGTGACGGGATTCCCCGCAGAAGGAAGCAGCGGATTTATTGCAAGAATTCACGAAATACTGCCCGAGCTTCCCGTGACTATGGTTGACGAGAATTCCAGCGAATACAAAATAATTCCCGTGGATAAATCTGAAATCGAAAAAGCGAAAGAAATGAACATAAGCTCAGTTCATTGAGCCGCCGCTGAAAAGACGGTTAACCGCTTTTCTGAGCAGCAGATAAGCCTCGCCCTCAAGGGCGGGGTTTTTGTTTAACAGCTCAACCGCCGCAGAATGGGCTTCTCTTATGGCTTCACCGTCGGTCATCATATCCGCAATCTTCATTTCGGGCAGACCGTGCTGACGTGAGCCGAAAAAGTCGCCGGGACCTCTCAGCTTCAGATCCTCATCGGCAATTCTGAAGCCGTCGGTTGTGGATGCAAGAATTTTGAGCCTTTGCTCCGTAAGGTCGTTATGGGCATCGGATATCATTATACAGCTTGACTTTTCGGTGCCTCTGCCGATTCTGCCGCGAAGCTGATGAAGCTGTGAAAGACCGAATCTTTCCGCATTCTCGATAACCATAATAACCGCGTTGGGAACGTCAATGCCTACCTCGATAACGGTTGTGGAAACAAGAAGCTGAGTTTCACCCGAAGCAAAAGATTCCATAACCGCCTTTTTTTCGGCAGGTTTCATTTTTCCGTGAAGCAGACCTACCCTGAAGCCTTTGAAAAATCCGTCTGCCAGATTCTTGTAAAGCTCTGTGGCGGCGGTAAGCTCGCTTGCTTCGTTTTCCGCAACAAGGGCGCATACTATGTAGCCCTGCCTGCCTTCGCAAAGATGCTTTTTCACATATCCGTAGGCTCTTTCACGGATTTCACTGCCAACAAGGAAGGTTTCGATTTTTTGCCTGCCCTTGGGCATTTCATCAAGAATACTAAGGTCAAGGTCGCCGTAAATAATCAGCGCAAGTGTACGGGGGATAGGTGTTGCGGACATAACAAGCGTATGGGGATTATTGCCCTTTGAGCTGAGAGTGCCGCGCTGATTCACACCGAAGCGGTGCTGTTCATCCGTAACCGCAAGAGCAAGGTTTTTGAATTCAACGTCCTTCTGAATCAGTGCGTGAGTGCCGATAATAAGATTTATTCTGCCGTCTTTGAGGGCGGCTTTTATTTTTTTCTTTTCCGCCGCAGGAGTTGACCCTGTCAAAAGACCGATTTCAATATCCGTATTTTCAAACATTTTTGCAAGGGTTTTATAATGCTGAACCGCAAGCACCTCCGTAGGTGCCATAAGGGCACTCTGACAGCCGTTGCGAGCACAGTTATAAATCAGTGCCGCCGCAACCGCCGTTTTACCCGAGCCTACGTCGCCCTGCAGAAGCCTGTTCATGGGTACGGTGCCAAGCATATCCTCTGCCGCCTGAGCAACTGCTCTTTTCTGCGCTCCCGTCATCTCAAAAGGAAGGGACGAAATAAATTCATCCGTATAATCCTTTTCCATAGGGTAAGCCGCCGCACGGCGGTTTTTGCTTTTCAGCCGCAAAAGACCCAGCTCAAGAAGAAACAGTTCTTCAAAAATAAGCCTTCTGCGAGCCTCACTGAGCATATCCTCGCTTTCGGGGGAGTGTATATTAATCAAAGCCTTTTTCAGATTCATAAGGCAATAGCTGTTGCGTATATCCTCAGGCAGAGGGTCCGGAATATCTCCGCAGACGGAAAATGCCGTCTTTACAAGCTTCTGAATTGCACGGGAATTTATACCTGCAGTCTGCGGATATATGGGTCTTAATGCTTCCGTGCCGTCGTATTCTTCAAAAACGGGAGAATTCATTGACCTGTAATATCCCTTGCCCGTAATTTTACCGAAGAAAAGATACTCCTTGCCCACTTCAAGCTTTTGTGCGGCAAATTTATTATTGAAAAAAGTAACGTCAAGCAGCATATCGCCGTCTGTAATTTCCGTCTTGTAAAGAGTCATACCGCCGCGTATTCTCTGTTCACGGCACCGTGTACCCACAACGGCTTTTATGCAGACGGGTTCATTCATAGGTGCGTCGGCAATGGAAACAAGGCTGCTCCAATCCTCATAGGTGCGGGGGTAAAAGGTCAGCAGATCCCAAAGGGTTGTAATTCCCAGCTTTGAAAGCAGGGCAGCCCTTTTTTCACCCACTCCTTTGAGATATTTTATGCTTGCGTTAAGTTCCATTTTTCAGCTCCGTTTTCAGCCTGTATTTTCATATTGTCAATTTTTATATCGCTGAGCTCACCGATTTCAAGTGCGGTTTCAAGAACACAATCGGGTCGGTTTGTGTGAATATGCACCTTGATAATTCCCGAATGCTTTGCCGCCGCAGTGCAATCGCCCATACGGGAAATACGGCTTCTGAAATTTTCAATATCCGCATTAACGGCATTGTTTATGAGAAATTCGGTGCAGTAAATATAGGTTATTTCATCTGTGTGAACGTTCTTTTTCGTTGAGGGCTTTGCTTCTTCACGGATATCGCTTATTTCAAGCATACCCTGCATAATGTATACAAGCCCCTGACCGCCCGCATCAACACAGCCGTGCTTTTTCAGCATAGGCAAAAGATTGGGAGTTGATTTAAGCGAGGCTTTTGCGGCGGCAACCGCATCCGCAAAGGTGTCACGGGCATTTTTGCCCTTTGAAGCGGAGGATACCGCCTTTGAAGCGGCAAGCCTTATAACCGTCAGAATCGTGCCCTCTGTAGGCTTTTCCATGGCGGCATATGCCTCGTCACAGCCTGCCTCAAGCCCTTTTGCAAGGCTTGCTGCATCAATGGCTTCAAGCCCCTCAACGCTTTTGGCAAAGCCGCTGAAAATAAGCGAGAATATAACACCCGAGTTACCTCTTGCACAGCGGAAAAGCTCACCTGCGATTTTATCGGCAAGCTCTCCTGCACCCATATCGGGCAGGTCTTTGATTTTCTCCGCACAGCCCGTAAGGGTAAGTGCAAGATTGGTGCCCGTATCCCCGTCGGGTACGGGAAAAACGTTGATTGAATTAATCTGTTCGGTGTGCTTTGCAACTGCGTTTGCACCGCTGATAAATGCTTTTTTAAGTATTTCTGAATTTACCATAATATCATCCTTTCGGGATATATTATGGCAGATTTTATCTTATTTAAAACTCCAGGTTTCTATATCGTAAAAAACGTCTCCGTCACAGCAGGCATAATCCGCCTGCATTGCATTGGTATATGATGCCGCCGCATTTCTGTAACAAAGAGGAATAAACGGTAAATCTTCGTTAAAGGTGTTGATGAAATCCATCAGCTCACAGCCGCCGCCGAGAAGCTGAGAATACCTTGAAACGCAGGGGCTGAGAGGGTCGATTCCGTAGCCTGCCGCACCGCCCAGCAGGGCAGATAAATCCATATTGGGCGCAAGTCGGATTTCACCGATATACACATCGTACGAACCGAGCTCAAGAGCTTCGGTATAGTATTGTGGAGAATAATCCTTGAGTATAACCTTGAAGCCCAGTTCGGTAAGATAATCGCAGATAAACTGAGCCGCTTCAAGCTTGAAGGGGTTTCCTTTATTTACAAGCACCGAAACCTCCTTGGAAGTTATGTCGATGCCGGATTCCTCAATAAGTCGGGTTGCCTTCGGAATATCCTGAGCGATAACAAGGTCTTTTGATGCAAGCTTATACCATTCGGGGTTAAATGGTGAATAGGTTTCTCTGGCGTGACCCTGAAATGCGGTAACGGCAATTTCCTTACGGTTTATCGCAAGGTTTACCGCACGGCGGATTTGGGCATTCGAGAAAATTTCGCTTGCGGAATTAAAGCCCAGATACACAAAATGGTTGATGCCCATTTCAACCGTTTTTGCGTTTATTCTTGAATATGTGCCGTCACTCAGGTCGTCGTAATAGAAGCCCGTATTGCCGATTTCAAGGCTGCTTTCAACAGAGCTGCTGTCTCTGACGGGCACAAGGGTTATTGTTTTTATCGCAGGGTTGAAGCCTGATTTTTTGCTGTTCACAACAAGGTAAACCGTTTCACCCGATATTTTCGGCGCATATCTGCCCGAGCCTGTGGGAAGCTCGCCGCTTGCACCGTTTTTGACTACGGGGAAAGTAAGGCAGGCAAGCACGTAGGGATCAGGGCTTGTGAGAGTGAAAACAAGCATATTGGAGGAAGAAATGCTTACCGATGCAATGTTTTTGAGCCTTTCGGCATAATACGGAGCATTCTTTGCCTTGTTGAATGAATAGGCAACATCGTTTGAGGTGAGTGCGGTACCATCTGAAAATTTAACGGAATTCAGAGTTACATTTACTGTTGTGCCGCTGACAATGGAGCTTTTTGCGATGACGGGTATGGGCTCATAGGCTTTGTCAAGCTTGTAAAGACCGTCATATATAAGACCCAGAATCTGAATGTTTGCACTCATTGTGCAGGTGAAGGGATCAAGCATATCCGCTTTGGAATATGCAAGTTTCAGTGTGTTTGCACTGCTTTCGTTGAGATTCTCAATAATCTGAGGGTCGTCAGGGTCAACGTAAGTTTTCTTACAGCCGCAGAATGCGGTTGCAACAAGAGTAAATATCAAAATCAAAGCGATAATTTTTTTCATTATGTCACCCTGCTAAATCTGTGATAATTTTGCCTGCCATAATCATACCTGCCACGGGAGGCACAAAGGGCAGGCTTGCGGGGGTCTGCCTTTTGCCTGAATTTTCGTCGGTCTGTAAAGGCTTTACCGGTTCTTCGGGGGACCATACAACATTCAGCTTTTTTATTCCTCTTTTTTTCAGCTCGTTTCTCATAACACGGCAAAGGGGGCAGCCGCTTGTTTTAAAAATATCCGAAACCGTGAATCGTGAGGGGTCAAGCTTGTTGCCCGTGCCCATACAGGCAACAAGAGGTATTCCGAGCTCCTGCGATTTTACCGCAAGGTCGATTTTAGCGCTGACGGTGTCAATGGCATCTGCGATATAATCAAAGTTTTCAAGATTGAATTCAGCTGAGTTTTCGGGCAGATAGAATTTCCGGACCGCCGTAACCTCACACTGAGGGTTGATATCAAGGATTCTTGCTTTCACCACATCAACCTTGGGCATACCGACGGTTGAATGGAGTGCGCAAAGCTGACGGTTGAGATTTGTGACGGATACGGTGTCGTTATCAACGATTGTGAGCCTGCCGATGCCTGCTCTCGCAAGGGCTTCGGCTGTGTATGAGCCTACTCCGCCCAGACCGAAAAGAATAACGCTTTTGCTTTTCAGTATTTCGGTTGATTTTTCGCCCAGTATCATTTCCGAACGCAAAAACTGCGAATGTTCCAAATTCTCACCGCCTTGATTATATCTATACATAGTATATAATACACCAAAATAAAAAGGAATGCAAGAAGCATTCCTTTTCTTAATAATTTATTTATTTCATCGCACTGCTGTTCATTACGTAATTAAGAACGTGCATTGCATTTTTCTGAAGCTCGCCGAGAGTTATGCCGTCGGGCTTGCCCAGAGTTTTAAGAAGCGTGCCGTCGCTCTTGCGTTTGCCTGTTCTTCCGCCGCCGGGCATAAGCACGTTTACGCCTGCTCTTACTCTGTAAGCCTGGTCGCGGATTGAGGGGAATTCGGGGGATGCCGATGAGCGCATCCACCAGTCGGTCATAATGCTGCCCGTGTAGCCCCATTCGCCACGGAGAATTCTTTCGCAAAGCTCATAGTTGTAGTGACCCCATACGCCGTTGATTTTGTTATATGACGTCATAATATTCTGAGGCTTTGCGGTTTTGACACAGATTTCAAAGCCCCTGAGGTAGATTTCACGAAGCGCTCTTTCGGAAACTCTTGAATCGTTATGGGTTCTGTTGGTTTCCTGATTGTTGCAGGCAAAATGCTTGGGGCAGGCTGAAACTCCCGCCTTCTGCACGCCCTTTACAAAAGCCGCCGCCATAATACCCGTCAGCAGGGGGTCCTCTGAAAAATATTCGAAGTTTCTGCCGCAAAGGGGATTTCTGTGAATGTTCATACCCGGTGCAAGAAGAATATCCGAGCCTACGCGCTTCATTTCAAGACCCACCTGCTCATAGAGGTTTTCAATGAGCTCGGGATTCCAGGAGCTTGCAAGTGCGGTTGCAACGGGAAGAAGGGAGGCTCCCTCGTTTATTCTGATACCTGAGGGACCGTCTGTTGTTGTTGCGGCAGGTATGCCTTTGTTTCTCATTGATTGGAGCACACCGCCGAAGGTGCCTGCGTTGCCTGCCGCACCCAGATGGCTGTTCATAACGTAGTCGCCGCGGCTTATTGCCTCAAGCTCGGTGTTATCAAGCTGGGCAACGAATTCTTCCATTGTTATTTTGCCGCTTTTTACATCGGCAAGCTTATAGCCCTTGTCGCCTGTCTGAGAAATACTTTCGGGCAGATTTGCAAGAATGATTTCTTTAAGATTGTATTTTGCGGTAGGTACGGGAGCGTAAACCTTTTTGCCGTCGATGAATTTAAGTCTGTCAAAAGCGCTTTCGGGTGCAACTGCACAGGTCTGCGAAAGCTTTGATACAATGCTGCCCTTATCCTGCTCATAGGTGCAGCAAAGCTCTGCACTGCGTACATCGGTGCCGAGATAAATATTGTATGTACCCTTTTCAAGCACGTAAGCAAAGGTGTCCTCGTCGTCATAGGATGCCATATCGTTTATGCTGAGCGAAAGGGTGATTTTTTCACTTTCTTCGGGAAGGAGAACGGCTGTTTTTGCAAATGCACCAAGCTCCCTTGCAGGCTTGCCCATTCTGCCGCAGGGTGCTTCGTAATAAAGCTGAACAACCTCCTTGCCTGCTCTTGTGCCGATGTTTCTGACGGTTGTTTCAACGGTGATAACCCCGTTTTCGCATTTGCACTCGGTGCCTTCAAGACAGAATTCAGTATATCCAAGACCGAAGCCGAAGGGATAAAGAACTTTGTCCTTCGCAAAGGTTTCAAAGCCTCTGTAACCTACATAGATATCCTCGGTGTAGTTGTTGAATTTTCTTGCACCGAAATCCGCACTGCCGGGGTAATCCTCATAGCTTTTTGCGATTGTATCCGTCAGCTTGCCGCCGGGGAAGCTGTCGCCGCAAAGCACGTCTGCAATGGCGTTTCCGCTTTCCATACCCATCTGCCACACGTAAAGAATTGCGGAAATCTTATCGCCGTATGCATCAATTTCAGCCATATCCATAATTCCGCCGCAGTTAAGCAGAAGAATAACTTTATTGAATGCGGCTGTAACATTATCAAGCATCTGCTTTTCGGTGTCGGTAAGGTAATAACTGCCTTTTTCAAGTTTGTTTTCCCTGTCCTCACCTGCGGACCTGCCGATAACCACAACGGCGGTGTCGGACATTGAAGCGGCGGATTTTGCCAGGGAAAGGTCAACGGGCATTTCGTCGTAGCACATAGGCCAGTTACCCCAGAAGCCGTCGTCAACGGGATTCTGCTTGCCCCAGTTCACGTATGCGGTTGCAAGAAGCTCGTTGTATTTTATTTTGGAATTGTTCTTTATGCCTTCCATAAGGCTGACCTTGTAGGGTGCCTTGACGTCGCCACCCGAACCGTAGCCCACGTAAAAATAATCGTTCTGCACTCTGCCGAAAACGGAAATAACGTTTTCTTCGGTAAGGGGAAGCACGTCGTTCTTGTTTTTAAGCATAACGATACCTTCCGCACCGATTTCACGGCAAAGCTCAATCATTTTTTTATCGGGCACAAAGCTTTTGCCCAGCTGACCGTCGGACGTGCCCTGAGAGGTAGTGGTGGTAACGTAGTTTACAATCTTGCCTACGTACTTCATAACTTTCTTTTTGATAATACTCATTTGCAAAACCTCCGCAAATATGGTTCTGTATCTATTTTATCATACATAATAAAAAAATCAATCCCCGATGCAATATCGGGGACTGACTGTTTGTTATTCAACCCATGAAATGAATTTGTAGCTGTCTAGCACTCTGAAAAACTGTGCCAGCCTTTCGTAAAGGGGATGTGCTTCCTCACCGAATTCGGCATCAACCTCTGCGGCGAGGTCCGTTATGGTTTTCTTCCCGTCGATAAGAGGCCATACGAAGCTGCCTGTTTTATCAAGATGAATGTAGCTGACCTTCGGTCTTTTGAAAAGCTTCTGTGCAATTCTGTTCATTGCACCTTTGTTTTCGATTTCAAGGGTAACTATGCCGTTTTCATCCGTTTTCCAGGGTATACCCTCGGGATGAACGGGGATTTTGTCAAGATAATTGGTTTCCTGTTTTTTCATATCTTACTTGCTTTTCTTTTTCTTCCATACGGAGAATTTAAGGAGTGAGAGGATGATAAGACCGAAAACCGCAAGGGCTGCAACCTTTGCAACAACGGGTGAAAGGTTGAGCAGGCCCGAAATATCAATAGCCTTGTCAATGCCGAATACGGCGAGAAGTGCAAGAACGATACCCACAAGACCCTCGCCTGCAATCATACCCGAGCAGAAAAGGATGCCGTCGTTTGTGATTGTTTTCTTTTCTTCCTCGTTCTTTTTTATTTTGTCAACCGCAAGTCTTACAAGACCGCCCACCATAATGCAGGCGTTGAGATGCACGGGAAGATAAACGCCGATTGCAAAGGGAAGAACGGGAATACCGATAATTTCAACAACGATTGCAATGAATACGCCGATGAATACAAGACCCCAGGGAAGGTTGTTATCCATAACGCCTTCAATAATCATTTTCATAAGTGTTGCCTGAGGTGCGGCAAGAGCATCTCCGCCGAAGCCCCACGCAGTGTCGAGAAGATAAAGCGTACCGCCTATGGCAAGTGCGGCTGCGGTAACACCGATAACCTCGCCTATCTGCTGCTTTCTGGGAGTTGCACCGAGAAGATAACCTGTTTTGAGGTCCTGAGATGTATCGCCTGCAATAGCGGCAACAATGCAGATGATTGAGCCGATAGCAATAGCGCTTCTCATACCTTCAGCACCCGTGCTGCCCGTAATTTTAAGAATTACCGTGGCAATAAGAAGTGTTGCGATTGCCATACCCGAAACGGGGTTGTTACTGCTGCCTACAAGACCAACCATTCTTGATGAAACAGTGGCAAAGAAGAAACCGAAAATAACAACGATTGCCGCACCGAGAAGTGAAACGGGAACTGCGGGTACAAGCCATACGATGATTGTGAGAGCAAGGATTGCAATAAGAACAAACTTCATGCTGAGGTTCTGATTTGTGCGTTCATTGCCTGCATCCGAACCGCCCTTCATACCCTTGATTGCATCTCTGAAGGTGCGCACGATAAGGGGAAGCGACTTGATAAGGCTGATGATACCGCCTGCCGCAAGAGCGCCTGCACCGATGTAGCGGATATATGAGCTCCAGATTGCGCTTGCGCCGCCTTCGGCAAACATTTCACCGATGGGTGCCGTGCCGGGGTAGAGGGTAAGCGTTTCACCGAAAAGAACGATAATGGGTATAAGCACAAGCCAGCTTAAAATACCGCCGCCGAACATATATGATGAAATTCTGGGGCCGCAGATATAGCCTACGCTCATAACCGCAGGATAAATCTGAGTTCCGAATTCGCCTGCAAAGCCCTTGATTCTGAACGAAATCTCACCTGGTACAGCTTTAAGACCGTCAATGATGAGCTTGAAGAATGCGGCAAAGCCCATACCTGCGAATACCGTTGAAGCGTTTGAGCCGCCTTCCTCGCCTGCAAGCAGAACCTCTGCACAGGCAGTGCCTTCGGGGTAGGGCAGAACACCGTGCTCCTTAACGATAAGAGCGTTTCTCAGAGGAACCATAAAGAATACGCCCAGAAGACCGCCGAGAAGTGCGATGAGTGTGATTTCAAGCATATCGGGCTTATCCATCTTGCCTTCCTTAGCCCAGAGGAAAAGGGCAGGGAGGGTGAAAATTGCACCTGCGGCAAGGGATTCACCTGCCGAACCGACTGTCTGAACAATGTTGCTTTCAAGAATTGAGTTTTTACGCATAACAACCCTGATAACACCCATAGCTATAACGGCGGCGGGGATTGAAGCCGAAACCGTCATACCTACGCGAAGACCCAGGTATGCATTTGCCGCGCCGAAGATAACCGCAAGCAGAACACCCATTACGATTGACGTAACCGTGAATTCGGGTGTAATTTTGCTTGCAGGGATATACGGCTTGAACTGTTTGTTATCCTGCATATAATTCTCCTTTATAAATATAATTTTTACACAGATACTCCATATGATACAAAATAAACGGATTTTTTGCAAGAGGAAAATCAAAGAAAAACAAAAAAGACACTTTCACAACTGTAAAAGTGTCTTTGAACTGTGTTATTTTACAACTTTTATCTGATTTATTCCGAAGTATTCAAAGCATTTTATTGCTTCTTCCGTTATGATTTCACCGCACACCGCAACGGGCACCGCAGGGGGACAGGCGACGTTTGCCTGGGCAAGGATTCTGCCTTTTGCGTTGCTGATATCAACGGTTTCGCAGGGGGAGAAAACCGCTTTTCTTATCGACGTTGCAGAGGGTAAAACGGGAATTGCAGGCGGATTTTCACGGATTCTTTCTTTTTTCGGTATGGAAATCAGAGTGTCGGCAAGCTTTTTGAGTGTCTCACCTGAGTTCTCGGGGGTAAGCATAAGCACAATGAAATCCTTATCCGAGAATTCACACAGAATACCCTTTGATTTCAGTATATCCGCAAAATCCGTGCCGTAATATCCGCAGGATTTTGTTCCGATTGTGATTTTGAGAGGCTCGCTGCCGTAAAGCTCAAAGCCGTTATCCGCAAGAAATTTCTTTGCTTCTGCCGTTTCGGCACAGAATTCCGCAAGCCCTTCACGGTAACCGCCGTTTATATATTCGTTGGCTTTGTCAAGGGATTGCAATATGAGATATGACGGGCTCGTTGAGCCGTAAAGCACAAGAGAAGCCTTTGCATTTTCGGCAAAAAACGGGTCGGCATTCTTTGAAATATGCAGGTATGCACCGCCCGTGAGCACAGGTAAGGTTTTGTGTGCCGAGTCGCAGCAGATATCCGCACCGCAGTCCATAGGATGAAGGCTTTGGGGCAGAAATTTAAGATAAGCCCCGTGGGCATTGTCAACAAGCAGAAGGATTCCGTGCTTGTTGCAGACTGCGGAAATTGACTTTATATCAACGGTGCTTCCGAGATAATCGGGGCTTGTTATATACACTGCGGTCGGTTTTGTTTCTGCTTTTTCAAGAGAATTTTCAAGGCTTTGCGCTGTAATCATGCAGGAAAGATAGGACTCATCTTCGTCGGAATACAGCCACATAACATCGCAATCCGTCAGAGCGGCGGCATTCATAAAAGCCTTGTGAGCGTTTCTGCCTGCGGCAATAAGGGGAGCTTTGCCCTCTGACTTAGCGTGAAGCACCGCAAGATGCACCATCGCCTTTATGCACTGCGATGAGCCTTCCGCCGAATAAAACGTGTCACATCCGAAAAGCGAGCCTGCATTTTTCTCGCTTTCGGCAATAATTCCGCTTGCTTCGTAAAGGCTGTCCGCACCGTCGATTTCCGTTATGTCATAAGCCTCAAAGCCGAGAAACGGCACGCCCTTATGACCGGGCATATGCAGTCTTTCAGCCTTGGAATTTGTATATTCATTTACGAAATCGCAGATTGGAGTATTCATTTATTCATCTCCGAAAGCTCTTGCAACTGCAACCATAATTGCACATTCCATTCTTTTTTTGAAAAGCTCGCAGCCGTATTTATATACTCCCTTTACCGAGCCTGTTGAGTGGTAAGCGTTTGCGGCGCATCCGCCCGAGCAGTAAAGCCTTGCCCAGCAGGTGCGGCATTCTTCACGGGAATAAACATTACATTCCGCAAATTCATTCTGAATTGAGGTGTTTGTAACACCCTCCCAGATATCGCCCAGTCTGAATTTTTCTTCGCCTACAAACTGATGGCAGGGATAAAGCTCGCCCGTGGGAGTGACTGCCATATATTCCGTACCCGAGCCGCAGCCCGAAATACGCTTGTAGATGCAGGGACCTCCCGTAAGGTCAATCATATAGTGATAGAAGGTGAAGGGTCTGCCTTCCTTGTCACGGCTGAGCATAAGCTCTGCCAGCTTTTCGTATTGATCCATAACAACGGGCATATCCTCTGCCGTAAGCTCCGACGGCTCACCGGGGGCGCATACGACGGGCTCCATACTCAGCTCCGTAAATCCAAGGTCAAGCATCTGCTGAATATCTTTGAGAAAGTCGGGGTTTGCGTGGGTGAACGTGCCTCGCATATAGTAGTTTTTACCGCCTCTTGCTTCAACGAGCTTCTGAAATTTTGGAACGATTTTATCCCAGCTTCCGTTGCCTGCGTAGTCAACACGGTAGCGGTCGTGGATTTCTTTTCTGCCGTCAAGGCTGAGAACAACGTTGCTCATCTCCTTGTTGGCAAAATCAATGACATCATCGTCAATGAGCACACCGTTTGTTGTGAGAGTAAAACGGAAATTCTTTCCGTGCTCCTTTTCGGTACTGCGTGCGTATTTGACAAGCTGTTTTACAACCTCAAAGTTCATCAGAGGCTCGCCGCCGAAAAAGTCAACCTCAAGGTTGCGGCGTGTACCCGAATTTTCAATAAGGAAATCAAGGGCACGCTTACCCACCTCGAAGCTCATCAGCGCACGCTCGCCGTGATACTTGCCCTGACTTGCAAAGCAGTATGAGCAGTTAAGGTTGCAGGTGTGGGCGATATGCATACACAGCGCCTTTACAACGCCTGCGGTTTTTTGCTTGAGGTGGCCTGCCATAGGCTCAAAGGTTTCGGGTGCAAAAAGCTTGCCCGCATCCTTTAATTCACATATCTGACCGTAGCATTCTTCAATATCGGAAAGGGGAATATCCGCATATTTGCTGCTGATTTCGGCAATAACATCATCCCTGCCTTTTTCTTCGAAAACGGAAATTATATCGTATGCAACCTCGTCAACAACGTGAACGGAGCCCGAGCATATATCGAGAACGATGTTGTAACCGTTTAATTTATACTGGTGTATCATAGCTTCTCCTCACAGAAAATGCCGCCATAAAGGCGGCATCTCGGCAATTATAATTACTTGCTTTCCTTGTTTGTGCTTTCACACTGCTGGTTAGCAATACCGCAGCTTGTTTTGCAAGCAGACTGGCATGATGTCTGGCATTCGCCGCAGCCGCCGTTCTTGGCACTGTCACAAAGATTGCGTGTTTCAAGAGTCTTGATGTGTTTCATTGTTGTAACCTCCGTCAAATTTTATCATTACAAATGATATCACATAATATATTCAAAGTCAATACTTTTCGAAACGGAAATCAATAAGGTTTTGAACGGAAGCTTTCCGCCGTATCTGCGTTGAAAATTCTTGAAATAGCCTCGTATTCCTGCGAATTTTCGCCTTGACACGACGAAAATTTTCTCGTTCAAAACTGCTCCGCATCTCAGACTTATGGGATTACCGTTTCAAAAAGTATGCAAAATGAATTAATCTTCAATCGCCGCTTTGCGTGAATTGATTTTTCTGAATATTTCGGGGTCGAACTTGGGTGTACGGTCATAGTAGTAAAGACCGTTCTGCTCCTGCTCGATATCATAAAGCTGAGTGTAGCAAAGACCGAATATTGCTTTGTTGTCAAGCAGAATATCCGTCAGACCCTTGTAACGCTCAATAAATTCTTCCTCGGTTTTGGGCGCGTTGCCGTAGCCCCAGGCATCGCCTCTGTCACCCCTTGACCACTGAAGTCCGCCGTATTCGCTCACGAAGGTTATGCCGCCGTCAAAGGTTTGTCTGTCGGGGAAGTAGCCGTACATAGTGCCCTCCTCGACAAGCTTTTCGTAGTGGCTTGCAAAAACGGCAACGTCCTGCTCGTAATCATGAACGTCAAAAATATCGGTTTCAACGTGGTAGTGACCGCTTGTGTCGATGCAGGGACGGGTTTCGTCAAGCAGCTTAGTTGTTCTGTAAATGATTCGGAGCACGTCGTCAAGCTGTCTTCTTCCGTTGATATCCCAGGTTTCGTTGAAGGGACACCAGCCGATGATTGAGGGATGGTTGAAATCTCTTTCAACACATTCGCACCATTCGGGAAGCATTGCGGCAAGCGAAAGGGGATTTGACCAGTCAAGACCCCAGTTGCCGTATTCACCCCATACTATGTAGCCCAGTCTGTCACAGTGGTAAAGGAATCTCTTTTCGAATACCTTTTCGTGAAGTCTTGCACCGTTGAAGCCTACGGCAAGCGAAATTTTAATATCGTTTTCAAGGTCTGCTTCCGTGGGTGCGGTGTAAATACCGTCGGCATAGAAGCCCTGGTCAAGCACAAGACGCTGGAAAACGGAATTGCCGTTGATAAGAAATTTAAGCCCGTCAAGCCTTACGTTTCTCAGACCGAAATAGCTTTTGATTTTATCTTCACCGAAGGTTATCTCAAGGTCGTAAAGTCTGCCGCAGCCAACCTCCCAGAGATGAATTTCATCAAGCTTTATTTCACCCGTAACCGTTGATTTTGCGGTCTTTGCGAAGCATCCCATAGGCTTGCCTTCGTAAGAAGCGGATGCGGTGAATTCTCCTTCGCCCTCAACAACCGCGGAAATTGCAATAATTCCGTTTTCGTAATCGGGGAAAAGCCTGAAGCTTTTTACGTATGCCTTGGGTACGAATTCAAGCCATACCGTCTGCCAGATACCTGTTGTTCTCGTGTAGTCACAGCCGTGTGATTTAAGCTCTTCACTCTGCTTTCCTCTGGGTACAAGAGGGTCTCTCACGTCGTCAACAGCGTGAACGATAATGGTGTTTTCACCTTCGTTAAGGTAATCGGTGACGTCAAATCTGAACGAAGCGTAGCCGCCCTTGTGAGTGCCTGCCTTTTTGCCGTTGATATAAACCGTTGCTTCATAGTCAACTGCACCGAAGTGAAGAAGAACTCTGCCTGAAAGCTGATCGGCAGTAATGTTAACTGTTCTTCTGTACCACACTGCGGGAATGAAATCGGTATATTCAATTCCCGAGAGCTTGCTTTCGGGGCAGAAGGGAACAACGATTTTCTTTTCCCAATCCTTCTTATCAAGAATACCTGCTTCGAGCTTGCTGTTGCCGAAGTCGAATTCAAAATCCCATTCTCCGTTGAGGTTAAGCCAATCTGCTCTTTCGCACTGGGGATCGGGATGCTCGTGTCTGGGTATGTTAATCATAATCTGTTCTCCTTAGCAGTTTATTTATCGAAAAATTTATCCTCAATCATTGCGGCAAGGCAATGATATACGGGCAGTGTGAGCTCCTGAATCCTGAAGGTTTCGGATTCGGGAAGATTGATGCATACGTCCGAAAATCTTTTAAGAGGACTGATTTTTTTACCTGTTATCGATATAACCTTCACGTCCGATGCGAGTGCCGTTTCTGCGGCAAAAATGACGTTTGAGGAGTTACCCGACGTGCTCAGACACAGAAGAACGTCACCGCTTTTTCCGTATGCATAAACCTGCTGCGCATAAACAAGGGATGACTGAGCGTCGTTTGAATATGCGGTCATCAGAGCAGTGTGGGCATTGAGTGAAATAACAGGCAGACCCTTTTGCAGATTATCGGCAATAAAGCTGTCGCCGAATCTGGATTTTTCTTCGTCGGAAAGGGGTCTCTTTTTAAGGAAGCCTTTCAGCAATTCGCCTGCGAAATGGTCGCAGTCTGCCGCCGAGCCGCCGTTGCCGCAGCAGAGGATTTTGCCTCCGTTTTCAAGACATTCAGCCATTATTTCAAACGATTTGTATATTTCTTCACTGCACACCGAAAGAGAAGGATATCTTTCAAGCAGTTCGTTAAAAATCATATTTTCTCTCATAATTCAGCCTCCGCAAAAGCTTTTGCAACGCCGATTGCGGCAAAATCACCGATTTCGTCGCCCAGCATTGCAGGTACTATTTTACAGCATTGTGCGGAAATTTCAAGGGCTTCTTTCCTTATGGTTTCATTCATACTTTCTGCAAGCAGATGCCCCGAGCGCTGATAAATGCTGCCTATGACAATTCTTTCGGGGTTAAGGATATCAATGAGGATTGAAATTCCCAGACCTAACTTTTCGCCGCATCTGCGGTAAATGGCGTTTGCCAGCTTATCACCCTTCATTGCCGCATCCGCAACGGTCTTTGCCGTAACGTTGTCACGAGGGATTATTGTTGAGCCGTTATATATTGAAAGCATTTTCTTTGACATTGCCGCAATTCCTGCACCGCTGCAGAAGCCTTCGAATGAGCCTGCTTTTCCGTAGGCAACGGGACCGTCGGCATCAAGCCTTATGTGACCCACCTCGCCTGCAGTGCCGCAGGTGCCCGAATAGAGCCTTCCGTCAAGAATAAGCCCTGCACCCATACCCGTACCGAAGGTGAGAAAAATCATATTTTTCGTTCCTCTGCCTGCGCCGAACTGCCATTCCGCCAGTGCACAGGCATCTGCATCGTTCCTTACCTTGCAGGGTATACCCAGCTCTTCTCTGACCGTATCCGCAAGGGGAACGTTATCCCAGTCGGGCAGATTGGGAGGACGCATAATCACACCCGTGTCGCTGTTCAGAGGACCGCCGCAGCTTACACCGCAGGCAATAACGTCCTCGGGCGAAATTCCGTTGCGGCAGAGTATTTCCTTTGCGGAAGAAATAAGCTCGCCGATAATTTCTTTGTACCCCCGTTCAACCCTTGTGTCAAAGCGGATTTTATCCTTTATCGAGCTTGCTTTTTTTTCGCTGAGCACAACGGCGCATTTTGTGCCGCCGATGTCAAAGCCAAGATAGTATTTCATATAAATACCGCCTTTCCTACGGAAATTATATATATTTTTCTCCTTTTAGTCAACAAAAAGGTAATAATAACCGCAAGCCGGAGAAAAATAAGAGGAAGAAAGGATGTGGCGATATGGCGGTAACGCTTGTGAGAACGCTGATTTTATACACGGTCATAATATTGCTTGTCAGACTTATGGGTAAGCGGCAGATAGGTGAATTACAGCCTTCGGAGCTTGTTATAACCATATTGCTGTCAGAGATTGCGTCTATTCCCATTCAGGATAACAAGGTGCCGATTCTCAGCTCCGTTGCCGCATTGTGCACTCTTGTTGCCTGTGAAATCCTGTCCTCTGCAATCAGTCTGAAAAGTCCGAGAATACGCACGTATATGCAGGGGCATCCCGTAATTGTCATCCGCAACGGAGAGATAGACTACAAGGCACTGAAAAAACTGCGTATGACCCTCAACGACCTCGTGTGCGCTCTCAGGCAGAAGGACGTTTTTGATATAACCCAGGTTTCCTATGCCATATTCGAAACCAACGGAAAAATCAGTATTCTTCTGAAACCCGATTACAGAACCTCAACGGCATCCGACGTTAACGTTTACCCCAAGGATAAGGGTATGCCCTTTGCGGTTATCTGCGACGGCAGGGTTATGGAGGATGTGGCGGGGGAAGCGGGCTGTGACCCGAGCAGGGTTAAAAAGCTTGCCGTTTCGTCGAAAATACCTATGGAAAAAATTCTGATTATGGCAGTTGACAGCGACGGTATTGCCTACATTATGCGGAAGGATGATAACAGTTGAAGCGTGTTGTGGCTGCGGTGATACTTATAGTGCTTTCGACAGGGGTTGCCCTGTGGTCGGGGTACGTATTTGAAGGCCGAATGGATTATTTTGAAGCCGAAATGAGAAGCCTTCTTGAAGCGCCGGAAAGTGAATTTTCCGAAAGGGCTGAAAATCTGGTGCACGTCTGGAAGGATTATTCGGGCTTTCTGCACGCCGTTTTCATCCACGATGGCATCGATGAGCTTGAACGGCTTATCCTGTCACTGCCTCTGACGGCGGAGCATTCGGATGCGGATGAGGTGAGACTGAAATGCGTTGAAGGGATTAATCTTATTGAAAATTTGAAAACCTGTGAAAGGCTTTCCGCAGAGAACATTTTATAAAAATTTTACAAACAGATATTGTAAATTTATCGGGGGAGTGATAAAATGTAATCAAGGAAAGGAGAGTGATACAATGCCGGAATATACGATGCTGATTTTTTGGATTGTGCTTCTCATAGCTCTCATTGTGGTTGAAGCCGTAACGGCACAGATGGTAACCATCTGGTTTGCTGCAGGTGCGGTTGCCGCCGTGGCGGCATATCTTCTGGGCGCTCAGGTCTGGCTCCAGTGGACGGTGTTCGTTATTGTGTCGATAATCGCTCTTATTGCCACAAGACCTCTTGTGAGAAAGCTTACCCAAACAAAAGTTCAGCCTACCAATGCAGACCGTGTTATCGGTCAGACGGCGGTTGTTACCGAAGAAATCGATAACATTGCCGCAAAGGGTCAGGCAAGCGTGGGCGGTACGGTATGGACTGCCCGTTCTGCAGACGGCTCGGTTATCGGTAAAGATGAAACGGTTACCGTTGAAAAAATCGAGGGCGTCAAGCTTATTGTGAAGAAAAATTAAGGAGGAAAAGTTTATGTGGATTATTTTTGTTGTTCTTGCAGTGATTATCATTGCGCTGGTTATTGCAAATATCAAAATCGTTCCTCAGTCAAAGGCATACGTAATTGAAAGATTGGGAACATACAACGCAACCTGGCAGACAGGTCTTCATATCAAAATTCCTTTTATCGAGAGAATCGCAAAGCAGGTTTCTCTTAAAGAGCAGGTTGTGGATTTCCCTCCTCAGCCCGTTATCACAAAAGATAACGTTACGATGCAGATTGACACTATCGTGTTTTTCCAGATTACCGACCCCAAGCTGTTTGCTTACGGTGTTGAAAGACCTCTTTCGGCTATTGAAAATCTGACGGCAACAACCCTCAGAAACATCATCGGTGAAATGGAGCTTGACCATACTCTCACTTCAAGAGATATCATCAATGCCAAAATCAGAGGTATCCTTGACGAGGCAACAGACCCCTGGGGTATCAAGGTGAACAGAGTGGAGCTTAAAAATATTCTGCCTCCCAAAGAGATTCAGGACGCTATGGAAAAGCAGATGAAGGCAGAGCGTCAGCGCCGCGAAGCCATTCTTACCGCTGAAGGTGAAAAGGCAAGTAAGATTCTTGTTGCGGAAGGTCAGAAGGAAAGCAAGATTCTTGCCGCTGAGGCTGAAAAGCAGAGTGCAATTCTTGCCGCTGAGGCTATCAGAGAGGCAAAGATTATTGAGGCCGAAGGTGAGGCGGAGGCTATCCGCAGAGTTGAAGAGGCGAGAGCACAGGCAATCGGTCTTATCAACGAAGCCGCACCCGGCGAAGGCTACCTTACTCTCAAGAAGCTTGAAGCATTTGAGGCCGCCGCAGACGGCCAGGCAACAAAGCTTATTGTTCCCAGTGAATTGCAGAGCCTTGCAGGTCTTGCCGCAAGTGCAAAGGAAATTATAAAATAAAACAAAAAGAAAAGCACCCTGCGAGGGTGCTTTTTTGATGCGCTTTTTACCTTTTTATTGTTCTTTTGAGGATTTCCTTTACGGGTGTGAACACGGCAAAGGTTACTGCCGAGTTTATGCCCGCTTTTAACAGGTTGAAGGGGATGATTGCAGGTATGAGCATACCGATAACCGTCTGTGTGCCTGCACCGAGGAATATGCCCGTAAAAACAAGGTTAAGGGGAATCATAACCGCCGTCATGGCAAGTGAGCCGAGAACAAGACCGATTATAAGGCTAAGGTGAGTTTTTTTGCGGCTGTAAATTCCCGAGGCAACAAGCACAAGCACGCTTGATGCAATAAAGTGCATAACAAAGCCTATCCATCCGCTTGATGCGCTGACGGTAAGCGCCTGAATAATGCATACCGCAAGCAGTATGATAATGCCCGAAACGGGGCCCAGCATCATAGAGCCTATAAGCACGGGGATATCTGCGGCGTCGTATTCAAGGAAGGGTGCGGCAGGTATCAGCGGCATACGCACCGTGTAGACAAGCACTATTGAAAGTGCGGTAAGCATTGCCATAACGCAGAGACGGATGATTTTTTCTTGCTTTTTCATAAGTACATTTCTCCTTTGCTCGGAGTGCCGATAAAAAACAAAAGCCCTGCAAAAAAGCAGGGCGTGAAATGCGTAGTATCAGCATTCTCTTTCATCCGGACTTTACCGTCGGTTACGGAATTTCACCGTATCAGCCATTCTTTGATGGGTCGTGGACTCTACCACCGGTGGGGAATCTCACCCCGCCCCGAGAATTCATATTTAAGTTCATTATAGCCCTTTGCACGGATTTGTCAATAAAAAAACGTTAAATTTAAGGTTTGTATTTTTGCAGTATGTATGTTACAATAAACTGAATATAACTTTATGGAGAGATTTATATGAATTTCACACCTCTCGGTTCAACGAATTCACACGAAGGCTACTGCCTCATAAAAACGGTTGAAAAGAAGCTTACCGCAAAAGGCGTGCCTTATCTCGATATGACTCTTGCCGATAACAGCGGCGAAATCAATGCAAAGCTGTGGGATTATAAGGAATTACCGTCAAATCAGTTCAACGCTCTTGATTTTGTCAAGGTAAGAGGTACTTACGTGCCGTTTAACGATACGATGCAGTTCAGAGTTGAGCGTATCCGCGGCGTAATTCCCGAGGATAACGTTGCCATTGAGGATTACGTACCCTCTGCCTGCCTTACGGGTCAGGTTATGCTGGCGGAAATCGAAAAGATTGTTGCTTCGTTCAAAGATGCGGAGCTTAAAAGCCTTGTGGGTGCAGTGATTGAAAAATACAGAGAAAAGCTTCTCTACTGGCCTGCGGCAAAGAATCTTCACCACGCAGTCAGAAGCGGTCTGCTTATGCATACTCTTTCCATTCTCCGCCTTGCAAGGGGAGTGTGCTCGATTTACCGATTTGTGAATTACGATCTGCTCTGTGCAGGTGCAATTCTTCACGATATTGCAAAAATTGATGAAATGCAGGCATCCGCAACGGGTATCGCCGCAGAATATACCGTCAAGGGTAATCTTCTGGGTCACCTTGTTATGGGTGCAATCAATATTGACAGAATCGGCAGAGAGATTGGCATAAGCGACGAAACCCTTACTCTTATTGAGCATATGCTTATTTCTCACCACGGCACACCCGAATTCGGTGCCGCAAAAATGCCTATGTTCATTGAGGCTGAGCTGCTTTCACAGCTTGACCTTATGGATGCAAGACTTTATGAAATGCACGCAGCCGTTGAAGCTGTTGATGAGGGAGCCTTCACACCCCGTCAGTGGGCGCTTGAAAACCGCAACCTTTACAATCACGGCAAGGCTTATGACGGCGGCGTTGAGCTTATGAATGAGGAGGAAAAATAATGAGAAATCACGAAATAACCAAGGTTCAGCCTTTGCTCAAAGAAGACGGCAGCCTCAGAGAGCCCGGCTGGTCAAAGCAGCTTGTTCAGGTTTATGACAGAAACGCTATCAAGGCACCTAAATTCAGAATCAAGGAATGGGATTATTACCTTGTTATTTCCGAAAAGAATAATTTCGGCGTTGCATTCACAATTTCCGATGACGGTTATATCGGTCTGCAATCCGTAAGCCTTCTTGATTTTTCAAAGCCCTGGGAGCATACGGAAACAATCCTCAATGCTCTGCCTATGGGTAAATTCAAGCTTCCTTCAACAAGCGCCGAGGGTAACACCGTATATCACGACAAGCGCCTTGATATGGAGTTTCAGGTGTCTGAAGGCAAGCGCAGAATAGTGTGCAATTTCAAGAATTTCTGCGACGGCAAGCCCTTCTCCTGCGATATAACCCTTGCACAGCCCGAAATGGATACAATGGTTATCGCAACCCCCTGGAAGGAAAAGAAAACCGCTTTCTACTACAATCAGAAAATCAACTGTATGAGAGCAAGCGGCAAGGCAACCTTTGACGGTAAGGATTACGTTTTTGACCCTGCAACGGATTTCGGCACTCTCGACTGGGGCAGAGGCGTATGGACATACGACAACACCTGGTACTGGGGCTCAGGCAATATGGACGTTGACGGTCACGCATTCGGCTTCAATATCGGCTACGGCTTCGGCGATACTTCAGCCGCCAGCGAGAATATGCTTTTCTACGACGGCAAATGCCACAAGCTTGACGATGTGACATTCAACATTCCCAAAACGGGATATATGGACCCCTGGACCTTCACTTCAAGCGACGGCAGATTTGAAATGGAATTCACACCCATTCTTGACAGAGCCGCAAAAATCGATATCAAAGTAATCATTACCGACCAGCATCAGGTATTCGGCAGAATGAACGGCAAGGCAATTCTTGATGACGGCACGGTTATCGAAGTCAAAGACTGCCTCTGCTTTGCTGAGGATGTTCACAATAAATATTAATCGGAGATAAAAATGGACTGGACAGAAATTAAAATTACCGTCAACGCAGACGACGTTGACAAAGCGGGGGATATCGCTCATATGGCGGTACCCTACGGAATTTACATTGAAGATTACCGCACTCTTGAAGAAGAAGCCTGGGAGATAGCACGCATTGACCTTATTGACGAGGATCTGCTTGCAAAGGACAGGTCAAAGGGTATTGTTCATATTTATATTTCTCCCGAGGAAAATCCTGCGGAGGCGGTTTCGTTCCTTACCGAAAGGCTTGCCGCAGAGGGTATCGAAAGCGAAATTGACGAAGCCGTATGCAAGAATGCGGATTGGGAAAACAACTGGAAAAAGTATTTCAAGCCTATGCCCGTAGGCGAAAAACTGCTTATCAGACCCATCTGGGAGGATGAATTTGAAGCAGGTGACAGAGCAGTTATTCATCTTGAACCCGGTCTTGCTTTCGGTTCGGGAACTCACGATACAACCAGACTTTGCCTTGAAACCCTTGAAAAGTATGCGGAAAAAGGCAAAACCGTTCTTGATGTAGGGTGCGGCAGCGGTATTCTTTCGGTTGCCTGCCTTCTTCTGGGTGCAGACAGTGCGGTAGGTGTTGATATTGATGCCCTTGCCGTTAAAACCGCAAGGGAAAACGGTAAAACCAACGGCTTTGATGAGCCTGAATTCACCGTTCTTCAAGGCTCAACAACCGACAAGGTAACGGGTAAGTTTGATATTATTGCCGCCAACATCGTTGCTGATATCATCATAAACCTTTGCACCAATGTAAAGGATTATATGAATCCCGATGCAGTGTTCATCACTTCGGGTATCATCGTCCCCAGAGAGCAGGATGTTCTTGCCGCATTTGAGGCAAACGGTCTTGAAGTTATTGCACGACACGAAAGCGGCGGCTGGCTTTGCTTTGAAACGAAGGTGGCAAAATGAGCATTCAGCAGGAGATAAAGGATTTTCTTCTTGAAAAAGGCGTTGCGGACGTGGGCTTTTTCAGGGTTGATGAGGGCGAAGAAGCCCTTCCCTACGGCATAAGCATTGTTGCCCGTCTTTCTGAAAGCATCATTGATGAAATTGAAGATGAGCCTACCCATACCTATTTCAACCATTACCGCAATGTGAATGCGTTCATAGATTCAATGCTTCTTCAGGCAGGAATGTTTTTACAGCGTAAAGGGTATAAATACATAACCGTTGCCGCATCCCAGAGCATAAACAAGGACGGCTGGAACTATGTGGCAAGGTATTCTCACAAAAAGGGTGCCTGCCTTGCAGGTCTTGGCTCAATCGGAAGAAATTCTCTGTTTCTCCACAAGGAATACGGAAGCTATGTAAGGCTTGGTACGATTTTTACCGATTGTCCCTTTGAGTGTGATAACATCCTTGCGGAAAGTGTATGCACGGGCTGTGATATCTGTGTCAAAGCCTGCCCTGCAAAGGCAATCAAGGGCGGTGATTGGACTCCCGGCACGCCCAGAGAAGCGATTTTTGACCCTGCCGCCTGCAGTAATTATATGAAAACAAAATTTCAGAAAATCGGCAGGGGCGCCGTATGCGGAATATGTATGTCGGTCTGCCCTATGAATAAGCCGAAATAAGAGGTGCTTAATAATGAAAGTGTTTGACGTAAAGCTTACAAATGACCTTGCGAAGCTTACTGTTTATCTGCCCGATAACTCCCGTGAAATGGGTCATATGGATATCCGCAGAAGTGTGCTTGTTATTCCCGGAGGCGGCTATTCAATGTGCTCTGACAGAGAAGCTGAGCCCATTGCTCTTGCATTTCTTTCAAAGGGCTATGCGGCGTTTGTGCTCAGATATACAGTGGGCAAGGAATACGACTTCTCAATGCCTATGGCAGACGTGAATGAGGCAATGAAGGTTATTTGCGATAACGCAGAGGAATGGAGTATCAATAAGGATAAGATTGCCGCAATCGGCTTTTCCGCAGGCGGTCATCTCTGCGCCGCACTTTCGGTGATGGGCGATATCCGTCCTGCCGCAAGTATTCTTGTTTATCCCTGTATCCTTGAATCAATGAGCAAAATTCTCTGCTTCCCCACACCGGGGCTTGACGACAAGGTTGATGAAAAAACTCCCCCTGCATTCATTGTTTCCGCCTGTGCGGATAACCTTGTGCCCATTGAAAACTCCCTTGCCTATGCATCGGCACTTGATAAGCTTAACATTCCCTTTGAAATGCACATTTACGAAAAGGGCTATCACGGCTTTTCGCTTGCGGATAACGTGGTTTATCAGAAAGCGGAGGCAGATTACTGCGCGCATATCCGAGGCTGGTTTGACCTTTGTGCAAAGTGGCTTGAAAAACGATATGAATAAAACCGAAGCGGAAGGTGTAATGCCTTCCGCTTATTCATTGAAAAAACCTCTTGACAAATCTATTCTAATGGGTTAGAATGAAATTGTTCTAATGCATTAGAATAAAACGAAAGGGGGAATTTTTAATATGCAGACGCCAAAAATTTTTGAAAGCGAATACCGTTTCTGCCTTATTTTGTGGGAGAACGAGCCTGTCAGCAGCCGTGAGCTTTCGGAATTATGCAAAGAAAAGCTGGGCTGGTCAAAGACTACCACCTATACGGTCATAAAGCGGCTTTCCGACAGGGGAGTGCTGAAAAACGAAAATACCGTTGTAACGTCGCTCGTTTCAAAGGATGAGGCTCAGGTGTCTGAAATTGACGAGCTGATGGAAAAGAAATTTGAAGGCTCCATACCTGCCTTCCTTGCCGCTTTTGCAAGAAGCCGCAGACTTTCGGATAAAGAAATTTCGGAAATCCGACGCATTATAGAACGGGGGGATGAGTAATGGGCGAAATATTCAGAAGCCTGCTTAACATAAGCGTTACCGCAGTTTATATTATTCTTGCAACGGTGCTTGTGAGAATGATTTTCAGAAATATGCCCCGAAAATATCTGTGCCTTCTTTGGGGCATAACGGGTTTAAGGCTTGCCCTGCCTTTCAGCATCGAAAGTGCGTTAAGCCTTATTCCAAGCAGAGAAACCTTTACCGTTTATCCCTATTCGGGCTATGCGGTGCGTATGAATTCGGGAATGCCTGCCGTTGATTCGGCGGTGAACGGGTACATTTCAAATGTTGAGATAGGATGGGTGCATGTACCTCTTGATAATCCCGAGCCTGCGATTACTTCAAGGTGGGATATAAATGCATACATATGGCTTGCAGGTGCTTTGATAATTCTTCTTTACGGAATTATCAGCTATATCCGTGTGAAAAGAAGCGTTTCAACCGCAGTTTTGCTTGAAGGCAGCATTATGCAGTGCGAAATCGTAAAATCACCTTTCATTCTCGGTGTTTTCAAGCCCAAGGTATATATTCCGTTCAATATTGACGAAGCAACACGCAACCACGTTATTGCTCACGAAAATGCACATATCCGCCGCTTTGACCACGTAACGAAGCCTCTCAGCTTTATTTTATTGGCGGTATACTGGTTTAATCCCTTTGTGTGGCTTGCCTATATCCTGTTTTGCAGGGATATTGAAAAAGCCTGCGATGAAAAGGTTGTTGACTCAATGGATGGGGAGTCACGCAAGGCATACGCAACTGCGCTTCTTCAATGTGCCGCAGGTCACAGACGCATAACCGCAAGCCCTCTTGCCTTCGGCGAAGTAAGCGTCAAGGGCAGAATCAAAAGCGTTATGAATTACAAAAAGCCTGCTTTTTGGGTTGTTGTCATATCGGTTGTTCTCTGCATCGTTGCCGCAGTATGCTTCCTTACAAGCCCCGAAACACCCAATGAAAAATTCTATGATAACGGTCAGAGAATCAAAATAACCGCCGAAACAAACGGATTTGTTACCGAAGAAAAATACATTATCCTCAAAGCAGGTCAGAATACAGAGCTTTCAAACGGCACGGAATTTACGCTTGTCTTTTCAAATCTGCAAACGGGCGAAATCACGCTTGCTCTTGATGGTACACAAATTTACGATGAAAGATTTGTAAAAGCTCCGGATGTGATAACCCTTGATATGGCGGATAAATTCAATTATCTTACCCAGGACGGCAAAACAAAAATCAATATTTCTTGTGCCTTCGTAGGCTCTCTTGATGACTGCATTTCCGAGGCGATTGTTGAGCACAACAAGGGTAATTACATCGACGGCGGCGATTATGTCTGCGAAGCCCACGAAATCCTTTCAACCGAAATCACAAAGAAGGATAAGAACGGCAACATAAAAGAGGTTACGGTTTATCTTGTTCAGGCTTACTGTGAGTATATGTATGAAACAAATACGGTGGTTGAAACAGGCGGCAGCGGCAGTGCCCTTGCCCTGACCTTTGAAGTTACGGATACTTCTCACTACAAGCTCAAAGAATATTGGGAACCCGATATGGGCAGAGGCTATGCGGAGTCAATCCGTGAAAAATTCCCTGCGGACTGTGCCGAAATCGCAATCAAGGGCAACGAGCCTTTTGACGAATGTGACAGAATGGCGCAGGAGCATTACAATGCGGAGTTTGCCGAGTTTACAATACCTGCCACCACAAGGGCACACTTTATGCAGGGCGTTACTGTTGATAATTGCACCTTTACCGCCGTAGGTTACAGCGAAAGCGGCAGAGAATATTTCAGAGAAAACGGTATTGAAAAATATACGTTTATTGAGTTTACAGAGTCTTTCGGATGGAATAACGGCACCTTTCATATTGTCAGAATAGATACCAAAGCCGATTTTGATGAATTTATTAAGGGTGCGGAAAAGCACTTCAATTTTCAAAGCGGCTTTAACGGCGACGTACCCTTTGAGAAAATTGCAAACCGTTACAACGAAAGATTCTTTGAGAAAAACACTCTGTATCTGGGCTATATAGTTGACGGCAGTATTTCTTCGGAATTTTCATTCATAAATTTCTATGAGACTTATGGCGATGACGACCCCGATAACATTCACGTTATGCATATGAATATACAGAAAACGGGCCCCGAAGCGGGGGATACTGCAATGGGCGGCTGGATAGTCAGCGTTGAAGCTGAAAAATCCAATTTGCCCGATACACCTCTTGCGATAGGCTTTGTCCGTTCATAATTCAAAGAGCTCCCTTTTGGGAGCTTTTTTTGTTGCGTTTGTATAATTTTATATTGCTTATTTCATTTGTGTATGGTAACATAGATATATTAAGGAGGCGTGATAAAATGAGCAAATTAACGGGAAAGGTGAAGTCTTTATTTACCGAAATAAAAACTCACTGGAATACCCCGGCAGAGGGCAAATACGTGCCCTACAAGGAGTATAAGGACGTGCTTTTTGCCGTAGGCAGTAACTATGCAGGCTCAAAGGTGCTTGAATACATCGGCTTTTTCTCGGCTTGCTATCTTATTATGCACCATTATAAGCTGCCCTATCTTACGTTCTCGGTTATCGGTATTCTGAATATGCCCTTGGGCTATATTTCCGCACTTATGTGGTGGTTTGTATGCGATAATCTGGGATTTCTTCCGAAAAAGACGGAACGTAAATTCTATCTTGTCTATTTTCTGATGATTATTTTCGGAATATCAACCATAGTGTTTGACTATTCATTGCTTTTTGACCAGACAAGCAAATTCATTACATACCTTAACGGCCTTGAAGGTATGAATGCAACCGCCTGCTTCAAAACCTTCGGCACCCATTTCCTCTACACGGGCTGGGTAGGCGCACGAAACATCTTCTGGCGTAAAAAGCTTCTGCCCAAATACGGCAGATATAAGTATTCCCTTTACTGCGACGTTATTCCCAAGTGTATAATGGTTATTCTTATCGGCTGGCTTCCCGTTTACAACATTCCAGACGTTGCAACAAGAGTATGGGTTGCAAATCTGCTGTTTGCAACTTACAACGTATTCGGCTTTGCCAATAACCTTGAAACCTGCACAAGAAGCATCAGCCCCAACTTGCAGGAAAGAATTCTTGTTCGCAGCTATCCCGTTAAGCTTTCTCACTTTTTCAACACCATAGTAGGCATAATTATGCCTGCTGCCATCGGTATGCTCAGATACGAATGGGCTGACATCAACGTTTACAGATACGTTATCCCCATCACCTTCTGCACCCTTGCCGCCTTCACAATGATTTTTGCAGGCAGAATTCAGGAAAGAATTCCTCAGCCTCCCGTTGAGAAAAAGGTTCAGATAAAGTTCTGGGACGGTATGTTCGGCGTTCTCAAAAACAAATATTTGCTCATAAATACCATAGTCGGTCTTATTGACTCTCTCGGTAACGGTATGCTTCCGTTTGTTACGATTCTTTATTTCTATACCTTCCGTTTAAGCGGTCTTCCTTACAGCCTTATCGTTATGCTCATTTCCTTTGCAGGCACACCGCCCGATCTTCTCTCGCCCTATTTCCTCAAACGCTTCTCCTACAAGCAGATTATGATTTTCTATCAGCTTACAAGAGCAATCGGCAACGCACTTATTGCCGCCGCAATGTGGTTCTGCGGCGATAACCTTACCCTTTGCGGAACAATCTGCGTTGTGGTTATGTTCTTTATGGAAATGACAAAGACGGTTCCCACAACCGCAGGTCACGATATGAACGTGCGAATAGGCGACTATCAGATGTATCTTTCCGGTGAACGTCTTGAAAGCTTCTCAGGCGTTTTCGGCTGGTTTACCGGCCCCGTAACCTCATTTGTCGGTCTTATTATTCCTCTTATGCTTCTCAAATACGGCTTCAACTCAAACTGGGACGTTCTCTTCATTGACGATTCCAGACGCAACATAATCGTTATTCCTCTGCTTGTTGACGTTGTGGGCTTTGTGCTGATGACAATTCCCTATTTCTTCTGGGATTACGACAGCAAAAAGCAGAATATGGTTATGGAGGTTCTCAAACGCCGTGCAGAGGTTACCGAAAAGAAAGCCGCCGAAGAGGGCGAAAAAGTTTCCGGCGGATATCTGGGATAAGGGGTGAAAAGTATGAGTAAAAAAGAAAAGAAAATACAGGTTGAAGAACCTATACATCTTGATATTCCTGAGGATGAAATATGGACCTATCAGGTAGAGGGTCTTGCCGCACCTCATATCAACAAGCCCTACAAGCATTTCGGATTCAAGAAAACGGTTTTCGCAGTTGTAATAATTATTGCGGTTTCTCTTTCTTGCTATTTCAGCGTAAGAACGGTTCAGAAGGATACTTACGAATACGAGCAGACACAGTCGGGCTATGAGCTTTCGAAGTTCAGCAATACGGGTTATATCACAACTCTTGATATTGACTACGTGTCATCGATTGAATACGACAGCAGCAATCCCGACGTTAACACAAATTTCACCGTTGTCAAGGATGAAACCAAAAAAGTAACGTCTGTGGGCAGCTATGCCCTAAACTGCGACGAAAAGGTGCAGGTTATCAATATCGGCGCCCACGTTGAGTTTGTTGACCCCAAGGCATTTTATTCCTGCTGGGCACTGCGTCAGGTTGAGGTTGACGAAAACAATCCCAACTACTGCGATATTGACGGTGTACTCTATAACAAGGACAAAACAGAAATTATCTTCCGTCCCTGCGACCACGATACCTACCTTGCGGAGAAATACGGTCATGCAGTGTATGACGAAAACGGTTACAGAGTTGAGCCCTCGCCCGAGGATGCAAACTATGAGCAGTATGTGAATGACGTGCTTACCTTTGTTGTGCCCTCATCGGTTAAAACAATCGGTCAGCTTTGCTTCAACTATGCAAATATGAAGAACGTTTATATTCCCGAGGGCGTTACGGTTATTGAAACTCTGGGCTTCTTTGAAATTCCGCTTCTTGAGAATATTTACAGCTACAAGCCCTCCGCAGAGGTTACGGAGTCTCACTTCGTTTCGCAGGAGGCTCTGGGTCAAGTATATAATTCACTTCCCGAAGGTCTTGAATATATCGGCTCCGATGCTTTCAGTTATAATCAGGCAATGAACTATGTTTATATTCCCGAAAGCGTTACCCATATCGGTCACCACGCATTCTGGGATACGGTGTATAAAGAGGGCGATGAGCTTAAGGGCGTTTCCGTAATAAACGTTGCACGCAGTGAGGATGATTTCAAATCGGCTGTTGAAACAGGTGACAGCTGGAGACCCCAGTATGACTATATGCTTTTCAAAAAGAGCATTGACGTTGCCTACGGTGCGGAAAGAATGAAATAATATGACACATAAAGAAAAAATGACGTCGGGTGAGCTTTATCTGCCCAACGATGATTCCATAATGGAAGAACAGCTTAAATGCCTTGACAGACTTTATGATTTCAACCTTACAAGACCTACGGAGCTTGAAAAGAGGGGAGAAATGCTTAAAGAAATGTTTGCGGAAATCGGTGAGGACTGCTATATTGAGCCTCCCCTGCACGCCAACTGGGGCGGCAGGCACTGCCATTTCGGCAAGGGCGTTTATGCCAACTTCAACCTTACCCTTGTTGACGATACCCATATTTACGTGGGCGATTATACAATGTTCGGCCCCAACGTTGTGGTTGCAACTGCGGGGCACCCCATTCTGCCTGAGCTTCGCGAGAAGCAGTATCAGTATAACATTCCCGTGCATATCGGCAGAAACTGCTGGATAGGTGCAGGCGTCGTTATTGTACCGGGTATAACAATCGGTGATAACGTTGTTATCGGTGCAGGCAGTGTGGTTACAAAGGATATTCCGTCAAACGTTATTGCGGTAGGCAATCCCTGCAGGGTGCTCAGAGAGGTTAATGAGCACGACAGAGAGTTTTATTTCAAGAACAGAAAAATAGATTGGGATAATCTTTGAAATTATGTATAAATATTCATAAACATATTGAATTTTATAAACGTTTGGTGTATAATATTTCGCAAGTTCCAAAAGCAAAGAAGTGTTTAAGATGAGTATGATTTTTGAAAGAAAGCTTCCTATTCCTATGGAGGTTAAGGAGCGTTATCCCCTTACGTACGAGCTTGAAGCCGTTGTTAAGAACAGGGCGGCGGAGATTAAGGATATTTTCACAGGCAAAAGCGATAAGCTTGTGCTTGTTATCGGTCCCTGCTCGGCAGATAACGAAGACAGTGTAATTGACTATATTTTACGCCTTCGCACCGTGCAGGAAAAGGTGCAGGATAAGATTTTCATTATTCCCCGTATTTACACAAACAAGCCCAGAACAACGGGTGACGGCTACAAGGGTATGCTTCATCAGCCCGACCCCAACGAAAAGCCCGATATGTATAAGGGCATCGTTGCAATCAGAGAGCTTCACATAAGAGCTCTCAGAGAAACGGGCTTCTCCTGTGCGGATGAAATGCTTTACCCCGAAAATTACAGATATCTCAGCGACGTTCTTGCCTACGTTGCAATCGGTGCACGCTCGGTTGAAAATCAGCAGCACAGACTGACGGCAAGCGGCTTTGACATTCCTGTAGGTATGAAGAATCCCACAGGCGGCGATATTTCGGTTATGATGAATTCAATCACTGCCGCACAGCATAAGCATACCTTCATTTACAGAGGCTGGGAGGTGCACTCCGAGGGTAATCCTCTTGCCCACGCAATTCTCAGAGGCTATGTTAATAAGCACGGTCAGTCACTGCCCAATTATCACTACGAAGACCTTGTTCATCTTGCGGAAGTTTATGCAAACAGCGGTCTTGCAAATCCCGGTGTTATTGTTGATACAAACCACGCAAACTCAGGGAAAAAATATCTTGAACAGATAAGAATTGCAAAGGAAGTGCTTCACAGCTGCCGCCACGATGCGGATGTGAAGAAGCTTGTCAAGGGCTTTATGATTGAAAGCTATATCGAAGACGGTGCACAGAAAATCGGTGAATGTATTTACGGCAAATCAATTACCGACCCCTGCCTCGGCTGGGAAAAGACCGAAAGACTTATTTACGACCTGGCAGATTTACTTTAAGAAAAAGCCCTTTTTACTCGGAGTAAAAAGGGCTTTTTGAGGAATCGGATATGGATAACAGAGAATGGTTTAAAAATGCAGGCTACGGAATGATGGCTCACTGGGGGCTTTATTCCCTTCTCGGCGGCGAGTGGAGGGGGAGGAGAGTCCGTGACTATGCGGAGTGGATTCAAAGCTGGCTTGCCATACCCAACAAGGAATATTCGGAGCTTGCCAAAATTTTCAACCCCGTATATTTCAATGCGGATGAATGGATACGCCTTGCCCGTGACAGCGGAATGAAATATTTCGTTTTCACCTCAAAGCATCACGACGGCTTTGCCATGTTCAAATCCGCAGACCCGTTCAATATTGTTGACGCAACGCCTTTCGGCAGGGATGTTACGGCAGAGCTTGGGGAAGCTTGCTACAAGTACGGCCTTAAATTCGGGCTTTATTATTCCCAGGAGCTTGATTGGCATCATCCCCACGGCGGAGGCTACACCAATCTCAGCGGCTGTTCGGGCTCATCCTGGGATAACAACTGGGATTACCCGAACCGTGAAAGCAAGGATTTTTCAATCTGCTTTGAGGAAAAAATAAAGCCCCAGGTAAAAGAAATTCTTACGGGTTACGGTGATTTGTGCCTTATATGGTTTGACGTGCCGCACACGATTACCAAGGAGCAGAGCCTTGAACTCAATCACCTTGTAAAAGAGTATCAGCCCCGATGCCTTATCAATTCGAGAATCGGCAACGGAGCTTACGATTACGTTTCTCTGGGGGATAACGAATATCCCACGGAGTTCAGGGTTGACGAGAATTCAGACCCCAACAGCATTGACGGCATAAAGTATTCGCCCTACGGTCTTTACGAAACCGCCGGCACCCTCAACAGCTCGTGGGGTTATAAATACTACGATAATAATTGGATTTCATCTGAGGAAATAGCTGCACGAAGGGAAAAACTCAATTCAATGGGCATAAACTATCTGCTTAACGTAGGGCCCGACGGTCTGGGCAGAATTCCCTCGTTTTCGGCGGAGGCACTGCTGGGTGCAAAGAGGAATGAAAAATGAAAAATAAGAAGCTTGTGAATCTGATACTTGCGGCGTTTTTTCTGGGTATAGGTCTTGTTCTGCCCTTCGTCACGGGTCAGATTCAGAAAATCGGCAATATGCTGCTGCCTATGCACATACCCGTACTGCTTTGCGGTTTTATATGCGGACCGCAGTACGGCATAGTTATGGGATTTGTTCTTCCTCTTATGAGGTCGGTGCTTTTCGGTATGCCCGTTATGTACCCCAATGCGGTGGCAATGGCTTTTGAGCTTGCCGCCTACGGATTAATTTCGGGCTTGCTTTTCGGCAGAGTAAAAAAACAAAGCGTATCCGCAGTTTACGGCAGTCTGATTCCTGCAATGCTGGGCGGAAGAATAGTCTGGGGCATAGCGCAGACGGTTTTGCTGGGGCTTGAGGGCTTCACCTTCAGAATGTTTATTGCAGGCGCATTTGTCAATGCGGTGCCGGGGATAATCCTTCAGCTTATTCTCATACCTGCGGTTATGCTTGCGCTTGATAAAATGAATCTTATAAAACGGAGTGATAATAATGTACGAAAATAACTGGGAATCTCTTAACAAACGACCTGTACCCGAATGGTTCAGCGATGCAAAATTCGGTATCTTCATCCATTGGGGTCTGTATTCGGTGCCTGCTTTTACAAGAAAAGGGGATTATGCCGAATGGTATATGAGACAGATTGAAGAGGATACCGAGGCACGTGCCTTCCACAACCGTGTTTACGGTGAAAAGACAAAGTATGAGGATTTTGTGGGCGGCTTCAAGGCTGAACTTTTTGATGCAAAAAAATGGGCAGAGCTTTTCCAAAAAAGCGGTGCAAAATATATGAACATCGTTTCAAAGCATCACGACGGCTACTGCCTTTACAAGTCTGACTATGCATGGAACTGGAATACCGTTGATACGGGACCTCACAGAGATTTTCTGCAGGAGCTTAAGGATGCACTTGCGGATACCGACGTGCGTTTCGGCGTATATCATTCCGTTTATGAATGGTTCCATCCCACGTATCTTAAAAATCCCGAGCAGTATGCTCTCGAGCATCTTATTCCTATGCTTAAAGAGCTTGTTGAAAAATATCAGCCCAATACTCTGTTTACCGACGGTGAATGGGAGCATCCCTCATCGGTTTGGCATTCAACAGAATTCCTGCAGTGGCTTTACAATGAATCAAGCGTTAAGGATATAATCGTACCCAATGACCGTTGGGGTAAGGAAACAAGAGGACATCTTGGCGGTAATTTCACAACGGAATACGGTTACATCGAGGCAGGTAAGCGTATTGAGGATATTGAGCTTGACAGACCCTTTGAGGAATGTCGCGGTATCGGACGCTCCTTCGGCTTCAACCGTAACGAGGAGCTTTGCGATTATCTCAGCGCAAAGGAGCTTCTTGAAACCCTTTGCGACCTTGTTTCAAAGGGCGGCAACTTCCTGCTTAACATAGGCCCTGCCGCAGACGGCACCATTCCCGTTATTATGGAAGAAAGACTTCTTCAGATGGGTGAATGGCTCAGCGTTAACGGCGAGGCAATCTACGGCACACGCATTTATTCCAAGGCAACCCAGCAGGGTGTGTATTACACCAAGAAGGGCGATGACGTTTATGCAATCATCAACCGTTTCCCCTTCGGCTCACAGGTGCTGGAGCTTGTTGATTATGACCCCGATCTCAAAGCATCCCTTATAGGCAATGATGCACAGCTTGAAATCGTGAATAACGGCGGCAAGGCAGAGGTTGTGTTCCCTGCAATCAATCCCGACACCCTTGCTTCGCAGTGGCTTTATACAATAAAGCTTTCAAAATAATTGTAGACAATGCCGTACCTTTGTGCTAAACTGAAATTGCAAAATAAAAATGAGGTGTTTGTTATGAAAAAAGTTATCGGCGTAGTGCTTGTTCTTTGCCTTGCGCTTTCTCTTTTTGCAGGCTGCGGAACAAATGAACAGAAAATTGTAGGTACCTGGAAGGGCTCTGTTGAAACGGGAATCTTCAATACCTCCGTTAACGTTGAATATACCTTCAATGAAGACGGAACGGGCAGTATGCCTCTTATCAGCAGCGGTATTGACGTTGACGTTAATTTCACCTACACAGTCGAAGGAGATATTATCACAATCGTTACCGATACTGCCATCCTTTCGCAGACCAAAATCTATTCAATGGCTTTTGAGGGCGACGTGCTTACTCTCACCGACCCCGACAACGAAGCACTTGTACTTACAAAGGTAAAATAAAACAAAAAAATTACGGAGCTGTTCAGCCGAACAGCTCCGTTTTTTTGCATACGGAACATATATAGTTTTCATCCAAAGGGAAAAAGGAAAATTCACAGCCTTTTTCGGAACAGCTTATTTCTTCGCCGCTTATCTCAAAAGAAACGTCTTTTATATCGGTGCCGAGCCCCGTGCCGATGCACTTGAAATATGCTTCTTTGAGAGTCCATATTTTAAAAAAGCCGTTTTCGTCACCGTTTATATACCGTGCTTCGCTTTCGGTGCAGAATTTTTCGTGCGCACGGGGGTGAACGGTACGTATTTTTTCAATATCAATTCCGATTTCACTGCCCGAAACGGCGCATACGGCGTAATCTCCGCTGTGGCTTATGCTGAAATGAACGGGCAGACCCTCCGCATAAGGCTTGCCGAGGGGAGTGCGTCTTATTGCGATTTCGTTTTCGGGTATGCCGCAGAATTCCGAAATGCCTTTTCTGCAAAGCATATCCGCCGCAATACGCAGCTTCCTTTTTTTCTCCGACTGCATTTTCATAACCGAGTTCTTTTTTTCGCCGTCTGCACGGTCAAGCCATGCTTCAAACAGACCGTCCTCAACATCGGTTATATTGACGGAATAAATCTTCATTACAGATTAAAGGGGAAGAAGTTGAGCTCAAGCTCGTAAATGCCCACGACCTTGACCATAAACAGTGCAACCGAAAGACCTACGATGAAGCCGCCGATGATTTCGGGGATTGTGTGGCCTTCAACCTTCTTCACATCCTCTGCTTCGTTGCCGCATACCTTTGCCTGAATGCGGTTGAAAGCATCGGTAAGTCTGCTTACGGGAAGTCTTACCTTGAAGGCGTCAAACATTGTGATGAATGCAAAAACACCGCTGACGGCAAAAATATCGGAGTTGAAGCCGTTATGAAGTCCGATGCATCCGCAAAGAGCAATAACGGTTGCGGTGTGTGAGCTGGGCATACCGCCAAGCTTGAAAAGGGTTTCAAGGGTAACTTTCTTTGCCTTGCGGCCCTTTTTCTTATCAATAACGTATTTTGTGAAATTTATAATAACCTTAATAAGCTGCGCAATAAACCAGGCTATGAGGCAAACAATAAAAATTCTCATTGCAATCTCCTTAAATAATGAATGTTATATTTAGATAATCATACCTTATTGACTGAAAAAAATCAATACTTTTTTGTTGAAAAACAAATAATGTTGTGATAAAATGGACAAAGTGTGAAAATTGTATACATATATATGGTTCAGGAAGTGATTGTGTTATGAAAAAGAATAAATCCGTAAGACCTGAAGTGCCTACGTATAAGACTGTCAAAGAGATTGTTGTTACGGGTACTCAGCGCGGCGGAGACAAAAAACAGTATATGTTCCTCGATAAGAACAAAAATGAATGTACGAGAACCTTCAACGATACCTGGAATGAAATGAATGCTCTCGGCACCTGCTTCAAGCTCAGAGGCCTTGACGGCAAAAAGAAGATTGCAATTATCGGTGAAAACTGCTATGAGTGGATGGTTGCCTATTATGCAACTCTCGTAGGCGGTAACGTTACCGTTCCCATGGATTGCAAGCTTCCCGCAGAGGATCTGGCAGATCAGCTTATCCGTTGCGACTGCGACGCACTTATCATCACTTCAAAATTCATTGAAATGGCAGAGAGCTTCAAAGCTGATCCCGCAATGCCCGAAATGGTTTATTTCAATATCAGCGACAATTACGAAGACTACCTTAAGGAAGGTCAGGCTGCTCTTGACGCAGGCGATACCTCGTTTGCGGATGCAAAGGTTGAGCCCGATGACCTTGCCTGCATTGCCTATACCTCAGGCACAACCGCAAAGAGCAAGGGCGTTATGCTTACACAGTTCAACATTTCAAGCAACTGCTCGTCGGCCTGCCGTGCACATACGGGCGGCCACGCAATAGGCTTCCTTCCTCTTAACCATACATATGCCTGGGTAAGCGCACTTTTCTCATCGTATATTCTTTCTCAGTGGGGTTATCTTTGCGACAGCATCGGCAGCATACAGGGTGACCTTAAAAAAATTCAGCCCTATAACTTCTCGGGCGTGCCTCTTGTTGTTGAAACAATTTATGACCGTATCTGGAAAACAGCAAGAAGAACGGGCAGAGAGGATATTCTCAAAAAAGGCCTTAAAATCAGCAATACTCTTATGAAGCTGGGTATTGACAGACGCCGTAAGATTTTCAAAACAATCATTGATAATCTGGGCGGCAACCTTAATATGATTGTATGCGGCGGCGCAAACCTTGACCCCAAATACGAAAAGGGTATGCACGACTTCGGCATCGAGGTTTATAACGGCTACGGTATGACCGAGTGTTCGCCCGGTATAACCTGCAACAGACCCGACAAGCGTAAGTTCGGCAGTGTAGGCGTTCCTCTCGATTGCTGTGAAATCAAAATCAACAATCCTGATGAGGAGGGCGTAGGTGAAATCTACGTAAGGGGTACAAACGTTATGGCAGGATACTATAACGACCCCGAAGCAACTGCGGCGGCATTCGACGGCGAATGGCTTATCACGGGTGACCACGGCAGAATCGACGAAGACGGCTTCCTCTTTATGGTTGGCAGAAAGAAGAACCTTATCTGCCTTTCAAACGGTAAGAACGTATCTCCCGAAGAGCTGGAGGATAAGCTTTACAGAATCGATTATGTAAAGGAAGTTCTCGTTTATGAGGAGGACGGCAGAATCGTTGCCGAATTCTTCCTTAACGAAGAGGATTATCCCGATGCAAGAAGCAGAATAAAGGGTGACGTTGATAACTTCAACCGTGAAATGCCTCTTTTCAAGAATATCGGCAGATTCAAGGTTCGTGATGAAGAATTCCCCAAAACAACAACCCTCAAAATCGCAAGAAACTACGATAAATAATTACGAAAAGATTGCAAAGGTGAATTCCGATGCAATCTTTTTTTTGCACAAAAATTCAGCTTTTTATTCAACCTTGACAAAATATCCTTCTGTTTGGTAAAATGTTGATAACAAAAACGGGGTGATAATAATGAATTTCAAAAAAATAATTGCTTTATTTCTTACGCTTGCGGTTCTTTTTTCATTTTCTGCCTGTAAGAACGGTGAAAATGCCGAAGAACCCGTAGCAACAACTGCGGCGGCAGAGGAGGTAACAACGGAAGCGGAAGAAATAACACAGGCTGCAGCAAAACCTTCCGATAATGAAACACAGGCTTCTTCCGAAGAAACAACGGCAGTTACGGATGACCCGTCGCTGTGGAATACGGAGCAGATTGTTGAATTCTATAAAAATGCAGCGGCAAAAACAACCGCAAACGCAAAGTCATACCGTGAAATCACCCTCAAGGACGTTTCAATCAACAACGGAGAATATGAGAGCGCAATCAACTTTATTATGCCCATAATGTCAAAGCTGATTTCCAACAATTCCGAGGAGGTTGACGGCATCACAGGCGGATATGAAAATCTTGTTGCGGCAGACGTTGCATCAGCAAAGGCATATAAAAGCGGCAGTAACACCGTTGTTGAAATGGTTATGAAAAAGCAGGTTTCCGGTCCCCGTGAGGATGCAAATTCGGGCTCTGTCGGTCACGCAATCACGGCGGTAGGCGATATCGGTCAGGTTGTGACTCAGCTTACAGACCTGGGATTGCCCCTTGAACTGTCAGATGATGACACAAAGATTTATTACACCAACCCCAAAGTCAAGGCTGTTGTTGACGGCAACGGCAGAATCATCAGCGGTACGTGGAGCTACACCGTTGAAATCAGTATGAATAATTACAAGGCTTTCGGCAAGGATGTTAAAAGCACATCGGTTATTATGGATAATACGCTGACCGTTGGCGGCGGATTTAAAAAATAAAAAAGCGGATTGCAGAGAGTTAATCTTTGCAATCCGTTTCTTCTTGTTGAGATTATTTATTCTCGTTATCCGTCTTTTTGAGAATCTGCTCATACGGCATAAGCATACCCTCGTTCATTCTGTTGCCCATTTTTGAGAGAATCTTTTCGCTTGAAAGCAATGCGCCTACCGCATACATAAGCATTGCCTTGCCTTTGTTTTTCTGTGGGAAATCATAAATTCCCTGCTTTTTATAGAATTTGTGGTCGGCTTTCATCATACCCCTCATCTGGTAGATAAGGTCGCGGAATATTTTCATTCCGCCCACGCCCCAGAAATTCTGCGGTGCGGTATGCTTTGTTTCAAGTGCGAATGCAAGGGATTTGGCAAGAGTATCAATCTGCCTGTCAGTGTCATATTCATCCGTTGCAACTCCTGCAAGGAAGTTGCCGCCTGTTTCGCTTCTTGCTTCAATAACGTTACGCAGGTTGTTTTCTTCGGAATAATTGCCCGAAACGAGGTAGCCTGCGGGCATACCCACCGTAACCGTTCTGTGGCCGTTGCAGAAGTTTCTGTCGTCATACATCTTGAAGCGTGAACCCATGGAGTGATCGGAAATTGTGAAGGCGTAAACAATGGCATCAGCCTTCTGAATATTTTCACGCAGGAAGGTGTCGAAGCCGTCCTTATAAACGCATTTTTCGCTGACTGCACAGCGGAAGCAGCCCAGACAGCCGCCTGCAAGGGGGAATTCCGAAATATTGACGATTCTCGTTTTATAGCCGAATACACTGCGGAAGCGGTTAATCATTTTGCCTAAATTTGAATCGGGGTTGGTTTCGTCGGTAAGGATAATTATATCCTTGCCGTCTTTTTTGCTGCCGCTTTCAGGTGCGTCCGTGGGCGCAACGGGTGAATAGGAGGCTGTTTTTACGGGTGCTGAAGTGTAAATTTCTTCGCTTACCGCCCAAAGGAATCGTTCAAAGAATTTTTTCGCATCCTCCCTGCCTTTTTCTTCAAGCAGATCCTCCATATCCGCCGAAAGACCGCGGATGTAACGCATACCCATATCAAGCGCGTTTTCCTCAATGTATTTGTGTGCGGTGATATCGTAGAAATGCTTTGAGGTTGAAATCTGCGTTGCGTATTTGCCCGAAACGTCAACACCTGTCGACTTCATAAGCTCAATGAAGCGGTGAAGCTGAGATGGGGCAAAGAAGGTGTATACGGGGTAGGAAAAAAGAACCGCATCCGAGCCTTCAAGCAGAGCCTTCGCTTTGTCAAAATTCTTTTCGAGAGCCTTTATCTGCTGACCTGCGTTGAGCACGCTGAATTCGTGCTGAGGGAATTTTTTTTCAAGATAAAGTACGGTTTGCAGGGTAATGCTGTATTTGCCCTTGGGGCTGCCGTTGATAACTGCTATTTTCATAAGATACTTCCTTTTTATTCTGTAAATGCTTTGGTTTCCATCTTCATTCGGCAGATGTCATAAACGCAAAGGCGCATTGCGTTGCCGAAGCCTATGGGGTCTTTTGCGTATGCAATTCTGAGTGAAAGAATTGTCTGAGGTGCGGATACAACGTAGAGCATTGTAAGAATACCGCTGTTGCGTGCATAAACCGCAAGTGCAGGGTCAAGGTAGCCTTTACCTGTAAGGTCGATGCTTGCGTCGGTGATAACGAAGCCGTCAAAGCCCCATTCGTTTCTGAGAAGGTCGGTAATGAGCGCCTTGCTTCCGCCGCACCATTCACTGCCGATTCTGTTATATGCGGACATAATTCCCTTTGCCTCGCCTTCCTTGACGGAAATCTCAAAGGGCTCAAGATAAATTTCTCTCAATGACTGCTCGCTTGCCCAGGTGTAAAGACCGTTGGACTGTCTGTTTGTTTCCTGCTCGTTGGCGGCGAAGTGCTTTACCGTCACTACTATACCCTTTGACTGCACGCCGCGTGTAACTGCGGCGGACATTCTGCCCGAAAGCAGGGGATCTTCGGAATAATATTCGTTGTTTCTGCCGCCTTGAGGACTGCGGTGGATGTTACAGCCGGGTGCGTACCATACGTGAGTACCCAGCTGATTGCCTTCTTCACCGATGATTTCGCCGAATTCCTCCGCCAGCTCATCATTCCAGGTGCAGGCAAGCGCCGTTGCAACAGGGAATGCAAGGCCGCAATCCGAATAAAGCAGACCGCCCGAGCCCTTGATGCAGGAGGGACCGTCGTTATCCGACGTTGCGGGAATTCCCAGCCTGTCAATGCCTGCGGTTTCATAGCCGCAATCGGTGATAAGGGTAATCATTTCGCTGACGGTAAGCTGGTCAAGGAATGCATCCCAGAGGCTTTCATCCTGTGCAACGTCCTGCAGAGTTATCGTTTTACCGTATTTTACACCTGTTTTGGGTGCCTCACCCTCGGTAACGGGGTCAGGTCTTTGGTCGCTGCTTTTCACCTGTGCAGGTGCCTTGTAATCCGTAGGGGGAGTGGGGTAGGTGCCTTCGGGGTCGCTTCGTGAAAGATACGTAAGGCCGCCCTCCGCCTGCTCAAAAAGATTGGTTATTTCGTTGCCCGAATTATCGTCGGTTTTGTAGGTAACGGTATCGTCAATCGTATAGGTGAAGGTTTCTTCAAAGGTTCTTATATCGCGGGCAACGCAGATTTTATATTCACCCTCATCAAGCACCCAGGCTTCCTCTGCTTTTGAATCGTAGGATGCCATATCACTGACGTCAAATGATAATTTCACCATTTCGCTTTCGCCGGGGGCAAGAAGCCCTGTTTTGCCGTATGCCGCAAGCTCGATGGCGCTTTTTTCAATTCCTCCTTTATAGTAGGGAGCCGAGAAATAAAGCTGAACAACTTCCTTGCCTGCTCTGTCACCGGTGTTTGTAACGTTAACGGTTACGGTGATTTCGTCATCGGAGGCGGTGTAATCCGTTACGTTCCACCCGAAATCCGTGTACGAAAGACCGAAGCCGAAGGGATACTGCACCTTTTCGGGTGCAAAGGTTTCGAAATATCTGTAACCTACGTAAATGCCTTCACTGTAATTGACGAAGTATTTGGGGATGCCGATAATGCCCTTATATGTATAACTGCCGAAATTCTGCGATGCGGGGTGATCTTCGATATCGTATGAAATTGTGTCTGCAAGCTTACCCGAGGGGTTGACCTCGCCTGTGAGCACCTTGCCCACGCTGTTTGTTGCAACCTCGCCGGGGAGCCACATAATCATTGCGGCCTTGATGCTGTCATAATCCTCAAGCCAGGACATATCGGTTATGTTTGAAATGTTGAATACAACGATAACGTCGGAAAAGGTTGAGCAAACTCTGTCAATCATATCCTTTTCGTCGTCGGTAAGGTTAAGGGTTTCAATGCTTAAATCCTTCATTTCCGTGCCGACTCTGCCGATAACGATGATTGCGGTCTGTGAGTATTCAGCGGCATCGTTCATAACGGAATCGCTGATTTTATTAACGGGCATTTCGGACTGACCGCCGCCGAAAAACTGCTTCAGTACGGTTATAACGTAGCCGATAAGACCCGAATTGAAGGTAGTGCCCGTGTACCGTGCATAGATGCCGTAAAGGTCTTTGTTGTATTCAATACCCGCATTTTCAAGGGCATCGTAAAAGCCTACCGCATCTGAGGAGCGTACCGCACCCGAGCCTGCGGCGCCTGCAAATGCGATTGCGCAGGAGGCGGCACCGAAAACGTTAACCTTTCCGGTTTCGAGAGGCAGAATGTTATCCTCATTTTTCAGAAGAACAATTCCTTCGGACTCGATTTTTTCTGCAATCTCAACGGATTTTGCCGAAGTTTCTTCCGAAATAAGGTCTGAAGCGGCAAACACAACGGTTCCCGAGGAGAAAATCATAATCACCGCAAGGATAACCGAAATTGTGCGCCTGAACGGGTTTTTGCCTTTTTTCATAAACGAAGCCTCCTTACAGACTCAATTATGTATATATTATACCATATCTATATAAATTTGCAATAAAAAAGGCAGAGAGAATAAACCTCTCTGCCGTAAAACTAATTATACATCAGTATAATTGCCTTTTCACCTTCGGGAAGGGGGATTGTCAGCCCTTCGCTCATAAGTTTTTCGCCTGTCAGGGTATGAACCTTATCGGGTGAATCAATGTCATAAATGCTGTAAGTTTGTGCTGGCACAAGACCGTTGAGAATAACGGTATATTCCGATTCAGTAACCTCTGCACGCTTGTAGATAAGCACCGTGCCCGAAAGACCGTCATCTGCAGAATACTGCATAGCCAGCATCTTATTCTTATCAAAGCTACCGAAATCAAGGGGATAATAGTTGCCCGTCATAAATTCTCTCTGCTCCGTGTAGAAGCTGAAATCGGGGCTTGTGTTAGCATAGAAATCCATAAGAAAAAGGGGGATTATTGCCGACCTTGATGAATATTCACTCTGCATATTCAGTGCGGTGCCCGAAATGGGAAGCCAGAAAGAAAGGCCGTAGGTCTGCGATTGCGTTGCTTCAAAAAGGTCATAGTGAACGGCGCAGTTATAGTCGCTTCTCCAGAACGGGATGCTTCTGTATGTCATTTCAAGGTCAAGTCTCTTACCGCCCGAGGCACAGTTGTCTATTATGAGTCCGTCAATATTTTCACAAAGGTAATCAAGATATCTGTAAAGATTGGTGACGTAACGGTTTTCGCAGATACCCGTTCTTCCGCCGTAGAATTCCTCGTCTGCCTTCTGCCAGTATTCAAGGGGCGCAAAGTTGAAATCCTGACGGTAAATTGTAACGCCGTTTTCTTTGAGAGAATTCAGCAGATATTCGCAGTAGTAATTGAAGGCGTCTTCGTCGGCGAGATTCCACATAACGTTATCTCCGCTGCCGTAAATAAGCCATTGCTCGTGCTGTGAGCCCGTGCTGTGGAATTCGGTGCCGGGGAAAACTCTTTCGGGCTCATACCAGAGAACGTGACCCAGACCCTTGCTTTTTGCGTAGCCGGAAAGCTCGGATATGCCGTTGTCGTATCTCTTTGTGTCAACAGTCCAGTTGCCCACACCGTCGTACCAGCCTTCATTATATTCGTACCAGCCTGCATCCATCCAGAAAGCGTCGGTTTCAGCGTAAACGGAATCGTCAATGCCGTCAAGAATCTCAATGATTTCATCGGAGGTTCTTGTGGACAACGGTCCCGCAACCTCCATAACGGTATAAACATTTTTTGTGACATTTTCGGGGTAAACGCAGTCGGTAATCCAGCTTCTGAAAAGGTTGAAGCCCTTGAGGGGGTTTGAATTGTCATAGAAGCTCAGCGAAACAAGAGGAGAGCGCACCTCTTCGCCGGGGAGAAGATACGCTTCGAAATGCTCCTGCTTAACGGTGATGTCCGTTACGCCGTCTGTTTCGGCAAGTGTTGCCGCCCACTGACCGGTCCAGCCGATGCCCAGAATTATTCCCGTATTTTCACCTGCTATATTGAAATAGGGCAGGTATTCCTCCGTGGGCTTGCCGTCGTTTGCAGAGAGTTTTTTCGGTGAAGATGTAAGCTGTTTTTCCATAAGGGAGAAATCACCTGCCGCCGTGTTACTGCCTTTTGAGCAGTAAAGGGTTGCGTCACCTGTTGAGAATGATGAATCAAGAGCATAAAAATCGCTGATAACTCCCGAATTTGAATTGCCTGTATTTTTGATGTAAACAGTCCACTGGCAGGTTGCGTTTTCTTCAAAAACAGTTGCTTCAACCTTGATTTCAAGCCCTTTTTCTGCATTTGACCATATGCTGTATTCCGTCTGACCGCCTCTGTATACAGCACCGAATTCAGGTGATTCCGTTGCGTGGATTTCCCATTCATCGGGGTTGAACTTTTCACCGTCAATGCTGAAGGTGAAGGGGAGGCTTTCGCTCTTATATGAAAGATTGCCTTCAAGCCAGTCCTTGCAGAGAGTTTTTTCTTTGTCGGTAACATTTATTTCTTCGGCGGTTATGCTGTCAAAGCGAATGGCTTTTTTATATTCGAGAGCATAAAGACTGTCACGGTTGAATGTATATAAACCTGCGCAGGAAACAGTAAAGTAAACAACCGCAAAAATGATATTAAGCACCTTGCAACCTTTTTTTGCGTTCAGTATGAAAGCGGCAAAAAGTAAAATTGCGGAAAGTGCGAAAACAACGGTGAAGCTTTTTGCAACGGCTATTCCGCTGTCGTTGCCCGTATAGTTGATTTTTTCGTTGAAGCCCCATATAAGCCCCTGAAAAAGACCGTTGCCTGCAATAAAAGCAATTATCCCTGCAATCCAACTTGATTTTTTCAGCAAGGAATTGATGAAAACAGCCAAAAACCAACCCAGCGCCGAGCCCGAAAGCACGGTGTATAAATGAACGTCCCAGGCACTGTCCTTACCGTAGAATATGTACCAGAGAGAATATGCCGCATAAATGAGCAGACCGAGAAATACGGTTGTAACTGCACAGCTTATAATGCTTTTCTTTTTCATAACCTCACTCCCTACGAGCATTATTATACCATACACTTTCCGTAAAATCTACATAATAATTGAAAAACGCAGAGCCGAAGCATTCAGCCTTCTCGGCTTTTTCAGAAATCTTCTGTCAAAGATTTTCGGTTTCAGCTTCTGATGCTGACTGCGCTTATCAAGGGCAGCCTGACGGCTGTCCTTTTTCTTGCTAAAAAATTCATTTAATCTCTTGTGGAAATACCGATTATGTGATATAATCGCAAGTTGAATGAATAAATTCCGAAGGAGAATGAAGATATATGAAACTGGGTATAGTCGGTCTTCCCAACGTAGGCAAGAGTACGCTTTTCAATGCAATAACAAATGCGGGCGCTCAGTCTGCAAACTACGCTTTCTGCACAATCGAGCCCAACGTAGGCGTTGTAAACGTTCCCGATGAAAGGCTTGATAAGCTTGCAGAGCTTTACAATCCCGTTAAAATAACTCCCGCATTCATTGAGTTCGTTGATATTGCAGGTCTTGTAAGAGGCGCTTCAAAGGGCGAGGGTCTGGGTAACAAATTCCTTTCACATATCCGTGAGGTTGATGCGGTTATTCACGTTGTACGCTGCTTTGAGGATGACGATATCGTTCACGTTGACGCAACAATCGACCCCGAAAGAGATATTGAAACCATCAATCTTGAGCTTATTCTTTCAGATATTGAAATGGTTGAGCGCAGAATTGACCGTGTCACAAAGGCACTCAAGGGTGATAAAACCCTTGCTTCGGAGCTTGAATTCCTTAAAAGACTTCAGCAGAGCCTTGAGGATAACGTTCCTGCAAGGAATCTGGAATGTGACGAAAACGAAAAAGCCTGGCTTTCCGAAATTGCACTTCTTACCGCAAAGCCCGTTATCTATGCCTGCAATATGAGCGAAAGCGATTTTGCCGGCGGTCTTGAAAATAACGCACATTACAAGAAGGTGTGCACCATTGCCGAAGCAGAGGGCAGTGAGGTGCTTCCCATCTGCGCCGAGCTTGAAGCACAGATTGCTTCTCTTGAAAAGGATGAAAAAGAAATGTTCCTTGAAGAGCTTGGCGTTGAATCGGGCGGCCTTGACCTTCTCGTTAAAAAGAGCTATGCGCTTCTCGGTCTTATTTCATATCTTACCGCAGGTCAGCCCGAGGTAAGAGCCTGGACTATCACCAAGGGCACGAAGGCACCCCAGGCGGCAGGCAAGATTCACAGCGATTTCGAACGCGGCTTCATCAGAGCAGAGGTTATTGCTTACGAAGACCTTATTGAGCTTGGTTCAATCGCCGCCGCAAAAGAAAAGGGACTTGTCCGCAGTGAGGGCAAGGAATACGTTATGAAAGACGGCGACGTAGTTCTTTTCAGATTTAATGTATAAACAGTGAGTTTAAGGACAGCCCTTGCGGCTGTCCTTATTTCGTTGTAGGGCGGCTTGCTCACAAGCCGCCGCAAAGCCGTAGATTCTGACGGCGTGATGAGGGTATCACACCCTGCGAAACAAATTATTAACCGAATAATAATTCTTTACTCCTTGTGTCAAAATATTACGGGGAGTGATTTTTTTATGAAAAAACGTGCCGTGGCAGTTATGCTTGCGCTTATAACGCTGTTTTCGGTTACGGGCTTGCGTATGGCAGAGCTTGTTTCTGAGCCACGGCAGGCGGCAAATTCCTTTTCATCAATGACGGTTGACCTTGCAACGCTGAGAGGAACGGTTTACGATTGCAATATGCAGCCTCTCACCAACGGCGGAACAAGTCTTTATGCCGCCGCAAAGCCCTCGGGCTATGCACTGGGTCAGCTTAAAGGCAAGGTTATGCCCGATGTTTTCGATTCACTGACCGAGCGTATGGCGGAGGGAAAGTGCGTTGCCGTGCGGATTGATTCCCACGTTGCGGAAAATGATGATATCAAAGAGATTTCCGTGCCCGAAAGGTATTCGGATTCCCTTGCCTGCCATATTATCGGCTACCTTGACGGTGAAGGCAGGGGAGTAAGCGGAATCGAAAAGGCTTATAACAGCCTGCTGGGTGAGAAGCTTTCCCGTGTTACTGTGCGTTTTGAGAGCAATGCACGGGGCAGGGCGCTTATGGGAAGCGAAATCCGTGTTGAAGGCAACGGAATACCGAAAAACGGTGTGGTGCTTACCATAGATAAGGATATACAGAAAATTGCGGAGACTGCCCTTGATGCTTCGGGATGCGTAAGGGGTGCGGCGGTTGTGATTGATATTGAAAGCGGCGGTATCCGTGCATGCGTGTCAAGACCCGCTTTTGACCAAAATAATATTTCCGCAAGCCTCAACGATGAGAATTCTCCTCTCATCAACCGTGCCCTTCTGCCCTTCAGCGTAGGCTCGGTGTTCAAGCCTGTTGTTGCTGCGGCGGCAACGGAAAAGGGAATTGAAAATTTTCAATACTGCTGTACGGGCAGTGTTACTCTCAACGGAGTTACCTTTAACTGCCATAAGAAAGACGGCCACGGTCTGCTTGATATGCGGGGCGCAATAGCGGATTCCTGCAATACGTATTTTATTGCCCTTGCAAATAAAACGGGCGGCAGTAACATTGTTTCAACTGCGGAAAAATTCGGCTTTGGCAGAGAAATTATTCTTGCAGACGGAATAAAATCCGATTCGGGAGTCCTGCCTGCCGCAGATGAGCTTGATTCAAAGGCGGCGGTTGCAAATCTTTCTTTCGGTCAGGGCAGTCTTACCGCAACCCCCGTTCAGCTTTGTGCGGCGTTTGCGGCAATCGCAAGGGGCGGAATATACTGCAAGCCCTGTCTTACCGAAGGGGAGGTTGATGCAGAAGGCAACTTTACACGCAGAAAAGATTACGGCGAGCGCATACAGATAATATCCTCCCATACGGCACAGGTTCTTTGCGAATGTCTGAAAGCTGTTGTTACCGAAGGCAGCGGCAGACGTGTGCAGAATGATTACGTTACTGCGGCAGGCAAGACCGCAACGGCGCAGACGGGAAAAACGGAAAACGGCGAAGAAATATATAACGCATGGTTTGCCGGCTGGTTTCCTGCGAATGAGCCGAAGTATGCGGTTGCCGTTCTCATAGAAGACGGGGGAGAGGGTGCCGTGAGCTGTGCGCCGGTGTTCAGAGAAATAGCCGTGAATACCGCCTTGAATGCCGCAGAATAATTCCGAAAAGTAATAATAAAAGTTTTTGAAAAATAATTAAAAAATTTTCAAAAAAGGTATTGACAACTGCCGACGGGTTTGCTATAATAGGCAACGTTCCGAGCGAACAAGATATGCGAGAGTGGCGGAATCGGCAGACGCGCACGTTTGAGGGGCGTGTGGTAATCCCGTACGGGTTCAAGTCCCGTCTCTCGCACCAGAGAGGATTCCGCAAGGAATCCTCTTTTTGTAAGCGGAAAAAGCTGTGTGCTCCGCCTCGGTGCCCCGCCGTGTAAAAATCAGGGGAGATATATGCGGATATGGCGGAATTGGCAGACGCGTTAGATTCAGGTTCTAATGGGCGCAAGTTCGTGCAGGTTCAAGTCCTGTTATCCGCACCATAAGAGAAAGACTATTTTGATACAAAAAAGTCTTTCTCTTTTTTTGCTTGAAACCGTTGATATATAAGGCTTCTTACCACTTTTGCTTTTCTCAAACTTATGTTTGTGGGCGGCTTAGAATAGTGATAAGAAGCCTTTTTTTATTTTGGTTTTTGCTATTGATAAAATGGTAATCGTATGATTTGCTTTTTATTTTTTCATATCGTATGATTTGCTTTTTGTTTTCGCATATCGTATGATTTGCTTTTTTGATGATTAATGTATTGAAATTTGCATAAAAAAGGGACTGCATCCGTGTGCGGTCCCTTTCGTTATGTTTGGCTATTATTCATTGTTTTTATTATTTTCATTACTGCTTCTTTCTGTTCGTCAGAAAGTAAAGACCATTGCTGGAAAAGCTCATTCAGCTCGGGTGAGAGTTCTATCATTTCATCGTCTGCAAAGAATTGTGACATTGTAATTCTAAATGCTTTGCATATTACTTCAAGTGATGCAATTGTCGGAACGGTGTTTCTTGCAAACATATTAATAATGGTGGATTCGCTTAATCCACTTTCTTTAGCAAGTCTGTATTTTGTCCAGCCTTTTTCTTCAAGTAGTTTTTCTAACTTTAAATTGGTATCCACAAGTCCACACCTCCCTTGAGTATATTTTACTACTCATTTTAAAGGTTTTGTACTTGTCTGGTGTAAGCAACGGACTTGTATTTTGTAATGCATGTATGTTACAATTGTAATGATATTTTTGTTTGGTTGCAGCTTGAATTTGACTTAATGTACTGAATATTGTACTTTGTTTTTGTTATTCTTTTCTTGAGGTGATTTTTTATGATTCTTATTTCTTGTGTCGATGACCGAATGGGTATGCTGTTCGGTGGTCGAAGACAGAGTCAAGACCGTGTCTTGAGAGAAAGAATAGTGCAGTTTTCATCAAAATCAAAATTGTGGATGAACCACTATTCTGCCAAGCAGTTCACAGAAAACGATGCTCCGCACATAAATATTTCTGATGATTTTATTAGCGAAGCAATCCAAGGTGAGTTTTGCTTTGTTGAAGATTTATCGGTTTCTGAAATTGAAGTTTCAGTTGAAATGATAATTCTCTACAAATGGAACAGAGCATATCCGTTTGATTTGACTTTTGATATTGATTTGAGGAATTGGACTCTGGTTGAATCAAAGGATTTTGAGGGAAGCTCACACGAAAAAATTACCGAGGAGGTTTATGTAAGAAATGCTTGAAAAATTGAAGAGAGCTTTTGCCAAATACAAAAGCATGGGCAAAATTAAAAAATTCTTTGTTACATATTTTGCTGCGATGATAGCTCTTGTGGTTTTGTTCTTCGGTGGAATTTTTATTTCCGCCATAGTTGATGTTGCAAAGAACACAGATGCATTTACTACAACAACCGAAGCGGTAACACAAGCTTTAATTGATGAATTCACAACCGCATTAGAGAACTCAACGCAAAACGACATAGATATTGTACCAGAGGAATCCGTAACGCTTATAAACAGCGAAAATAACGCTGAAACAGTCGTTACAAGCACAGCAACAACTTCAGCGACATCCAACACTACAAAGCCCTCAACGACCGAAAAAACGACACAGCAAAGCACTACAAAGCAAACCACAACCAATACGGCAATTACAACAAACGCAAAGGTTGACTTGAGTAAGATTCCTGCTTTTTCAAATAAGCCGTATGTTACAGTAAATAATAATCAACCCGGCTTCTCGAATGCAGACAAAACGACATCTTCTTTTGAGAGATATGCGTCTCTTGATAGTAAGGGTCGCTGCGGAGTTGCCTATGCTTGTATCGGCAAAGACCTTATGCCTACGGGTGAGCGTGGTAACATTGGCTCGGTTAAACCTTCGGGTTGGCATACCGTAAAATATGCAGGTATCGATGGTAACTATCTTTATAATCGCTGCCACCTTATCGGATGGCAGTTAACCGGTGAAAACGCAAACGAGAAAAACCTCATAACAGGAACACGATATATGAATGTTGAAGGTATGCTTCCCTTTGAGAATATGGTTGCCGACTACATCAAGGAAACCGGAAACCACGTTCTTTATCGTGTAACACCTATTTTCAAAGGCGATAATCTCCTTGCAAGCGGTGTTCAGATGGAAGCGTATTCCGTTGAGGATAATGGTGATGGTATTTGTTTCAATGTTTATTGTTACAATGCCCAGCCGGGTATAACCATAAATTATGCTGACGGCAGCAGTTCGGGACCTCCTATGGAGCAAACGACAAAGAAACCGACAACTACGCAAAAACCTACTGTTGCCGCTACACAAAAACCGATTTCATCTAATGTTACTTATATATTGAATATCAACCCCAGCAGTATGAAGTTCCATTACCCCGACTGTTCTTCTGTCGGAAAGATGAAAGAAGAAAATAAAAAGGAGTTCTATGGAACAAGAGATGAAGCTATTGCTGCAGGATATTCACCCTGCGGAAATTGCCATCCATAAAATGATAACAGCAATCCAGAAATATGGGTTGCTGTTTGAAATTTAATAGGTTGTTTTTTATGATTTGTGTGATATAATCTTAAATATGTAAAATAAAATTAGGTTGGTATTTTTATGAACAATCTTATTTCATTATCTAAACTTTTTGACAAAAGAATATTTCGTATCCCGGATTACCAGCGTGGTTATGCGTGGCAATTGCCCCAATTAATAGATTTCTGGGAAGACTTAAAAAATCTTTCAGAAGATCGCTACCACTATACCGGTATGCTTTCATTGAAAAAGCTGAAAAATAGCGAGTGTCAAAGCTGGGAAGAAGAAAAATGGCTTATCGAGCAAGATGATTATGAAGCTTATCATATTGTTGATGGGCAGCAACGCCTTACTACATTTATTATTCTTTTGAATACGATAATAAGCAAAGCTGCGGTTGAGGGTATTGAATACTTAAATAATAGCAGTCTTGAAGAAATTAAAACAAGATATATTGTAGAGTATCAAAAACCTTTAAAGGTTCTCAAAGCATATAAATTTGGGTACGAAAAAGATAATCCGAGTTTTATGTTTTTGCGTTATGCGATTTTGGGCGAGGATGCTGCGAGTACACTTCAAGAAACTTTCTACACATTAAATCTTGAACAGGCAAAAGATTTTTTTACCGAAAAGGTAAACGAGTTATATGAGAGCGGTGGCACAAGAGCACTTGAGATTTTATATGGGAAATTGGTAAATAAATTACAGTTTAATATTCATGATATAGATGATGATTTCGATGTGTTTATCGCTTTTGAAACAATGAACAATAGAGGTAAATCCCTTTCTAATTTGGAGATCTTAAAAAACAGATTAATTTATCTTACTACAATCTTTTCCGAAGATGTTTTAAATAAGCACGCAAAAAATCAAATGCGTCAAGATATTAACGATGCTTGGCGAGAAATCTACTATCAGTTAGGACGAAACAAAAAGCGACCGCTTAACGATGATGAATACTTAAAAAATCATTGGATAATTTATTTTACATATTCACGCAATAAAGGCGATGACTATATAAAATTCCTTTTAAACAAGATGTTTACGGCAAATGCGGTTTACGGTCTCAAAAACGGTTTTGAAGAAATTGATGATGGTATTGTTGACGAAGCCGCAGAAGAATTTGAATTCGCTGAAATTCTTGCTGATGATGCGTTCGATGGTGTTTTACACCCTGTTGAAATTAGTAATTATATCAAGAGCATAAAAGATTTGGCTAAATATTGGTACGATACATATTTTCCGTATGAAAGTGCAAACTTGTCTGAAGAAGAGAAACTGTGGATTGATAGACTTAATCGTATTGGTATGGGTTATTTCAGACCACTTGTCGCTGTAGTGATAAGCAAAGCGGCAAAGATATCCCTTGATAATCGAATTGCGTTTTTTAGAGCGGTAGAACGCTTTTCTTTTATTAGCTTCAAATTAGGCTCATTTAATACATCATATAAAAGTAGTGAGCATTATCGCTATGCCCGCAGTGTATACTTTGAGGATATAAGCCTCAGTGCAATAACAAGTGCATTGAACGATTATGCTAATTCCGATACTGATTTTGCTTTACAGAGTTTTACATCCAGAATAAAAAAGCGTTTTGATAGCGGTAATGGATACTATGATTGGACAGCATTAAAATATTTCTTGTATGAGTATGAATATTCGTTAGCGGAAAAATACGGTATTACCAAAATAACGTGGGAGCTTTTTGCAAAAACAGAAAAAGATAAAGTGTCCGTCGAGCATATTCTTCCTCAAACTCCTACGCGTTTCTATTGGAAAAATCAATTTAGACAATTTAATGAAACGGAAATAAAGTGCTTGTCCGGTACCCTTGGAAATCTTCTGCCTTTGAGGCAAAGCATAAATTCTTCTCTGCAGAACTACGGGTTTGATGAAAAGAAACACCCACAAAATAGTGAACGATGTGGATATGAAAATGGTTCGCATTCTGAAATTGAAGTAGCTCAAAAAATCAAATGGGATGCCACCGAAATATATGAGAGAACAATAAAGTTGCTCGATTTCATGCAAGTTCGTTGGAATGTTAATATTTCTGCAGAAACAAAAGAAATTCTCACATTTATTTCCTTTGTGAATGACGGCAGAGAAATACCTGCTGAATTAAACCCAGATGATTTTGTATCAGAAACAAATTCAGAAAATCAAACGTTGGAAACAATGCAACAAGATTTTTGGGCAAAATTCACCTCTTATTGTGATTCTAAAGGTAGGCATGAAGACATATCCGCAAGAAAAGGATTGGCGCAAAATTGGTATGATGTTCCAGTTGGTGCAACTGATTTTATTATACAATTTACAATAACTTATAGCAAATATGTTACATTGTTAATTTATACATATTCAGGAGAAGCATTTGAAAGGCTTCTGGGAAAAAAAGAAGCTCTTGAACTTGCGTTCGGAGATAAGTTGGAATGGCATACCAGTCGTGAAAATAGTGTAGCAAAACGAATACTTTATAAAACCGAAGCAGACTATTTTGACACCTCCGAACATAGTCGTATTTTTAGTTGGATGATTGAAAAATTCGATCTTCTTAAAAACGCTTTGAATCATATCGGAGAATAATATTTTAGTTGATAAATAAGTCTTTTTGTGGTAAAATCCATAAAAACCACAATATATAGCAAGGAGTTTAGTTATGATTAATTGTGTTATAAATGGGGATTCTATTGTTGAAATGAATAGAATGCCCGCCAATAGTGTTGATTTGATTTTTGCTGACCCTCCGTATTGGATGCGTACAGAAGGAGTGCTAAAAAGAGTAGAGGGAACAGATTTTGATGGCTGTGACGATGATTGGGATAAATTCGATTCTCTTGAATCTTATGAGAAATTTACCGAAGATTGGTTGAGAGCTTGCCACAGAATATTGAAACCCAATGGTTCGATTTGGGTTATCGGTGGAATGCAATGCATTTATACAATAGGAAGTATAATGCAAAATGTTGGATTTTGGTTAATAAACGATGTTATATGGCATAAGAAAAATCCTACCCCCAATTTTATGGGTACACGATTAAATAATAGCCATGAAACATTAATATGGGCAACAAAAAGCAAAACATCAAAATACACATTTAACTATAAAACAGCCAAAGAATTAAATGTTGATTCAGTCGAAGAAAAAGCATATAGCAACGGCACGAGAAAGCAAATGGGTTCTGTTTGGCGTTTTTCGGTTTGTTCTGGAACAGAAAGATTAAAAGACGACGAAGGAAACAAACTCCATAGCACTCAAAAGCCATTGGAAATGTTAGAAAGAATCGTTGCAATTTCTTCTTCGAAGGGAGATATAGTATTAGACCCCTTTGGTGGCACTATGACTACTGGCGTAGCTGCGAAAAAGCTTGGAAGAAATTACATTATGATTGAACAAGATAAAAAATATTGCAAATACGGTGAAAAACGTTTAAGTGAAGTTGTATATACGGAAACACCAATAGCATTGGCACAATATGATGAAAAGCCGTTGAAAGTTACTATGGAAGAGATGATAATAGCGGGTTTCTTTTTTGAAGGTGAAAGTTTCTATTTTAGAAATAGTGAACCTATCGCTACATTGTGTTCTAACGGAAAGTTATTCTATAATGGGAATGAAGTGGATATGCATTCTTGTGCAGCAACCGCACGTGGAGTAAAAGCAAACCGTTTAAATGGTTTTGACTATTGGTATGTATTAAGAAATGGTAAGTTGACTTCTATTTCTGACATCCGAGAAGAGTATAGACTTGCAAAACAACAATAAATAATGGGGCCTATAGCGTTATAGGCCCCATTATTATATTTTATACTTTTTTCAAATTAGTTTCTGTAGGGAACAGCTCTTTTCTTAATTGAACATAAGTTGGTGTCGAAGATTTAAGCTTTCTGAAAAGTGCTGGTTCATTAGTTTTAAGTCGTCTTAAAGCAATTAAAATTTCTGGACTCGTATCAAAATCCGGAATATTTAACAACTCATTACTTCGCTCTTGCTTGTTTCTTAACAGATAAGAGCAAATTTCGTCCCATACATCCTCACGATTAAATAGGTTTTCAAACAAAGTCCCACCATAATAAATATTTAGAGAAATATTAGGTGCGATTTCCTGTGCAGCTTCTGAACTATAGTAGTTTTTGTTTTTAACTAAACTATCATCAATAAACCACATAGTTGCATTAATTTTATAGTTAGGGTATTGCTTCTTTAACAGAGAGTATTTCTTTTTGAAATTTTGAAACTGCCCTCTCTTTTTAGTGCTATCGTGGTCGTCGCGGATTTTTTGTTCTATGAGATATACAGTATCTCCTTTCATAAATACTTGGTCTGCACTGAGAGCGTTACCTTCTTCGTCGTGTCCGATACTTTTATCCAAATTGCGATATCCCATTTTTGATATGTATTCTGTAACAATATCTTCCATGAAATCTCCAAATTTAATTTCTCGGCTTTGAGTTACATTTTGAATAAGTTTCGTTTTTGCGTTACTTAATCTAAAAATGCCAGTATATCTATTTGGGTTTTTAACAACAGTCACTAATAATTCATAAACAAAAGAATCATCGCTCTTGATTTTATGATTTAACTTATCGATAAAATAGTCATACGTAAATATCATATTCATACTCCTTATGTTTTTTGAAAATTATATCACGGATTGTAGCATTTGTATATAGTAATTAATAAATAATATTTGCTATAAGTGATTTAGTCATTAATAAACATCAAAAACTCTGCCGCTCTACTTTGCAATCTGCGTTTTATTTCCTGTTCATGGTCTTCCAAAACTACAATCATTCGGTTAATGATTTTCTGAACATCACCATTGCTATAACGATTGTCAAAGCAACCATATTCAGCAAAATTGTCCTCTCGCAGAAGCAAAGTAAGAAAGGCACAACATAAATCAAAGTTTGCAGTTTCGGTGCGTTTCAGTTCGGCATCGCAATTAAGAGGCTCGGTAGTCATATAATCGGCATAGTTTCTTTTTATGCCTCCGAGTTTATCAAGCAAATCTTGATAATAATCTGACAAGCAACATTGCTGCGGTGGCAGCACTTTCAGTAGTTCTATTTTTTCTTTGTTAGTCATAATTGCTCCTATCGCACACATTAGTCAAAAGAGAAAAAACTGTTGTTTTTCAAACAAGTGTTAATATCAAATTTTATAACTTTGCCGGTAGCATTGAATTTAATCTCAACAAAATTTATCGTTGTGTTTACAACTCGACCGGCACCGAACTGTTTGTGTGTTACTTTTTGTCCGGGATTTTGCAGCTTTTTTAACGCCTTACTCGTTTCAATGGTTACAGCCGGTATCGCTTTTAACTTCAATTCTTTTGCAACATAATATCGAAGATACTTATCTTCCAAGTGATATTTGCCGTTTTTACAGGTAACAATAATAGGCTTGTCCAGTTTGCCATAATTAAGGTAGTGTGCTACGAGTGCCTTTACCTTTTCCGGAGAAGGCTTTACAAAATGTTTTCCGGTAACAACGATTTCATTCATAGGAATTTCTTTTATACCATCGAAATCAGCAACAAGGGGTTTTGCGGTTTTTTCTGCTTTATTGGGTTCGGCGGGTTTGATGCTTTCACAATAAAACCGGCACATATCATTTGAGGGACCTACGCAGCCTATCCTCAATTTTTTGCAGTCTTTTGTTTCAAGCTCATAATGAATACATTTATACCTTGATTTTTTTGCTGAATCGGGGTTAAAAAATACTTCATAATGCTTTTCAGGATGTGTCGCTGTGCCTATTCCGCTTGCGTTACCTTTTTTCACTATTTATCAGCTGCTTTCGTAAAACATTTTAATTTGCAGATTCCAAAACAAAATCGCCATCTGCGTTTATTTTAAGAACGAGTGTTTTTATATATTTGTCAAACAGCATATCTGATTCCGCTTTAGAAACAGTAGCTCTGCAAGAGGTCAAAACCGATGTAAGAAGTTCATGTGCGTTGCCGAGATGGAATCGAGCTTTTAATTCTTTTTCAAGTTCATGCTTAAATACGAGGTCGAAAAATTTATCCTCGCTCGGTGTCATAAATTTGTCGAGATAGCAATAAAAAACATCTTTGTCACGAAGCAGATTTTTGAATTCATGTCCGCATTTTTCGCTTTCTACCATGACAAGATATTTTGCTTCTTCTGATGCATCAATTACAGACCAGAAATCGGAGTCGCTGGAAACAAGTATTATCGAATCTACCTCGTCTTTGTATATTGCTTTTGATACACCCATTACAAGACGATGGTCAACGAGAGATTTGTTTTCCATAATGCGTTCAACCGGTATAGCTTCCACTTCAATACCGAATGTGAAATGTTTGAGCATTGTCCATGCTTTTGTTGTGTGCTCGCTATCGTAATAAATTACTATTTTATTGATTTTTTCTATTTCATGTTCTTTGAGACTGTCGATAGCGGATGCAAATCTGTACGGATCTGCGTTTTCACCATCAATAAAAACTTGTATTTTTGATGCAGCATTTATAAATTCGTTTATGTTGTTTTTTACATTGTCGCTTGCATCGCAAACTCTGTCGGTATCGGTGAAAGTTTCATGACCATTGCGATAAATAATCGAAAGCAAATCGCGGTCGGTTGAAAGTATATATCCGGAATCAACAGGGTCTCGCCAATAAAAGTATCTTTGGAACGGATATAAACTTCGATTCAACTGGAATTTTTTTGACTCTTCTTCGATATTTCCGGGCATTGTGAACATTGTTCTTATGTGTTTAAATCGTACCCATTCTGGGAAATATCTTTCCATTTTGTCGATTCTTTTTATTATTTCACTATTGATTCTTTTGAGGTATTCGTTTATATCGGGTTTTCCTGTAATTATGTAAATTGAAAGTTTATTTAAAACTTTGAAATCTTCTTTGAACCATTCCATTTCATACAGAGGTACAAAGGTTGAATTCAAATTTCTTAAGTTTCTGCTAACATCTTTAAAGTGTAAAATAAGGTTTGAACGAATATTGTTAAGGTGTCTGATTGCAACAGCATCGTCGTCTTTTATGAGTGTTTCTTTTATAGGTAAAAATTCATCAGGAAATTCGAGACGTTTCATCATTGCTTCTTCACTTACACCGAGCAAAAAACCTACTGTCAATGCAATACCCTTTGAGTATTTTCTGTATGCTGATTTATCCGCTATTTCCGGGAGTTCAATTTCTTCTTCTACAATTATATCTTTTAAATCCTCTAAACTTATTCCTCTTGCCATTTTCCTTCTCCTTTCAATTCTTCCTTATATTCAATATTTTACATCATCATATGGTGTATTTTCAACACCTTTCTTGAGCAATCCGGAAACCATTTTATCGAGCGGTTTTCTCCACAAAACCTTGAACCAGTTCGTGTTTCCGAAGATTTTAACAATTGTTGGGCTTACAGCATAATATGTTTTGATAAAAGCTCTGCCTAACAAGGATTTCGCGAGAGTATTGTCACGATAACGGCGCAGCGTCCAGACTTCCGGACAATCGTATGAACCATAAACACAGGTTGCAACGTAACAACCTCCATCGTTATGGTTATATCCTGTTCCGAAAAGTTGCGGATCGCTGTTGCTTATTTTTTTACCGTTTTTATCGTAGTTTGTATATCCAACTCCGAATATCTGTGGTTCGCTTCTGCCTACCTTGTTTCCTTTGTTATCATAGGTGGTGTACCCACCACCGAAAATATTATGTTCGGTTCGTCCAACTTTTTTGCCGTGGGCATCATAATTGGTGTACCCACCACCAAATATGTTAGGTTCGCTGCGTCCGACCTTTTTTCCGTTACTGTCGTAGTGGGTGTAGCCACCGCCGAAAATGTTTTTTTCGCTTCTGCCTTTGTTTGCCATAATTATACCTCCGTTTTATGTGTTGCCTATAAAATAAGCAACAAGAAGAATTATTGCTATGATAATTACAATAGGAGAAAAGCACCCGGAAGTGTCTCCGTCTGTTGTATCAGAATTATTTGTAATGCTTTCAAAAATATAAAAATCATTTAAATCCGGCATTGATAAAGCCCTCTTTTCTTTGGTGGCTACTAAATTATACCATATTATATCACGAGCACCTGTCCCAAAAAACGGACTGCAAAGGGCGGAATTTGCCCTTTTTTACTGATTACTCACCATTTTTCGCCTCTGCGAATATAATCTTGATTGATTTCGTCACTCCAATCTTCGTTTAACGGCACACTTGCACGAACATTGCAAACCGCTTTTGCAATAGAATCATAAACAATGCTTGTTCCTTCTTTATCAGCATTGTAATTTACGGCTCTGTCAGCACCAATACCATATCTCGCAGCAGTTTCTACTGCATCAATATTTGCACCGATAAAAAGGAATTCCCAACCATAGCGTTTCTTCTGGCGTTCAATCATAGCCTTGACCTTATCGCTTGTATAACGATGACTTGCGTTCTCCATGCCATCGGTTGTGATGATAAACATTGTGTTTTCAGGGACGTCTTCAGGGCGGGCATACTTATGCACATTGCCGATGTGGTGAATCGCTCCACCAATAGCATCAATAAGTGCTGTGCAACCACCAACGGCATAGTCTCGCTCTGTCATGGGGTTGATTTCAGAAAGTTCGACTCTATCGTGAAGCACTTCACTTTCGTTGCTGAAAAGAACGGTTGAAACATAGCATTTACCGTCCTGTTTTTTCTGCTTTTCAATCATAGCGTTAAAGCCACCGATTGTGTCGCTCTCGAGTCCTGCCATAGAACCGCTTTTGTCAAGAATGAACACGAGTTCTGTGATGTTGTTTTTCATAACAAATTCCTCCAAAATAAAAATGTGGTTGTTCGGTTTTTCAACCTTACAACCACATTATAGCGATTCGCTTTATTCAATTGGTCGCTTGAAAAGAGACTTTTATACTCCAAGGGTAACTTGATCGAATTTATATAACACTTCATTTACATCGAAAATATTATTGTAATTGCCTGTTGAAACGAAATACTCAATTATTACGTCAAACATAGTTGCTTTAGAAAGACTGAACCCAGCTGTTTTCAACAAATGGTTTGTTTCTTCAAGATTTAAGTCAAGTCCAATAGCAAAGGAAACTGCTGTTTTTTTGCTTGGCTTATAATCTTTGTTGCATTTGATTTTTGAAAAAGTCTTTTTATCTACATTTGAGCGTTTGTAGCACTCGACATCCGTTAGCCCTTTTTGGTCGATGTAGTAAAACAAAGTATCTGCAAAACCCTTGTCCATATTATTGAGCATTTCATCAAGACTGATTATAGGGGCGCAATCACAACATAGTTCTGATTCTATGAAATCTTCTGTTTCGATTTCTTTTTTCTTGAAGTTGCGTTCGGCAATAGCAATTTCTCTGCGTCTACGCAGTTCATCTCTTGATAATGATGTAGGATAATAATTATCAAATACACCCTCAACAATTTCTCTTTCTGCGTGTTCCTCGACATAATTATCATCGATATAGCATTTGACATCGCAGAAGATTCGCTCGCTTATTTCATACGATTTCTTATCGAAAATTACAATGTAAACTGTCATTTCATTTTCAAACAAGAAATCGCTTATAACTTTGGTTGCTATTTTTAATACTTGTTCTTTAGGACAACCATAAGCACCCGACGCGATTAAAGGGAAAGCTACCGATTCGCATTTATATTTTGTAGCAAGGTTTAAACATTCTGTGTAGCATGATGCGAGTAAAGCTATTGGGTTATCCACTCTGTACCAGTTCGGTCCTGCCGTATGAATAACATATTTACAAGGAAGATTGAAACCGGGGGTGATTTTTGCCTTACCAACTTCACAACCGCCAAGAGCGTTACATGCTTCCAGTAGTTCGGGTCCGGCAGCTTCGTGTATTGATAAGTCAGCACCTCCACCGGGGTAAAGATGCCTGTTGGAAGGGTTGACAATAGCGTCAACTTGCATTTTTGTAATATCTTGTCGAATTATTTGTAGTGGCAACGCAATACTCCTTTCCAATGTTTATACCTGTTATGAAACAATTTTATCACAGTCATAAACATTTATCAATAATCAATGATCGATTGTGATTAGGTTTGATGCGAGAAAAAATACAGCATTTTTTTGTAAATTGATTTGTTGGGACAGTATCGTTCATCCGCAAAAATCTGGACTCCTTTCTTATAGTAATGTTCCATAATTGCAGCAACAATTGCTGCACTCCGTGATTCACCGTGTTCACATTGGCAAATTAACACAACCGCTCTTCCGTAAACTTCATTGTAGAAATCAACAATCATTTTTGCTTGTTCATCAGATAAAGCATGAAGTTCTTTTTCTGCATTAACAATCTCTTCGTCTGTTAGTTTTCTCCCGTATTCCGCTTCGATCGCTTTGCCCAATGGAACATCATCAAAAGAAAGTTGTAATAGAAATCTTGGCTTATTTTCCAAGTTCAAAGGTACATCACCATAATCAGTTATGCTTATCAAAGCAACTTTCTCTAAAAAGCCTTCTTGCCCCATTCTTTCTACTCTTGCTCGATTGGTGATAAATAGTTTCATAATAACCTCCGTGAAAATTGATGCAAAAATTATATCACAAACAAAAATCTGCGTAAAAATTCTGGTTTTTTGGCAAGAAAAATGCCAAAAATCGAAAATTTTCACGCAAAAAAATAATCATGATATAATTTTATAAAAATTTTTGGAGGATTTTTAAATGAAAACAGAAAAATTCGATGCGGTAGAACTTTGCAAGATTGCAAACCAGCGTGGCATTATAGAAACAATACATGCAGTTTTTGGGAGTACTATTAATGTTTCAATCCCCGTGGGAAAAGATACTATCAATGCAGACCTTTTAGAACTTTCGCTTTCAGTACGAGCTTATAACGGATTACGCCGGAGCGGTATTTTTACAATTGGAGATTTGCTTGAGGCATTGCAGCAGAATGCTTTACCTTGTATACGCAACCTTGGAAGAAAGAGTATATCTGAAATTAAAACCAAGATGCTTGATTATTGCTATTGCAGATTATCAGAGCGAGAAAGAATTGATTTCTTTACAGGGTTGTTAAACTTGAATTAAGCAAGGTTCAGAATTACATAAATTCTATACAGACAAAATTAAAGCTAAAATGCTGATGCACAAAAACAAGCCGAGAAACTGTCAAAAATAATCAAGAGACTCGAGCAACTCGGTGGAGAACTTGATAAGTTGCCAACAAAAAAGAAAAAATAAGTTTTAACTCCCGAGTGTGAACTTGGGAGTTTTTTCATACATATTGTGAATTTCCTCCTCTGTTCCCTACCAAATTTTGAAAGCATACAAAAACGGAAACAAATTTTGGTGCAACATTTTATGTTTTTGTAGATTGACAAAAGAACAAATGTGCGATATATTATTGATAAGAACAAATGTTTGATTGAATAAAATTCACAACTTCACTTCTGGGAGGGAGGAGCTTAACGCTATGGATAAAGAAGCAAACAAGAATGTTGCAACGAGAAAAACGGCACTACCGATTGTTAACATACCATTTATGTCAGACTATAAATGGCAGTATGAGTGCCTTCAAGATCGGCTGAAAGCTCCGGATAAATACAGAGCAATTGGTGAAGATGTTGAAGCAACGATTGAGCATCTCAAAAAATGGCTTACCGAACACGCTACGGAAGCGACACAAATACCTGCATAGAAAGGATGAGAGCCGATGAAAGAACGAGTGATTTTGCATTCGGATATGAACGGCTTTTATGCTTCTGTAGAGTGTATGCTTAACCCGGAGCTTAAGGGAAAGCCTGTGGCGGTTGGTGGCTCGGTTGAAAACAGGCACGGCATTATTCTTGCAAAATCGGAGGAAGCAAAGAAATTCGGAATCAAGACCGGTGAGGCGTTGTGGCAGGCGCAGCAAAAATGCAAGGACCTTATTATTGTTCCGCCTCATTATGACAAATACAAAGCCTATTCAGAATATGCAAGAGAAATCTACCGAAGATATACGGATTTGATTGAGCCTTTCGGACTCGATGAATGTTGGCTTGATGTAACCGGAAGCACACACCTTTTCGGAAACGGCTACGACATTGCATATCAAATTAAAGAGTGTATTAAGTACGAGCTGGGACTGACGGTTTCCGTTGGTGTCAGCTTCAATAAGATATTTGCAAAGCTCGGTTCGGATATGAAAAAGCCGGATGCTATAACCATAATAAGCAAAGAAAACTTCAAAGATAAGATATGGAGTTTGCCTGCTTCTGACCTGCTTGGAGTCGGTCGAGCAACAACAAACAAGATTGAAACAATGGGTATTAAAACAATCGGAGACCTTGCAAATATCGATGTGGATTTGCTTGTTTGTAGGCTCGGAAAAAACGGCAGAGATTTGTGGATGTACGCAAACGGTATGGATTCATCACGAGTAAGACCCGATGGTTTCCGAGACCCGATAAAAAGCATCGGACACGGCATCACTTGTAAGGAAGACCTTGTCAGTACCGAAGAAGTATGGAAAGTAATGCTTGAACTTTCTCAAAATGTAAGCAAAAGGCTCAAAGAAGAAAAGCTTAATGCCTGCGGTGTGCAAATATCTGTGAGGGACAACCAGTTGATTTCAAGACAGTTTCAATGCGGTATGCCTATTGCAACACAGAGTGCAATGGAACTCGCTCATGCAGGAATTGAACTTTTCACAACAAATTATAACTGGAAGTATGATGTGCGTTCCCTGACGATTCGGGCAATCAACCTGCAACCGGATGACGAACCCGTGCAGCTTGATTTGTTTTCCAATGTAACGAAGCACGAAAAACAAGAGACAATTGACAATACAGTAATGGCTATAAGAAAGCGATTCGGAGATAAAGCAATAATCAATGCAACGCTTCTGAATGAAACTAAAATACCAAAGGATGACCACGAGTCTGTATTGCCAGCACCTATGTTTAAGTAAGGAGAAACAATGGCAAAGAGAAAGGTTTATGTTAAAGTTTTAATTATGCAAGATGAGAATGGTGAAATACAGCCTTTGCAAATCGTATGGGATGATGGTAAATCCTACGAGGTTGATAAGGTGATATATAAATGCCGAGCTTCTTCCACAAAGGTTGGCGGCACGGGCATACGCTACACCGTGCGTATCAGCGGAAAGGAAACCTTTTTATATTTTTCGGAAGATGAAAATCGGTGGTTTATGGAGGGCAAATGCTGATGAGAGAATTAACCGCAAAAGAAATCGATGCAATGTGCAGTAAGCATCTGCAGGCGTTTCTCGGTGACTCTCACCCAAAGTACGCACCGATAGATATTGATAAATTCTTGCGTGAATATTTAGATATCAATGTCTGTTATCGCAAACTTTCCTCAAGAGGTGAAATTCTCGGCTTGTCTATTTTTTCAGATATGTCACTTAAAGTTTGGAAAGATGATAAACGAGTCGAAGAAGCATTCCCAAAAAAAACGGTTATTATTGATGAGTCGTTACTTGAAGAAAAGCAATTCGGCAGATGCAACTATACAAAAGCACATGAAGCAGTACACGGAATTATAAATGGTGAATGTCCCTCGGACATCGTTCTTTGCTATAGACGTGGCAAAGCTACTACAGATTATGAGCGGATAGTTGACCGTGCCGCATCAAAGCTGTTGCTTCCCGATGAAACGGTCAGAACGGTTTTTTACATTTTTATAGGGGCAAATCATATAGTGAGATTGAACCCATTGTATAATTTCAAAAATTATGAGCGGTTTTGTGATATGGCAAGATATCTGCGTGTGTCAAAAAAGGCTCTTTCTATTCGGTTGCTTCAGCTCGGTCTTGTTGAAAAGGTTGACTATGAGAGACCGCACGAATTTTTGGATATATATTGTGAGGTGTAATTAATATGATGACGTTGCGAGAAAAGAAACCGGAAAGCAAGCGTGTGCGGAAGATAGCACGAGAGGAAATGACAGACGAGCAGAGAATCGCTTTTTTGAAGAACCCAAGGGTCTCGATAGAATTTATCGTTGACCGTTGCCTTGAAGATTCCAGTCTTTTTCACGTAATTGCAAGCGAGCTTTATGTTTTGGTTGAGGGGCGTTTGGTGCGAAATAAACCGCAGTATTTTATAAACAATAATGATAAGCCTGAACTCTCACGGTATGCCCTGCTTCATGCAAAGGAATGTATGATAAACAGTCTTTTTGTTGAAAGCTATAAAACCGAAGGCGCTATCGCGTTCAGAAGCAACGGCTACGAGGATGCGGTTGAGCTTATTGGCCCCAAGAAATTTAATAGCAACAACGGTGAAACCAATGGTGTCCGTAATCAATTACGATTTGCAGAAAAGGTTGGAATCCGAAGTCTCTATGGAGTATCTGTTGATTTAGACAGTATTGTTGAACAAGCTGTGGAAGAATATAAGTCCTCTTACGAGTGCTTCCTCCCGACATTTTCACAAGAAGTATGCAAAATTATATGCGAGAAAAAAGTTGACGTTCACGAGTTTGTCGAAAGTACGAACCTTACACCGAACATATATAGTAGAATAAAAACGCAGCCCGATTATATTCCGACCTATCGAAATGCGGTAGCTATTTGCTTCGGTTTAAAACTCGATTTGAGCCATGCCGAGCAGCTTTTGAAAATTGCTGGATACGCATTCAGAAATGCACCTGAAACAGCAATTTATCGTATCTTTTGGTCGATTCGACACTTCGATATTATCGATCTTAATAATTGCCTTATTGCACACGGCTGTGAACCGATTGGCTCAAAAAGTAAAGCCGTTTGATTTGTAATCGTTAATGTAAGCGAGGGAAGGAAATTCAATGGATTCAAAGAAACAGCAAAGTTTACTCTATGGAACACTACTGTGTGAACAAACAGCATTCAGGGAATGGTTATTGCAACAAACACCGGAAGAAATATTAAAGCACACCTATGAATATACCGTGCGTGAAGATATAATTTTCGCGTTCGAAGCAATGGAGCTTGAAGATAAATATGTGTCAGCTTTATTGTTATCACCATGTCCTTTGCAGGATATTTATAAAAACTATATCAAAAAAGAAACGGACTATATGGATGATATTCGCTGCTCAATCAAAGAGGCAGCAAAACACCATATGTAAAACGAACCTCTCTGTTGTGAGCAACACTACAATGGAGAGGTTCGTTGTTTTTTGGTGATGGAAGAAGATTACATATGTAATTAAAAGTGCGAAATATTCATTACAGCGCGAAAGTATGAATTTTTTGTAAACAATGCGTTTTTTTGCGTAACAAAATCGATTTTTTGTCATATATAAAGTGAACCGATATTTTTTGATGAGGTGAAAAGCTTGGATATTAAAAATATGACAAATGAAGATTTTATGCTTACCCTTAAGAAAATAGAAGTGCTTATGGATTATGAAATGAAAAAGCCTGATGATGAAATGGATACAGAGCTTGTTGATATGTGTGCTTCAATTCTTGCCAAAGCATATAATCCCGGTTACAAAGATGAAAAGCCAAGTGAAATGTACTGCCCTTGGAAGGAAACTACTCACGAAAGAAAAAAGGATGCAACAGAAATGTATGCGGAATTTATAAGTGTGTTGGCTATGAGTGCTGAGGACGATGAAGAATTCACCGAAGAAAACTTAATTAAAACGATTAAGAAAGAAAAAAAGAAACTGTGGTTTCTGCGTGATTATAGCTACATACACGAATGCTACTTGACTCTTTCAGAGGTTTATGGTTACTCATATAATAACGAATATGAAGAAAAAGCAAAAAAATTGATTGCAAGTAGAAAACGGCTACGTGCATTTAAAATAAGATTCTTACGGAAAGAAAAATAGAAATGCTGCCAAGCAGCATTTTCTGTCAGTTTAATATATTTTACTGACAACATACTGTCAAGCAACTGTCACCACGATGCAATTTACTGAAATCCTACTGCAATTTTACTGACAATATACTGTCAGGTAACTGTCATCACGATGCAATTTACTGAAATTTAACTGAAATCTTACTGAAATTACACCGCAATTTTACTGCGAAGATGTTGTGCAACTTAATTCGGCATAAGACAAACCCGAAATACTGGTTGACACAATACACCATTTTTCATAGAAATATTTGTGTAGTATTTTAGAAAAAATGACTGGATATATTTACGCTTTAGAGTTAATATACACACAACGAAACAACAACGGAGGACTTTACAATGTGTGATTTAAGTAAAATAAGCGACAGAACCAGAAAGCTTTTCAACGAGCTTAAGAGAAAAACAAAAGGCACCGACAACGAATACCGTTACGCAATCGGTGTGAACGGACTTAACGAAGTTTGCTTTACTGATTTCAGAACGATGACAGACATCAAAGGTAACCGCAACGCACAGGCAGCAATCAAGGCTCTCCTTGAAGCATAAAATTTTTACTCTTTCCTTTGCAGAAATGCAGAGGATTTTTATTTTAGAATCAAATTAAAAAACGACACAAAAATAAGCACCAAGGTCAGATAAAACCTTGGTGCTTTGCGTTCTTTTTAATCGTCTGTTGTTAAGAAACCTAAGATGGAAATAATATCTTTGAATATATAATACCATTTGTTTTCAACCATATTTGCTATTGAAATACAGTACCATTTTTCGTCAAAATGTAGAAAATAAAAAAGTTCATCTTTTCTGAAAAGATAAAACAGCGGTTTTTAGTGCAAAAAACGTTGTTTTAATGCGAAAATAAAATAATACAATTAATCAAGGTTATAAAACGAAAAGCCGAATCCCTTATTTATCAAGGGGTTCGGCTTTTTTTGTTTGCTTTTTGGTAGCATCTTTTCAGATGGTATGACAAATGCAAATAAATATGCAAAATATATCTCACAGGGTTTTATACCGATACCAATATTAATTGGTAAAGTGAAATAAAAAAATAAATCTCAAAGCCTTGAGATGCGCATTAAAGGCGGCGGGACATACAGAGAACAGACAATCAAATTGATTGTTTCATCTGTGTCCCACCGTGCCAAGCTATGCCTTTTCGAGGTGTTTTTTGCCGGTGTGTCACAAGATGCACCGGCTTTCTTTATGTCCTGCCTGCCCACAATGCAGAAAGGACGTAACAATGATTATAAAGTACAAATTCGCAAACGGGGATGTATCGATGGTTGAAGTCTCGGAGGATGTCGGTGAAGTAATTGTTGACAGCAGAAAAAAAGAACATGCCAACAATGAAAAGCAACGCTACCATTGCTATTCAAGTGATGCTGCATACGAAGGAATGGATTATGCTGCTCCGCACACGTTGGAGTCCTTTTTGGATGAGTGTGAAGCAAATAAACATATTTCGGAATGCTTCGAAAAATTGAGCGAAACACAGAAAAGAAGAATTCTCAAAGTAGCAATGGGCATGTCGTTATGTGAAATTGCCAAGGAGGAAAAAGTAAATGCGAGAGCAGTATTTGAGTCGGTTGAAGCTGCAAGAAAAAATTTTTTGAAAAATTTTTGAAAAACACCTCAATAAAATGGCCCCTTTTTCTGCGTAAGGTGAAAGGCACACTTAAAGCCTTATCAGAAAGGAGAAAACAGCAATGAATCACAATCTCACAATCAGCATTTCCAAAGAACCCAAAAGAAACGCAATTGTATCTTGCAAGAGTGTAAGCGTAAGGGAAAAAATCCTGCGTTTCCTCTTGGGTGACCTTCGCAGGGTCACAATTCTTGTTCCGGGTAACAGCGTAAGCGAAGTATCCATTCAGGAGGTTGGTATCGGGGGTAACAGATATGTCACTTGAGGATACTCTTGTGCTTATGCCGGTAAAGGCTCGTCCATATTACCACCAAATACGAGCATTTGAGTTTGCTTGTAAGAAGTTCGGAATCTTACCTTCTGAAAGTAAAAGCAGCGGAGTTGCCCTGCTTATGGAAATGGGTACGGGAAAGACACTAACAAGTATCGGTATTGCCGGGGCCTTATATCAATTCGGAATGATTAAACGAATCTTGGTTGTAGCTCCGCTTTCAATTGTTGGTGTGTGGGCAGAGGAATTTGATACCTTTGCGGATTACCTGTTTAACCTAACCGTACTTAAAGGGACAAGTACGCAGAAAGTGGAACAACTGAAGAAACTTGAAACGATGCCCGGCTTGCAAGTGGTTGTTGTCAATTATGAAAGTGCGTGGCGAATAGAAAAAGATCTACTTAGGTTCGACCCCGATCTTATTATTGCCGATGAAGCACACAAGCTCAAAGAGGCAAGAACCTCGCAATCAAAGGCAATGCATCATTTCGGAGACAAAGCACGATACAAACTGTTGCTTACCGGAACAGTCATAACAAACCGTGAGCAGGATGTGTTTTCACAGTATCGCTTTCTTAACCGCAGAATTTTTGGCGATAGTTTTTATGCTTTCAGGAACCGCTACTTCGATATGGTCGGCTACGGAAATCATACGCCGAGGTTTCGTTCCCATATGCTTGATGATTTCTTGCACCGTATGCACTCGATTGCTTTCCGCGTAACGAAAGCGGAGTGCTTGGATTTACCGGAAATCACCGAGGAAACCCGAACGATTGAACTCGAACCGAAGGCAAAGAAAATCTATAAGGAACTTGAGAAGCAGAGCTACACCGAACTTTCCGGCTCGGAGGTTTCCGCTGTAAATGTGCTGACAAAACTGCTGCGACTATCGCAGGTTACAGGCGGACACCTGACCGATGACGAGGGTGACACGAACTTGGTTAGCACGGCAAAGCTCACAGCTCTCGCAGACATTATTGATTCCGTATTAGCCGAAAATAAAAAAATTGTAATTATGGCGCGTTTCGTTCCTGAACTAAACGATATTCAGAAACTTTTGGAAAACCTCGGAATCGGTTACGCAGCCGTGCGTGGCGGAGTCAAAGACAGAGCCGAGGAGATTCGCAGATTTCAAGAAGATGAGGATTGCCTTGTTTTTATCGGACAAATAGCTGCCGCTGGACTTGGCATCACTCTTACGGCTGCTTCAACTATGGTCTTCTACTCTCTTGACTATAGTATGAGCAATTTTGAACAGGCAAAAGCACGAATTCATCGTGTTTCACAGAAGTATCCGTGTCATTACATATACCTTGTTGCCAAAGGAACGGTTGACACAAAAATATTACGAGCATTAAGGCACAAGGTTGACCTTGCCAGAACGCTCGTTGACGATTACCGCAAAGGTAAAAATCCATTTGAAGAATAAGGAGAAAAACTATGGACAACAGAATTTTTGAACTTGCAGACCAGCTTAAGCTCTTGAAAGAAGTGAAGAAAGAATACGAAGCAAAGGTTAAAGACCTCACGGCAGAAATTGAAAGTCTTGACCTTCAGCTCTCCGATGCAATGGCTGAGGCAGAGTGCGAGAGATTTTCAAGAAACGGCAGCACCTTCTACCTTAACAGCAGACTTTTTGCTTCACCTGCATCCGGTCTTAAGGACGCGATGATTTCTGCTCTTAAAGAAAACGGCTATGGCGACATCGTAACCGAAACGGTTAACGCAAACACACTCGCTTCATTCATTAAAGAGCAGATGGCTATAAACGATGATGTAGTTCCTGCGTGGCTTGCGGATAAAGTGCATATTCACGAAAAAGTATCCGTGGGCATTCGCAAGGGCTGATATAGATACAAAGACCATTGTTACATAGACACATTGATTCAAGAAAAATATTAAATCTACCTATTAGGAGGAAAATTCAATGTCAAACGAAATTATGAAAAAAGAGAATGTGGGCGGCTTCGCTACAGCAGCGGATATGGCTTGGCTCAACGACGCAATGAACGAGGATTGTGCAGGCATCGAACTGCAGCTCGACCGAATCAAGATTCCTGCCGGAGGTTCAACTGCATTTGAGGTCCCCGGCGAAGACAGCGATGACACACAGCTTGTTAAGGAAATTACAGGTGTCATTCTTTTCAATCATCCTGCAAATGCCTATTACAAGGATAAGTACACCGGTGGGAGCAATCCTCCCGATTGCAGCTCCTTTGACGGCAAAGTCGGTGTAGGCAACCCCGGTGGTGAGTGCCTCAACTGTCCTTACAATAAGTTCGGCAGCGGTGATGGTAAAAGCAAGGCTTGTAAAAATCGCCGTATGCTTTACATTCTTCGCGAGGGTGAGCTGTTCCCTATCATTCTCAACCTTCCCGTCGGTTCTTCCGCTTCTTATAAGAACTATGTAAAGCATGTGCTTTCAAAGAGAACTTCACTCAGCCGTGTTGTCACAACAATCAGCCTCAAAAAGGCAATGTCCGACAGCAACATCGCATTCTCGCAGGCTGTGTTTAAGATGGTCAGACCTCTTAACGATGAAGAGCTTGTTGCTGTTGCTCCGATGGTTGAACAGATGCGTAATTATTCAACCACTATTTCAAGTGCAGAATTTGCAGCGGAAGAAATGCCTTTTGTTGACCCGGAAACGGGCGAAGTTATTGAACCCCTGAACTAACCACCAACGATGGGGAGAGCTTCTCTCCCCATCAGAACACGAGGAGACAACGAAATGAACGATAAATATAAATGCATTACAACGGTTGATGAAATCCGAGCATACATTGGCAATGCCAAGGTTGTAGCTTTCGACTATGAAACTGCTCCGGATGAAGTCTACCGTCAGGAAGAAAAAGCAGCCCTCGATGCACACAAGTCGCACATTGTCGGTTGCTCCTTTTCTGTTGAAGAACACACGGGCATATATGTTCCCGTCTCGCACAAGGAAGGTGTGAACATAGAATATACTGCCTTTTTCACTTTCCTTCGAGATTTTCTTATGAATCCGAACATTGTAAAGGTCGCACATAATATTGCATTTGAATCACAAGTTTCCTATGCTCTGGGGATTGTGATTCTTCCTCCTGTGTATGACACAATCGTAGCTGCACAGATGACGCTCAAAAGCAACTTTGAATTTCGCGGTCTTCACGATAGCGGTCTAAAAAAACTTGCTGCCGAGCTGTGCGGTGAGCCTCTGCCTTCTTTCACCGATGTAACTGACGGCAGGCATTTCGATGAACTCAATGCACAGGATTTTGAAACCGTCAGATACGGTGCAGCCGACTCCGATTTTTCTTTGAGACTGTATTTCTTGTTTAACAACTGGCTTGAAAAGTATCTGCCGAAGCATAAAAACATCGTTGAAAGTATCGAGTCACCTACAGCGGTGTATCTCGGCATTATGAAATACAACGGTGTTCCGATAGATTACCCGTTGATGCTTTCACGCAAGGAAGAGGCTGAAACAGCGATGCAAAGAATAAAGGATGAAATCGGGTTTATTGTCGGTGATGTTCCCATTGGTGCGAATTGTAGCACCAAGGCATTCAAAGATTATCTTTTCAAAACACTCGGTTTGCCCATTCTTAAAACAACCGAATCAAATAAAGAAGCAGCAGATGATATGACTATGGTGCTTTTGAAGGAATGGTGCGACACTAACCGACCGGAACTTTCAAAACTTTTTACCTTGGTGCAGGAGTATCGCAAGTGGGGAAAAATCAAATCAACCTACATTGACGGATACCTCAAGCACAGGAATTCTGAAACCGGAAATATACATCCCGATCTGTTCGCATTGTCAACGGATACCGGAAGAATGAACTGTCGTAACCCCAATGCACAGAATATGCCGAGGAAGACAAACGACCCTATCGGTGTCCGCAGTTTTATCAAGGCCCCGGACGATTGCCTTATTCTTTCTCTTGATTTCTCGCAAATTGAACTTCGAGTCGGTGCGTTCTATTGCCGTGACGAAGTGATGATGGACACTTATCGCAAAGGAGGAGATATTCACGCTGCAACGACCTCTGTTATTTTTGGTGTTTCTTATGAGCAAGCACAGGACAAACATTCTGAAAACTACAAGGAAAACCGCACCATAGCGAAGAACGTAAACTTCGGTACTTTCTATGGTCTGTTTCCGAGAGGTTTGCAAAAAACTCTGAAATTCAAGGCAGGAGTAGAAAAGACAGAAAATGAGTGTGAAGAGATTATTGAAAACCTCAAAGCTGGATACAAAGGACTTACCTCTTGGCAGGAAGAAACAAAAGCAATCGCATCAAAGCGTGTCTACTCTGAAACTTGGCTCGGCAGAAGACGATATCTCCCCAACATCAAGAGCGATAACTGGGGTCAGCGATCCTTCGCTGAACGTTGTGCTTTAAATACACCGATACAAGGTACTGCCGCTGATATTCTTAAAATTGCTATCGTGAGAATTATGTGCGGACTTCCCGACAGACCGTGGCTCAAACCCATATTGCAAATTCACGATGAACTCACATTTGTTATTCCGAAAGACAAGCTCACCGAAGCGGTGCTTTTCATCAAAGCCTGTATGGAGGAGCAGCCTTTCCCTGAATTTGATTTACCCCTTGTTGCGGAAGCCTCTGCAGGAGAGACCTTCGGCTCAATGGAAGAACTGGAGGACTTTTAATGTATAAAAATCACGAAGGATACTCCGATCCTACTGCCGGAGCAGCACTCGGAGAAATAATGAAAGAATACCGACAGAACCGCAAAAAGGTCTGGCGAAAGCAAGCCGAAATCAAGGCAAGACCGAAAGTATATATAGTGTCAAGATATGCGGGAGATGTAGACAATAACATATCTAATGCAATTCGTTATTGCCGTTTTGCCATAGAAAAAAAGAAAATTCCAATCGCCTCGCACCTGCTCTATCCGCAGATGCTTGATGATGGAAACCCGGACGAGCGTGAGCTTGGCACCGTTTTCGGTTTGGTGCTGCTTTCGATGTGTGATGAGGTATGGGTTTTCGGTAAAGAGATAAGCAGCGGTATGCAAGCCGAAATCGATGAAGCACGCAGACTCAAGAAACCGATAAAATTCGTGGAGGTGATATGATGTCCGTTTCTGCTATGGATGTAATCAATAGTTTGTTTAACCCCAAGGATATCGTAAACCTCCGTGTTTTCGATGACAAGAAAACGGGAGTGTTTTCCGGTGCGAAATTATCTGTTGAAGCAGGCAAATTTGTGACGATAGAAGAAACGCTCAAAAACCATAATGAGCAAAACCGTGGCATATTCTTCGTTGTTAATTATGGTGGTCACGATGACGGAAGCATAACCCGAATTAATGCACAGTTTGTTGAAGTCGATGAGCTTACATTCGAGGAGCAACAGAAGCAGATTGAAGCGTTTCCGCTGCCTCCCTCGATGGTTATAAAGACACAAAAATCGCTTCACACATACTGGTTCGTACTTGATGCAAAGGTTGAGCAATTTCGTGAAATACAGAAACAGCTCGTTGCATATTTTCATGGTGACCCGATGTGCGTTAACGAGAGCCGTGTTATGCGTTTGCCCGGTTTTTATCATTGTAAAAAAGAACCCGTTATGGTCGAATGCATCTCTTTTCATCCTGAAAGAAAATACACGCAGGAACAGCTCTCCGAGGCGTTGCCTCAAGGTGAAAATGCAAAACCCGTTGAAGTGAAAAAAGGTTCAGAAAAGGGTCTGCCTCTTTTGCTTCACGGGTGCGATTTCATAAAACATTGTAAAGCTAATGCAGCAACCCTCTCTGAACATGACTGGTACGCAATGATTACAAATCTTGCTTCCTTTGAAGGCGGCACGAGGCTGATTCACGACCTTTCCTCTCCGTATGAAGGCTATAACGAACAGAACACGCAGAAGAAAATAAATCACTTTCTTGAAAGCGGCACTAAGCCGATGAACTGCAAAACTATAGCTGAAAAAGGCTTCAAGTGTCCGAAGTATGTGAGTGGTGAGTGTATTTGTAAAGCACCTGCTGCGATGGTGTATCAGCCTATTTCGCACGAAGCACTTTGTGCCATGATTGACGAACTTGAGGTTACCGGCAATGCAATCAACGATATGCTCATAGCAAAAGAATTTGTTGAAAACTACTTGTATAACCAAGATGTGGTTACTGCCGAGACTATTATCGGTTTTAAGCTCAAGGAGCATTTCAAACTTAAGTCGAATTTTATCAAACCCTTGCTTCAAATCTATAAGGAGCTTAATAAGGAATATAAAGAGACAAAAGGCAATGCCAAAAATCTTATGAGCGATTTACCGGACTGGTATTCGGTGTCAACACAAGGCTTGCGATTTTTACCCGGTGTTCTTGCCGAGCATATGTCAAAAAACGAAGAGGTCTTTTATGCGACAGAGCAGTTTTTCAGATACACAGACGGAGTGTATCTTGAAATGTCCGAAATGGAGGCACAAAGACTGGTTCAGGCAAAGATGCTGGCACGAGAATCAAAGATGAACCAAATCGTTGATGCAGAGCATCAATGGAGACTCCGCATACAAAAAGACCTCCGAGAGCTTAATGCGAATCCGTATATTATCAACGTTAAAAACGGACTGTTCAATGTTCTCGAAGAAACCCTTACGGAACATACCCCGAACTACTACTCTACTGTTCAGCTTAATGTCAACTATAACAAAAAAGCTGACTGTCCTCGCTTCAAAGAATTTCTCAAAGAATCTATGGGCGGAGATATGGAACAAGTGGCATTGATTCAGGAAATGCTCGGCTATTTTCTTATCCCCATAAACTCGGCACAGAAATGCTTTGTTATTGTTGGCGTTGCGGGTGCAGGCAAATCTGTTCTGCTCCGTGTAATCAATGATATTTTGCTTGGCAAAAAGAATGTCTCAAATGTGTCTTGGCAGGCTCTGAACGAGAGATTTAAGACTGCCGAACTGTTTGGCAAGTTGGCGAATATTTTTGCTGACCTTCCTACAAAGAACATTGATGACAACGGCATTTTTAAGGCTCTCGTCGGTGAAGATTATTTGACGGTTGAGAAAAAGCACAAGAACCCGTTTTCTTTTCAGTCTTGTGCAAGGCTTCTCTTTTCTTGTAACAGTATCCCCAAGAACTACGGCGACCGCTCCGAGGGTTTCTATCGTAGGCTCATCATTATGCGTTTCAATCATACTGTACCCGTTGAAAAGCGTGACCCGGACCTTATCGAGAAATTTGCAGCAGAAGCTGACGGCATTTTCATTTTTGCCTTGGAAGGTCTCAAAAGGCTGATGAGCAAACAGTTTGTGTTCTCTGAAACAGAGGTTAATAAAGCGGAACTTCAGCAATATCGTGAAGACAGCGATTCTGTGCTGTCCTTCATTAAGGAGTGCTGTGAAATCGACAGCAATGCTTCTGTTGGCAGCACCGAAATATTCAACGCTTACAAAGAATACTGCGAAGAATGCGGTCTTAAACCATATTCACAAAGGTCCTTTGTTCAGCAAATTTCTGCTTCTTACCCTTCGGTGACAAGAGGTAGAGATAAGTTGAACACAAGACGTGTTATGAATGGCATAAAGCTAACGGATGAAGTTTTTTGACATCCAAATTATTGTTTATGGACACATTGGACACCAAATTCCTACTTTTTCTATATATTGAAATGAAAATATATGTATTTCTCAAAAAATGCTATGTTTTATTTTGAATATTAATAGCAGTGACTTTTATGTGTCCAATGTGTCCAATCCCTTATATATCAAGGAGTTTTATTGGACAGATGAAAGAAAAAACTATCGTAAACAACATATCTACATATCTTAAGACGATACCCGAGTGCTTTTTTTGGAAGGAGCACGGTGGTATGTACGGCACAGCAGGCATCCCTGACATCATCGCATGTGTCAAGGGCAGATTCTTTGGCTTTGAGGTTAAAAACGAAACAGGACAACCTACTGCTCTGCAATCAGCAACTCTCCGCAAGATAAATGCTGCCGGAGGTGTGGCTGTGGTTGTGCGTTCTGTTGCTGATGTTAAAACTGCTCTTGCTTCACACGGAGGCATTCCTGATGCTTGAGAATTATCAGGAGCTTGCAAACGCTGTTATTGAATTAGCAGCAAGAGATTATAGGAAACTTGCAAGAGGCTATCACAACGTTACGAAGCAACGCAATAGAGCAAGAAAAAAAGAAACCAAAAAAGAGCTGGAATACAAGATGCGAGGAATCAAACGGAAAATCACCGATATAGAAACTTTCTTCACATCAAAGTGGTTTTCTGAACTGACAACAGTAAGTGGAAAAATGCTGCTTGAAAGATTACGAAAGGAGTGTCGTTTATGACAGCAAAAGAATATTTATCACAGGTACGATACCTTGATGATAGCATCAACACCAAAATCGATATGCTCGATGGGCTGAATTCGATGGCAACAAAATGTACCTCTGTGCTTTCAGATATGCCGAAGGGTGGCAATGGCAGCACATCAAGGCTTGAGGATATTGTTATAAAAATAATCGCATTGCAGGAAGAAATCAACGCAGAGATTGACACTCTCGTTGACAAGAAAACTGAAATCCGTTCTGTTATTATGCAGGTCGAAAACAAAAACGAACGGTTGCTTCTTGAGAAGCGTTACCTTTGCTGTATGACGTGGGATGCAATTATGGCTACTTCTTTTATTTCAAAAACAACCTCGATGAGAATTCACAATTCAGCTCTTGATTCGGTTGAAAAAATTTTGAAAAAATAAAAGTTGGTACCTAATGGTACTTGATGGTACTGTAGAATGTGCTATAATGGTATTGTAGATAAATATCAAACGACAGCCTCGCAGGAGATGAATCCTGTGGGGCTTTCTTTATGTCCGAATGGAGGTGGAGTGGTTGCCAAGGAAACCGAAGAAGCCGTGTCGATACCCCGGCTGTCCTAACCTAACAGAAAAGGACTACTGCGAGGAACACAAGGCAAAGGCAAACTACCAATACAATCATTACTTGCGCGACCCAGAAACCAACAAAAGATATGGAAGCAAGTGGCGGAAGATACGAGCAAGGTATGTGTCCGAACATCCGCTTTGTGAAGAGTGCCTCAAGCACGGAAGGTATGTTCCGGTAGAAGAAGTACATCACAAGCTCCCACTTGCAGAAGGCGGCACTCACGATAATGACAACTTGATGTCTCTTTGCAAGAGCTGTCATTCTGCCATCACCCTTGCCGCAAACAATAAAAGGAACACCCGGTAGGGGCGGTCAAATCTCCAGAACCTTTCATAATTTTCAGCGGCGCAGGGTACAACGCACAAAAACCGGATTTCAAACGGGTAATTAACCCCAAAATTGAAATAGGTCCCTACCCTATAAAGTATACACAGAAAAACTGTGTTTGAAAAAATCAAAATAAATCAAAGAAAGAGGTCATTTTGTAATGGCAAAGGATGGCACTAATAGAGGTGGTGCAAGACCCGGTGCTGGCAGGAAACCGAAAGCTCTGAAAGATAAAATAACCGAGGGGAAATTAACACCTACGGTTTTGGAGTTTCCTGATGTTGCATCGTTCAGCGGTGAGGATGTTCCTCCACCGAAAGAATACCTCAAGTCCGCACAAAAGAATGGCAAAGGAATGTGTGCGGAAGAAATATACAACGAAACATGGAAGTGGCTTCAAGAACGAAGCTGCGACAAGCTCGTAAATCAGCAGCTCGTTGAGCAATATGCGATGTCTGTTGCACGATGGATTCAATGTGAAGAGTGCATTTCAGAGTTCGGTTTTCTTGCAAAGCATCCTACAACCGGAAATGCAATTCAGTCGCCTTACGTTGCAATGGCACAGAGCTTTATGAAACAAGCAAACCATGCTTGGTATCAAATATATCAAATTGTAAAAGAAAACTGTGCGTCAGAGTTTCCCGGCAAGAATCCGCAGGATGATGCGATGGAAAGACTGCTGAACGCAAGACGAGGAGGCTAATATGGCTAACAAATTTTTGACCGCAGAAAGCGTTACGGCAGGTCATCCCGATAAGCTGTGCGATATTATCGCAGACAGTATTCTTGATGCTTGTCTACTGCGAGACCCGAGCTCAAGAGTAGCTTGCGAGGTTCTTGCAACAAAAGGCTTGATTATCGTTGCAGGTGAAATTACCTGCGAAAAGAAAATTGCAATCAAGCGAATTGTTAAGTCCGTACTCAAAGAAGTCGGATACAATCCCCGAAAATTCAGAATCAAAGTAAAGGTTCACAGACAGAGTCCCGATATTGCTTCCGGTGTTAATCGCAAGGATGCTGAAATTGGTGCTGGTGACCAAGGTATCATGCACGGTTACGCCACCGATGAAACTGACGTGATGCTTTCGCTACCCGTTGTTCTTGCAAACAGAATAACAGAAAGGCTGACAGAAGTATTCAAGTCGGGTGAGATTAAAGGTATCGGTCCCGATGGCAAGTCGCAGGTTACCGTAGAGTATAAAAACGGCAAACCCGTGCGAATCAAAACTATTATTGTTTCGGTACAGCATAGTGCTGATAAAGATACAATGGAGCTGCATCGTGAAATAATCCATACAGTTATTATGGATGCCTGTGGTGTATATGGTTTTGACACGGGAACAGAAATCCTTATCAATCCATCCGGCAGATTTGTTCTTGGTGGTCCCGAAGCTGATACAGGCTTGACGGGCAGAAAACTGATGGTCGATACCTACGGCGGCATTGTTCAGCACGGCGGTGGTGCTTTCAGCGGAAAAGACTGTACTAAGGTTGACCGCTCCGCAGCATACTACGCTCGCTATGTAGCAAAGAATATCGTTGCTGCCGGACTCGCAAAGAAGTGTCTTGTTTCGGTTGCTTACGCAATCGGCAGAGCAAAACCCGTAATGGTTGATATAGAAACCTACGGAACGGCAACTGTGCCTGTCAAGAAAATAAAGGCTCTTTGTAAAAAGAACTTTGATTTCAGACCAAGGGCGATTATAGATGAGCTTGACCTCACCGAACCCGTCTTTGCTGATTTTTGTGCTAATTGCCACTTTATGCACTCCGATGCAACGTGGGAAGATACGGATAAAGCCGATGACCTTAAAGAAGATTGATTTTGAAGCTGAACTGTGTTATTCTTAACTCGGTGATTATATGAGTTGTTCCACAGTTGCTGATTGCAAAACTTCAAGAGAATTGTTTGAACTCTGGCAAGAGGCTCACATTGAAGAAGAAGGAAACGATACCATTCCGAAAAAAGATGGTTTGCCTTTGATTGCAAAGCATAATTTTATTGCTGATGGTTGCCTTAACCCTAATAGCGAAACCGCGAAATATTTATACATTCTAAAAGAAAGCAATCAATCAAAACAACTTGATTGTGGTGCAGGCATTCACTATGGTGCTTTAGAGTGGCGCAGAAGCGGTACATCGTTAGCCAAAAGGCAAAACACCAAAATGCTGAAGCTGTTTTCAGAATTAGAGCGTACAGATATATCTCCGTTAAACCTTGCGGTAATTAATATTAACAAGCGGGGCGGATATAGCTTCTGCGATGAAAAAGCAATGAAAGCATACGGCAGAAAGTATGCCGCATTTATAAAACGGCAAATAGAGATCATTTCACCTTCAAAGGTAATTTGTGCAAATACCACTTTTGATATTGTCGCTCGGATATATGGTGTT
>JAFYNR010000065.1 GCA_017548045.1 Clostridia bacterium | reverse complement strand
CGACTCTTAACGAAAATCCTGAAAACGGCGAAGTAACCTATACTTATTACATTTCAGGTGGCAGACGCCCGGTTATGACGGGAACTGCAAACGGAGCAGAAACTGAAGGCGGAGTTCCCAAATATGCAGGCACCTATTATATCGGAGCAACTATTACCGAAACGGAACATTATACGGCATCAACGATAAGTCCTACTAAGCAGTTCACAATCGCTCCCAGAGAAGTAAGTACTCCTGTTTTTGAAGGCTTGCAGGAAACCTATCTCTACGATAACGGCAACGAAATCAAACCCGCATTCACCCTTAAAGATGATTTAGGTAATGTAATCCCTGAAAGCGAATATACAGTAACTTACAGTGATAATACAGATGCAGGTGAAGCAACAATAACAATCACCGACAATGCCGATGGAAATTATAATGTCAGCGGTACTGCAAAGTTCACTATCATAACACACCAGCATGATTGGGTTTATACCGCAAACGGTAACGTAATAACCGCAACCTGCTCCAATTCAGATGGTGGTTGTACCGACACAAACGGCGGTACACTCACAATCTCCGCACCAGCAGACCTTTATGCAGACGGTATAACCGCAAAGGAAGCAACTGTTGAAAACAACCTTGTTGATACTTCGGTTGCTGTCAGCGATATCACATATTCAAGCGGCTCTGCACCCAAGACTGCAGGCACTTATACCGCAAGCGTAACAGCAGGCGGTGCAACGGCAAGCATTAAGTTTACACTTCTCAACTATGCCGCAAAGGTTACCGACGAAGACGGCAATCTTATCGGCAATTATAAAACTCTTGCAGATGCAGTAACAGCGGCAAGTGCAAGCGAAGAAAGCACACTCACTCTGCTTGATGATATTACTGTTGCTCAAGAACAGTATATAGAATCAGGCAAGTTCACACTTGACCTTAACGGTAAAAACTTGGTTAGCGAAAGCTGCAGAGTTATAGAATCGTACGCTGTTTTAACAATAAAAGACAGTGGCGAGGGCGGTACAATTTATGGCAAGGGTGGCGGAGGTTACGCTATTATCAACCGTGGTACGCTTACCTTTAAGTCGGGTACTGTAAAAGGCGATGGCGGTATTGAAAACCAAGGCACGCTCACTTTCAACAACGGCACGGTCGAATCCGGCATTTATGGCGCAATTTCCAATTTTAATATGGCATATGTTTATGATGGAGTTTTGCGTAGCAGCGGCAGTGCCGCATTTAATAACTACAGTACAGCTTATGTTTACGGCGGTGAGATTTCCGGTGTATTAAACGAAGGCACTGCCTATATTTCCGGCGGAAAAATCTTTAGAAACAACTATGCAGCGTTTAATTTACACGCAGGTACGGTTGAAATAACAGGCGGCAGTTTCAGCGGCACAGATTGGGACGATGGTTATTACAGCGGAACACCCTACGGTGAATGGACTGTTTGCTATACGGAAGGCGTAAACCTTATCCTCAAGGGCGGCGAATTTCCCAATGGCTTTGTAGTTAATGAAATAACCGCAAATGAATTCCTTGCAGACGGATATCATTTCCGCAATGAACAGGGTAAGGTTGTTGACGGCAGTTCAAGAATAATTAAAGAAAAAGTAACCGTTGAAAAAGGTGCTGATTTTTCTGCCGATGCTGTTGTTAACGTAGATAATGTGGTTTATAACGGTGCAGCACAAGAACCGACTGTGACTGTTAAAGTCGGTGGCAAGACTATCACCGAGGGCAAGGATTACACCCTTGCTTTCGCAAATAATATTAACGCAGGTATGGCAACGGTAACCGTAACAGGTGCAGGCGATTACGAAGGTGAGATTGTAAAAACATTTGAAATTGCAAAGGCTGATTCATCGGTTGATGTTTATCCTGAAGCAAACGAACTCACCTATAACGGTGAAGCTCAGTCACTTGTTACCGCAGGCTCATCTGAAAGCGGTACAGTAGTTTACAGCCTTGACGGTGCAGAGTATTCCGTATCAGTCCCCACAGGCACAAACGCAGGTGAATACACCGTTTATTACAAGGTTGAAGGCGACAGCAACCACAATGACACCGAGCCCGAAACATTAACCGTTACAATCGGCAAAAAGTCTGTAACCGCAATCGCAACCGTACCCGACAGAATCTACGGTGACGATTACCGGGTCGATACTTCAAAGGTTGTTGTTACCTTTGACGGTGTTGTTGACGGCGATGATGTAGGCTATGTTGTAATTGATGCTTATTATCATGTGCATACCGTTACAGATAACGCTCCCGTCCAGGTTGTTTACAATGTTAACGGTGCAGACGCAGGCAACTATCAGTTCCCCGAATACGGCGATTGGATGGCTCCCGACTACGGCGTTCAGGCAACGGGCAAGGTTCTTCCAAGAGACATCGCAGATGCCCAAATCGTTCTCGGTGATACCCTCATTTATAACGGTGCAGAGCAGACACAGTCAATTGCAAGCGTAACAGTTATCGGCAAAGACGTAACATATACCGTAAGCGGTAATACTGCAACAAACGTCGGTGTTTACGAACTCACAATCACAGGTAACGGCAACTTCTCAGGCACAAAGACAGCTCTCTTTGAAGTTGCTCCCGATACAAGCGCAATCGATGATCTCACCGTTGATAACGTTAAATCAAGCGATAAAGAAGCGATTGAAGCCGTTGCAAAGCAGATTGAAAATGCGGTAACAGACCTTGCAGACGACGAAAAGAAAGCGGAATACAAGGCAATTGCTGATAAGTGCAATGCACTTCTTCAGAAGATTGATGATGTTCAGGCTGAAATCGAAAGAATCAACGAAGAAGTAAATGCTTATGATGTTGAAACAGTAAAATCAAGCGATATTCTGAATTTGGGCAAACTCCTTGCAGATATTGCAGCTCTCACAAACGGTGATAATATCACAGAAGACGAAAGAGCAGCTCTTGAAGATAACTATGTAACAATCAATGAGCTTATTGAAAAGCTCTCTGAAGTTGCAGAAGAAATTGCAAGAGTTGATGAAGAAGTCAAGAGCTATGATGAAAGCACAATCAAGTCATCCGACAGCGAAGACCTTGAACAGCTTAAAGCAGACATTCAGGCTCTTATCGACAGCACAAACGTTACAGAAAGCGAACAAATCGCACTCGGTGAAATGATTGCAGATATCGATGCTCTTGAAGAAAAAATCGCAGAAACCGAAGAAAAGTTTGAGGAAATCAAGAATATCGAAAACAACCTCAATCCCGAAACCGTAACAAGCGATGATAAGGCAACTATCGAAGAAACTCTTGCCGAAATCGAAGCAGTTAACCCTGATAATCTCACCGATGAACAGAAGGCTGAATACGCTGAAATCAAGGCAGGCTTTGAAGCACTCCTTGAAGAAATCGAAACAGCAAACGCTCAGGTTGATGAAATCGGTGCAGAACTTGAAATGTTTGATGAAGAAAGAGTAACAATCTTCAGCAAGGATGAAATCGAAGCTCTCAAAGCAAAGATTGAAGAACTTCTCGCTGACACCAATATGGGCGAAGCGGAAAAAGCAAAACTGAACGAATACAAGGCACAGGCTGAAAAACTCATTGAGATTATCAACGCTCCTGCCGAATATTTCGCAATGCGTATTTTCTATTTCATCTGGGACGCTCTTCATTGGCTTTCATCTCACGTTGTGTTTATTTTCAATTGGATTTTCGCAATGTTCTGATAATCAAATAACAACAAAGCCGACGGAGTAAAACCCCGTCGGCTTTTTGATTTCAAAACTTTCAAAATAATCAAAAAATTAACATTAATAAACCCCGGATG
>JAFYNR010000064.1 GCA_017548045.1 Clostridia bacterium | reverse complement strand
TGCCGTTTTTGTCTCTGAATAAGGGTTGGCCTGAATCATCAAGGGTGAAAATTCCGTTTTCATCCGCATAGAGTCTTCCGTAATCGTATCCGTAGAACGTATCAACAACGTTTCGGGCAACTACTGTATTAGTATCTGCATTTGAAACTTCAATGCTGAATGCACCGGTTGTGCAATCTGTGATACTGATAAGGTCAAAGCCTGTGCCGGTGAAATCAAATTTAACCGTAGGCCAGGATGAACCCGTTCCGCCGCTGAATTTTTTGTTGGGGTTATTCTTTGTTGCTACGTCAACGTAATGGATTGAATCGCCGCTGTATTCAGCGAATGATAAATAGCCGCTTTCATATCCGTAGGGATTTGCCTCACTGTCGGTAAGGTCAGCCGTCTGCTTAAGGGTTGTGGGCTGAGTTCCTTGTTTTTTCCAGATACCGAACTCGTTCTTTGTGTTATCGTATCCTGCAGGAACAGTACCGTTTGTGTAGGTTATTGTTTCGAAGGTATCTTCGTAATAAATAGCAGTTGCGGGAATAAAGGTTGTTTTTTCAACCTGATAATAAACAACTTCTTCAGCGTAAGTGGGGTCACCCGTGATTTTGGCAACAACATAGAAATTCTCGGATTTCGCCATATTCGTTGATTTGAGAGTATATGAAACATTACCCTTGTTATCAACGGTACAGGTGCCGTATTTCATTCCTGCAACGGTATAGGTTTTACCGTCTTCAAACGCAACGCTTATTTGCGGCTTTTCGAAAGTATAGGTCGGAGTATAATCTTCATTAACAGCACAGATGCCGATATATTCAACTTTTACTCCGTTATCAATAGCCGCTTTGGAAATGTTGTTGTTTGTTGTTATGTTGTATTCAACGGGGAGGCCGTAGTCAAGAGTAAGATTCTGGTCAATGATTTTTACGTCTTCAGACGTTTCTGAAAGGTTGAATGAAATCTTACAGTTTGAGTCAGATGCACCGCGTTCAAGATAGAAGAAGTTAAGGGTATGAACTTCGCCGTCTGTTATAACTTCGTGAAGCTTATTGATTGCGGCGAGTGTGTCTGCATTATAACCGACTGTATCAGGATTTTCGATATAATCGTTATATGAATAAGTGGTCTGATATTCGCCGCCTTTAAGCTCGCCGTCTGCAACGTCGATTGCATACTGATAATTGACTGAACAGTTTGTGAAGTTGATTGTTGCTGCACGGGCACCGTGAAGACCGCCGTTATCAAGAACAAGAACGCCGTCGATATAAACAAGAACGTCGTCGTCGCCTGAGAAGCTGAAGATAACGTCTTCACCGTTTACGTGTTTGCCGCCCTTGGGAATATAGAAATTATGCTCAAAGGTGAAACCGTAGTGGTAAACGGCTTTTTCTCCGTTATAGTTTGTTGTTCCCTCTTTGTAGTTAAAGGGGAAGAAACCTGATTGTGTTTCGTTGTTGGGGCCGCTGATAGTCCAATTTTCAACTTCGTTAAGTTCCATATCAACGGTGTGGTTGGCATCATCAAAATCAGACTGGATAAGATATCTTGTATCCGCACTGTCGTAATGATAAGTGTTTACACCGTATTCATCGGTACTGATGAACATTGGGAACTCTGTATCCCAGTAATACTTTGAGAACTTACCTGTGGTTGAAGTTGTTACGTTGCCGCTTGCATCGAGAGCTTCGCGGCTGAACAAATCGGGGAAGTAGACACTGATGCCTGAAAGGTATTCGAATTTCACCGATTTCCAGCCTGAACCTGTATCAAAGCCAAATTTATAGTATTCGACGTCATAGCTCTTTGTAGGTCCTTCGTTTGCGTAGGACAGTTCCTGCTGATAAGCGGCGTGAGAAGTTACCAGACCTTTGTCAAGCGTTGCACTTGCAAGACCTTGAACAGAGGCACCGTCGTGTATCGGATTGCCTTGCCAGTCATTGGGGTCATTTGCACCGTGCGTGTTTGCCTTTGTCCATACGTTCCAAAGGGTAAGGGGGATTTTAACATATCCGGTGAGATCCTGATTTGCAGCAGAAGGATTTACCGGAGACTGATTGTAATCATAATCTAAACCGTTTACAGGTGTACCGGTAAACATCAGAGTATAAACCTTGGCGTATAATTCGGCTGCTTCATCGAGCACTTCGTCAGCTCTTTTTCCTGCCCAACCCATATCGGGGTCATCGTAACCGATTACATCCTTTATCTGGCTGACAAGGTCGGGGTTGGCAAGGATTGCGGTTTTCATCTGTTTTACAGAAATGTTATTCATCAGGAAACCGCCATCGCTATAATCAATCGCACCCGTTGAGTTGTTATAGCCGTATTTGAAAAGAGTGCCGTTGATTTTCTTAACGTCAAGCTTAAGAGCATTTATTGCATCGCGGATAGCCTTTGTTGCGGCTGTAAGCTCTGCATCGGTTACGCCGTCTTTCTTATATACGTCAACGCCTGCTCCAAGTGCATCAAGAAGCTTTTCATAGCTTTTTCTTTCATATGATGCATAGTTATACTTGATGCCCTCGTTAAGAATATTGTAAAGAGCTTGCTTGTTGGGATTAACTGTGGGTGTTGTTGTTCCGCTGTTGCCGCCTTCATCACCTTCGTCGCCTTCATCGTCTTCTTCGCGTTCATATGAATATTCGGTCACGGAATAAAGCCACATTATCGAATTTTCATTTTTATCAGGCGTAAACCATTCGTTTGGAGTTTC
>JAFYNR010000009.1 GCA_017548045.1 Clostridia bacterium | reverse complement strand
TGTCTGCACATAACAAGATATGATTATGACAAATGGGGTGTCAATCATATCGTAACCTTTCTGAAAGAGGGCCAAAAACATATTATTGCAACTGATGATTCGCAATGGGATTTTGATGAAATCAGAAAAATCGCAAAAGAAGTTGAATGAGGAAGTGATGTTATGGCAAAAAAGCCTAAAATAGTAAAAGAATTTTCGTCTTTGATTATAAACCGCAAAAATCGTTCTCTTGAAACAAGGCGTTTGTGCACAATTATTAACAACGGCAAATTCGGTCTTGCGGAAAAGTATAAAAACGGCAATCTTGCAATACTGATCGACTGTAAATACGATTACATTGATGCTTTTTGTTGCAGACAGAATACTTCGAATGTTGTGGGCGTGTTGCAGAACGGCAGATGGGGACTTTATTCTTTTAAATATACCGTCAGTTCAAAAAACAAAAAAATTGATTGCAGGCAGGTTGCGAAATGTGAGTATGATTATATTTCAGCGACTGTCAAATATTTTTCATGCGTTGCAGTTTTGCATAAACGAAAAAACAAACTGAAACGATACTATAACTTCAGCTCTGACAGACTTTCGCAGTATTACGAAGAAATCATCCCTTCAAATGAACATTATTTTATATGCATTTCAAATAAAAACATACAATGGATTGATATACAAAGCGATACAGTTATATATAACCAATATGCCTCTGCCAAAAAAATAACAGAAGATATTTATCTTTTTATAAAATATGATTCATTTGAATCTGCAGAAGAAAAATCCGACTTGGTCTTCTTCAATCGAAAACTTAGGGTAACGTATATTATTGAGGATATTGACTGCTTGAATATAACAAGAAACGGACTTGAGCAATGGGAAGATAATTATATTTTCACTTTCAGAAAAGACGGTGATAAGCATATTATATCGGTTCACAATGACGAATGGGACATTGAGAGCGTTAAAGCAATCGCAAAAGAAGTTGAATACACATAAAAAACAGCCTGCAACGGTTTTGTTGCAGGCTAAAATTATTTTTTATAGGGCACTCTTGCGGAGGGGACGAGTTTTGATGCAGGGTCGGTGTGTGCAGGCTGGTCATCAAAGAATATGTTGGCATTGAATGCTTTGAGAACTTCACTTTTCTTAACTCCGCCAAGGAAGAATACCTCATCAATACGAACATCCCACGCACGCAGAGTGCGGATAACTCTTTCGTGTGCGGGAGCGTTTCTTGCGGTAACAAGTGCGGTGCGGATTGGTGATTCATCTTTGGGAAACTGTTTCTGAATGAGCGAAAGTGTTTTGAGAAGCTTCGCAAACGGGCCTTCGGGCAGAGGATTCTGTGCATTCTTCTGCTCGTGTTCGGCAAACGCTTCAAGACCTTCTGCTTGGAAAATTCTTTCAGATTCATCGGAGAAAATGACCGCATCACCGTCGAATGCAATTCTGATTTGCGGTATCTCATCATCGGGATTTATCGGCAGATTTGAGTGGTCGCAGATGATACCCGATGCGATGTTTGCGTTGATTGCTTCCTGAACGTCGCTCTCGTTTGCGGAAAGGAATAAATCCGTTTTGAATGCACCGAGATAGGGCGAAATCGACGCTCCGCCGACCAATGCCGCACGGCTGATATCAAGCCCGTAATGCTCAATGGAGTTGAAAATGCGCAGGCTTGTGTCCGAACTGTTTTTTGACATAATGATAATCTCTGTCAGGTATCTGCCGTCGGCATTGAGCTTCTGCAAAGCCTTGACAAGCGGAAAAGCCGTGCCGGGTTTAAGAATATCGTTCTCGTGCTCAGCCTGGTATTTTGAATATGCTTCAAGTCCCTGCTCTTCAAATATTCTGTTTTCTTCTTCAAGGTCAAACAGCGCTCTCGACGAAACGCCGATAACCAATTTGTCATCTAATGATAAAGCCATGTTTTCTCCTCTTAAATTTCTTCATACGGAATGCCGTTTGATTTTGCATACTCAATTCCGTATAAACAGGTTGAAGGTATAAGCAGTTTTTTGAAATTCTTACAATTCAAAAAAGCTTCATTATCGATTTCTTTTAAATTATCAGACAAATATATTTCTTCAAGATTGTCGTTGAATCCAAATGCACGCCATTCAATTTTTTCAGTCTTTTCTGGTAATCTGATTGTTTTTACCTTTTTGCAACCTGAAAAAGTGTGCGCTTGTATTAAACTGATATTTTCGGATATCTCGATTTTCTCTGCGTTTTCACAACCGGTAAATGCACCACGTCCCAAATATTTTAACGATTGAGGGAGAGCGATTTCTTTGAGGTTTCTGCAGCACAGAAAAGCATTGTCATATATGGTTTCAAGACCTTCGGGGGAATAAAAATATTCTAATGATTCACAACCTTTGAAGGCTTTCCAACCAATTGATTTTAAATTTGATGATATAATTATTTCGGACAAGTTATAACAGTCAAAAAACGCTCTTTCATCTATTTCAACAACTGAATCAGGAACGGATACATACTCCAATGAAAAGCAATTCTCAAATGATGATTTTGAAATCTCTTTAATTCCATCAGGGATAATAACTTTTTTTAGGTTTTTGCATCCGAAAAAAGCGCGAGGTTCAATATTTGTAACAGTATCGGGAATTGTCAATATTTCAAGATTTGCGCACCCTTCAAAAGCCTTTTTTCTGATAACTTTTAAACCGTCAGGCAGATTGATTTTTCTGAAATTTTTGCAATTATAAAAAGCTTTTTCTCCGATTTCTTCAACGCCGTCGGGCACGGTGTATTCAGCAGGCGGTGTGATAACAACGGATTTCAGAACTGTTTTATCGGCGCTGAATGTTACGGAGAAACCGCTGTTTGATTGTTCAATTTTATCTTTGGAAAGACTCATTATACCGAACTCCTTTTTGTTTTGGTTTGTGAAGTTATTATATCGTTAATTGTGTTCCGAAAACAGTGCATCTTTTTTATGGATTATATAACAATTATAATATTGAACATTTACGCCTGTCAAGATAAAGGTCTGCTAGACTGAAAACCCGGCGAAGTTTTTGTCTCGCTTAGGTTCGTTTTGAGTATATTATTTTTTGCGTATTTGCAAAGACTATAAGCATTTTCTCTTTGCAACATTATATCAGTCACCTTATATCTTTTTGCGCCATCTCTATCATTTGAGTGAAATCAAAACTATTGTATTTTAATTTTGCAATGTGTTATAATTAGCTCAATAATTTATTGGATTTACAAATATATTTTTCAAAACATACACATTAAGGGGCAGGTTATGACAACAAGGTTTGAATTACATACAGATGTTTTGGTTCTCGGAAGCGGACCTTCTGGGTTTGCGGCAGCATATACAGCAGCCCAAAACGGTGCAAAGGTTATTATTGTTGAGCAAAACGGCGATGTGGGAGGTATCTCCACATCGGGACTTATGAGCCATTGGACGGGAAGCTGCGGAAGTCCGTTGTTTAATGAGATATTAAGGCGTAGTGCCCAAAAAAACGAAGGCGAATTTGAAAACAGAATAACCAATATAATAGACCCCGAAAAGCTGAAAACTCTTTATCTTGAAATGCTCGACGAGGCAGGCTGTCGGCTTATGCTTTATACTTTTGCAGTGGGTGCAATATGCGACGGTGATAAAGTTCTTGGGGCAACAGTTATAAACAAGTCGGGAAAAACCGATATTTATGCTAAAATTACCATAGATGCTACGGGTGACGGCGATATTGCCGCAGGTGCTGGTGCAGAATTTGTTCTCGGCAGAGAAAGTGACAATAAAATGCAGCCTGCAACCCTGATGTTCAAGGTGGGCGGCGTTGATTACGGCAGAGCTGTATTTTTGGGCTCGTTTGAATCAACATATGAAACACCCAACGGCGAGCTTCAGGCACTTGCAAAGCAACATATCCCTTATCCGGCAGGACATATTCTCACATATAAAACAACACTGCCCGGAATTGTTACCTGCAATATGACAAACGCAATTGAAATTGACGGTACTTGCGCTGATGATCTGACCAAAGCAACGCTTATATGCCGTAGACAGATGGATGATATAGTGAAATATCTGAGAAAGTTCGTTCCCGGATACGAAAACTGCTTCGTTGTCAGTTCGGCATCTCTTATCGGTATTCGTGAAACAAGACATTTCAAAGGCAAATACACCTTAACGGAAAAAGATATTCTTGAAGCAAAAGTGTTTGACGATTATGTTGTAAAGGATGCTTATTTTAATTTCGACGTGCATAATATCACTGGCTCGGGACTTGACAAAACCGGAGCACAGAAGCATTTTGCTCAAAACAAAGGATATACAATTCCTTACCGATGCCTGCTTCCGGAAACGAAAGAAAATCTTTTGCTTTGCGGCAGAAACATTTCGGGCACACATATTGCACACTCGAATTTCAGAGCTATGCCTATATGTATCGGAATCGGTGAAGCAGCAGGTGCAGCCGCTTCTGTTTCTGTTTTGCGTAACTGCGGATTGTCGGATGTTTCAGCCGAACAAACAAGAAAAATTATCGGAATATAACTTCTGATTTATCGGGATGACACCCCCAAAAACGGTGTGCGTTATTCCGTACCGTAAAGATTAAATTAAATAATCCGAACCTTTTATTTTCACAGAATCGGTCCGGATTATTTTTTTTCGTATAAAAAGCCCTTGTCTTATATTTGGTCTTCGCTTTTTGCATCCCGATGTTTAGTTGTGTCGGTATATATTTTGTACGGTGTTCAGCGTATATCCGATAAGATTTTTGCTGTCCAGATTCTCCTTAAATAAATCGACTGCACATATCTGTCTGTTTGAGTAAGTTGTGTAATAATAAACTCCGCTGTCAGCACAGCAGCAGGAGGTGTATGCGGTGAATTCGGATTTGCCGTTTTCGAGAATACAGCAGCCCTTGACCTGTTCAACGATGTTCAGTATATGAAAGAATTGATTTACGCTTTCATCCTCTGTTTTACATTTTATGCTGTTCAGATTTGTGAATGCACCGCGTATAAACCTTGACTGTGAGGATAAATCACCCGGCATTCCCATTGCGCCCATACCGCGGCTGTATTTTGAAAGTGTGATTTTATCTGAAAAGAGGTTTTCGGGGTCGTGGGGAGAAAGATGCATATAGTTATTAAGCGAAAAAAGCTGTTTGTCAAAAGGAGGGTTGTTTGTCAGAACATCGGCAGGGTTTTCGTAAATTCTTAATCCGTCTGACACCGCTTCAACGGTCACTGTCCGATTATTGTCCGCTATTATCCAGTGTAATTCGGAAACAGGCAGATTTTCGCTGAATGAGTTGTCTGTGACGTTTGTATTTTCAAGCAGCTTTACCACATCTTCAACAGCTTGGCATTTGCCGAGAATCCATGGTATAAGCTCAAACTGTGCAATATTGCTTTTTTTATGAACGGGTTTGCGGTAAACTGCATTTCCCGTAAAGTTAAGACCTGCCATACACAGACCCTTTTCATTCATCGCATCGTAATAGAGAGGATATCCTTTTGAAATGTGAGCCATTCCTATAATGGCGAAATGGGTATCAATACGGCCTGCGTATCGAAATGCAAGCGGAAAGTTGCGGGGAGTAACGGTTACTTTTTCTCCGTAGGTAACGTCGTTGTCAAGAGTTCGTCCGAAATAAAGGCGGTTTGTTCTGTAAGCTGCTGCCGTGCACATAGTAATTCTCCTGTTTTATATTAATGTTATATTTTATTCTTTATTTATTTCAAAATTCCCGAAATATTATAAAAATCATAAATGAAAATACTTATTTTGTTGAATTGAATTTTTCGGTATGATAAAATCATTGACGAAGAACGAGAGAAAATAATGCAACAAAAAATGTTTTGGATTAATAAGGGGAGATGAAACGTGAATTTTCTGAATGTCAGCAATTCGTATCTTACCGCAGAATTCAGAAGGCTTTTACCTTCGGAGTTTAACGTGAATATTAAAAATATAAAATTCATCGGCGGCGGAAGCTATGGAAAGGTGTTCAAAACTGAGCTTTCGGACGGCAGAATAATCGCGTTAAAAGCATTCAGAATCGACGGTAATCATCTCAGAGAAGCCTCTCAGGTGAAAATTCTTTCAGCTGCAACAAATGTTAAAATGCCCGAAATTCTGTTTACTTACGGTGATGGGGAAATTGCCTTTCTCGGTATGACTTTTATTGACGGCTGCAACGCACTTAATCCTGTTCTTTTACTGAAAAACAAGAGCCTTAAAAAGAATTTTGCCGAAAACGTTATAAACGGTATGCTTCAGTGGCATTCCGTTACGGGCTGCGGCTTCGGTGACGTTGAAAATCCCGTGTATTCAACTTGGTATGAATTTTACAAAACAGAGAAACAGAAGCCCGTACTTGAAGGTTTGATAAAACTTGCGAATGAAGGAAAATACAGCCGAAAACTTCTTGATTTTATGCTTAAGGCAACTGAAATATACGATAAAGTTTACACCGAGTCGGAAAATCCTGTTCTGATTCACGGTGACCTTAATATTATGAATATTATGGTGAATCCCAAAAATCTGGCTTTGAACGGCTTTATTGACCCTACGGGTTCAGCTTGGGCTGACAGAGAATATGATTTGTATCAGCTCAGAAATATGTGGGGCGACAGTTACGGATTGTATGAAACGTATAAGTCAAAGGTTGACTTGAACGATTGCAGTGATTTCAGAGTGGCTTATTATGCCGCAATTAACGAAGCATCCTGCAGACTTAACGGTGCAGTTCATATACCGTTCTGGGAAATCAAGTGTAATAATATGCTGAAAAGTGAAATGAAAAAGTTCAAATAAAGCGGTGATGGAATGAATCTGGGTGAGCTTATAAACATAAAAACAACCGAGGAGGCGGAAATCCTCGGCTTGGGTGAAAAGCATACGCCTTACCGTGCGGAAATAAGGCTTTTTTCCTGCGTTCAGCAGGGCGATGTTCCGAAACTTATGGAAGAAATAAAAAGGCTTGATTTATCCGTTGTTACAGGCAAGATGTCCCATAACAGTATAATGCAGCATAAATATACTGCGGTCAGTGCCGTAACTCTTGCCACAAGGTATGCCATTCAGGGCGGGGTAGACGAAAAAACTGCATATGATTTTTCCGACAGAGTGATTATGCTTATTGACAATCTTGATTCAAAGGCGGATATTATGCTGTGCCTTGCAAACGAAATACTGAAGCTTACACGGATGGTAAACAAAAGCAAAAATCATCCCTCTCATTCACCTTATGTTAAAAAGTGTATTGCGTTTATAAACGACAGCATAGGTGATAAGCTTACGGTGTCTTTTCTTGCTTCTTATTGCGGAATATCGGCTGATTATCTTTCACGCGTATTCAAGGAGGAAATGGGTGAATCACTCAGCTCATATATTGTCAGAAAGAAGCTTGAGGCCGCAAAAATAATGCTTCTTAAAGGTATGGCAAATGAAGAAATATGCAGAAAACTTTCTTTTTCTTCGGTATCCTATTTCATAACGGTTTTTAAGAAATATTTTCATATGACACCCGGCGAATATATAAAACTTTGATTGAATAACCCTTTTTCTTGTGATATAATTACACTCGGAAAGGGGTTATTTGTTTTGAAAAGGATTGATAATTCCGTATGCGCCGTTCTTGTTGCAGGTGTAATTCTTACGGCGGCGGTGCTGCTGGCGGGGCATTTTGATTCGCCGAAGTATTATGACGTGCTCGAAAAGGTTCGTGCAGAAACCGTTGTTTCATTACCTGTGTTAATTGCCGAAGAAAACAAAATTGACATAAATAATGCGGACGTTGATGAATTGCAGAAATTATATGGCGTAGGTGAAAAGAGGGCACAGGCAATAGTTGATTACAGAAAAGAAAACGGCGGATTTTTTGCGGTAGGGGAGCTTACAAACATAAGCGGAATATCCGAAAATATTATTGAAAAGAACAAAGATATTATCACTTTAGGTGAATATACAGAGGTGTATTATGAAAAAGAGTCTGATTGAAAAAGCCAACGAGAATATTATTGTTGTTGCTCACAGAGGTGCTTCGGGCGGTAATATTCCCTGCAACACAATGGCGGCATATGAAATTGCGCTTAAGCAGGGTGCGGATATGATCGAAGTTGACGTAAGCTGCAGCAGAGACGGCAGACTGTTTCTTTTTCATCCCGGTATGGAAAAAGAGCATCTCAATAAGCGTATTAACCTTAAGCTGATGAAATACGAAAATATTCAAAAGCTTCACTATGCAAATTATGACAGAACTCCTACACAATTTTCCATAGCAGGCTTTGACGATTTTCTGGAGCAGTTTAAAGACAGATGCTTCATAAATATTGATAAATTCTGGGATAACCCCGAAAAGATTTACGAGTGTATAAAGCGTCACGGAATGACGGAGCAGATGCTTGTTAAAAGCAAGCCCTCCAAAAAGGTGTTTGACGTACTCAGTCAGCTTTGTCCCGAGCTTCCCTATATTCCCATTGTTTCGGAAAAGCATCCGATGCACAGGGAGCTTATGGATATGGGGATAAACTACGTAGGTGCCGAAGTGATTTTCAAAAAGGATGATTCTTACCTTGCAAGCGATGAATTCATTGATATGATGCACCGTGACGGAAAGCTTGTGTGGATGAACGCCATAATATATGACTTCAAAGAACAGCTTTCGGGCGGACACAGTGACGATTCGGCGCTGACCGTGTCCGAGGATTACGGCTGGGGTTGGATGGCAGATAAAGGTGTTGACTTCATTCAGACCGACTGGACTATGATGCTTGTTGATTACCTCAAGAGAACAGACAGATATTATAAATAAAAATCAGGCGGTATGCTGAAACATACTGCCTGATTCCTTTTATTTGGTTCTTAATCCCTTGGGATAGTGATTTTTTGCTCTTCCGTTTACAACCTTCACACCGCCTGCGGTGCATCCGTTGACGGTTACCGCCGCCCAGCCGTTTTCACAGCTCGTTTCGAATTCCTCGCCGTGAAGATATTTCTTTATCTCATCGCTTTCGGGTGACAGGTCGATAATCTTTTTGAAATTTTTGCCCAATGCCATAAAAAACTGATGGTGGGGGACAATGTAATTTTTTCTGACCTCACCTATTGTGATTCCGCAGGAAAAGGCAACGCCCTTACCGATTTCAAATTCCGGGTCAAAATAAACGGGATTTCCGTTATACATAATTACCTTTTCTTTGTCATAGCAGGTAAGCGTACCGTCAAGAAAATCATAAACTGCTTTATCAATCTTTTCTTTTTTTGCGGGCAGGGGAGATTTTGATTTTGCGGGCTCAAGAGTATTGTGAAGCACCGCCATAAACTGACCCTCACCCTTGCTTACGTGAGGATAAAACCGCCTTGCATACGATATGTTGCCGCATTTACAGCCCTCAAACATAATGCCGTCGGAAGTGCTTGCTTTGACGGCGGATTTGACGGGAATAAGCTCAAATTCGGGATGTCTGTCAAGAAATGCATCAACCGTCATTTCATTTTCTTCAACAGAAAAGGTGCAGGTTGCATAGACGATGTATCCTCCGTTTTTAAGGGAAAGTGCGGCGTTGTCAAGAATTTCACTTTGTCTTTGTGCACATTTAAGTACGTTTTCCGTGCTCCATTCGTCAATGGCAATATCTTCTTTTCTGAACATTCCTTCGCCGGAGCAAGGGGCATCAACCATTATCATATCGAATGTTTTGGGAAAGGTTTTAGCGAGTCTTGCAGTATCCATACAGGTTGTAACGGTATTCTCAAGCCCCAGTCTTTCAATATTACCCGTAAGTATCTTACAGCGTGAGGGTATGATTTCGTTCGAAACAAGAATTCCGTTTTTGCCGAGTTTATTTTTCAGCTGTGTGCTTTTTCCGCCGGGTGCGGCACACATATCAAGAATAATCCAGTCAGGGTCTATGTCAATGCATTCGGCAGGTGCCATTGCACCGGGCTCCTGCACGTAAATCATACCTGCATGGTGATAGGGATGATTACCTATTTTATCGTAATCAAGATAAAACCCGTTTTCGACGTAGGGGTTTTTTTCGGTTGAAAATATATTGAGCTTTTCAAATTCTTCAAGGCTTATTTTATCGGTATTTACTCTGAAGCCTCTTACCGGCTCAGAGTTTACAGCCTCGATATAAGCTTCGTAGTCATCACCTAGAAGCTTTTTCATTCTCTCTGTATATTCAATAGGCAGATTCTTCATTTTTATTCTCCGTCTGAGTTCATTTCACTGTTAAGCATACACATTGATACGGCGGTCATTGCAGCTGTTTCTGTTCTGAGTATCCGTTTTCCTAAGGAAACAGTAATACCGCCTGCATCAAGTGCATAATTAATTTCACTTTCTTCAAATCCGCCCTCAGGACCGATGATAATGCCGATTGATTTGCATTTAATCGCTTTATTCAAAGCGTTTACTGTGTCGGTCATTCCGTTTTTGCTTTCGTAAGGCACTATGAACATATCAAGATCTGATGCCATTGCAACAGCAGACTTATATGGGACAGCATCGTATATTTCGGGAATTACGGTTCGCTTGCTTTGCTTTGCGGCACTTTCGGCTATTGCCTGCCAGCGTGCGGTTTTGCTTTTTTTCTTTTTATCGTCAAGCTTTACAACGCATCTGTTCATCTCAACGGGGATAACCGCATATACACCCAATTCAACGGTTTTTTGAATAATAAGCTCCATTTTATCACTTTTGGGAAGCCCCTGGAAAAGATATATCTTCACGGGAAGCTCGGTATTCTGAAAGTTTTCTTCCGTGATTTCGGCTATGACAGAATCACCCTCGAATGCTTTGAGAGTGCACAGATCGCTTTTGCCTTCGGAGCTTACAAGGAAGGTATCGCCTTCGTTCATCCGAAGAACGTTCTTTATATGATTATAGTCGTTGCCTGCGATTACGTAGCAGTTTCCGTGCCTTGATGAAGGGTCAACAAAAAAATTATGCATTTAATCACCGTCTTTCAGATGCATTATATCAAAAGTTCGGCCGCTTTACAATTAAAATTATAAAATAAATTCATTTTACTATTGTGAAAAATTACAGTTGTTGATATAATGTAAAAAAACAATCCGAAAGGAGCTTTTTATGAAAAAGACTCAATGGTATAAGGAAGCAGTGTGTTATCAGATCTGGCCCCGTTCGTTCTGTGACGGCAACGGTGACGGTATAGGCGACCTTGAAGGTGTACTTTCAAAGCTTGATTATCTTAAAGAACTCGGCGTTACCTGTATCTGGTTTTCGCCTCTTTACTGCTCACCCAATGCCGATTTCGGCTACGATATTTCAGACTATAAGAATATTTCTCCCGATTACGGTGACAATGAGCTTTTTAAGAAGGTTCTTGATGAAGCACACGCAAGAGGAATGAAGGTTATTATGGACCTTGTTGTTAACCATTCATCCGATGAACACGAATGGTTCAAGAAGGGTATTGATAAAAACAGCAAATATCACGATTATTATATATGGCGTGACGGTAAGGGAAAAAAACTGCCCAACAACTGGTCTTCTCTTTTTGAAGGTAAGGCTTGGGAATACAATGAAGAAAACGGTCAGTATTACCTGCATCTTTTCTCAAAGAAGCAGCCTGACCTTAATATGGATAACCCTGCAGTTCGTGAAGAAGTCAAGGATATTATGAAGTTCTGGCTTGATATGGGTGTTGACGGTTTCCGCGAAGACGTTATCACTTTTGTGTCAAAGAGAAAGGGTCTGCCCAACGGTTTCCCCATTCCTCAGGCTTGCGGTATGGAGCATTATGCAGACGGCCCCAACATTCACAAGTATCTTACCGAATTCCGTCAGGTGCTCAATCAGTATGATTGCTTTGTAGTAGGCGAAGCACCTATGATGACAGTTAAGAAGGCACTTAAGTACATAAATGAAGGTCCTGACCAGGAGCTTGATATGATGTTCCATTTCAAGCATATGGAAGCAGACTGCATATTTATGGATTGTCTTTGTATCGGATTCAGCCTCAAAAGACTCAAAAAGGCATTTTCAACATGGCAGAAGGGTCTTTACGGCAAAAGCTGGAACGCTCTTTATATGGAAAATCACGACCATCCCAGAATTATCAACCGTTTCGGTAGTGTAAAATACAGAACAGAAAGTGCAAAGGTTATAGCTAACTCGTATATGCTTCAATGCGGTACACCTTTCATTTATCAGGGTCAGGAAATCGGTATGGTTAATATTGATTTACCCAATGTTGAGGATTATCAGGATGTTTTTGCTGTTAATAATTATAAGACGCTCCGTCTTTTTGGTTTCTCGGATGAAAAGACAAAAGAGCGCCTCAAAACATCAAGCAGAGGTAACGCAAGAACTCCCGTTCAGTGGGACGACAGTGAGAATGCAGGCTTTACAACAGGAACTCCCTGGATGCCCGTTAACCCCAAATACAAAGAGGGTATCAACGCAAAGGCTGAAATGGAAAATCCCGATTCAATCTTTAATCACTATAAGGCACTTATTAAGTTCCGCAAGGAAAATCCCGTTGCCGTTCACGGTGCTTATAAAGAATATAATAAGTCAAGCAAAGAGCTTTACGTTTTTGAAAGAACGTATGAAGGAAAGCGTATGCTTGTTATCTGCAACTATTCCGATAAGGCTGTTGAATTCAAGGCTCCCGCAGGCTATGATCTGAACAAAGGAAAGGTTATGCTTTGTAGCTATTATGATAATCCTGTTAACAATAACGGTTTTATCACAAGACCTTATGAAACCAGAGTTTATTTTTACGGTTAATCTTTTTATCCCCGATGCTTTGTCGGGGATAATATTTTTAAAAACAACAGCATACAATATTTGAGAAAAAATATGAAAGGCTGCTGTAATGATTAAAACAAAAGAGCTGTTTGATTTATCTCATACGCAGGCAGGCGGATATCTGTCGGGGCTCGAATACCCTTGGCAGGCTTTGAACGGAATAAAAGATTTTGTTGTCGCATACGGCGATAAGCTTGATAAAAACAAATATAATGAAATCAAGCCTTATGTATGGGTTCATAAATCCGCAACCGTTGCGCCGACCGCTTATATCGGTTCACCTTGCATTATAGGAGCAGAAACAGAAGTGCGACACTGTGCTTTTATAAGAGGTTCTGTTATGGCGGGCAGGGGATGTGTGATAGGTAATTCAACGGAGCTCAAAAACGTTATTTTGTTTGATGAAGTTCAGGTGCCGCATTATAATTATGCAGGCGACAGTATTCTGGGCTATAAAGCCCATATGGGCGCAGGCGCAATAACTTCTAACGTCAAATCCGACCGTACTGTTGTTACGGTTAATACGGAATGTAAAAAAATCGTCACGGGTCTGAAAAAATTCGGAGCAATGCTTGGTGATTATGTTGAAATAGGATGCAACACCGTTCTTAATCCGGGTACGGTAATAGGTAAAAATACAAATATTTACCCTCTGTCCTGTGTAAGAGGCTGTGTTGCAGGGAACTGTATCTATAAAACGGGCGGCGTAATTGTTCCTAAACAGATTCTGTGAGGTGTTTCAATGGGTAAATATTTCGGCACGGACGGCTTTCGCGGAGAGGCAAACAAAACTCTCAACGCAGACCACGCATACAGGGTAGGACGTTTTCTCGGCGGATATTATAAAGAAAAGAAGAAGGCGGCAGGCAATGTTAAACCGCCCAGAATTGTTATCGGAAAAGATACCAGAAGGTCAAGCTATATGTTTGAATATGCCCTTGTGGCAGGTCTTACTGCTTCGGGTGCGGATGCTTATCTGCTTCACGTAACAACCACTCCTTCTGTTGCATACATCACAAAAATAGACGGCTTTGACTGCGGAATAATGATATCCGCAAGCCACAATCCTTACTACGATAACGGAATAAAAATAATAAATTCAAACGGTGAAAAACTTGATGATGCTACAACGGAGCTTATTGAGAGATATATTGACGGAAAATCCGAAATACCCTTTGCGGTTGGGGATGAAATAGGCAAAACGGTTGATTACGTTTCGGGCAGGAACAGATATACGGGTTATCTTATCTCTTTGGGAATGTATTCATTCAGAGGCTATAAAATCGGTCTTGACTGTGCCAACGGAAGCTCATGGAGTATTGCAAAGGCTGTTTTTGAGGCACTTGGAGCCAAAACCTATGTTATCAATGCCGAGCCAAGCGGATTTAACATTAACCGTGATGCAGGCTCAACACACATAGATGGGCTTCAAAAATTTGTTGTTAAAAACTCTCTTGATGCCGGCTTTGCCTATGACGGTGATGCGGACCGTTGCCTCTGCGTTGACGAAAAAGGCAATGTTCTTACAGGTGACCACATTCTTTATATCTGCGGTAAATATCTGAAAGAATCGGGTGACCTTCATAATAATACAGTCGTAACAACCGTTATGTCGAATTACGGGCTTTATAAAGCTTTTGACAGGCTGGGTATTGATTATGCCAGAACTGCCGTAGGCGATAAATACGTTTATGAATATATGATGAAAAACGGTAACCGTCTGGGCGGCGAAGAATCGGGACACATTATATTTTCAAAGTACGCCACAACGGGTGACGGAATACTGACCAGCCTCAAAATGATGGAGGTTATGATTTCAAAAAAACAGCCCTTGAGCAAGCTGACGGAAGGCTTTGAGCTGTATCCACAGGTCCTTATCAACGTGAAGGTAAGCGATAAGCCGTCGGTGAAAAATGACCGTGACGTTATTTCGGCTGTAAAAACTGCAGAAGAAAAGCTTAAAAACAATGGCAGAATTCTTGTGAGAGAATCGGGTACGGAACCCGTTATAAGAGTTATGGTTGAAGCCCCCGAATATGACCTTTGCCGTGAATGTGCCGAAAGTGTTGTGAAGATAATAAAAGATAAAGGATATTCAATCGAATAAAAAGGGAGTGAAAAAATGGCTGTAAAGCTTAATGAAGACAAAGAAATGGTGAAAATTATTAAAGAGGGTTTGAAGAAAAAGGGCGGATACTGTCCCTGCAGAATGGAAATTAAAGAAGAGTATAAATGTATATGCAAGGAATTCAGACAGCAGATTGAAGACCCGGATTTTGAGGGCTACTGCCACTGTATGCTTTATTACAAAACAAAGGATTAATAATTGCATTTATTAACAGAAAAAATCGGGCACTGCTTTTTCAGCGGTGCCCGATTTTTACGAAAGGACAAATTGAGAAATTCAGATTCCGATTTTTCGGAATCATCACCTGAAATATAATTAAAAATTTCCACAATCATATTAATTGTAAAATGTGAGAAAGTTGTGAAGTGACGGTAAAAAAACATCGCTAAATTTCATAAAGCAAAGCAGGCATCATTACGCTGCCTGCTTTATGATTTTATTTGTTTGTAATTACGAACGTCATTCTTTCCTGAATTGTGGGGCCGCCGTGACCTGTTTCAAATCCGCCGTGGTCCGAGGTGAGAATGATAAGCCAATCCTCGGTTTCATATGTATCTCTGTTTTTGATAGCGTTGATTGTTCTGTATGCAAGGATATCGTTGAGCCTGAAACCTGCGCGGTAAATGGGACTGCTTGATGAGAAACCGAAGGAATGGCCTGCGTGGTCGGTACCTTCGTATATTGCAAAAATGAAATCCGAGCAATCATCCTGTTTTATATCCTTTATTGCGGCGCTTGCCGATGCCGTATCTTCAAGGCAGTATCTGAATGAAACGTTGAGACCTTTTTCTTCGCAATATGCTTTTTCAAGATTATAGGTTGCATTGTCGGTTTCAAAATGGCCGTCCCACGATGTGATGAATGCCGCCGAATCGATTGTTCCGTTTTCCGTAAGAGACGTGAGAAGTGTTTTGTATTCAAGGGATTTTGTAACACCGTTGCCTGTAACGCCGTGTTTGTCAGACCATACGCCCGTAAGAATTGAGCACCATCCGGGTGCGGTTGAAGTATCCTGAGTGTTAACGGCAGGGTAGTTTACGCCGCCGCAGTAGGTAAGCTTAAGCGATGCACCGCTGTCAAGCATTTTTGTAATACCGCTGAAGTAGTTTTTGGTGTAAGCAAGCACGTCTGCACGGCAGCCGTCATAGCCGATGATAATTGCTTTCTTTTCGGTTTTGCCTTCGGGCAGGGGAGATGTGAAATGCTTTAAGATCATATCGTATAAATCAGTCTGAGGTATCGCATCTTCAAGGGAATTTTCGTAACCCACCTGAGCGATAAGCTCTTTGCTGAGAGCTTCGGTATCATTTGAATCGCTTGCATAAAGACCGCAAAGTGCGGGAATTATAAGCACGATGCTGATGATTTTCTTAATAATAGCCATAATAAATCTCCTTTTCTTTTTCTGCGGATAATTATACCATAAAAGCAAAAAAATGCAACAGTCAGCGGTCTCTTGATTGCTTGACAAACGTTAAAAATCGTGATAATATCTAACGGTATCTTATATAATATTCTATATGCAGCTGTGGCGGAATTGGCAGACGCGCCAGATTTAGGATCTGGTATCTTCGATGTGCAGGTTCAAGCCCTGTCAGCTGCACCAAACAGTTCAAATCCGAACCTTATGTCAATCGGCGAAGGGTTCGGATTATTATTTTTATACATTAATCAGATGAAGTGTATAGTCAATCGTCGTTTTGCACACAAAACGGCCGTTATTTTTGTGTAATAATTTTCAAGAAAAATATTTTCATTTCTTTAAAATAGTGGTAAAATATATTGAATATTTTATAGTGTCGAAAGGAGAACACATAAAATGAAAAAATTCATAGCAATTATTCTTGCAATGGCACTTCTTGTTTCTGTTGTTGCAATCCCTGCAAGTGCACAGCAGGCGGCACCTCAGGTTGTTGCCGAAGAAACAAACGATATGGAAAGCGCTTTCGCAGAAGGTACAAACAGTCTTGTTGTGTTTGTTACAGGTATCGGTCAGAGTTATTCTTATCTTTTTGATGAGAGCTACACTCAGGAAGGTGCGTTTGAAAACGGCACACTTCAGGATTTTGAAAACTACGCTCCTCTCATTGCAGAGGGCAAGTATCAGTCAAGATGGAATCTTTTTAACAGCTTTGATGAGGCTTTTTCCGATACAAGCACGATTATGACACTTGTAGGTGTTGTTGCCGAGCTTCTCTTCTCATCCGTTATCAGAACAAACGTTATTGACAAATCAAAGGTTGAGAAGGTTATCAGAGACCTTTTCCGCTTTAATCTCGTCGGCGAAGACGGAAATGCAGATCCCAGAGTAGTTACTCCCAGATATCCCATTCCCGTTTCGGAATTCCCCGGTGTAACCGATGAAAACGGCAACTTTGAAAGCGAAGCAAAAAACCGTTTCTATTCATCAATTCCCTGTAAGGATATCGCTCTCGAAAAATTCGGTGAGAATTTTGAAGACTATCTTTACGTTTTCAACTATAATGCATTCTCATATACTTCAAAGAACGTTGCGGCACTCCACGAATTTGTTGAAACAATTATTGCAAACAATAAAGTGGGCGCAGAAGATATCGTTCTCGTTCCCATGAGTATGGGCGCTTCGGTTGTTACCGCATATATGGATGCATATCCCGCAAGAGCTGATAATCACATCAGAAGAGTTGTAAGTATTGTAGGTGCATGGGATGGCAGTGACGTTGTTGCCGATCTTCTCCTTCAGAAATACTGCGAGAATTCCGCGGACCTTTTCTACAACGGTCTTCTTTCGGATCTTATCGGTGAGCCTTGGGGCTACGTTGTGAACATTGCTTTGCGTCTTTTCCCCAAGCGTGTTCTCAGAGGCTTCGTTGATATGGCTCTCGGTGCAATCGCAACAGAGCTTTTCTGTGCTACGCCTTCACTCTGCAACCTTATTCCTATGGATAAATTCGATGATATCAAGCATCTTATCAAATCGGATGTTGTTCTTGCTGAGGCACAGAACTTCCAGAATGCAAAGAAGCGCGTTAACACCACAATGTCAAATCTTGAAGCAGAGGGTGTTACCTTCTCGTTCATTTCAGGCTACGGTCTTCCCTTCGGCGCAATTACCGCCGATTACTCGGCATTCGGATTTATGGAGAGTGCACCTCTCACAAACTCAGATGAAATCATCAACATCGATTCAACTGCTCCCGGTACATCATACGTTACCTACGGCACAAAGTTTGAAGATACCGAAGGCAGAATTCTTTCACCCGACGGTTCACTTGATATTTCAACCACATACCGCAAGGATTCATCCTGGTTCTTCTATGAGCAGAAGCACGAGCTTGAGTATAACAACACAGCACTTGCACTTGCACTTGAGCTTGCAACAGGTAACGTAAAGACCGTTGCAGATTGCGACAATCTTGAAGAAGACGGATATTACTTCCCTCAGTTCAACGGTGCAAGAAACCTTAAGAGCTATAAGAGAAATTATCTTCCCGACCTTGAAAGATACTGTGCTGAAACAGGCTACGTTCTTACCGCTGAACAGCAGGCAGTTCTTGATAAGGCTGAAGCAATGACCAAGAACACCGTTAACGATTACGAGGCAGATAACGCTATCCTTGAAGAAGTATACGATATGCTTGTTGAAATCGGTGTTTATGCCGCAGATGAAGAGCCTGGCTTTGCCGATAAGGCTCTCAATACCGTTCTCAAGGGTGCGAACGACGTTACTTATAAAGTATTCGGCGCAAAGGGCTTCCTTGATTTCTTCGTAAAATAATTAATAACAGTTTCAGGGCTCATCGTTGCGTGAGCCCTTTTACTTGTGAGAAAGGCGGATATTATGAAAACAACATTTAAAAGAATTTCTGCTTTGGTTATGGCAGTGCTTATTTTTGTGACTGCATTTGTTCCTTCATATGCGGCGACAGACCTTCTTTGGTCTGCAAGCTGGGAAAAGGAATATGAAAACGGTGTTATTCTTTTCCCCGGAAGTGACAACAGTGAAATGAACGTTTCCTGGTATTCCGAAACGGAAAGCCAGCCTAAGGTTATTGTAGGTGAGGGAATATCGCTGACGGGTGACATAGAAATGTTTACGGGCTACTGTGTTAAAACCTATGACGGTGATTATTCAAACAAAGTAACAATTACAGGTCTTGAAGCGGGTAAAACATACTATTACAGATGTTACAGTGAAGGCTTTGAATCTTCGATCTATTCTTTCAAAACCGATGAAAATGAAAATGAATTCACAGCCATTTATATGACCGATATTCATATTTCACACAAGAATAATGATGTTCTTGATGAGGAAGAACTGAAAAGAACAGCAAGCATCTTCAACAATACAATAAATGAAGCATATATCAGGCATAGACCCTCACTTCTTCTTTCGGCAGGCGATCAGGCCTCAGAAGGACTTGAAAGTGAATACAAGGGCTTTGCTTCAGCGCTTCTTCTTAAAAAAATTCCCGTTGCAACAACAATAGGCAATCACGACCGTAAGGGTGTTGCATATAAAACCTTTACCAATATGCCCAATCAGGATGATGCTTTTGTTTCTTCATATATCGGTGATGATTATTGGTTCAGAAAAGGGGATGTGCTTTTCCTCGTAATGGACAGCAATAACGCCAGCGGTATTGACCACAGAAACTTTGTTAAGGAGGCTGTTAAGGCTAATCCCGACGCTAAGTGGAAAGTTATGATGGCTCATCACGACCTTTACAGCGGAAGACTTCCTAACAGAGAAAGCGAAAATCAGCTTCTCAGATGGATTTGGGGTCCTATTGCAGATGAATTCGGTATCGATCTTTTCCTCCTCGGTCACAGCCATTACTACACCGTAACGAATCCCGTTTACAATCAGAAATCGGTTGCCGAATTTCAGCCTGTTATGACCGATAACAAAGGCACGGTGTATATGGTATCCGGTTCGATCACAAGACCCAGAGATGACGATGATATCGGTCTTAATGAACAGTGGATAGGTTATGCAAATGTACCCGACGAAAGAATAATCTACAATGTGCTTGATTTTACAGAGGAATCAATTACAGTTTCATCATACTATGCAGGCGAAATGAATGCGTTTAATTCCTATAAAATCGTCAAGACATCAAATGAGGGCGGACATCCTGATGTGATTATTCCTTCACCCATTGACGGATTTGTAAGATTTGTCGGCACAATTTATGCTTTCTTCAATAATATCGGTGTTTATGATGATCTTACGGGAAGATACGGTTTTGATGTAGACTTCTTTGATATCGTATTCGCTTAAATAAAAAATAAGACCTCGGGCAGTAACTGTCCGAGGTCTTTCTTTATGTATTAAAGTCCTGTTTTTTCAGCAATATATTTTCTTGCAAGGCAGGCATATTCATAGGGATTTGCCTTTGCGGGATCCTGCTCAGCTTCAACAACAACCCAGCCTTCGTATCCTGCTTCATCAAGAATATCAAATACGGGAGTGAAATCGAAATCGCCGTCACCGGGAACCGTGAATGATCCTGCTCTTACGCAATCAAGGAAGCTCCAACCTTTTTCTTTGCCTTCGTTGATAACGTCTTGGCGGATGCTCTTGAGGTGAACGTGCTTAACTCTGTTAACATACTTTTTAAGAACGCCGATTGCATCTTCGCCTGAGAATGAAAGATGACCGGTATCGTAGAGAAGGTATACAAGGTCAGGGTCGGTGATTTCCATAAGCTTGTCAATTTCAGCTTCGGTCTGAACACCTGTACCCATATGATGATGAACCGTGAAGTACATACCTTTTTCTTTTGCAAGTCTGCCCATTTCGTTGAAGCCCTTTGCAATGAGTGCCCACTGCTCGTCGGTGTAAACGGGCTTGTCACCGAAGATGCTCAGACTTTTACCCTGTATTGAGTTGCCCTGCTCTGAAGCGCCGATAACCTTTGCACCCAGAGCGTGAAGAAAATCTCTGTGCTTGATAAATGCTTCGATTGTTGCATCGTAACCTTCCGAAAGAAGAAGTGATGAGAACCAAGCGTTGCAAATTCTCAGACCTCTTACGTCAAGCTTATGCTTGAGTGTTTCAACGTCCTTGGGGTATTTGTTGCCGATTTCGCTGCCCCTGAAGCCGCTGAGTGCCATTTCGCTTACGCACTGCTCAAATGTATTTTCTGCACCGAGATCGGGCAGGTCGTCGTTTGTCCAGGCGATAGGAGCTATCGCAAGGCTTACTTTTTCTTTGTTAAGCATATTTATTCCTCCGTTATCAATAAAGTCTGGCTTTTTCAATGTTATATTTCATATCTTCGTATGCGGTCTGAACGGTTTCACTTGTTGAAACCTCGGCAACGCCGACACGCCACCAGGCGTCATAGCCGCCGCTCATACTGCCGTGAACAACCTTGATGTCGAAAAGGCAGGGGACTGTCTGGGTTTTTGAATCCTTGATAGCTTCGCGAAGCTCGGAAACGTTTGTTACTCTGTATGCTTTGCAGCCGTAGCCTTCGGCAATTTTTGCAAAATCAATGGGAACAACGGCGCCGTCAAGCATACCCGTGAGAGGATTTCTTGCAAGGAATCTTGTTCCGAAGGTGTCTGTGCCCTGATTATTCTGAAGGTTTTCGATACAACCCCAACCGGAATTATCAAAGAGCATAACGTTTATTTTTGCACCCTCCATAACTGCAGTGTAAAGCTCGCTGTGAAGCATAAGGAAGCTGCCGTCGCCGACCATTGTGTAAACCTCTCTGTCAGGCTCTGCGAGTTTAACACCGAGAGCACCGCAGATTTCGTAGCCCATGCAGGAGAAGCCGTATTCCATATGATACGTATGAGGAACGGACGAACGCCAGAGTCTCTGCATACAGCCGGGGAGGCTGCCGGATGAACCGATTGCAACCGCATTCTTATCAATAAGCCTGTTGATTTCGCCCAGTGCTCTCATCTGCGAAAGACCTTCGGCAAGGTGCGTGCCGTAACAACGGTCAACCTCTGCAATGTATTCCTGCTTGATCTGAGCAAGCTCACTGCTGTCCCAGGCTGAATAATAATCTTTAACCGAAAGAGCACCCATAATGTCAAGAAGGGCAGTTTTGGCATCTGCAATAACTGCGGTTGAATCCATCTTGAATGCGTCAAACGAGCATACGTTGATTGAAAGCATTTTTACGTTGGGATTATGGAAGCCCCATTTTGAAGCTGTTGTGAAGTCTGTAAGACGTGTTCCTACTGCAATAACAAGGTCTGCCTGCTTTGCAATCGCATTTGCCGCAGGACCGCCCGTTACGCCGATACCGCCCATATTGAGAGGAAGATCCCAACGGATGTTGCCTTTACCTGCTTGAGTTTCGCCGATGGGGATATTGAATTTTTCTGCAAAGAACTGAGCTGTTTCCCATGCTTCCGAATACGTAACACCGCCGCCTACAATAAGCAGAGGCTTTTCACTTGCCATAATCGCATCAACGGCAGCGTCGATTTCACGCTGAGTAGGTGAGCGTCTGTCCAGATACCATACTCTTTTCTTGAGAAAATAATCGGGGTAATCAAATGCTTCGCCCTCAACGTCCTGGGGCATGGCGAGGCACACGGCACCTGTTTCTGCAGGGTCTGTAAGAACGCGCATTGCGTTAAGACAAGCTGTCATAAGCTGTTCGGGTCTTGATATTCTGTCCCAATATCTGCACACTGCCTTGAATGCGTCGTTTGCGGTAACAGTGTAGTTTGTGGGCTGTTCAATCTGCTGTAAAACGGGGTCGGGTTGACGGCAAGCGAACGTGTCACCGGGGAGGAGAAGAAGGGGAATTCTGTTTGCGGTTGCAGTGCCTGCGGCAGTTACCATATTAAGTGCACCGGGGCCGATTGATGACGTGCAGGCAATAATCTGACGGCGATTCTTCTGCTTTGCAAAAGCCATTGCGGCGTGTGCCATACCCTGTTCGTTATGACCTTGGTAGAATTTAAGGCTGTGGCCGCCTTGTTCAAGCGCCTGGCCGATACCCACAACGCATCCGTGACCGAATATTCCGAAAATACCGTCAACAAATTTGGTTTCCGTACCGTCAAAGCTGATGTACTGGTTGTCAAGAAACTTGACAAGCGCCTGTGACATAGTGAGTTTCATAGCTGTTTTCTCCTTATATCTTATTTCTCGGGAGGCCACATATCAGCTTCTTTTTCGCTGTCTGTAACCCAGAGGTGTTCTTCGATAAAAGTAGGGGTAATATAGGGATTTCCGTCAAGGTGTCTGATAATCCAGAGATACCAGAGTGCATAACCGGGAGCAGTTGTCTGAGGGTGAGTTTCCTGCTCGGTAATGAACACTGTTGAATTCTGATGTGTCTTTACAACGTCTTCGCCAAGTTCAGCAAAGCCGTATCCGTTTTCGGGAAGGAACTTATAGAAATAGATTTCGGGCTGAGGATGATAGTGAGGGGGATAGCTTGACCATTTGCCGGGGAAGCCTATAACCTCACCTACCACAAGATTGGCATAAGGTGCGTTTGAATAATCAATAACCGTGCGGACTATTCTTGTTGAAGCCTCTCTCATTGTGCCTGCGCCTCTGTTTTCGCTTCTGCACTCCTCGGGAGTGTAAAGCTTTGAGGGAAAAGTGCGCTCATTTTCTGTTCTTTGAACGGCAATTTCCGTATCGCCGTGAGCCTTGAAGGTAACCTTGACGCCGTTTGCAACGTGTAGCACCCAAGGGTCAAAATTAAAGCAGTCAGGTCTGTTGACAGTTACGGAATTACCTTCCCATTCAAAGGTCATTTCACCGCTGATAAGGAGATAAGCCCTTTCAAGCTGCTGTTCCTCGCTGAAAACGTCACCGTTCCTGAGCTTAAGGATACCGAAATCCATAAGGCTGTTGTGGATTTTGTCATCAATGGTTGTTATTTCGTGATAACCGTAGTCATAGCACTGCGGACCTCTTATATGTTTCATAAACCGTCCTTTCCGAGGTATAATAACCTCACTATGGTAAATTAACTATATTCCCTGTAATTATATACCATATATTGTTCTATTTCAAGCAATTTTGCCCAAAATGAAATAAGAAAACAAGAAAAATTTTCATAAAAAGTATTGACAACTTACGATAAATGATATATTATATTAAAGCTGTCTGAAAAGACCGTATATGATCCATTAGCTCAGCAGGCAGAGCACTTGACTTTTAATCAAGGTGTCCGGAGTTCGAATCTCCGATGGATCACCATAGAAAACCGCTCAATCCTTGATATATAAGGGATTGGCGGTTTCTTCTTTTTGGTGAGAAAATACCCGTTTTCGTTCCGGAACCACAGAAAAGTGTAACAAATGAATAATATCGGCGGAAGGGTTATTCAATAGCGAAAAAAGACAGTCGGAAGACTGTCTTTTTTGTGCCGATGTTCATAATGAATCAGGTTTGTAGGGTTATGCTTTAGCAGGAATGGTATAGACAAAAGTCTCATACTTACCGGTTGAATTGGGTACCTTTACCTCTAAATCAAAACCATCTGTCAATGCGGTCGGATCGATATGAATTATACCAAACATTCGGATTGTGACAGATTCACCTGCGTTGATGAGCTTGTTGCTTGAACCTACTTTTGAAATAACTTTATCGGTAGATTTGTCAACAAGAGCTGCGTATGATAGGAAGATACAACCAGGCACTGCATCGTGTACCCTCTGAATAAAAATCAATGTCTTTACGAGTAAATTCGTATTTCATAAAATTTCCCCTCCGCATAGGGTGTGATTTTCATAAATTATACCACCCACAAAAATAAAAGCAACAGAAAATACTGTTGCTTCTGATTTATTATCTCTTTTTATACATAACTAATTCAGGGCTTTCGCCATTTTCTTCATAGGTGCATACAAGGATAAAGTCCATATTTGCCACGATGCCGAAGCATCTGTCACCACCGAATTCGCATTCCAACTGACTGCCAAGATAAGTTGCTTTGTCGTCAAGGAATTTAACAACCTGACCGTTTGGGAGTCGGTATTCAAGATTCACAAAACTGCCGGGCAAAACATTAAGATTTTCCACTTTCGGTAAGCCTTCAATATTAAGAAGAGTGTTGATTTCATCAATAATTTTCTTCTTGAACGCTTCAAACATTTCCTTGCCACCGATGTGTGCATACTGTTTCCAATAATCAAGGGTGAAATCGCCATCGGCATAACACCATTTGCAGTATTCTTCGTTAAAAGTGCCGTTGATTTCTTTGCTGATGTCAGCATCATTCAGGGGCTTTCCACAGCATCCACAAACCAACTGACAGGGAGAGC
>JAFYNR010000063.1 GCA_017548045.1 Clostridia bacterium | reverse complement strand
TTTGGGTCGTGGGCAGGTGTAATCTTAACAACACCTGTACCCTTTGTCATATCTGCGTGTTCGTCGCAGACAATGGGAATTTCCTTATTAAGAAGAGGAAGAATTACGTGACAGCCGTGAAGATGAGCATATCTTTCATCCTCTGCGTTGATTGCAACTGCGGTATCGCCCAGCATTGTTTCGGGTCTGGTTGTTGCAAGCTCAAGCTTTTCGCCTGTTTCCTTAACAGTGTAAAGAAGATGCCAGAAGTTGCCGTCCTGCTCTTCGTATTCAACCTCTGCATCCGAGATTGAAGTTTCGCAGTAGGGGCACCAGTTAACCATTCTGTTGCCTCTGTAAATGAGGTCTTTTTCGTAAAGCCTTACGAAAACTTCACGGACTGCTCTGCTGCAACCCTCGTCAAGAGTGAAACGCTCTCTGTCCCAGTCACAGGATGAGCCCATCTTCTTGAGCTGTTCAATAATACGTCCGCCGTACTTTTCCTTCCAATCCCATGCACGTACAAGGAAGCCCTCTCTGCCGAGATCATCCTTTGTAAGACCCTCTTTTGCCATTGCTTCAACAATCTTTGCTTCCGTTGCAATCGAAGCATGGTCTGTACCGGGAAGCCAGAGTGCATCATAGCCCTGCATTCTTCTCCAGCGGATAAGGATATCCTGCAAAGTGTTATCAAGGGCATGACCCATATGAAGCTGACCCGTGATGTTGGGGGGAGGAATAACGATTGTGTAAGGTTTTTTGTCATTTTCTGTTTTGGCGTGGAAATACTTTCCCTTCAGCCAGAAGTCGTAAATACGGTCCTCAACGTTTTTGGGATCGTACTGCTTGGCAAGCTCTTTTGCCATTCTGAAATCAATCCTTTCTTTTTGTGAAACGAAAAAAACTCGCCTCACAGATAATAAAATCAATGAGACGAGTAATAAATCATACCCGCGGTACCACTCAAATTGCGCAGAATCGCGCCGCTCTTTGGGCTCTGACAAGCCCTATGCATTAACGCAGCAATCACGGAAGGGTTCTACTCGCTTAAAGCTTTCTTCCCTTCGGCTCGGGGGCTACAACTGACACACGCTGTTCATCGGCTCTCACCTGCCGCCGACTCTCTGAGAACGCACCTTATGCCGCCCTCCCCGTCAAAACCTTTATATTAAGTTTTTGATATTTTATCATACAAACACGGTGTTGTCAATATAATTTTTATGCGGTAACACCGTAAAAATCAAGCAAAGCCGGATTGATGATCGTATCGGTGTATTCAAAGCAGGTGCTGTGTCCTCCGCCGACAATCATCAATTCTTCCGCACCCTCGATTGACTTTGTAATCATCTTCGAATGCCAGCGCTGAATCATATCGTGCTCACCGTAAATATTAAGCACGGGAACTTTTATTGCAGAAATATCCTTGAACGTAAGGCTCGGCTGACCAACCATCATCCCTTTGATGTCTCGGCGGATTTTCGTGTCTCTGTCGCCTTTTATCCACGCTTCAACGCAAAGCACAAGATACTGCCAGGTAATCTGAATCTGGTCAAAAGTGTTTGTTCCCAGCGTGTTGATATTTGAGCCCATTATGACAAGTGATTTTACTCTGTCCTGATATCTGAGAGTAAAAACAACGCCGAGATTACCGCCGTCACTGAAGCCGAAAATGTTTGTCTTTTCAATTTTAAGGTAATCAAGGATTATTGCAAGGTCGTCACTCATTGTTTCAAAATTCATTGTGCCTTCAACCCAATCGGAGTTACCCGTGCCTCTGGGAGAAACGGCAATAACCTTGAAGTGCTTTGACATTTCAGGCAGAATGCTGTCATCAAAGCAATGCATATCTCCCCCGTTGGGAGGAAGAAGAAGCAAGGGCTCACCATTGAGGTTGCCGTAAATTCCGTATTCGATTTTCGCACCGTTGCAGTCAACAAATCCGTATTCTTTCATTTCCGGTACACCTTCCTGTGCGAATGATGAAGGGCACATACAAAGCATCATTGCCGCTGCAAGTAAAAGCGCAAGTGTTTTTTTGATATTTTTCATAAAATCACCCTGCTCAATTATATCATATCAAATATTTTTTTCAAGCTTGAAAGGAACATATATGAGAATAAACAAGCTGATGAAACACACGGCAATTATGACAGCCGTAAATCTTGTTATGCGTGCCGCGGGTGTGGGCTTCAACGCCTATCTCACTGCCAAAATCGGCTCATCGGGTATGGGTCTTTTTCAGCTTGTGATGACGGTTTATTCTCTTACGGTTACATTTTCAAGCGCCGGAGTAAGACTTGCAACAACAAGAGTTGCGGTTGAAATCAACACACATAACAGAAACGATATGAACAAATCTGTTGCAATGTGTGTAACCTACGCCGGCATATGCGGATGCCTGATAGGTTTTTTGCTGTTTACTCTCGCCGATTTTATAGGCATACGCTGGATATCGGATGTTCAGACCGCACTCCCCTTGCGTATTCTTTCTCTCAGCCTGCCTTTCGTTGCAATGTCATCCGCACTGGGCGGATATTTCACCGCCGCGGAAAAGATACCTCAGTATTCCGCCGTACAGATGATTGAACAGATTTTCAAAATCATTCTGACAGTAATTATTCTCGGTAACGCAACAGAAAAACGCAGCCTGTATTCCTGCGTTGCCGTGGTTACGGGTATGACCGCCGCAGAAATGTTTTCGTTCACGCTCTCGTCAATTCTGAAGCACCGCACAATCCCCCGTAAAAGCTCAAAGCCGATTCTTGACATCGGGAAAATGCTGAGGGTTGCACTTCCCGACGCCGCAGGCACCTGTGCAAGAAGCATACTGCTTACGATTGAACATCTGCTTATCCCGAAGGGCTTTGAGAAATCGGGTGAAGGAAGCAAAGCGGCTCTTTCGGCATACGGCAACATTCACGGTCTTGCACTGCCCGTACTGCTTTTCCCCGGTGCCGTTCTTTCATCGCTGTCTGCACTGCTTGTACCTGAGCTTGCCTCAATGAACGAAAAAAAAGAAAATGAAAAAATCAATGACACCGTTGAGAAATATCTGAAAAAATCCTTGCTTTTTTCTGTTCTTTGTTCCGCGGTTTTTGCGTTTTTCGCACCGCTTATTTCGAAACTCGTTTATAAATCAAACGAAGCGGTGATGTATATAAGAATACTTTCACCGCTTGTTCCCGTAATGTATACCGATATGATAACCGACGGAATGCTCAAGGGTCTTGACCAGCAGATAAGCTCCATGCGATACAATATAATCGACTCTGCACTCTGCGTAGGTCTCGTATATTTTCTTTTACCCCGATATTCCGTCAAGGGTTATATTTTTATTCTGTATGCCAGCGAAATAATAAATTTCTATCTCAGCTTCGGCAGACTGATTAAAATCTGCAACATCAGATTGTTTTCAAAACAGCAAGAAGAAAATTCCAGAGTTTTTCGCAGGATTCAATGCTGAGCCTTTCCTGCGGAGTATGGATTCCGTGCATTTCGGGTCCTAAGGATACGCAGTCAAGACCCTTTATTTTGCCGCAGAACATTCCGCACTCAAGGCCTGCGTGGATACCCGTCACAACAAGCTCCCTGCCGTTGATATCTGAATAAATCTTTTTCATCAACTCCTGAAGCTCAGAGCCTTCCTTGAATTCCCAGGCAGGATAAGGAGTTCTGAAACCGATTTTCGCACCGTATTTACCCGCAATTTCTTTAAGTCTTTCGCAGAGCTTTTCTCTTTCGGCATCCACACCGCTTCTGACGGCAAAGCTGTAAGAAACAGCATCACCCACGGTTTTAAGGACACCCAGATTAAGTGACGTTTCAACAAAATTCTCAATATCCTTGCTCATTGCAACAACACCGCTGGGCAGGTCGTTAAGAAGCGCAATAACATTTTCAGAAGATTCAGCACTCATTGATTTTTCCGCTTTGCCGCAGGGTGAAGCGGAAATTTTAATATCGGGGTCCGCTTTCCTGTAATCGGCTGAAATCACATCATAAATGCCGCTGACAATTCTGCATATATCGGAATCAGAAGCAACCGTGCATTTCGAATCACGGGTTATGGCATTATCCATAGAGCCGCCGTTTATATGGCACAAGGCAAAATCCGCCTTCTCTGCAAGTGCCGAAAGAACCCTGCCCAGAACCTTATTGGCATTGGCATAGCCGTTATGGATTTCGGCACCCGAATGACCGCCGTGAAGACCCGAAACGCTGATTTCAAAGCAATCAAACTTGTTTTCTGCAAATTCAATATCAAGAGAAACATCTGCACGGACACCGCCTGCACAGCTTACCCACATAACGCCGTCTTCCTCGGAGTCAAGGTTAATCATACGTTTGCCTTTGAGTACGGAGCAATCAAGTCCTGTTGCACCCGTCATGCCCACCTCTTCGTCGGCTGTAAAAACGATTTCAAGCGGCGGATGAACAATATCATCGGAATCAAGCAGTGCAAGGCACATAGCCACCGCAATGCCGTCATCCGCACCGAGAGTTGTGCCTTTTGCACCTATATATCCGTTTTCAATAAAAAGCTCAAGACCGTCTTTCTCAAAATCAATACGGCAGGTTTCATCCTTTTCCCACACCATATCAAGATGACCCTGAATAATAACAGGCTCACCTTCTTTACCGCAGGCAGGCTTGAAAATAATAATGTTACCTGCATCGTCGGTAACGTATTCAAGACCCCTTGCCTTTGCAAAATCCGCACAGTAATTCCTTACCTCGTCGGTTTTACCCGAGCCGCGGGGAATGGCGGATATTTCTTCAAAATAGTAAAACACCTTTTTGGGTTTAAGTCCTTCAAGAATTCTCATAATTATCACCCATTAATATTTTAATGCATTCGGGAGCATTTATCACCGCAGGCTTGCCTTTTTCACAACTGAAATTAATCATTCCGTACTGAGTGGGAATGTTGATTTCGGCATAGTCAAGCCCGTAAAGAGCCGGACTGAATTTAAGTGTTTTCATTCCGGGTTCAAGAATTTCCATACCTGTTATTGCCGAAGGCATATGGTAAGCGGGCGTACCGCCCCACGCGTGTGAATGGTCAAACGAATAGCTTTCTTCGGGAGCAATCCAGCCTTCCTTGAGACCCTTGTCACATTCATTCACAACATCCGCCCATCGCATCAGAATTTTCATTCCATATTTATCAAAAAGCTTATGCTTGCGCAATGCACACAGCATGTAGTGCATAAAATACGGCTGAATATCCTGCAGCGAGCCGTCAAATATAATTCTTTCAAGAATATCAGCGGCAAGCTCATCGTCGGCAAGGCCGTAAAGGGAAGCAAGGATATTGGGATATTTTGAAAAATACTTTTTATCTGTGTTGGCGGGATGATAATGCTTTTCGCCGCCGTAGGGAGTACCGAGACCGTCAAAATAAAGTTTGCGTTCCTCATCATAAAAAACTTCATTGAACCTTTTTCTGAAAACGGAGGCTTTATTTTTCAGTTTATCGGCAACAGCGTTTTCATCAAGATATGAATATATTTTCACGGCATAAATGAGGGCATTATAGTAAAAGCAGTTGAGAACCGTCTGCCCCAGTGCCTTCGGCGGATGATGCATTGAAAAGCCGTCAATAACCGTCCAGTCAACAAACATAAAATCCGGCGGATTATCGATAACGCTGTTTTCTCCGATATAGGTTTCAAACCTTGCAAGCAGGGTTCCGAGCGCCTCACGGCAATAAAGCAAAAGGTCCTTTCTGCCCGTTGCAACGTAAACGTCGTGAAGCATCTGCACCCATATCAGGCTGTAAGTTGTGTGGAACATAACACCCTTATTGGCAACAAGCCAGTCTGCCGTACGCATAAGGTCAAATTCCGCAAGGCGCATATCGCCGTAGCAAAAAATCGTCATAAGGCTTTCGATGTTGTAGTCTCCCGTGCAGGCAAGAAGCTCCTGATGCTTTGTGCTGTCAAGATGAAGGGATTGACGGCAGATTTTAAGAGTATGCTTACACACGTCATATATCTTATTCAGTTCTTCACTGCTTGTTTTGAAGCTGCCTTCCGCTTCTACGGGATACCAGGGCGCAATAAACGACAGTTTAACCGTTATATCGTATGAATCTTTGTTTTCAATAATGAGTTTACCCTCACCGGCGCTGTGCATACGGAACGAAAAATATTCCTCGTCACGATTGTCGAAAACAACCTTTTCCACGGTTTTTTCCTGCCCTTTGAGTTCGTATGTTTCCAGCGTAATTCCGCATCTGCCGTCACAACTCAATACGGGATGAACACCGTAAATCCTGTCAAACTCAAAATCAAAGGCTTCGGTTTTGCCTGCGCCGACTGAATATTCGGTTCCGAATATTTTGCTATACGACCTTGACGGAATATACGCATCCTCAACGCCCCATATATCTTCGGTCTCAAAGGCATCCGCAATCTGAATTATTTTATTTTCCGAGTTGTAGTTTCTGAAATCATTGTATGCCATATCGGGTACGGCACACCAGGTTGAATCGGTTTCTATTCCTTCCGACGTTCCGTCTTTGAATTTCACCGTTCCCGAAAGATAAAATCCGCCGTGTCCTCTCGAATAATTGGTAAGCATTTCAGGCTGAAGGCTGACCTTCGCCCCTATATCAAGAACGTCAACATCTTCAAAGTCCAGCTCATAAATATCGGCATAGTGCTTCGGTGTTTTGCCCGTACAAAGGAAATCACCGCCGGATGACGCAGGCCCGATACCGATAAATTTGCCGTTTATGCGGAGTATATAGGTATTATCCGCACTGACACGGATTTTTATTTTTTCAACCGTCCTGTCAAAACGAAATGTTTTTGATATATCCGCAACGGCATATCTGAATTCTTCCGTATTTTTGTTTTCGCAATCATAGAGAATATTATACCGATTGCGCTGAATCTGAGGATAAAGTTTATCGTCAAGCCATATCCAAGGCATATTTTCACCGCCTGATTATTTAATCAGCCCGAACTCCTGTGAATCCGGGCTGAAAGATTATTCTTCAACTATACCTTCAAGGTAGTTTGTTTCGGTTACGTAACCCTCGCTGTTTATGCGGAAGGTTTTTACTTCAAGCTTTCTGAAATCAGCATAGAAGCCTGCCTCTGCAACATCGCAGACAATCGCCGCCTTCACGGGCTTACCGTCTGTTTCGCAAAGACGCATCACAACGTCACCCGAGCCGTCCTCGCAGAACTTGAATGCTTCAAGGCGGATATTGGGCTTGTTGATGCTGATAAAGCTCTTTTTGAGAGGCATTGTACCCTTATGATAGCTTACGGGCACTGCAACAAGCTTTGAATTGAAGGCTGCCGCAATACGCTGAATTCCGCTATCTTCCGCCTCACCGACGTGAGGATAAACCGCATATTCAAACCTGTGAATACCCTCATCACAATAGCTGAAATCAGCATCGGGACGGTCTGAATAATGGTCGGCAAAAATTGAATTTCTTAGCATTGTAAGTCTGAGAGTGTTACCGGGACAATCATAGCTGTATTTTGCATCGCTTATAATTGCAACACCCTTGCGGTTTTCGCCGCCTGCGGTAATATCGCCCCAGGTAAGAGCAGGTTCTTCTTCACCGTTGCAGGGTCGCTTGATGAAGCCTGCGGGAATTTCATAGGTTGAAACGGGATTCTCGCCCTCAACGGTAACAGGCATTTTAAGTATCGTCAGAGGCTCCTGCCAGAGAACACGGCACTTGACTCTGATATTCTTGCTGTCTGCACCGAGAATAAAATCCTGAGTAAGATATGAGCCGCCGTAGGTATGCTTCACACGCATAACTGCTCTGAGCGCACCGCATTCAACAAGCTCAACCGATTTAAGGCTCATCTTACCTATTGTTTTATCAAATTTGAAAATATTATGTGCCCAGGTATCGGGCTGTGAATTATCAACAACGGTGGGAACGCAGAATTCTCCGCCAACAAATTCCGTGCCGTCCGCCTTTGAAACAAGGCTCTTTATACCGCCTGTTTCTCCGTCAAACTCAACCTTTATGTGTTTGTTTTCAACGGTAAGACCCTCTGCGGAAATACCGCCGTCAAGAGTGCTTCTCTCGGTAAATTCCGAATCCTCGTGCCACAGCCAATAGGTTGCGTAACCCAGTGCGGGTACCTTTGCGTTGAACACCGTGTCAAGGTGAGAATCGTTTGAGCGTGATGAACGCACGTTCTGGAAAAGCACCTCGTTACCCTCGGAATCCTCAACCTTTCTTGAAGGATGATAGGTTCTTACGGGTGCTTCAACCTCAAAGGAATTGGGGTTGAAAACGATAACGGGTCTGGGGAATTTAAGATTGCGGCAGTGATGGCGTGCAATACTTGACTGTGCATCGGTTACGCCGTCAAGCCAGGTATCAACCTGCTGTGCAATTTTGAGCATTGCCTTGTTTTCTTCGTTGGCGGCAATCTTCATTGCATAGCCCATGGAATCACGCACATCCTCATATGCTTCCATAATCGAACAGCCGCAAAGAATATCGTGGAACTGATTGAAGCATACCTCCTGCCAGGCTTTGCCGAATTCTTCGGTTGCCTTGGGCAGATCGGATATCTTTGCGGATACGGTATTCCATTTTTCTGCATTTGCAAGCCAGTATTCCGCTTTTCTGTTAAGCTGCTTCACCATTGACGTTGCGGAGTAGCAGCCGCTTGCATGGTGCTGCATCTCATCGCTCCAGGTGGGGAGATCAAGCCTGTCTGCACACATCTCCGAAAAATACTCGTCGGGGCTTGAATACTCAAGCTCCTCATAACCGTCTTTTTTGAGTTCAAGAATATAGTCAAGGTCACCCTTTGTAGGTCCGCCGCCGTGGTTACCTACACCGAAGAAAAACATCATTCCGTGACCCGTATTCTTAACACGTTCCTTAAGCAAAGGAAGCTCTCTGTCAATATCACCCTTACCGTTAACACCGTAGCTGTAAGGAATTCTGTAAGTGAGAACACGTGAGCCGTCGGGGCTGTCCCACCAGAAAAGGTTTTCGGGAATTTCGGAATTCTCGTTCATACCGGGACGCATCATAACGTAGCAACGCATACCGCCGTTATTGAGAAGCTGAGGAAGCATTGCGTTATGACCGAAGGAATCAACGTTGTAACCCGTCTTGCAGATTTCACCGAATTTTTCATAGTAATAAAGCTGGCTGTAAAGCGCCTGACGGGCAAAGCTTTCTGCCGAAGGCATATTGCAATCGGGCTGTACCCACCAGCCGTTGACGGGCACCCATTTACCTTTTTTAACAAGCTTTCTGATTTCTTCAAAAAGCTCGGGGTCAATTTCTTCTACCCACTTATAGTACGATGCCGACGAACAGGTAAAAATCATTCCTTTGTATTCTTTGATTCTTTCAACGGCACTTCTGAACGTCTGAAGCACTTCGCCGCATCCTTCCTGCCATCTCCAGAGCCAGATGGGGTCAAGATGAGCATTGCTGATAATATGTATTTTGTTATTCATATCTGCACCTCATTATTCAAAAAATCCGTGGTATCTGCCGAACCAATACGCCAACGTGTAGACGTAACAGCTTTCAACACACATTATTCCGCCCGAATCCTCATTCTTAAGGTCATAGGGATTACGGTCATATTTTGAAATAAATCTTTCGTCGGGAGGAAGAAGGGTTGAGATTTCTTCTGCACCTGCACGAAGCTTTTTGACAGGAACATCGTGCCTGCCTACGAGTGAAACACCTGCCGCAAGACGGCTTGCGTTTGTTCTGTAAAACCACTCTGCGTGGCGGTCAAGGTCAACCTCTTCATCGGGGCAGGCAACTGCATAAAGAAGGTCATAGCCGGGATTATGCTCTCTCTCGATTGAAGTTCTCCAAGCCTTATAGCCCTTTCTGTATTTTGCAAGAAGTTTTTCGTCCTTTTCAAGAGTACAGATTCCGTAATAAGCAAGGGTTGCAAGCATATGATCGCCGTACATAATATCTTCAAAATAATCAAAGCCCATCGAAAGGCTTGCCTGATAAAGACGGTCAAAATGCTTTTCGGCTCTGTCGGCATAACCGAGCTCGTTGATAAGACGGTCATAATGCTCACGCCATATGCCTTCTTCGCCCGTAACCTTCATTGTTACAAGCAGGTACATAAGAAGCTGAGCAGAGTTGAGAGTACCGTCAACCCAGCCGAATTCGGTATTGAAGTAGCTTGTGCTCCACTTTGCCCAGGTGGTAGGCTTGCCCGTGAAATCGTGAAGCTCGTAGCCGTGGTCAATAATATGCATCATCAGCTTTTTTGTTGAAGAAACGATGATTTCATCAAGCTCAGAATCGTCACCGAGAATTTCGTGAGCTGTAAGAAGATTGATGAAATGATGCGTAATTTCATCACTGCTGGTATCAGCCTTATATATGATATCGTTGATTGTATAGCCCTTTTCGGTATAGAGTTTTGCAAGCCTTTCGGGAACGGGTGCGGATGCATCGATAACAGTGCCCGTAACTCCCCTCTTTTCCGAATCGGTGGTTTTGAGGCAGGTTGCCTTGCCGTCTGTAATTCTGAGGAAAAGTCCGTCATCGGGAACGGGCTCATCGGCACAGAGATACGTTCTTGCGGCAAAGCCGTCGCCTCTGCTGTGAATATGAAGAAGAAGAAGGCAGGCTTCCACGGCTCTTGTTGCAACTGCTCTTGCCTTTACCGTATCGGGATGCTCCTCGCCTTTCTCACGCTTGAACGTTGCATAGCGGAACATTTCACCGAAAGCAAAGTTGCCGGTGAAAGTGCCGTCATTATCCGAATGACCGTAGGGCTTGATTGACTCAAGATTTCTGCCCTCAAAAAGGCGTTTCTGGCTTACCATACCTCTGCGGTCAACGTATTTGAGTGTTTCTTCAAGAAGAATATCCGCCTTTTCTTCAGCATCCACAAGACGCATTTCAATGTATGCCGCACCCGTATCGGTAAGCACCCATACGTTTTCACCATCAGGCATAATTGCCTTGACATTGTTATCAAGCAAATCTCTGGGGGCGCTGAAATACATAACGATGTCTTCTTCACGCTCCGCATTCGCATCGTAGCGTGTAAGACCGTTTGATGCACCGTACCATTCGATTTCACCCGTCTTTGCATAGCAGGTGTAATCGCTTTTCTTTGAGGGTAACGGATAGGCAAAGCCTTCAAGATCCGGCTTCTGATTTTCTGTTTTCAAAAGGGCTTCGGGAATTTTCTCATCTCCCGCCTGAAAGAAGGTGCAGAATCTGCACACATGTGATTTAAGCTTATACGGCTTTATCATATGGCACCTCATAAAATAAAAGATTACTTATAATATAGCAGAAAGGAAAAATATATGCAATATAAAAATTAACATTTATCATATTTACATCGGAGTTTTGCGGTGGTATAATAATTCAGAAAATAAAACCAAAAAAGAGGAAATATGATTGACTTCAAAAAAATTGAACTGACCGATATCCCCATACTCAAAGCATATTTTTCGGCATATCCGTCAAGGCAGTGCGACAGGTCGGCAGGTGCAACCGCAATGTGGAGAAACTACTTTGAAAACTGCTTTGCGGTTATTGACGGAACAATAATATTTTCCAGCAATTTCAAGGATGAAGTGTGTTTTTCATTCCCCATAGGAAAGAATGTAAGCAACGCACTTGATAGGCTTGAAGAACACTGCAATGAGCTTAGCATTCCCCTTGTTTTCTGCACTGTCAACAAAACCGAATTACCCGTGCTTAAAAAACGCTTCGGTAAAATAACGGTAGACGCTGACAGGGATTGGTTTGACTATCTTTACGAAAAAGAGGCTATGCTTAACCTTTCGGGCAGAAAATACGGCACACCCCGAAATCACATAAACAAATTCAAAAAGCTCTATACGGATTGGAGCTTTGAACCGATTTGTGCCGAGAATATTCCCGAGCTTATTGAGTTTACACGGAATTTCACCTTCGGTGCCGAGAAAGACGAAAGTGCATCGCTTGAGCTTCAGATGTGTATGGAGGTTCTCGAAAAATACGATGCATACGCAATGCAGGGCGGCGCACTCAGAGTCGGCGGAAAGATAATTGCATATTCCATCGGTGAAACAGTAGGTGACACAGTTTTCAGCCATATTGAAAAGGCTGATATTTCTTACGCAGGCGCATATCAGATGCTGACAAATCAGTTTCTACGTATGTATGCCGACAGCGACGAAGTGAAGTTTGTTAACCGCGAAGAAGACTGCGGCGATGAAGGGCTGAGAAAATCAAAGCTCTCATATCATCCCGTTGAGCTTATAGAGAAAAACACCGTATTTATTGAAAGGAATGATTAAATGAAACTCGGTATTATAAACGGTTGGAGCGAAGGCTGCATCAAATACGTTCACGATAAAGGTCTTGATGCCGTTGAATTCTGCGTCAACCACAACTATGACTCTGCTGAATTTCTTGCGAAGGCTCACGAAATAAAGGGATACAGTGAAAAATACGGTGTTGCCGTCGGCTCAATGGGCAGATGGGGTATGACACGTATCGACGATAACGGTAACATTATTCCCGAAGCTCTGCAGGCAGACAAAAACGTAATCGAAGCCGCATCAATTATCGGCTGCCCCGTTTATAACTGCGGCGTGAATTACATTGACGGCAAAAGCTTTTACGAAAACTGCAATATTGCCATTGATTATCTCGGCAAGCTGATTGATTTTGCAAAGGATAAGGGAGTTAAAATTGCCGTTTATAACTGCCGCTGGGAAAACTTCATAGTTGAGCCGAAGGTGTGGGAAATCGTGCTTTCCGCACTGCCCGAGCTTGGTATCAAATACGATATCTCGCACTGCATTTACGACAACGGCAACTACCTTGCGGAAATGCGTGACTGGGGTCACAGATTCTATCATTTCCATCTCAAGGGCTGCGTATACTTTGACAATGACGTTTATGACGATGCCCCTGCAGGCCTTGACTGCATAAACTGGGGTGCCGCAATGGACATTCTCTACACCAAGGATTATAACGGTATGCTTTCCATCGAGCCTCATTCAAGCTATTGGCACGGCAAAAAAGGTCAGTGGGGTATTGATTACACAATCAACTACTTCCGCCCCTTCATAATGCCCGAGGATTACGAATTTGACGATAATCCCTATATGCCTTAAGGAGTGTTGTTTATGAAAATATTCAAATCATTTTTATGCGTTGCTCTCTGCGCTCTTATGCTGACCGCCTGCGGCACGGCAAAAAACGTTGAGTTTTTCACAAATCACATAGAATCAACCAATTCGCAGATACCCGATTATATGAGATATCTGCCCGAAATGCTTGCAGATTATGAAGATACGGATGACATCAGATTCCACGTTGCGGATAACAAAATAGCATATTCCCTTGAAGGCTCCGTTGAAGGCAAAAGCGGCTTTACATATTCGGGCATCACTGCCAATATCAGATACCACAAAGACTCTGTGGCAACCGTTATCAGCGGTCTTTCAATGGACTTTGACGAAAATGACGTTACCAAGGGCGTTAAGCACGAATACAAGGATGTAACCTACATCTTCACCTATGTGGATGAACCGGGAAAAGATACGATTGACGTTAACGTTATCTATCCCCTTTCCGAAAATGTTTCGGCATATTTCACCGTTAAGCTTGACGGCAACGACAATATGGACGAAAAGACACTTGATAAAATCTGCAGGGATATGCAGATGATTAAGCTCTGATAAAGATAAAAGCCCACGGGTCAATGACCTGTGGGCATATTTTTTTACATCCAGAAAAGCTTTTCGCCGTCTGTTTCTTTAAGATGCGATATATCATTCTGCAATGCGAGCTTGGGCGGATAATCATAACTGAAATTCACCTTTGACACCGATGCATTGTAAACCGAAAAACGCATTGTATCGCTTATCTCCAGTGCGGCTTTAAGAAGAAACTGAGTATACATACCGTGTGTTACGATAATCACGTTTTCTTTCTTATTATGCCTTGATTTCAGCTTTTCAATAACCTTTTTTGCTCTTTCAAGTGCTTCTTCGGCGCTTTCACTGAAATCCTCAAAGCCGTTTTCGGTCTGCCTTACTCCCCATTCAAGAAGCTCGGAATCAATTATCATTTTATCCGAAATGCATTTTGCGGTTTTTATTGCTCTTGTAAGGGGGCTTGCATACAGCGTATAGTTTTCAAAGCCCGAAAACCGTTCACCCAAAGCCTTTGCCTGGGCTTCACCGTGAGGCGTAAGCAAAGGATTTGATTTATCAAAATCCCCGTCAGGATCAACGTTGCCCTGACTTTCCGCGTGACGGATTATATAAAGCTGCAGATACATTTCATCATTTCTCATTTTGTTCCTCCGCTGAATAATCATACACAATACAAATTCATATCCCAGCACGGAATATACGGATGCCTGCGGATATGGAATTTATAATTCGGATTGATTTCTGCAATTTTAAGCGGCAGTTCAAATATATCTGCACTTCTGTGATAAAGTGCAATATTAAGCTTCGGCTTTTGAGTTTTCAGTGTTTGGACAGCACCGTCAAGAGCCTCTTTCTCCGCACCCTCAACATCCATTTTGATATAGGTTATTTCTTTATCCTTGCAGATTTCGTCAACGGTTGCTGCTTCAATCTGCTCTCCCCTGTCTGAAATGGTTGACTGTCTGCCTGCCTTACTGCTGAACGTAAGCGTGATTTTTTCGCTGTAAATCGCCTTTTGCACAGCCGTTGAACGGGGTACGTTTTCAAGATAAGCACAAAGCTTCTTAAAAGTCCGTCTGTCGGGCTCAAGGGCAACTATCTCGCCGTATTCACCGCCGCAGTAACGCAGAAATTCCTCAACCGTGTCCCCTCGGTATGCGCCGAGGTCAAGAAAACTCTCGTTTTTGCCCATTGAGAATACACCGCCGAAAACTTCGTCTTTATCGGTGGTTATTTTTTTCAGCACTTCAAGCTCTCCGCCGAACATAAAGTTGACACAGCCTTCAAAAATCTTTTTTGACGGTTCATCAAAAAGGTCGTATGCTGCATTTATTCCGTCTTTGTTGCGTTCAATAAAATCACGGTTGAATATTTCGTCACCGAAAACAGGTACACACGGCACAATAACTCTGTATTTCTCACAGAGGGAATAAATACGGTTCATAACCTCGGGAATACAGGTTGCAAAGGCTACGGCGACGATAAACTCACCTTCAAATTCGGAAAGCTTTTTCACCGTAAAGCCTCTGAAGCTCTGACCTCTCACAAAATCGTCGCTGGCGGTAACGCCCTTGACGGTAATGCCGAGACGGTTGAACTCATCAATAACCTTATCAGCGCCGTTGCCCATTCCGTAAACCACAACGGGCAAGGTGCTTTCTTTTATTTTTTCCCAGGATGACTTTTCATCAATCTCAAATTTCAGCATTTATCTTTTTTCACCGATGAAATCAAAGGGATTTATTCCGCCTGCAAAGGGCTTGAATGCAACCGCAAACTCAAAGGGCTCAAATCCCCATTTACGCTCGGGTTCAAGCTCGTCGTAAATACCGTGACCGCTTCTGGGGTCAATGCGGTAATCGGTGTATACAAATGTTTCTTCGGCAGGAACAAGCTCATCATTATGCATTGTTTCTTCAAGCATATGGGGAGTAAAGTGGCTTGCGTTGAAGCAGAACGTGTTTTCGCTTACAGGCGCAAAAATCATACCGTCGCCTGCTTCGTTTGACACAACACCGTATTTTGTGCCGAAATGAGAACCGTTTTCAATAGGTCTGATGTAGGGAACGAAATTCTCTGTTACGGTTGTGCTGAACTTACCGTAATATGCACCGAGATGGCGGTCTGCATAGGTTTCAACGGGACCCTTACCGAAGTATTCCATATTCTCGCAGTTACCCTTGACTGCAAAACGGAAACCGAATCTGGGCAGACGCATATTCATCTCTGCAAGCAGAGGTCTGAATTCACCGTTAAAGCCCATAACGGCACTGCCGTCGCCGTAGAATTTATAGACGGTTTCGCCCTTCATAACGGGAACAACCGCAGGACCGCCGATTGAAACGGCACAGGTAATTTTCACGCAATCAGCATCGTTTGAAACGGTAGCGGAATATGTTTTCTGAACGGCCGCCTGCATTGCGGCACTTCTTCTGTCGTCTGCATCGCCGAGCTGATTATAGCCGTGGGACTTCCAGATTTCAACCTGAACGGGCTGTGAAAGCATTTCCTTTCCGCCGCAGACTATTGACGAAATTCTGCCGTAGGGCTTATCGAATGTATAGCACACACCGTTACTTTCAATTTTTACAAATCTTTCGCCTTCATCAACTTCGGGAAGTAATGCGGCAACGGATTTCTTATCAAGTTCTGCGGATAAATCAAACTGTGCAAAGCCTGTTTCGAAGCCTGCATCCGCCCACTTTGTTGCCGCTTTAAGACGGAATTTGAGGGTAAGATAACAGCAATCGCTTACGGGTACGCTTTCGAAAAGTGCATATTCCTTTGTATCCTGAGGTGCAATATCAGTATCATCAATTCTGCCGCTGAGAACACTTTCGCCGTTCACTTCAAGTGCCCAGTCGATATACATATCGGAAAGTGTTTCGAAGAATCTTCTGTTAAGAACGGTAATTTTACCGTTGTCATATTTTACCTCAAAAGGCTCGTAGCCCTTCTTCATATCTGCAAATCCCGGTCTGAGGGTTCTGTCAGGAAAAACAACGCCGTCAATACAGCAAACACTGTTATGAGGATAATCACCGAAGTCACCGCCGTAACGATAGCCATTGCCGTCATTAACGGCTATTGCGTGGTCTGTAAGCTCCCAGAAGCAGCCGCCCCATATTGCAGGATACTTTCTGAACCAATCACAGTGAGCGTGAATATTGCCCGTTGACATTGAACAGCAGAATTCGCAGAAATAGAAGGGCTTCTTCGAATTCTTGTTTTCGCAGTATTCGGCAGTATATTCAAGAGGAGCATACATTCTGCTTTCAACGTCGGAAATATCGCTGTAATTTTCGCCTACGGGAACAGCCTTGAATTCAAGGTGAGCATTCTCATAGTGAATAATCGCTTTGGGGTCGCGGCTCTTTATATATCTGCCCATTGCTCTGTGGTTTTTGCCGCAGCCCGATTCGTTGCCCAGCGACCACATAATAACGCAGGCGTGGTTTTTATCGCGTTCAAAAAGTCGCTCTGCTCTGTCAACGTAAGCAGGCTCCCACTCATCATCAATGGAAAGCTTTGACCATCTCATCCAATCCCAGGTGTCACGGTATTCAAAGCCCATACCGTGAGTTTCGATATCCGCTTCATCAACAACCATAAGACCGTATTCATCGCAAAGCTCAAGGAATCTGGGGTCATTGGGGTAATGTGACGTACGCACGCAGTTACAGTTACCCTGCATAATGATATGAATATCCGCAAGCATATGCTCCATATCGCAGTAATAGCCTGTTTCGGGGTTTGCATCGTGACGGTTAACACCGTAAAGCTTGATGGGCTGATTATTCACATAGGCAACGTTGCCTCTGAAATCAATGCGCTTGAAGCCTACCTTGAAAGGAATATATTCACCGTCACATTCAATGATAAGAGTATAAAGCAAGGGCTTTTCACTGCTCCAGAGTGCAGGATTCTCAAGTGCAATATCCATATCGCCTCTGCCTGCTGCAACCACGTCGCCGTCGGGTGAAACAAGCTTGTAGCCGAAGTCGTATTCTCCGATTATATCAGCAGTAATTCTGCCTGAAAGAAGATTATCTGCAAGGTTTGTTTTAACATAAACATCCTTTATTTTGCTGCTTCTTTCAAGAATATAAACCTCTCTGAAAATACCCGAAAGGCGGAAGAAATCCTGGTCCTCAAGGTAGCTGCCGTCACACCATTTCACAACCACAACGTCAAAGGTATTATCGCCGTCAACAAGCATATCCGTAATATCAATTTCACTTGTGCAGTGGCTTACCTGGCTGTAAGCGGCAAATTCGCCGTTGACGTAAAGATAGAAGCAGGATGCAACACCTTCAAAATTAATGAGATAACGCTTGCCGTCCTTCTTTTCAAGGTTAACCTTTTTATTGTAGTGGCCCGCAGGATTTTCGTCGGGCACAAAGGGCGGGTCAAGAGGGAAAGGATAGAAAAGGTTGCTGTAAAGAGGCACGTCGTAGCCTTTTCCAAGCTGTGTCTGCCAGCACTTGGGCACGGGAATTGTATCGGTAAAATTCACGTTGAGAAAATCCTCACCGATATCTTCAAACGAATTATAAAATCTGAAATTCCACTCACCGCAAAGGCTTGTATAATAAGCCGATTTTTCTCTGTTGCCTTCAAAGGCGGCAGCTTCGCTGTGGTAGGGAATAAAATATGCTCTGGGTTTTTCACAGCCTACGTGAAGGCTTGCAAGGTCCTTGTGATATGCTTTGATTTTCATAATAACCTCCTTAACGGGTAATAAGATATTTATAGCACACTGTTATCATTTTTTCAAGGCAAAGAAAGCATATTTATGGTAAAAATGACAACAAAACAGACCTTGAAATAAATCAATGTTTGGATTATACTTTATTCCAAGGGAAAAAAGAAAAAGAAGGAATAAAAATGAAATTTCAGAAATTAACCAAAACCGTTGTCGCCGCACTTTTCACTGCCGTAATCTGCGTTGCAACGTTTATTGTACAGATTCCGTCACCTGCTACGGGCGGATACGTTAATCTCGGTGACTGCTTTGTGCTTATTGCAGGTATGTATCTGGGCTACGGCTACGGCGGACTTGCCGCAGGTCTCGGCTCAGCCCTTGCGGATATGCTTGCAGGCTATTCGCAGTATGCACCTGCAACCTTCGTTATTAAGGCGCTTATGGCGTTTTTCGCCTGCCTTGTATTCAAATCTCTGAGCAAAAAGACTCAAATCGGCGCAAAAATTCTCGGCGGTCTGGCGGCTGAGGTTATTATGGTCGGCGGATATTTCTTATATGAAGCGGTTATTCTCAAATACGGAATGGCTGCTGCCGGAAGCATTATCCCCAATGTTATTCAGGGCATTGTGGGCATTGTTGCCGCATTTGCTTTGAGTGCCGCACTTGATGCCGCAACAAAGAGAAGCAAGACTCTTTCGGATTTCTTCGAGAAAGGAAACAAATGATGAACGAAATTTATAATCAGGCATATTCTGCCGCATCTGAGCTTATTGAAAAATCCGGTATTGTCAGCGGTAACGTTGCCGTTATCGGATGCTCAACCAGTGAAGTTATCGGCGAAAAAATCGGCACAAGCGGTACTCTTGACGTAGCGCTTGAAATATTCGGCGGTCTTAATGCCGCATTCTCCGAAAAAGGAATATACGTTGCCGCACAGTGCTGTGAGCATCTCAACAGAGCGATTATAATTGAAAAAGAAAAGGCTGATGCTCTCGGTCTTGAGCAGGTCTGCGTTGTACCTCATCCCCGTGCGGGAGGCTCGTTTGCAACAGCCGCATGGCAATCAATGAAAAGCCCCGTTGCGGTTGAAGAAATCAAGGCGGATGCAGGCATTGACATCGGCACAACTCTTATCGGTATGCACCTTAAAAGAGTTGCCGTACCTCTCAGACTTGAAAACAACACCGTAGGCGAAGCAAAGCTTTCCGCCGCAAAAACGAGACCTAAATACATCGGCGGCGAAAGAGCCAAATACGAATAAAAAATATCCCCTCGGATTAAATCCGGGGGGATTTGCTTTAGATGTAACTTATACCGTTATAAATATTCAGCACCACAAGCAGCATCATAACTGCCGAAAAAACTTTGCGGATAAGCTTATCATCAAACCTGCGGTTGAATTTTGAGCCGATGATTCCGCCCAGTATTGCCGCAGGCAGAATAAATATCAGGGTTTTCCACTGATGTGCATAAGGTTCGATTCCCGTTGAAGCAAACAGCGTTACAAGCTTTGAAAGCTGTGAAAAGAAGATAATCGCAACCGAATATACCGCCGCTTCCTTAACATTCAAAGAGAAAAACAAGGTAAGCACCGCAACGTTGATGGGTCCGCCGCCTATTCCGAGAAACGATGCAAAGAATCCCAGCATAAGACCCACAAGCAGAATGGCGGCATTGTTTTTCACGTGAAAGGATCGGCGTTCTTTACTCACATAAAAGCACACCGCCAGAAGCAACGCCGCCAGCACAAAAGCCTGAACGCATCTTACCCTTTCCTGAGGAATAAGGCTACTCAGCAAATCCATCGCTTTACTGCCAAGCCAGCCACCTGCTATTGAGCCGACGGAAATGAACAGAATGATATCTTTTCTGAAATCAACCTTTTTCTTCATATAACGCAATGTTGAAACAACAGACATAGTGAACACTGCCATTGCCGAAAGAAAATCAACCTGCATTCTGGGCTCTGCACCTATGAAATCAAGAATCGGCTTTATTATCACTCCCCCGCCCAAGCCCACAAAGGCACCGAGAGTTGTAGCAACAAGAATTACCGCCGAATATATTGCCGCAAGCATATCAGAATCTGCTTACCATATCGGCAAAGGCATCTGCAATAACCTGCTGAGCCGCAATACCCATTGAATTTGTTTCGTGGTAATGGTTAAGATCAAACTTATCCTTATAGCCGTTAAGATAGGGCTGTGTGGGGTTAAGAATGAAATCGTTGGGAGGTACAACGTAGCCTGTCATATCGTTTGATACGCCGAAAACAACCATTTCAGGCTCCCCTGCAATCTCAGCAAGAGGTGTGGGGTTGATTTCTCCGCCCTTACCCGTAGGTGAGGTTTCTGCCGATTTATAGCCGCCGTAAACAGTTGACACAAAGCTTTCACCGGGAAGAAGAAGAACCTTCTTGCCGCCGATTGACATGTAAGTCATCTCGGTCATCATTGCAATGCCGATATCACTTTCCTTGCAGGGATATGCCTTGAAGCTCATAACGTGGCGCATTGCAAGCAGAGTAAGAACGTAGTTACCTACGGGAAGATAGAAGGGCTGCTGCATAACCTTCATTTCGGGCTGTAATTCTTTATCGTTATCAATCTTCAATGCCGCATCGGCAATCATTTTTGCCTGAAGCTTTATGCAGTTTACATTGTCTTTTTCGTCAAGTTCAGCCGCATCCATGGCACCGATGGCACCGATACCGAAAAGTACGTTCGCACCCTTTTCGGCTTTAATCTGCTCACGCATAAAATAGGGATATTCACCGCTGAGCATACGGTTTGAGCCGCCAAGCGAATTGGGGTGTGCACCGAAATTCATAATCCAGGTTTCCGCACTGCCGTCATCAGGTACAAAGCGGAATCTTGTAAGAATTTCATGCTTATCAAGGAAGCCTCTGCGGGTCTGGAGACCGTCTTCAATTTTGATATCGCCTGTGTAAAGCTTGCCGTTCTTTCTTGCGGCATAAGCCTCCTCCGCAACCTTGACAGCCTTATTCATAAGCATATCCATATACTCAGGGTCTTTACCGTCTGAAGGAATGCTTACAAAATTGGGCTTGCCCCAGTAACCGAGTGTATCAATACCCGAGTGGCTGTGGGTACAGCTGAAATTGATACATTTGCATCCCTTGATTTTGGGTGATGCCATAATCATTGAACGGATTTTGTTGACTTCAACTCTTGTCATACCGACAATATCAGCACCGAGCCAGAGCATACCCTCATCATCACCGCAGTCAATCCACACTGCGCTTATGTAAACGGGTGAAAGCACGCCTTCCATTTTGTGACCCGAGCCGTGGCCTGCAATCCAATAGGTTTTACCGCTTTCAAGGTCGGGCATAATTTCATCGGTTGCAAAGCCTGCCCTGTATCCGTTACCGCTGATTACGGTGGGTGCAACCTTTTCGATTTCGGGAGCGGTTTCGTTCTTACACACTTTCTTGCCGAATGATTTAGTTATTGCAACTATGCCTTTTGAGGCGAGATCCATAATATCCATAATTTACTCTTTCCTTTCTCAGCAGTTCTTACCGAACTTATATATACTCTGTGATTCGATATCAAAATTAGGAATGATGACGGGCGGTACACCCGCATTGACCGTAAGGGATGAAATCATAGTTCTTGCGTAGGGAAAAAGCTCCTTAAAGGTCTGAACGTGAAGCAGTTCCTTTTTTATTTCGGGATTAAACGTGAAAATACCGTGAATGACCGCTTTAATTTTGAATCTTTCTTTATCTGCCTTGTCGTTTACCTCAACGGTAAATTCGCCCAGGCAGGTGTTGTTGGGTGAATACTTAACGTTGTATGAATACTTGGTTTCAAACTCAAGCTTCGCACCGTTTTCACACTTATTGACAAACTCGATTTCGCTTGCTTTATAACCCTTGAAAACAATATTGTTTGCCAATCAGATCACCTCTGCCTTTTCAATAACGATAGGTGTAACAGGTTTTGAAAGCGCGCCGTCATTACCGTATGTTCTGGCAACGTCAAGGAATGAATCGACAACCTCCATACCCTCGGTAACAACACCGAATGCGGCATAATCGCCGTCAAGGAAGGTTGCATCCGCATAACAGATGAAGAACTGTGAGGATGCGGAATTGGTGTATTCAGACGATTCATAGCCCGTATACGCCTTTTGAGGATCACCTTTACGTGCCATTGAAACAACGCCTCTTGTGTGTGAAAGCTTGTTATCCATATAGCCGTTTGAAGCAAACTCACCGTAAATTTCATCGGGGCTTCCGCCTGTGCCGTCACCGTTGGGGTCACCGCCCTGCGCCATAAAGCCGTCAACTATTCTGTGGAAGGTAAGTCCGTCATAGAATCCCTCCGACACAAGCTTCACAAAGTTATCAACGGTCTGCGGTGCGTATTCGGGGTGAAGCTCAATAACAAACTCACTGCCGTCTTCCATTGTAAACTTAACCTTTGTGTTACCGGATACACTTGAATTTTTGTTTGACTGAGCAGTATCCGACGTTGATTTATCACCGTCGGTAACGGGTTTTTCCGTATTGCCGCAGGCACCGAAAACAAAAACAAGTGCAAGTGAAAGCGCAATAATTCTGATAAGTTTTTTCATAAGTCCATACTCTCCTATTTTATTCTACATATCAATTATATATTTTGAGGAACAAAATAGCAACAGTATTTTTGAATGTTCATCAAAAATTTGCAAAAAAATCCGGGAACAAATCGTTCCCGGAAATAAAATCAAAATATAACGATTAATAGTTTTCTTTTCTTACTTCGAAGTAAGCCTGAGGATGAGCGCAAACGGGGCAAACCTCGGGGGCCTTCTTACCCATTACAAGGTGACCGCAGTTACGGCATTCCCACATTGTTTCTTCTGCCTTTTCAAACACCTTCTGCATTTCAACGTTGTTGAGAAGTGCACGGTATCTTTCTTCGTGTGTCTTTTCAATAGCGGCTACCATACGGAATTTTTCTGCAAGCTCAGCAAAGCCTTCTTCTTCGGCTTCCTTTGCAAACGTAGCATACATATCGGTCCATTCGTAGTTTTCGCCTTCTGCCGCGTGGAGAAGATTCTGTGCGGTATCGCCAAGCTCACCGAGAGCCTTGAACCACATTTTTGCGTGCTCTTTTTCGTTGTTTGCAGTTTCGGTGAAAATAGCTGAAATCTGCTCAAAGCCTTCCTTTTTTGCAACCGATGCAAAATATGTGTACTTGTTTCTTGCCTGTGACTCGCCTGCAAATGCAGTCATAAGATTCTGTTCTGTTTTTGTGCCTTTAAGATTCATTGTTATTTCTCCTTTGTTTGTATTTTCTTCAACCGCCTCAACCCTTTCAAAGTCGGAAGCGGGATGCTTGCACAGAGGGCAGATAAAATCTGCGGGAAGCTCGTCGCCCTCATAAATATAGCCGCATATCTTACAGCGGTAATAAACCTTTGCGGTCTTTTTTACTTCGGGCTTTGGTTTGATATACTTATGGTAGTAGTCATAAGTCACGCTCGGAACTTCCGAAAGAATTTCACAATCCGTAACGTCCGCAAGGAAAAGAGTATGAGTACCGAGATCTGTTGCTGAAACTACCTTTGCGGAAATATATGCATTGGTCGAATCGGTAATATAATAAATACCGTTTTCGCTTCTTTCTTTTGCATTGAAATCCTCAAACTTATCAACATCTTTGCCGCTTCTGAAGCCGAAAGCCTTGAAAAGCTCAAATTTTGCGCCCGTTGTAAGAATACTCACGTTGAATTCGTTGGTTGCAAGAATCATATCGTGGGTTTTGTTTGCCTTGTTGACGGCAACGGTTATTCTGTTGGGGTTTGATGTAACCTGTGTCACGGTGTTGATTACGCATCCGTTATCAAAGCCGTTTTCCCTTGCGGTCAGAACGTAAAGACCGTAACCGATTTTAAACATTGCATTTGTGTTCATAAATTACCTCCTTTATATATTATTGTTGGTATTATGCAAAGCATTCAACCAATTTAAGATTTCCAGTTACCGAAAATTTATTTTTGGCATTTTCAGGCATAAGGAAATAATCGCCTTTTTTAACTGCGGTGTTGTATCCGTCACCGATAATTTCACCGTTACCCTCGGTTACAACGTAAACAGCCGCACCCCTGCCGAGTTCAAAGGCTCCGCCGCTGAGGGTAACGCTTCTCACCGCAAAGCTTGAAGTAATTGTTTCATCAATTATCGCTTCATACTTCACGCCGTCTGCTTCGCTGATTGTTTTGGGAGTCAGAGGAGCAGGATATTTTTTGCCCATATCAAAGCATTCAAGGGCTTTTTCGCGGTCAAGACCCAGATACATTTCTTTATCCGACAGCTTGTATTCACCGCACCAGCGCTCAGGCTGAATCGTGAAATCCGTAGGCTCCTGCACTTCAAGAAGCAGACAGCCCTTGCCGATTGCGTGAACCATTTTTGCGGGGATATATATTACGTCGCCTGCCTTCACGCTTATTGAGCAAAGCAGATTTTCCATTGCATCGCCGCCGTTTTCGCTTTCGTCAATGGCTTTTTCGAATTCTTCAATAGTTACGCCGTCCTTGAAACCGAAAAAGATTTTTGCATCGGGGCGTGTTGCAAGGATAATCCAGCTTTCTTCCTTGCCGTATTTTGAAGAAAAATACTTTTCGGAAAATGCCTTGTCAGGATGTGCCTGCACGGGAAGCCTTATTGCACTGTCAAGAATCTTTGTGAGAATTCCCAAATCGTCTCTGCCGCCGAGAATTTCGGCTTTGTATTCTTCAACAGCATCGCTCAGGTAAATATCCGTACCTCTGATTTTCGAAACACCCTCGTATTCATCGGTGCTGCCCTCGTTGAGCGCTTTAACGCTTGAGGCAACCCACTCTTCGGGATAAAAGCCGTCTGTTGAATCATCTCCGAAGAAATCCGAAAAAAGCTTTCCGCCGGTGTAAACACGGAACACTCTGTTCTTTTCAAAGAAAATAGGTTCATTATAAAACATAATCAATTCTCCGCATATCCGATAAGACTGCACGCCTCATCAATATTTTTGAATTTGCCTGCCGCAACCGATGCCGCAAGCGCCGCGCCGTATGATGCCTCCTCTGCATAACGAGGAATTTTTATTGCACAGCCGAACATCTCCGACGTTATTCTGCGTAATGCCCTGTTCTTTCTCATTCCGTTGCCCGAACACACAAGACCCTTTGCTTTTTTGCCGCCCTTCTCGTACATCTGATAAAGCTCATCCGACATACCGTTAAGCACCGCAAGAGCAAAATCGGAGGGTGTAAAGTTTTCCTCGGAAACGTTAGTGAAGGAACCTCTCCGGGACGGGTCGTTTCTTGTTCCGCAGAAACGGCAATCGGCTTTGAGGGTGGTTTCGGCTTTGCTTTCAAGAAGCCCGTCTATGTAACCGTAAACCGAATTCTCACTGCCTGCTATCTGTCTGAAAAAGCCTTCAAGCATCGCAAAAGCCCTGCCTCCGCAAAGTGCACAGCCTGCCGCAAGAAAACGGGTACCGTCAAAGGGTCTGTTTTCAACCGCACCGCCTTCAACGGGCACGGAAGTAAGCCAGGAAATCTGCGAACCCGTACCAACGTTTATAAGTGCGGCGTCCGCATCGGAAACAGAACCGATAAAGCTGGCCTGATTATCGCCCAGTGCAACGCAAACCGGAATACCGTTATACGTTCCCACAGACTTAAAATCTGCAGTTACCTCGGGCAGACGGGGATTTTCAACCGTAAAACAGTTTTTTGTAACGTCAAAGCATCCCAGACTTGCCGCATTTGTAATATGAACAAGGGGCTTTTTCAAGCCGCAAAGACACATTGCCGCATAATCGGCTATGGTACAAAGACTCACCGCATTTTCGGGAATAAGCCCGTTAAGTTCATTGTAGAAATCCGTTGCAAGACCGTAGCCTGCAAAGCAGCCGAGAGTCTGTGCGTAGGACTTGCCGTCCTTGTATTCTTCTGCGGCACGTTCATCCTGCCAGATGTAAAGGGGGCTTACCGCCTTACCCTGAGCATCGGTATAAACTATGCCGTGCATCTGACCCGAAAAGCCTATTGCCGAAACTTCATCCGAACCCAATTCATCGACAACGGCATACACCGTTTCCATTATTGCTTCGGGATTCTGAATTTTTTCATAGCTTTTATCGGTTGCAATGAACGAATTGTTTGCCTTTGTGACGGATTTCAGTATTTCGCCGTTTTCGGCATTGACACAAACACCGCATATGCTTGTTGTGCCGATATCAAGTCCGATAATTTTCATTGCATCACCTCAGCAAAGAACGGTTGACTTGGGGTCAAGTCTTGTAATTATATCCTGCTGAATTGCAGGTGAAAGGTCAAGGAAGTTAACGAAAGTGCCGTGAATTCTCATAATGTAAACACCGCTGGGTGCATACTTTTTGGGGTCTGCAAGCACCTTTCTGAGAATTTCGGCGGTAGTGACGTTAACGTAAAGATAGAAGGGTGAAACGCCATCCTTCATAGGATTGAAGAACAAGGGATTGATAACCTTATCTCTGAATTCAACACCCTTGCCTTCTGTGTTATCGGAAGTAAAATATTTGGGGTCAATGCCGAGATGTGAAGCGTAGCCGCCGTTCATCTTTTCAAAGGGCATCTTCATATTTGAAAGCATACGGAAGCCCAGACCGTTTTCGGCACTGCCGTAAAGAGGGTCAACACCGTAGCCCAGCATATCTCTTGACTTTCTGCCGTCGGGAGTTGCTCCTACCCAATAACCGTAAAGCAGATGAGTTGAGGGTGAACTGAAATCGGGTCTGAATGAATTGCCGAGATAATTCTTGGTTGATGAAACGATATCCGCAACCTTTGATGCTATTTCTCCCGCTTCACGGTCAACACCTTCGATATTGTTGCCGAATTTATCTGCCGAGAGAAGGAATTCTCTCAAATCCTCGTAGCCGTTGAAATCTGCTTTGAGCGCATCAACAAGCTTATCAGCATCCTCAGGTCTTTCCGCAAGAAGTTTATCAACAGCGGCAAAGCTGTCGGCAATGACGGATACACCGTGAATAAGACATCCGCTGCCGTTGTATTCAGTGCCCTGTGCCTTTGTATCTCTTGCGTCAATGCCGTTTTCAAGTCCTCCCATAAGGCAGGAAAGGAAGGGCACTCTCTGGGTTGAAAGTGCGGCCGATGCACCGTTTGCAGCCGCACCCATTGCGGCAACAAAGCGTTCAACATTCTGCCAGAATGCTTCACGCACGTTTTCAAGTCTGCAAGGCTCAACGTCAACGAGTTTTTCGCCCGTAATGGTTGAAACACCGCCCGTAAGAGTCATTTCAAGAATTTTGGGAAGATTAAGCCAGCTGTTGGTGGTATTGCCGTTATCCTTACCCATAATAAGAGGCTCCTGACAGCCTGCTATTGAAATATCCGCAAGGTCGCAGTCCGCAACACCCTTTGACGAAAGAACGGTAAACAGCGAATCGTCATTGAAGAATGAGGGAGTAAGCGCACCGGGAGTGAAAAGGAATCTTCCCATTTCTTCATAAAGCTTCCGAGGTGTATTCTTGTGAAGCTTAACCGAAAGAATAGGCTGAGGAAGGTTCATATCGTAATATGCATCCATAAGTGCATATGATGAATCGTTGGTAAGGTCGTTGCCGTTTATATCTCTGCCGCTGATAATGATATTCTGCGAAATTGCCCAGCTTCTGTCCGCAACATTGAAAAATACAAGAAAATGCTTGAAAAGGGCTGCAACCGTATCACGATCAAGTCCGTTTCTGTAAGGCTCAAAAATTCTGTCTGCATTGCCTACGGAGAAAGCAAAGGGGTTGGGAGTCTGTTCAAGGCACATAATCTGCCACATAATAATGAATGCCTGAATTGCTTCGCAAAGATTTTCAGCACCGCTTTCAGGCACCTTGCGAAGGGTCTTTTCCATTATTTCAAGCTGAGCTTTTCTTTCATCGGAAGCTGTTTTTGCCTGCTCCGCCGCAAGATCCGCATAACGGTTTGCAAGGATAATTGCACTTTCAAGAGCAATTCTGAAAGCCTTATATCCGTTGCCCTCCTTACCCTCAATCTTTTCAATCATAGCCTTAACGCCGTTTTTGATTGCATAACGCATATCGGGAATAAGATGACCTGTAACCTGCTCGAAGAAGAAAATAACCTCTTTTGTGTAACATTCGTTTTTGCCGTAAACCTCACCAAGCTTTACTGCGTATTCGGTTTTCGCAAATTCATCCCTTGCCGCACCTATTCTTTCGGCAGTGAATTCTTCGTTGGGGTCGATATCACCGAAAACAGCCGCAGGGTCACAGTAGCCGCTGAATTCTTCAACCTTGAATGTAGGGTTAATCAGAGCGTAGCTTCTTGCAAAAGCATCGTCCTGTGTGCCGGCAAAAAGCTGATAATCGCTAAGATATATGGGAATTGTCTTAACGATTTCTCTGAGTATAAGCGCCTTTTTGACCTCTTCGTTTTTCCCCTCAAACTCCTTTGAAAGGCGAAGCTCTGCCTCTTTTGCAATAAACCAGCCGTCAAGGCGGTTGCCTGCTCTCTTTTCGGCAAAAAGTTTTTTTGCCATTTCGGTGATTTTTGCACTGTCAAGAATTCTGTTCATTTTCATTCTCCTTATGTTACGACTGTTTTCATTCCGCAGCTGTTGAATTTCCGTGTAAACTCTTCTATTTTGTCAGACGGCACAAAGCCGTTTTCAATTTCATAATTGCCCTGCCACTTATCCTTGCCGTATTCATGGTAAGCAAGGAACTCAAAAACTGCATTTGACGTATCAAATTTACTGAAATATTCCGCAAAGCCGTCGGGAGTATCGTTTACGCCGTGAATAACGGGTATCCTTATGTGAATCTGTCTGCCGCTTTTAAGGAAATACTCAATATTCTCTTTGACGGATTTGTTGGAAGCTCCAACCCATTTTGTGTGAAGCTCATCATCATAATGCTTGAAATCGGCAATAAGATAATCTATGTATTCCGATGCATCACGCAACGAATAAAACGAAGCGTTGGTTTCAACGGCGGTGTGAATTCCGCTTTCATTAAGCTTTTTCAGCAATGAAATAAGCTCCTCTGCCTGCATACACACCTCACCGCCCGTGAAGGTAACCCCTCCACCGTCAAAAAACATCATACGGCTGCGTATTATTTCGTCATAAATTTCTTCAACCGTACAATCCTTTGCGTTGGGATTTTCAGGCGGAATACTGTCTGCATTGGAACACCATTTACAGGCAAAATTACAGCCCTGAAGATGGTAAACCAGGCGGTTTCCCGGACCGTCCTGTGAATAATTAAACCCTTTTTGAAGTATTTTCACGGCCTCACCGCCTTTCCCTAATCAAAATAATTCTAAACCTTTTATTTTTTACTGTCAATACTAAATTGCTTTATTTGAGTAAACTGTTGAAATTATTTTTTTCATATGATAGAATAAATTATATTTACATCGGAGCAGCGCAAAATGAAGCTTATAAATCTTGTATCTCTCAGCACCGTTGACTCAACAAATACCTATGCAAAACAGAATATTGAAGCTCTCACTCTGCCTTCTCTTATCATTGCCGAAAAACAGACCGCAGGCAGAGGCAGACAGGGCAAATCCTTTTATTCGCCCGACAGAACAGGTCTTTATATGACCCTTGTGTTTGAGGCACCCGACAGCTGTGAGCTTATCACACCCGCCGCGGCGGTTGCGGTATGCAATGCACTCGAAGACCACGGAATAAAGCCGCAAATCAAATGGGTAAACGACGTTTATATCGGTACGCAAAAAGTCTGCGGTATTCTTGCGGAATGTTTTCTCCATAACGCTGAAAAATACATTGCATTAGGTATAGGAATCAACCTTACGACAAAAGATTTTCCGTCTGATATTCCGAATCCCGGCAGTATCAACGTTGACTGCGACAAAACAGAACTCGCTTTTGCCGTATCAAAAAATTTCCTATCGCTTACCGACAGCAATCGGATTATCGCTGAGTACGAAAAAAAGCTTTTTGTTGTCGGAAAAGAAGTAACATACGTAAAAAACGGAACAGAGTTCACCGCAACGGTAAAAGGAATAAACAGCCTTTGCAATCTGATTGTGTGCCGCAGCGACGGAACCGAAGAAACACTCTCCTCGGGAGAAATATCAATTAAAATGAGGTGACAGAATGAACAGACTCAAAATATACACTGCCGTGATTCTTGCACTGTCAGCGGCTTTTTCACTTGCCGCCTGCAAGAAGGACGTACCCGATACGGCAACCACAACCGCAGAGCAGGTAAGCACAACCCAAAGCAACGGCTACGTCTATAATGATGCGGTGTTCACAATGGAGCCCGTTACGGAATACGTTCACGTTGCACCGCCCGTTCCGACACGGCACAAAATTGAAAAAACAGAAAAAGCGGAAACCGCTGAAGCAGTGACATCTTCAGCCGAATCAACCTCAGAAAAAAAACAATCCGATAAGGTTGAGGAAATCGCAAACGGCATTAACATTCTTTCAAAAACATCACCCGTATTGAGAGGCAACAACGCATCAATCGTGATAACGGGCACACCCGACGCTTCATATACCATTGAGTTTTATGAAACAGAAACAAAAAAAGCCGCATACAGCGGTCTTGAATCAGTAAAGGCGGATCATTCGGGTATTGCAAGCTGGAGCTTCACAATAGAGGAAGGCTGTGAAACCGGCGAAAGAAAGGTTATTATAAGAGAAAAAAATACAGACAAATTCATTCAGACATCAATTACGGTGGCATAATTAAGGAGGATATAAAAAATGGAAAGAAAAGGAAGCTACAAAAGCAAAAAATTCCCTCAGCGTACCTGCGAATACTTCCGTTCAGGCAACGGTCTGCTTAGTGACAAGGCAAATTGCCTCGCTTGTGACAAGAACGGAAACGTTTACATCGGTACGGACGGCGGTCTTAATTACACAAAGGCTGACGGCACAATGGGTTCATTCCCCTGCAACGCGGTAAAAACAGCCTACACCTCGGCAGAGGGCACTGTTTATTTCGCAACGGAAAACACGGTTTATTCCGTCAACGACGGCAAAATTGAAGAAATGCAGAGCTTTGACGACGAAATCCGTGCAATGAGCGGCACCAACGATGTATATCTTCTCACCTCTGAGGCACTTTACAAACTTGAAAGCGGAAAGTTCGAAAGATTCTTCCACAACAATGTTGACGCATATTGCCTTGCAATTTCAGATACCAGAATCACATCTGCCAAAAACAGATCTCTCAGCATCGTAAACGGCAAAAGAAAGCATTGGATGAGCATATTCCCCGAGCATTCAAATATGCCCGTGCTCAAGATAAACTGCCTTGCCTTCGATAACGGCACAGGTTTCCTCTGGCTCGGTACCGATAAGGGTGTTTACATATTCGACTGCAAGTGCAACTGGTTCGGTCACAATGAACTCAACGCACTTCCCGAAGAAGAAATATTCAACATTTTCTTTGCAGATGACGGCAGAGTTATCCTTTCATCCGAAGCAGGTCTTATAATTCTTGAGAACGGTTCACGAAAGTATCTGCCTGCAACCCGTTGGGCCTGCGAAAGTAAAATCAACGCTGCTGTTTCCTGCGGAAATACAATCTGGACCGCAACCGATTCGGGCGTAAGCAAAATCACCGAAACAGAAATGACTCTTGAAGAAAAGGCGGATTACTGCTTTAAATTCACCGAAGAAAAGTATGTGAGAACACTGGGCTATGTTACCGGACTCAGACACATCAAAGACTGTGATATTAACACTGGCTTACCCTGCATAACCGATAATGACGGCCTCTGGACTCAGACCTACATCGGCGCACTTGCATATGCTTATGCGGTTACGAAGAACGAGAAAATTCTTGAAGCTGCAAGACGTTCCATGAAGGCTATGGGTTACCTTACGAAGGTAACGGGAGTAAAGGGCTTTACGGCAAGGGCGGTTCGCTTTGAAGGCGAAGAAGGCTACGGCACGGTTGTTAAGCGTGACGGTGCAGAGTGGCACCCCGCACCCAACGGTGAATGCGAATGGCTCGGTGAAACGTCAAGCGATGAAATGACGGGTCATTACTTCGGTTTCTCGCTTTACTACGATTTCTGTGCAAACGACGAAGAAAAAGAATACATCAGAGAAATCATCTGCGATATAACAGACCACATTCTCGAAAACAATTACAGACTCTGCGACGTTGACGGTCTGCCTACGACCTGGGCTATCTGGGATCCCGAGCAGCTTAACCGAAACAATATGTGGATTTGGGAAAAATGTATTAATTCACTTGAAATGCTTACGTTCCTTGACGTTGCATACCACGTTTCGGGCGATGAAAAATACAGAAAAGAATTCCTTCGCCTTGCCTTCGATGAGCATTACCTCCTCAATGCGGCACAGCACAAGAAGGATGACGGCCATACCTGCCACATCGACGATAACCTCGGTTTCCTCAGCACAATGACAATTCTCCGCATCGAAAAAGATCCCGCTATCAGAAAATATCTGCTTATGGGTCTTAAGCACCATTGGGAATACGAAAGACCCGAACACTGCGTTCTTTTCAATCTTGTTTACGGAGCTTTTTCGGATGACAACTGTGACCTTGATATAGCGGTAAAAACTCTTCGTGACTTCCCCCTCGATTTCCTTAACAGACCTCTTTTCAATTCGGCAAGAAAGGGTCTTGTATACGACACCGAGCAGGAAAAATGGGGCGAGCCCGTTCAGCTTAAAGAGGCACTGGAAATTGACTCCAGAGTTGTTCACAATTATGACAGCAATCCCTTCCGCGTTGACGAAGGTCACGGACTGAGTGCCTGCAGCCCCACTCCTTATCTTCTCCCCTACTGGTTTGCAAGATACTACGGCATCATTGAAGAATAATCAAAGGCTTGTACGGTTTGTTCCGTACAAGCCTTTTCTTTCTGTTAATCGTCTTTTTTCAGTTTGTCGAGCTCTTTCTGAGTTTTCTTCTCAATTTTGCCGAGCTTTTTATTATATTTTTCCTGAAGCTTTTCCTGTTCTTTTTCAAGCTTATCAAGCTCTTCAAGAAGCTCGTTATAGATTTCTTTCTGAGCCTCACGCTTTTTCTCATCGATTTCCCGTTCCTGCATCCATTCAACTGTATCCGCAAGGCTTTCTTTGAGAGTCAGAGGCTCATAGCCCAATTCATTTTTCGCCTTATCAAAAGAAAAATTACAGTTCTCACAAATCTTACGGATTGAATATTCGTTAAGTATGGGCGGAAGCTTCAGCATATCAAACGCTTTTGCTATGACGGGTAAAAACAGCTTGACAAGAGTCTTGCTGAGCTTTATCTCAGGAGGCTTTTTACCGCATATATCGGCAAGAGTTCTTACAAATTCATCAACCGTATGCGCATAGCCGCTGAGTATGTAGCATTCACCGTTTCTGCCTTTATCGGCAGCGGCAATCATACCCTTTGCAACGTCTCGGACGTCAACAAAATTATATCCGCCGAAATCCATACTCACAGGGAAAAGGCCTTTGAGATAAAGATCAATCATCGTTCCCATACTGGACGTGTTGTTATTATCGTAAGGTCCGAGACAGCAGCTGGGATGCACAACACACACCTTGAGGCTTTCGTCCGCACTGTCAAGCACGTACTGAGTGGCACACGCCTTTGATTTTGCATAGGCACCCTCAAGCATGTCGGGATCAAACTTACTGATTTCGGTAAGCACATCTTTCCCCTGTCCTGCCGGAATCGCATCAACAGATGAGCAGTATATAAGATTTTTGACACCGCATTTTTTGCAGGCGGCAACAACGTTCTTCGTTCCCTCGAAGTTAACGTTCCATACCTGCTTATCCTTAGTACCGCTGATGTCAACTATACCTGCAATATGATAAACCGTTTCCGCACCCTCAAAAGCCTGAACAAGCTGTTCGGTGTCGGTAACGTCTCCCATAAATTTTTCACATTCGATGCCGTCAAAATAAGGGCTGTCCGTACGAAGAAGAAGACGCATCTTTTCGCCTCTCGCTTCAAGTTCTTTCACAAGAGCAAAGCCGACGTATCCTTTGCCGCCGGTTATAACGTTGAGTCCCCCACTCATTCCGTTCATCTCCTTTTCCAAAAACTATACATTATTTTACCATATTAAGCGGAACAGTTCAACACTTTATGTAACAGTTTTTTTACAAATTTACTGACATTTGTTTGATTTTGTCTGAAAAATCGGTAAAATTCAAAAATTGATTGACAATTCAGCTCCTATGATGTAAAATATTAGCCGATATTTAAAGGCAGTGAAAAGAATCAGTAAGCGGATTCTGATTTTTCAGAGAGAGGGCGGCAGGTGAAAGCCCTTAATTCAGCCCGCCCAACCCGTCTTTGAGCCTCGGCGCCCAATTAAGTAAGTGCCGGCGGTTAATCCCCGTTACAGGATTCATAAGAGCAGATTTTCACAAATCTGAACTTGGGTGGTACCGCAGACTATTTTGTTTGTCCCAAGCCTTAGGGCTTGGGCATTTTTTTTGGAGGTAATATTTATGAAAATCGACAAACTTGCAGGCGAAAGATTTAAGGAGAAGCCCTCGGATTGCGTCATAGACAGCCACGCACTTATGCTCAGAGGCGGTTATATGAAGGGAGTTGCCAACGGCATTTATTCTTCATTTATGCCTTTGAGAAGAATTACAAGAAAAATCGAAAACATTATCCGCGAGGAAATGGATGCTATTGACGGACAGGAGGTTCAGTTCCCCGTTGTTATGCCTGCATCACTCTGGGCAGAATCGGGCAGATACGAAAGCATCGGCAGTGAGCTTATGCGTTTCAAGGACAGAAACGATTCACCTATGGTTCTCGGTATGACTCACGAGGAAGCCGCTGTTCAGCTTGTCAGAGAATACGCAAACAGCTATACCAGATATCCCTTTATGATTTACCAGGTGCAGACCAAATTCCGTGACGAAGCAAGACCCAGAGGCGGTCTTATCCGTGTGCGTGAATTCACAATGAAGGATGCATATTCATTCCACACCTCGCAGGAAGACCTTGAAAGATATTACGACGTATGCTACAAGGCATATGAACGCATTTTTGCAAGAGCAGGCATCCCCGAGGTTATCACCGTTGCATCAGACTCAGGTATGATGGGCGGCAGTATTTCACACGAATATATGCTTCTCTCCCCCATCGGTGAGGATTCAATCGCAGTTTGCGGAGAATGTGATTACAGAGCCAATATGGAGGCTGCCGAAAGCATTATCGAAAACAAGATTGAAGGCGAATCAAAGGAGCTTGAGCTTGTTTATACTCCCGATATTCACACAATCGAAGAAATCTGCGATTTTCTCAAAACTCCTCTTGAGCAGAGCTGTAAGGCGGTTGTGTATCAGAAGAATATGACCGATGAATACGTTGTAATCTTTGTAAGAGGCGATCTTGACATCAACGAAACAAAGCTTACAAATTATCTGGGTGAAGCAGTTCACCCCGCAATTATCACCGACGACTGCGGACTTTTTGCAGGCTTTATCGGCCCCTTCGGTATGGACAGAGAAAAGTTCACCGTGCTTTTTGACAAATCACTTGAAAACACTCACAATCTTTCCTGCGGTGCAAACAAGGCTGACCATCATTACACAGGCCTTAAAATCAGCCGCGATATCGGTGAGGTTGAATATATCGACCTTGCAAAAATCAAGGAAGGCGGCATCTGCCCCAAGTGCGGCAAGCCTGCAATTTCAATTTCAAGAGGTATCGAGGTAGGCAACATATTCCAGCTCGGCACAAAATACACAAAGTCAATGGGTATGCAGTATCTTGACAGCGAAGGCAATCTTCAGTACCCCATTATGGGCTGCTACGGTATCGGTGTAGGCAGACTTGCGGCATCGGTATGCGAAGCACATCACGACGAATACGGTCCCATCTGGCCTATGAGCATCGCTCCCTGGCACGTTCAGATTTGCTGTCTGAGAGCCGACGACGAGGAATGCAAGGGTGTATCGGATGACCTTTATCAGAAGATGCTTGATGACAGAATGGAAGTTATCTATGATGACAGAAACATCCGTCCCGGCGCAATGTTCTCGGATGCAGACCTTCTCGGTGTCCCCGTAAGAGTTATCGTAAGCCCCAGAAATCTTAAAGAAGGCGTATGCGAAATCGTAACCAGAGATAAGAGCGTAAGCATTAAGGTTGAGGTTGAAAAGGTAATCGATACGGTTAAAGAAATGATTGCTGAAAGACTTAAATAAAATTGAAAGCTCCCGTGAAATTCAGAAGAATTTCACGGGAGTTTCTTATTCAACAAGGCTTATCAGATAATTTTCAAGCTTCGTTGCATTACCCGATAAATCATCATACACTATGCTGTATCCTTCGGCATTTTCAAAAACAATCTGATCGGGACCTCTTACGCAAACTATGGCATAGGTGCCGTCAGCATAGTTAAGGCGGGCAAGCCAGCCTCCGCCTGCCATATATTCAACCTTTTCAGCCTTGACGGGCTTCATTCCGTAAACAAATCCGATTATTCTTTCTGCCTGCTCATCGGTTGTCTTTTTCAGCGGCTTATCCATAAGCAGATTGTAGCCGTTGCCCCATTCAACCGAAACTATTTCCTTCGATATGATTTCATCAAGCGTAATATCGGCAGTTGACGTATTTTCAAGAGTCGGTAATTCGAATGATTCCGTTTCGGCCTCCGTTATGGTTTCTTCCTTTGTGTAACCCGTAACTCTCTCCTCGGGTAAAGGCACAACGGTAATATAATTATCCTTATTCTTCAGGTCGCCAAGCGAAAAAGTGTTGTATTCCGTTTTATAGTTGCCGTAATAATCTATGCTGTAATCAAGCCCGAGGCTTTCTTCCGACGCACTGCCGACCGAATAAATCCTGTTTGAGGGAGTAACAACAATTTCCCTCATTCCGTAATACAGGAAAACAAGCTCGTCATCGGGATTCTCGTTAAAAATATCCCCTTTCTCATCAATACCCACTCCTCTGACAGAAAGATCGTTGCGAAGCTCACCGTTATACTCATACAGTGTTGCGTAGGCAATTATTTTATCTCCGCGCATTATGGGCAAATCAACAAAGTTCAATTTCAATGTGTTAACCGAGCCCAGATTTATGTGTCTGTAACCTTTTACAAATATCTTATACTCCGATTCAAAATCCCCGTATTCTGCGGCTATGGCGCCTATCATATCATATTTGTGCGATCCAACGTAATCCCTTATTTCTTCATCGGATATATGATATCCTTCGGTAAAAAACATATAATCACCTGTGTATTTATCCGAATTTCCCGAATCTCCCGTGCCGAAATAATCGGATGTATTCGGATTCGGTGCAGGCTCTATCCTTCTTGACGATATGAATTCTACACCTGCGAAGGCTGTTGCAAATACCACCGCAAGCACCGCCGCCGCGGCAATATATCTGCCGTAATTCCTTTTACGGCCTGCTGACGTTACACAGGCATTTTCAATGAGTTCATCATCAATAAAGCTCATGGCTTCAACCATTAAGTTCATACTCCGAAGCCCTCCTTTTCAAGATGTTTTTTCAGTTTCTTTCTCATACGGAACAGTAAAACCGAAACCTTTTCTTCTTTCATTCTGAAATCCTCAGCAATATTTTTAACGGAGTCAAAATACCAATACCTTCTTATGAATATATTCCTGCACTGCTCGTTCTGCAGATAAAGGAATTCACTTATCGCCTTACCTAGAAGCTTTGCATCAAGAGAATTTTCGGGAGTATCCGCAGAGGATATACACCCTTCAAGCTCATCAAAGGATGCAACAAGCTCGGGCTTACGCTTCAGCGCGGTATTGTATTCGAGGCGCTTGAGAGAAAGATTTCTGACAATCCTGCAAAGGTAGGCCGAAAAATATTCGGGTCTGTCATCGGGAATGGAATTCCACAGGGTAAGGTAGGAATCGTTTACACATTCCTCCGCATCAGGTATGCTGTTGACAATATTAAGCGACACCCGATTGCACAGACTGCCGTACTTTTTGTGAGTTTCTTCTATGGCGTTTTCATTTCTGTTCCAATAAAGCTCAATTATTGATGCATCATTCATAGAAATTCTCCTTTCTTTAAGAGGACCCTCATACATAAGTACGGTTTTCAGCCCGAATATTACTTCATATTGAAAAAAACTCCGGAAAATCCCGGAGTTTTTTCATTTATGCCGCTTTGGACACGCTTTTATTCTTTTCTTTTTTACTGCCGATAAGCTGCAAAGCAAAAACAAGCGCCATCAATGCAACACCTGCAACGTCTGTCTGCCAACCGGGAATAACCATAAGAAGTCCGCCTGCAAGAGCCATAATTCTTTCCCACACGGGCATCTTCTTAAACATATAACCCTCCATTCCTGCGGAAATAATATATATACCGCAGATAGCAGTTATAACAAGAAGAACGATATCATACCAGGGGGTATGTGCTCCCGTGTCTATTCCGATAAGCATCTGGGGGCTGTATGCAAAGATATAAGGAACAATGAACGCTGTTATAGCCAGACGGGTAGCGGTAACACCGGTTTTAAGCGGATTGGACTTGGCAATAGCTGAGCCTGCATATGCCGCAAGCGCAACGGGAGGTGTGATATCCGCAACAATACCGAAATAGAATACAAACATATGAGCCGCAAGAACAGGAATACCCATCTTAATAAGAATGGGCGCCGTAATCGTTGCCATAATAACGTAGTTTGCCGTTGTGGGAACACCCATACCGAGAACAATACAGCAAAGCATTGTAAGAACAAGAGCAAGGAATGTGCTGTTTTCTGCAATGGGAACGAGAGTGTTGATAAGAAGCTGACCCAGTGCCGTCATAGTTACAACGCCTGAAATCAGACCTGCCATTCCGCAAGCTGCGGCAACACCGACTGTATTTTTGGCGCCGTTTTCAAGCGAACCGATAACAGTGTCAGGGTCAAGGGGTGCATGACCTTTGCTTACAAATGAAAGCAGGGCGCATACTATCATACCTGCAAAAACTGCAATCTGCATATTCTTTGCACCAAAGGGAAGCCAAATAGCCAGAGTAACTGCAACAGGGATAACGGGGAGAATAAATCTCCACGCAGTTTTCTTGCTTATTTCATGAGGCACAAGGCTTACCACCAATGAACCGAGAATTGCAAAGCAAGCCGATACACCTGCGCTGAAATAATTCATGCAAACAACAAGTATTACAATAGGAAGAAGAAGGTAGCCGTTCTTTAAGATAAGCTTGAAGAAGTTAGGAATTGCATCCTTGGGAAGACCTTTGAGACCAAGCTTTTTAGCCTCAAAATGAATCATAAGGAAAATACCCATAAAGTAGAGGAATGCAGGCAGAATAGCCGCAACCGCAATTTTTGAATAAGGAACTTCCGTCATTTCTGACATAAGAAATGCCGCCGCACCCATAATGGGAGGCATTATCTGACCGCCGGTTGATGCCGCAGCTTCAACAGCCGCCGCAAACTCGGGCTTATAACCGGTCTTTTTCATCATAGGTATTGTAATTGAGCCGCTGCCGACTGTGTTGGCAACAGATGAGCCCGAATACATACCTTCAAGAGCACTTGAAATAACAGCAACCTTTGCAGGTCCGCCTACCGATGAGCCTGCAACGGAGTTTGCAAGGTCAACAAAGAATGTGCCTATGCCTGTTTTTTCAAGCAGTGCACCGAGAATTATAAAGAGAACAATGAATGTTGTGCAAACATATACGGGTGTTGAAAACAGACCGTTTGAAACATCATAGAACAAACCGTACATAAGGTTACGGAAGGCTGTATTCGGATTATCCATATATGCTTTTACCGCCGCGTAAATCACAAACGCACCGGCAACAAAGATTATCGGCAAGCCGACGGCTCTTCGCACAAGTTCAACAAGCAAGAGTATGGCAACAAGCGCAACAATCATCTGCAAGGTTCCGATTCGCTTGCTCATCATTATAATATCTTCCTGAAAAATTGTATAGTAAAGGAAGCATCCCGACCCGACAAGCGCCAGAATTATATCATAGAAAGGAACATGGTTAATTTTCTTTGTCTGGGTTTTATATGCAGGGAAAATCAAAAAGCCTATAAATACGATAAATGCCATAAAGGTAGTCAGCTTTGTATATTTGGTTGCGGTGGGAAAAACCAAAGCCATGGCAATCATATAAAGGCTGAACGCTGCCATAAGAGCTGTTATTACTTTCTTTCTCCAGCCGGTGAAAACTCTTGTATTGCTTTCCCTGTCAAATTCCTGCATTATAGCCTGAGAATCAACAACTTCAAGTTCAGCGTCATTTTTAATCACTTCACTCAATGCACTATTCCCCTTTCTTAAATATTTTACTAACAAAAAATGCCGCAATCTCAGATCGCGGCATTCCTTAAATTCAGCGAGCGTGGATTATGCAATTATACCTGCTTCTTTATAATATTTCTCTGCACCGGGATGAAGAGGAACATTACCGATAGCGGAAGCTGCAATATCTGTATTCATTTCTTTGCCCTTTGCGTGTGCTGTTGCTATATCAGCCTGCTTTTCCCAAAGGTCCTTTGTAATCTGATAAGCCTGATCTTCACTCATATCGTTTGTTACAACGAATGTTGCCATAGTAGCAACTGTGCTTACAGGCTCAGTAATGAAATCATAGTCTTTTGATGTCATTTCATACTCAGCGTAGAATGAATAATCCTTCATAAGCTTTGCAATTACATCGTCGCCAAGGTCAACAGCAACAACCTCTGTTGATGTTGCAAGCTCTGTGATAGCAGTTGTGGGTGTACCTGCAGTAATGAAAGCTGCATCGATTGAGCCGTCTTTAAGCTGAGTAGCTGAATCGCCGAATGAAGCAGCAGTCTTGTTGATATCCTTATCAATATCAATACCTGCGGCTGCAAGAATCTGAGTTGCATTGTAATAAACACCTGAGCCAACGTCGCCAACTGCAACATTCTTGCCTTTAAGGTCTGCAACTGTCTTGATGCCTGATGCCTTTGTAGCAATAACCTGGCATACCTCAGGGTATACACAACCGATTGCTGAGAATGAAGTAATCTGACTGCTGAAACCGTTTGAGCCTTCATAAGCATAGTTCATAACGTCGTTCTGAACAATACCCATCTGGTAGTCGCCGTCTTCAATGCCTTCGATGTTAGCCTGTGAACCACCTGTTGAAAGAACTTCAAAGCTGTATGTATCAGTTCCGAGAAGCTGACAAGCAGCAGTTGTGAAAGCGTAGTATGTACCTGTGTTGCCGCCTGTACCAACCTTGATTTTGCTGATTACCTGCTGTGCATCAGCGGGATCCTTAGCAGGGTCTGTGTTGCCGCCGCAAGCGGTCATAAAGAGTGTTGCAAAAACAAGAACCAGTGAAAGAACGATTGCTAACTTTTTCTTCATAATTTACCTCCTGTGACATCCGACGGTGAATATTTACACATCGGAATCTGATTGTTCATTTATTATATACTATTTTTTAACATATTGCAAGACTTTTAAGATTTTTCTGCATAATTATTGAATAAATTATACAATCATATCCGATTTAACCCTTTTTTCGGATAATCAAGTATTCGTTCCTGCAATATGTTTCTTGGACCAATCAAATAATATTTCGGACATTTCCTGAAAATGAACCGTTCCGCCATTTTTTAAGCTAATAAAAATATCAACAATTCTGCGGTCATCTGCTGAAACCGATTCAAGCAAATCAATCCGGGAACGAATATATTTTTTGGTCTGTTTAAAGCAGATTGCCTGAACCGTAAAGGAGGCAGATTTATACAAACCTTTCAGAATTTCATCGCTTTTATCATACAGCATATTGTGCACACAACCGTGATACACATTGCAGGCACCGATTCTGATTGCCCTGTCCACAGCTTCATCATCAATCAAGGAAAGCAATTCATCAAGACTGCCTTTTACAGGCACAGTATCATAGTAAAACTGAAACAGATCGGACGGTTCCCAATTCATAATTTCATTCTTTCCCGAAAGAAAACCGCAGACCAATTCTCTGTGAGGCAATTCATCCAGCATACGGTTATATTTCTGAATATCCGATACAGTTAATCTGTCAAGTATTACGACCACATCTATATCACTGTTTTCCGTTGCTTCTCCTCTGCCGTAACTGCCTTGTAAACCAACAAACCATACACGATTTTCAAAGGTTTCATTCAACTTGGCGATAAATGTTTCCATCCAGTTCTCAATATTTATCATTTGGTATTCTCCTTTGCGGTTCTGCAGGATGCGATCAGCAATCTGCGAATATTGCCACAAAGTTTCTCTGTGTATTGATATGTGGCGATATCGATTCTTTGGGTTTCATACATCAGCTTTAACCAATAACTTGTTTCATTAAATTCTTTCAAAGCGATTTCCAACTTTGCAACAAAATCTCTCTTACTTTGTGCGTATTGTGCTTCATGAATATTGGCGCCAACCGATGTGCCTGCTCGTGCGAGTTGATCGGTCATATAAGAACTTTTGGGCGCAGTTACGCCGTCAACAAGATTAACGATTGCAACTGCAAACTCAAAAGACAGGTCAAGTAATTTGTTTTCAGATATAAAAGCACCCTCTTTTAGTACAATTATATCATAATTTGTTATGATTTACAATGATATATCGCTG
>JAFYNR010000062.1 GCA_017548045.1 Clostridia bacterium | reverse complement strand
CAACAGCGGAAACCGTTGTGTCCGTATTAATTTTTGCTGTCGGGATGCTGAGAGAACCTGTTGACTTGTAATAGGTATAATTGCTTGAATCAAGAGTATTACCGCCAACTTTTACGGTTACGGTATCGGGAAGCACGTATCCGCTTGCCGCTGTAAGGGTTGCTGTGTAAGCATCGTCATAGTTCGTTGCGTTATTCTGCCATGCGCTGTCGTTGAAAGTAACGTTTGTGCCGCTTGCGGTCACTTTTTTGATAGTTTTGCCCGAACCGCTGTTGGTTACGCCGCTGACATTGCCGTAATTCCAAACTGTTCCTTTGTTAGTGACTGTTCCCGAAAGTGTTCCGCCGTTTTTAACATTTATTGTGCCGTTATTCACAATGGTGCCTGAAAGAGTTTTACCGCTGTCAACCGTTGCATTCTGATTGGATGCAATCGTCAGGGTGTTGCCGTTAAGCGCAGTTACGGTATCGCCGGCAAACTTCCATGTTGAGCCGTCTATGTAAACATAATTAGTGGCGTATCCGGACTCATATCCGTTGATTCGAAAAGTGGTATACAAATTAGTTGAGCCATTAATTGAAGCTCTGTAATCATACTCCCAATTTAATAAGCCGATACTTCCGCCGGTAGCCGTCAGTCTGCAATCACCTTCAATGACTGAATCATTACTGTATGCAAATCTTAAAGAGGATACGGTACCCCCGGTTATTGTTACGGTAACGTTTCCTTTAACAGCGTGTCTTGCGGCTATGATTTCACCAACTTTACCGCCGTTCACTGTGATGTTGACGTTTCCTGTAAAAAGTGTGCCCGGGTCAGCACAGCCGCCTTGAAGTGTATCTACAACACCGCCGTTCATTGTGATGTTGATGTTGCCTGTCGTTGAACCATAAAGTGCACCACATATAGCAATCTTTGAGAGGTCAGCTTCATAATTGCTGTTTCCGAGAGGGTACATAAAATTATCATTATATACGCACTTCGAAAAATCAACGTATTCTCCGTCAACTTTAATCTTGGTGTAGCCCGATTTACTGCCTGCTTCCAGAACAGCTGCATTACATTTTAAATAAATGGCTCTGGATGCAAAATACAATTTGTCATTTGCCGATGCCGCAGATGCGGTAAGGCTCAGCGGTGCCATTGACAAAAGCATTGCAATCGCAAGAATAATGCTTAAAATTTTGCTTGTCTTTTTCATAGAGTTTCCTCCTTTTATGTGAATGCAAAATTGAATACAATCATCCATACTCTATTTTATCACACATATTTCCTGTTCGCAATTATGGAAAATGTAAAAATTCACCTTTAAAATTTATATAAAATAAATAATACAATGCACCTGCAAGTTTTTTGCAAATGCATTGTACAACTGAAAACGAGTAAAAACATATAAAAACCGCCTCACAAAAAGTGAAGCGGTTTATAATAATAGAAATCAAATTATGCACAGAGGTGATTGTGCGGCTTTTCTCATCCGCTTTTTTATCGCCCTCTGAAAGCTTTAAATTGTTTCTTCAACTGCCGTTGTTTCTTTGAGTGTTTCCTGCATATTTGCGATTATGTTGTTACGCCTTTCAATCATAGCAGCGGAATCAACGGGGATTCCCGCATGAAGCTCGCCGGGTTCAATGAAATTAAGTCCGCCTTCGTATTCTGACGGGAAATAACCTTCTTTTGCAAGTTTTTCTCTTTGCTTCAGAACCTCCATGACATATTCGTGCTGCGGATTGTTGAAATCCCAGAACAGATAAGGAATAATCATCATAACGAAACCGATAAGGTCAAATATCAGCGGAACGGCAAGAATATTGAACCTTGCAGAATCTATGTAAAGAACGTCCCAGTTTGAATTGAAGCCGTTTCTGAGAATGATAACGGGTATTATCAGGCTGACAAACGTTGTAACGGGAGAAATAATCCAGTTGAAAACTCCGCTGAAATTTTCAAGACGCTCACCTGAAAGATACATCTGGTAGTCGTTCTTTCTGACACCCATATCACCGTCGGCAACGTCGGGAATTGAAGTTGCAATACCTTTGAAGAATTCGCACGCAAAAATAACGATACCGCACAAATTCTGGTTTGTGGGGAAAGCCATAATCGTCAGCATTTCTGCTGCGGCACTGACCGCACATACCACAAGCTTTATGATTTTCAGGCTTCTGTATGAAAAACGCTTCACAAAGTACGGTGCAACAAAGCTGAGAGGCGTTGATCTGAAACTCATAATCGTTTTCATCAGACCGTAAATTGCACACTGTGTATACATACGGAACGAGAAGAAATACATAACGTTTACAATGCTTATCATTCCGTTGCCGAATGAATCAAGCAGTGTGGAAATGGTATTCAGCCAGTTATACTTGTTTTTCATAACCTGAGAAATTCCGTACCATAAGGATATCTTCTGCTTTTTTTCAAGGGGAGGCTGAGGAATTCTCTCTGAAATGTTTCTGACACTAAGCAGGGTCAACGCTCCCATGGGAATGAATACTGCCGGAATAACAAACTTATAAAACCTTATATCGCTGAAAGCAATTCCGAAAATCGGAATTATAACATCAAATACATTTTTCACGAAATGGGAAAGTTTTACGGGCCAGGTTCTTATAAGCATTCTTTCGTGAGGGTTGGGAGAAATGTTCTGAGTGCACTGCTCAATAACGTTATCAAAGGGGAACATATCGTATACCATAAACAGAAGATATGCCATCCACATTCTGTCTTCAACAAGCTTTACATTATATATCGGAAGCCATCCGATAAGGATTATCATTGCAGACTTCTGGACAAAGTTTGAAAACAGAACGTATTTATATCTTCCGTATTTGGGAACAAGTTTCTTTCTCCAAAGAATATTACGAAGTCCGCCGTATGCATTCACAAACAGCTGTATGCCGAATATTTTAAGAAAACTTCTTGCACTTACACCGTTTATTCCGTTGAGAACTTTAACCAGTGACAAGGGAAGAAACGCGGAAGAGTCGAACAGTATCATACATAATCCCACAAATGAAACTATTCCGTAAAAAGCAAGCAGTTTTTTCTCTGTTTTCTTTTCAAGAATACCGAGATTATCGTTAACGAACCAGTTGAGAACATTCCACAGATAAGTCAGCGGAAGTCCGATGAGAGTAATGACGGAAAATGCAAGATAGGGAAGCTTATAATGATACATTATGAGGAAGCAGGATGCGCTGAATCCGAGATATTCAAGAGGAGATTTGATGCTGTAATTCATTCCGACACCAAAGAATACTGTCAGATACTCTTTGAAGGGAACGTAATTCCCTTTTTCTCTGTCAGGCTCATTCCAATGATTTTTTACGTTCTGAACCAAAGCCGTCATTTTGCCGTTGCCCATCAGCTTGCCCTCCTTTCCTGACCGTAAACAGCCTCCGCATCTTTAAGAGATGTGGTGCTTTGCTTAGGAAGCCAGTTTTCGCCGAATTCAATCATATCTTCGTTTTCGGCACCGAGATATATTTTTTCACATCCCAGATTGCCGAAAAAGGCGTGGTGTCCGATAAACTTTACGCTTTCGGGCACATAAATATATGTAACTCTTTCGCAATACGAAAAGCCGTCGGAACCGATTGATTCAACTCCGTCGGGTATTGTAATTGTTTCAAAGCCCTTGCACTTGAAGAAAGCAAGACTGCCGATTTCTTTGACCGATGAAGGAATATCAACATATGTCAGCGCTTCGCAGTCGCTGAAACACGAATCCTCAATTTTTGTAACCGAATGGGGTATTTTATAAAAGGCTTCCTTTGAAAACTGCTTTTCGTATTCTTCGGCATCAGCCGTTGTTTCATCACCGTATTTCTTTGAAAATTCACCGAGAAATACTTCGGCGGTTTTTTCATCGGAAGGGGCTGCAATTCCTGCTCCCAGCGCCGCTCTGTACTGATGGTTTCTCATAGGATGGAGAATAATTTCTTTCATATCCTCAGAATAAAGAACACCGTCAACAGAAGTGTAGCTCTGATTTTCGGGGTCAACAATTATTGCCATAAGGTTTTTGGTATAATAAAAGCAATGGGGTTCAAGCTCCGAAACATCTTTTCCGATAAATATAAAACGCACATATTCATTACAGCTCATTGAAAATTCGCGGACTGCGGTAACAGGTTTTGTTGTATCAACTGTGCCTGCCTCATCTCTGACATAATCAATATGCAGTGTTATATCATCTTCCTTGCCCACAAACTGATAAAGAGTATATCCGCTGTCGTTTTCCTTATATGTATACTTATCGGAGCTGATTGAATTGAAACTGAAAAACAGAGAAACACCCACAAAAACCGATATTATAATAATGAACAACGCCTTGAATACCGTATTTTTTCTGCCTTTCATTTTCAGGTCAGGCTTTTTGTCAAAAAGCGGATCGTAAAGCAATTCTGTTTTGCTGATTGTAATATTGTCAGCCATTCATCTATTCCTCCCTTTTCAGCAGGTACTTAACCACCATTCGGTGTAGGCATCGGGATAGTTGGTTTTGAATCCCGCTATGCCCATATCACATATCTGCTGCCACCACTCGGGATAATCACCGAGATTTGAAAACACTTTGATACCCATAGACTCAAACATTTCAACGTCCTCTTTAGTGAACGCTTCGTTATTGAGACCCACTTCCCAAAGGTCGGAGCGTTTAACGAAGCCCATTGTTTGTTCATTTATAAAACGGATATTTGCACCCAAACGCAGTCCCTCAGGCTTTCCGTTTTTACGGTAATGTTCCTGCATCTCTTCAAGCACTTCCCGGTCACCTGAGAAGAATATGTATTTTGAAACGTTTTCAGATTTTGCAAGAATTTCATCCATTCGGGGACACATACCCTTGCACTTGAATTCAACCTCAACAGTGAGGTCATAGTCAACAGTTGACAGCCATGTATCAAATTCGGGGAAGGTTATCAGATGGGTCACTCTGTCTTCAACGTAATCGGGCGGTGTGATCATACGTCTTCCGCCGAAATGCTCCGTCCACGGATAAGGAGGATATTTAAGTTTAAGTGCATCACGATAAGGAATATCAAATTTCTTTATCTGCTCAGCTGTCATATCCAGCAGAACGTCACGGTGCTTTTCAAAGGTCATATAACCCATATTGCTGTTATGAGTTATAATTATTTCTCCGTCTCCGCACAGCTGAATATCCAGCTCAATGCCCTCAAAACCGAGTTCTGCAGTTTTTCTGAATGCTTCCAGGGTGTTTTCAGGAGCAAACTGTGTCACACCCGTATGTGCAATTCTCATCGGCATTCCGCAATATTCTTTTTTCATCATTTTTACTCCTTACTTTTTATTCTGCAATAACAGCCACAGCCTGACCTGCCGTTAAACTGAGTGATATTTTTTTATCTTCAACCGTAACATCGCAAAGATATTCGTTGCCGTCAGCGGTGATGTTATATACCACGGCTTTGTCAAATTCAGCATCGGGAACATTCCACTCGCCGTCTTTTCCGTTTTCGGAATATGCGATAAAGATTTTGTTATCCTCCGTTAACGGCAGAATAACGTCGTAACCTTTTTTCAGTTCAATGCCGTTCTTGGTGATTGAAAGCTCGTTTCCGCAGGTTTCAACACCGTCAGAGAAAGTCACTTTATAACCTTCTTTGTCATTACCCGTATAGCTGAGCCTCTTATATCGGTTAAGATATGTATACGGTACCTGCATTGTGCAGAACTGCCTGATAAACATCGGCACCCATACGTCTTTTTCAATGCCGTTATTCATCCAGATATCTTCACCGTGCACCGTACCGTAGAATACATTTCTCAAAGGCTCAACGTTGAGATATCCGCTGAATTCATCTGCCTGAATATTGATGCAATCGTCGATTGTCATATTGCTCATCCACCAGACGGCAGGAATTCTGCCAAGCGTGCGGATAGGTGCATCCCGCCAGTCTGTATCAATAATTTCAGCACCGCATTTTTCGTAATACTTTCTTATGGGGTGGTTACTCTCGGAGCGCAACGGCATTTCACGGTAAGTATATTCACTCGTAACGTCAATTCCCAGGCTCATAATATAGTCGAGCATCTTGTTTCTTGCCTCATCCTGCTCGTGCATTTCTGTTCTCGGCCCGAAATTTTCCGCAATGCAGAAGTTATCGAGATGAACCGTGCCTGCCTCTCTGACAGGAATAACCTGGCAGAAGCGGTCAAAATATTTTTTAAAAAGACCGCTTTCCCAATACTGCTTATATGATGTTTTATATGCGTTTCTGCCGTAGAAAACCTCAATAACCGCAGGAGTTCCGTCGGGATATTTTGTTATTGCGCTTGCTTCAACAAATTCGGGATGTGATTGGTTTGCATCATATTCGTCGGCAATGTTACCGTGAACACTTACTACGGTGTTGTATTTTTTGGCTTCTTCAAAAAGCCACATAAAGCTGTCTCTCGGCGTAGCATCGCAGTCTCGTTTGAGATAGGGATTGATAACTTCCATTTCGGGGTAACAGTCATCGTGCCCGAGCCCCTGACAACCCACAAGGTAAACAATCTTCTTTATACCCTGCGTTATGTTATCCATCATCCTGATTATTTCAAGTGCCTGTTCAAAATTGATAAGAACCTCGGATGTTCTTTTCTCCCAATCGGGTTTTGCAAGAAACATCTTCATCCACAAAGTTTTTGAATAGTCATAGTTGAATTTTTTCTGATTCATTATTCACCATCCCGTTTGGCACGCTTTTATTTTGCACAAATCGCAATTTAAGTTAATATCTATATTATAATATAACAAAATGCACAAATCAATACTGATAAGTGCATTATTTTTGTTTCATTTGATTAATTCGAAAGTTTTGAAACATCCTTTTATCAGTTTTTCAGGGTTACTTCTTTTCTGACAAATCCCTGAAAAGACCTGAAAACCATTTACAGCAATTGATTTATTTGTTATAATTACAAAACAAAGTCAGTGAGGTATTATTTATGAATGCAATAATTCAGTTTTTCACAAAAACACTTTCAGTAATTCTTTCTGCGTTGCTTGGCTTTTTCAGCTCAACAACAGGTATTTGGACAGAGCAACTCAATTCTCTTGAATCCATTCAGAAAGTTGCTGATAATTACTATCTTATGGACTACACATATGACTATGACCTTGACACCTTGCTTGAAAGCAACACAGGTAATTCAACAACGGTAGGAATGCTGCTTTATTCTTTTGCAGACGTGTTTTTAGAACTCAATCCTCAGGCAAAAGAGATTATTGCAAATTTAGGTATGTATATTGATATTGACAACGAAGGCGTTTCAAAGTTCTTTAAGGATATTTCAGATTTCGCGTCGTTCGGTTGCACCACCTTTAATGCAACAACACCGTCAGGCGATAAAATTTTTGCAAGAAACTACGACTATATGGATTCTCCCGGTATGACAGTATGGACTCATCCGTCAGACGGCTATGCAAGTGTATCAACCGTTTCTCTTTATTTCTTTGGTTATGGCGGAAGTTTTCTCCCCGAAGACCTTCTGACGTCGCTTCTCACTCTTTTAGCTCCTTACATTCCTGTTGACGGAATGAATGAAAAGGGTCTTTCAATCGGTGTTCTTGAACTTGAAACTCCTGAAACTTTCCAACAGACAGAGAAGAAGGATATAACAACAACTGCAATAATCCGTCATGTGCTTGACCATGCGGCAACCGTAGAAGAAGCTGTTGCTGTTTTCAATGAATTTGATATGCACGATTTACTCGGTGCAGGATGCACATATCATTATCAGGTTGCTGATGCATCAGGTGATACCGCTATTATTGAGTATGTAAACGGTGAAACAACAGTTCTGAGACCTGACGAAACAGGAACACTTATCGCAACAAACTTTTGGCTTTCAGAGGGTGTTGATGACCCTGACGGTGTAGGTTATGACAGATATGAAATCGCAAAATCCATGCTTGCCGAAAAGAACTGTGTTGTAAGCGAAGAAGAAGCAATGAATATTCTTGATGCAACACATCTTGAAAACGTTGACTTGCACGGTTATATTTGCTCAACAATTTGGAGTGCAGTATATAACAACACAGACAAGACTTTTGATATGTGTGCTATGTATGATTTTGAAAATGTTTATAAGTTCTCGGTTAACGAGCCTTTGAAGATTTTGAATAAATAAGAAGCAGGGAACGGATTTTTTCCGTTCCCTGTTTTGTTACGTAACTTTTAATACAAAAATTGCTTAATATTATGTTTTCACAAGTTATGTATGTAAATCTTACTTTCCGCAAAAAAATTCCTGCAAGAATTCTGCGTCTTTGAAAGGAACCGAAGCTGAAAATTCACCTTTTCCGCCGCACTTGACAATATCGGCAAACGGGGTTATAATGTTTACCAGTTAAATATGACAAGATACGGTTTGAAAAGTTGTACGCTGAGTAAATCAAAAGGGAAATCAGGTTCGAATCCTGAACAACCGCCATTACTGTAAATTACGCTATGTAACAAGTCAGAACACCTGCCGTGTCTTTTTAGGTTAAAACACAACTTTGGTGAGAAGAGTGCAACCGATTGTTCAAAGGCTGTCAAGGCATTTGAAATCGTGCATTCTTTTTTGTTGCCTGAAAAGCACAACCGTTTATCCGTAACAGAAATGCCGTATTTGCCGACCCTTTGAAATGTCTGTTGTACTCTTTCAACCTGTTTCCGGTTGAAAGAGTTTTATTTTTTTGTGAGGTGAAATTGTGATAACTGAGGAAAAGAAGCAGTGGGCAACAGAACAACTGCGAGAAAAGAACAATGAGCTTGGCAGACTCCCCAAAAAGGATGATTTTGACGTGGTAACCTTATCACGCATCAAAGCCTTTCTCGGTCCGTGGCCGAGAGCACTTGAAGCGGCAAAGCTGAAAGAATCAAGAAAAAAATAACGGTGAACGGTATGAAACAAGACGCATTCTCAAAACTTCATCCTGCGGTGAATCTGCTGTTTTTCATCGGAGCAATAGCCTTCGGTGTTCTTCTGCAGCACCCCGTTTATCTGCTTGCGGGCATATTTGCAAGCGGAGCGTATTACCTGTTCCTCAACGGCAGAAAAGGGCTGAAAAACATACTTTTAATGATACCGCTTTTTATATTCGTCACGCTTTTTAATCCGATTGTAAACACCCGCGGTGTAACAGTTCTTTTTTCATATCTTGACAGACCCTACACCCTTGAGGCACTCATCTACGGCGTTGCGGTTGCGGCAACCTTTGTTTTGATGCTTTTATGGTTCGGATGCTGCGGAAGGGTGCTCACGGGCGATAAATTCACCTGCCTTTTCGGCAATCTTGCGCCGTCGCTGTCACTGCTTCTTGTAATGGTGTTCCGTATGATACCCAACCTCTTGCAGAAGGCAAAGCAGATTATCGGCGTGCGAAGCTCAATCGGCAAGGGAACGGCAGAAAAATCATCGCTGAAGGATAAACTGAATTCGGGTATGACGGTTATGGGTATTCTCACCTCGTGGGCGCTTGAAGGAAGCATCACAACAAGCGATTCAATGCGTTCAAGGGGCTACGGCACGGCAAAGCGGACAAGCTTTATGATTTACAGAATGACCGCAACCGATTGGATTTTATCTGCGGTAATGCTTGTGCTGATTTCGGTTGTTATCTTTTTTGCCGCAAGCGGCTCAATGAATGTGCAATTTCTGCCCGAAAGGGATATTACACCGATAAAAGGCTTTAACGCAATCGGATTTATCGCATATTTCGGCTATCTTCTGATACCGACAATTCTTAACATCAGGGAGGTTATACAGTGGAAATTTTCAGAATCGAAAATTTAAGCTTTTCATACCCCGCCTCACAGAACAAATCTCTTGATAACGTGTCGCTTAAAATAAACAGAGGCGAATATACCGTTCTCTGCGGCAAATCGGGAAGCGGCAAAACAACCCTTCTCCGTCACCTTAAAACCGTTCTCACCCCCCACGGTAAAAGAACGGGTGAAATATACTTCAGCGGCACTGCTTTGAAGGATGCTGACAGCCGCAATCAATCCTCCAAAATCGGCTTTGTTATGCAGAATCCCGACGACCAGATTGTGACGGATAAGGTCTGGCACGAGCTTGCCTTCGGCCTTGAAAGCCTCGGCTGTGACCGAAAAACAATGCGTTCAAGAGTTGCGGAAATGGCGTGCTATTTCGGTATTCAGGATTGGTTTCACAAAGACGTTGCCCTGCTTTCGGGCGGTCAGAAGCAGCTTCTTAACCTTGCTTCGATTATGGCAATGCAGCCCGAGATTCTCATCCTTGACGAGCCCACAAGCCAGCTTGACCCCATTGCCGCATCGGATTTTCTCAATACAGTCAGAAAAATCAACACGGAGCTCGGCACAACCGTTATCATAACCGAGCACCGTCTTGAGGATATTTTCCCTTATGCGGACAGAGCCATCGTTATGGATTCGGGCAGAATCATTGCCGACGGTGCACCGAGAAGCATAGGCAAATTTCTTTTTGAGCAGAATAACCCCATGTTTACCGCAATGCCTGCGCCTGTTCGTGTTTTTTACAATGCAAACGGCAACGGCGACTGCCCTCTGACAGTCAGAGAAGGCAGAGCGTGGCTCAGCAAGGAATTTGAAGCAGAGCCCGATATCAAGGAAATTCCCTGCGAAAACATCGACGAATATATCGAAAGCCCTGCATTATCACTCAAAGAATTATGGTTCAGATACGAAAAGGACTCCCCCGATATTCTCAGAGGTGTCAGCCTTGAGGTTCCGTCGGGCAGCATATCTGCAATAGTGGGCGGCAACGGTGCAGGCAAATCCACAATGCTCAAGGCAATCTGCGGAATATGCAGACCCTACCGAGGCAAAATCAAGGTTTTCGGCAAGCCCGTCGGCAAATTCAGATCGGGCGAGCTTTTCAGAAACTGCATATCAATGCTTCCGCAGGACCCCAAAAGTCTGTTTGTGAAAAACAAGGTTTTTGACGAGCTTGCGGAAATGACGAAGGATAAAAACAGAATTAATGAAATTGCGGAAATCTGTCATATTACAGACCTTATGAATAATCATCCTTACGATTTATCGGGCGGTGAGCAGCAGAGGGTCGCACTTGCAAAGGTTCTTCTCACCGAGCCGAAAATTCTTCTTCTTGACGAGCCCACAAAGGGTATGGACAGCTTCTTCAAAGAAACATTTGCCGAAATTCTGAACGAATTGAAATCGCAGGGCATTGCAATACTTGCGGTTTCCCACGACGTTGAATTCTGTGCAAAATATGCAGACAGAGTAAGTATGTTCTTTGACGGTCAGGTGCTCACAACCGATTCTCCCCGAAAATTCTTCGGCTCAAACAGCTTCTACACAACGGCGGCCAACCGTATGAGCAGGCACGTTTTCACAAATGCCGTAACGGCTGAAAACGTTGTTGAGCTTTACTGCAAAAACAAGGGAGGAGCACAATGAAAAAATCAAACGTTGCAATGCTGACAGTGTTCCTCGCACTCATTCCGCTGACCCTTTTCCTCGGAGATAAGCTCCCCGGCAAGGGCTACTACATAACGGGCGTTCTTATCATAATTGAGCTTTCCGTGCCGTTTTTTATGGCGTTTGAAAAAAGAAGGCCGCAGGCGAGAGAGCTTGTTGTTCTTGCGGTTATGATTGCTCTTGCGGTTATCGGGCGTGTGGCAATCCCCATCCCCCATTTCAAGGCGGCTTTTGCAATAATTATGCTTACGGGTATCGCCTTCGGCCCCGAAACAGGCTTCATCGCAGGCGCAATAACCGCATTCGCAAGCAACTTTTTCTACGGACAGGGCGCATATATGCCCTGGCAGATGATGGCTTACGGTGCAGGCGGTATGCTGGCAGGCTTTGTGTTTATCAGAAATAAAATCCCGAAAAAGCCGTGGATAATGGCAGTAATCGGATTCCTTTCGGTTGTATTCTGGATCGGTCCTCTGCTGGATACCTCGCACATATTTATTATGATGCCCGAAATAAATATTTCAACGGTAACGGCGTCCCTTGCATCGGGCTTCCCCGTCAACGTAAGTCAGGGCATCTGCACCGCACTTATGATGCTTCTTTTCGGCAAGCCCCTTCTTGAAAAGCTGGACAGAGTAAAAATGAAGTACGGTATGACGGAGGGTGAAAATGGGGTTTGAGTTTTGCCACCCTGCGGTTAATCTGATTTATTTCGTGGCGGTGCGGTAACAGGTCTTGCCCTTTCGGGCCGGAGCTTTTCACGGAATACAGATTCAGAAAATCAAGAAAAATTTGTAAGATAAAAAAAGACCGTCTGAACAGTCGCCCAACGTTAACTGTTCAAACGGTCTTTAATACTTTCTCAAACCTCTGCTACGGTATCAATTTCAACAAGAACACCCTTGGGAAGCTCCTTCACTGCCACGCAGGAGCGTGCAGGCTTACCCGTGAAATATTTTGCGTAAACCTCGTTGAAGGGAGCGAAGTTGCCCATATCGCTGAGGAAACAAACGGTTTTCACAACCTTTTCAAGGCTGCTTCCTGCCGCTTCGAGAACGGCTTTTATATTTTTGCAAACCTGCTCGGTCTGCTCCGTGATTGTCTGCGCCTCAACGGCACCGCTTTCGGGGTTAATGGGAATCTGACCCGAGGTGAAAACAAGTCCCCCTGCAACGATTGCCTGTGAATAAGGGCCGATTGCATCGGGCGCGTTTTTTGTATAGATGATATCCATATAAATTCTCCTTTTGAATTATTGTTAAAAACTCTTTGCCATTTCCGTTAATCTGCTGTCTGCTTCATCATATTCTGTCCTTAATCTTTCGATATAGGACAGTTTGATTTCCAGCAGCTTTGCAAGTGCTTCGGTGTGCTCGTTTATATTTCGGTAAAACTCACTGTCCGCTTCCGTAAAGCCAAAGCCTTTTTCAGAATATTCTTTTTTGAGAATATCTTCAATTTTTTTAACATATTGCAGGCACTCTTCGGTATCGGCTGCCGTTTTCGCCATATAATCCGTATGATTTGAGTTTGGCATTATCATATTTATCATTCCTTTTTCGGTGTTGGATAATATTATAGCATATAACCCTTTTTACCGCAAGAAAAACCGACGGATTTCTCCGCCGGTTGATTTATTCTTATTTACCGAAAAGTGAACCGATTGCACCGAATACAGTGTTGAAAAGAAGCACAACCGTAAGACCGGGCATTTCGGAGAAGCCGTTTGCGCCGTAGGTATCATAGAGCCAGAGGCTGAGATTTGTGAAGAAGGTTGAGGGCTCTTCTTCAACCTTTGCTTCCCTTGCACCTATCTTCACAAGAATATTCACAAGTCTTGTTTCAACTTCCTTCTGCTGGCCGTCATAGCTTGCGGTGCTGTTTACGAAGGCTTCCGCCTCGGCAAGTGCTTCGGCAAGCTCCTGTGCATCCTCTGCGCTCAGAGCCGAAGTATCAACTGCCTTTGCCTCGGGAATATACGTATTCTTGAGAGCACGGGGATCTCTTCTGCCGTTGAACTGGGGGAAATCCTCGGTTGAATAAACGTCGGTAATATCATCGGTTGCCAAAAGTCTTGTTGCAAGAGCGATGATAGCATCGTTTCTTGCGGTCTGCTCGTGACCCTGACCGTCAAAATAGAAGGTGTGGTCGGGAAGAAGACCTGTTGAAGCGTCAACAACGTTATCGGGTGAAATGTGGTTGTGTGACTTATCGGAGCAGTTTACGCTTGTGTTTGCCTGCTGATAATCCTCACCCAGAGTTTCGCCGCAGAGTGCGCTGTGAACGCCCATAGCTGTTGATGAAAGGTGGATAACGCCGTCTGCATTATCGTCGTTCCAGGAGTTACCGATGAGGTAAAGGGGTACGTCGTAGTCAACGATGTTGAACACCTGAACGCCGTTATCAATAAGCTTCTGGATATTTGCAAGCGAATTTACCTGTGCCTCGTAGAACATATCGGTCTGTCTCTTGATTTCGGGCTTGTCTGCAAGAAGGGCAGCCGATGCTTCGGGGTAATATTCCTTGGGACACAGACCCCAAAGGCTTGTAACGTTTGCGGCAACGTCCTCAACAAGGCAGTCCGCAACTTTTTTGAGCACGCTTGAAAGAACCTGGTCGGGCAGGATTCTTGCGATAACCTCAATCATTCTTGCATCCTCTTCGTCCATAAGCGCCTCAAGGAAGCCGTTATAGAGGAATTCGGTGTCAAAGAAAGCGAAATTCTTTGTGTAAAGGTCGCCTACGATTGTTGAGCCGTTAAGTGCGGGAACGATATAAACAACCTTGTTAAGGTCATTCATAACGTCGGGATAATACTGAAGCAGAGCGTTTGCAAGGGAGCCGCCCATACTGATGGGAACGATGTTCACCTTGTCGTGGCCTGTTTCTTCCTTGACCATCTGAATGAATTCATAAAGCTCTTTTACGGTGTCGTAGTTGTTACCGAATGAGTTGTATGCGAAATAATAGAGATGGTCCTCGCCTGCCTGCTCGGCAAATGCCTGGAGAGGAATGTTATTATAGATCTGCTTTTTTTCGTAATCCGAGCATTCAGCTACGGAATAAAGATATTTTTCAACCTCGAGGTTGCCTGTGTTTTTGCCGTTTTCATCGCAGAGATTAACTGAAAATGCATCCAGAACAACGTCGCAAAGTGCATTTGAAAGGCCGATATCGTGCTGAGTTGCAAGTGTGAGAAGTGCGGGAACAAGAACTCTCATTACGATTGAGCCTACGTCGAAAATTGCGGGGAAGCAGCTTATTCTTTCGCCGTCTGAATCAAGCAGGTAATCGCCGTTTTCGTCAAGCGCCCATACGTTTGACTGACCGATACCGGGAACAACAATGGCGGGACAGGTGTCGCAATCGCCGTTGCACTCGGTTTTCACTGCGGATGCACTTACCGTAAGCATTGAAAATGCCAGTGCAACCACAAGGATGCAGGAAATGATTTTTTTCATAATTATACCCCTTTCGTTACTTTGTAATAAGCTTGAGAAGCGCTCTGAAGGGTGAAAGAATTCTGTCAATAAGACTTCCGCCGCCCAGAAGGAAAAGCGAGCCCTTGCTCATTGCATAAGTAATATCTTCAAGAATCGGGTCAAGCGCCGATTCTTTTTTTACCTCAATATTTTCGTAGCCTTCCGCACCCACCTTGTGAAGAATGGCAATAAGCCTTGCCTCTGCGGCTTCAACACGGGGCTGGTCGGCAACGGTCATTTTAAGCACCGCCTCGCCCTCGGCAATAGCCGCGTTAAGCTCTGCCTTATCCTCCTCGCTGAGGTTTGACTGATCTACCCTCTTTGCATCGGGCAGCTTCCAGCGGCGGATGCTCTGGGTGTAGCAGGGGTAATTATACTGGGGATACATTTCGGGGTTATCGTTAACGTCCGTTACCTCGCCCAGAATAATTGCCTTTGCAAGATTGAGTACTACATCATTGTAACCTACTTCGTGGTATTGGTCAAGGAAAATCCACGTATTTTCAGGAAGAATTGCCGTGGAAGCGTCAACCATATTGTCGGGTGACACGTGATTATGGTCGGGATTTGTGCAATAGGTGTTCTTTTCGTAGTCAACGTCGGCAAGAGTGAGCCTGCCGGGAGCACCTGTTGCACCGAGAGTTGTTGACGAAAGATTCACGATACCGTCGGAATTATGCTTTTCGGCGGATGCAACGATGTTGAAATATGTATACATTTCTTCACCGAAATCAAGGTTGGAGCCGGAAATGGAGTTAACCCTTACTCCGTCGGCAACCGCATCAAGAATATTCTGTTTAAGATTCAGTCTTGCGGTCTGGAAGCTGTCCGTTCTTGCTTTAAGCTCGGGCTTATCGCTGAGGTATCTTTCCGCAAGGGCTTCGTATCTGTAAGAGGGAAGCATAGCCCAGAACTGAGGGCAGTTAAGCATAAGGGTATCGAGAATTGCGCTTATTGCACCCGAAAGCAGTGCATCCACACCCGAACGGGGAATAATATGGAGAAGGGTGTTGATAAGGTAGCCCAGAGTAGGCTCGCCCTCGGATTCAATAAATATATTGGTCATAAACTGATGGTAGAGATACTCGTCATCAAGACGCCATTCCCTTGCGAAGAAATCCGCAACGATATCCGTACCGTCAAGGCAGGCAACCGCATTCACAATCTGGTCAAGCTCGCCGTGGCCGTATTTTTCAAGGTAGGCGGTGAGAATCGTGCCGCCCAGGGAAACGGGAAGAAGGGTTACCTTCTCGTGACCCGTCTGCTCCTTTACCATTTCAATGTACTGCGCAAGGTCGTCGGCAGAATCCATAGGGTCGCCCACAAGGTTGAAGGTGAAGAAATAAACGTGATCCTCACCGATTTCATTCACAAGCGCCTGCATGGGAACCATTCTGTAAGTCCAGTCAAGATCCTCCTCGGACATATGCTCAAGTGAATAATCCCACCTTTTTGTCTGTAAGTTTTCAACGTGGTCGCCCTTATCGTCGCATCTCTGATATTTGAAGATTTCCGAAACCAGATTATAGGCAACCTTGTCAAGACCCACGTTGGTCTGCAGAAGAATCGTACCCAGCGCACTGCCCACAAGCTTCAGAATGTTGGAGGTTGAAAGCGCCGCCTCGTTAAGAATAAGCAGGGTGCTGCCGATATGAGAGCCGTTATACGTAACGGGATCGTCGTTTTCATCGTAAAGGTAGGTGGGCGAATGATTGATGCCGGGAAGAACGATTACGGGGGAATGCTCACATCTGCCGCCGCAATCCGTTTCAAGCGCCGATGCCGACGGCGCAAGGGCCGAGGCGAGCAATGATGCACAAACCATAAAGGCTATCACTCTTTTCATTATCTTTCTCATTTTCAGTTCTCCTTTATTTCAGCGGTGCTGACTGTATTCCGTAGCAGTTTTCCGCCACAACCTCAACGGTATACTCCCCTTGGGGAAGATTTTCAAGCTCTATCGTCACCCTGTCAGGCACGTCATAGCGGTAATACTTCGGAACGGTTTTGCCCACGGGAATTCTGTTGCCCTGTGCATCAACGGCAAAGGCTCTGTATATGAAAATCGGCATACCGTCGGCTGACTGCGCGGCACTGAATTTAACCTTGCCGTTTGAAATTTTAAGGCTTGCATCCGTGTCAAAAACGGGAGCCTTTGATGCCTCAAGGCGTTTTTCGGGGGTATAGCTTCTGTCAAAAGGGCTTTCGAGAATATATTCGCAAAGATATTCCTTTGCAAGCAGGTCAACGGCACGGAGCCTTATGCGGTTATCCTTATCAATCTCAACCACCCAGAAGGTTGAACAGCTTCTGTAATTTTCGGGGTGAACCGTACGCACGTCGTCAACGGTGATCTCCGCATAGTAAAGACCGCCTGTGCCCAAAGCCGTGTATTCACCCTGCCAGATTGACCTTGCATCGTTTATGGGGTAATGTGAATGGCCCGAAAAATCAATGACCTGAGGATATTCCTTGAGGATTTCCGCAAAATCGGGCATTCCCCAGCCCTCAAAATCCGAGCTGCCGTAAACCGTATTCAGAATATGCTCGTGCTGCATAACGAAAACGGGCTTTGACGGGTCGTCCGAAACCGCAAGGTCAAGCTGTTCTTTAAGCCATTTTTTCTGATATTCGCCGTAATGCTCGCCTTCGTTAATGGAGGCGGAAACGCCGATGAAATGGAAGCCGTTTATCACACGGTGGAAATCCGTTTCCTGCTCCATAATTTCGCTGTATAAGGTAAGGGATTCCTTACCGAGACTGCGGTCATCGTGAGAGGTTGATACGGTGGCAAGGAACTGTGTTCCCTCCTTCAGAACGGGCTTTGTTGCCGCCTTGATGCTGCCGAAGGCGATTTTCGTGCCTACGTCGGTAATATCACCTGCAACAAGCACCGCATCAAGTCCGTTATATTCCTCATCCTTCTCGGCAATATCATAGCCCAGCTTAATCATACGCTGAAGTCTGAAGCTCTGAACGTCGCCTATGGTGGTGATATGGGAATCGCTTGTGACAAGGAACCTTACAACGGGAGTAAAATCCCCCGTATCCGCAGGTGCTTTGGGGTTTGCCAGAAGGGAAACAAAGCTTCCGTAGGCAATAAGCACCGCAAGAAAAATTCCGCTTATCGAACTCATTGAACTCCTCCCTGCTTTTTATTTCTGAACCTGTAAAGGGCGATAAGGGATGAAATTATGCCTGCAATCTGAGCGAAAACGGCGGTTGAACCGAGAACGGAATGGTAGATTGTCCACAGCGAAAGGTTGGCAAGAAGCATAAGCCTTATGTTCTGCTCTTTTTTCTGGAACACCGCCAGCATATAGAACACCGCCGCAAGGGTTGAAAGCAGGTCAAGGGGTATTTTGTAGCCCAGCAGGCCGCCTGCCGCATAAAGAATAAGGAAAATCACCTTTTCCGCAGTGCCCGACTGAGTGCCCTTGTATTCGTGCCAAAGGGAAACGAAAAGCTGGCACACCGCCACAAGGCACACCACAACGCCCGAATTGAAGCCGTCAAGCAAAAGGATGTTTGCGGCTGAGAAAACGTTGGAAAGCACCGATACAAAAAGCATCTGCTTTTTCTTTTTCATCTGAAGGGTAAGTATAACTGCAAGGGTAACGAGTATACCCAGAAACTGTGCTGCGTAGTATTTCATATTATCTCCCGGTCTGCAAATTTCAATGCGTGATTAATCTTTATTCACTCTGCACTTAAAAATTATAAAGCTTTTCCATAAGCTCGTAGAAGGCAACGGCATAGGGGTTGATGGCATCCCATACGGGCTCGTCATAGAGGGTAATCCAGGTGTAAATCCTGCGTGTCAGATGCCTTAAATCGTTGCTTGAAAGCTCGTGGTTGGGTCTTTCGCCCATTCGGGTTATGCCGAATTTCACAAAATCGTTATAAAGGTCCTTTCTCGCCTTCATCCACAGATAGGGATGCTGAAGAAGGGAGAATTCCGAGCGCATATTGGAGCATTTCCAGTATCGCCAGCAGATTTCCGAGCGAAGAATACGGTTAAGCTGCTCCTCGGTTTCCGCCTGCGACTTTGCCTTTTCCCAAAGCTCGTCGCATTTGCTCACTTCCCAAGGCATCATACCCGGCAGTGAATAACGTGAATCCTCTTCAAGGTAAAGGTGCTTGTACTTTGTAACCGCATGGTCGGTTACTATATCGATAAATTCCTTAAGGTATACGCCGCCGTCACCGTAAACAGCGGTCATATACTCCGTCATTTCTTTGTCAAAATCAAGGTAGGGATTCTGCATAAGCTTTGTGAGAAGATAGGTTTTCATCTCACCGAATTCGCCGTCGCTTTCAGAGATGTAATAAACACCCTGCTGATAGATTCCCTTTACGTTGTGCTCATAAAAAATCTGAGTGTTTCTCTGCATCGTGCCGAAATTGGCATAGATATTTATGCTTTCGTCACAGTTGAGGTTGTAGTTCCATATGTAAAGCCTGTTGCAGATTTTGCTCCATTCCGACAAATCCTGCATAAAGGCTGTGTTGCTTTTGCAATCGGGGTCGTCAAGAGTGTGCCCGAAGCAGCACTCGATTGAGCAAAGGCGCACTATAACGTCCTCACGGGGCACAACACCCACGGGCGCCTTGCGTGTATACTGATAGGCGAAGGTGTCGAAGGCTACGTTGTCATAATTGCCCGAAGCCTTTATTCTGCCTGCGATTTCGTTAACGAAGGTCAGCATTGTGCCTGCAGGCGAGCCGGTTGCACCGTCAAGAGACCTACAGTTATCACACTGACAGTAATATCCGTTATCCGCCTGAGTGATTGAAAGAATCTGCACGTCTGCATCGGGGTTATGCTGTTTTTCAAGCACTGCAAGAGCCTCGGCAGTCACAACGTCCTTCACGTTCTCATTTGTGAGGCAAAGCTGAGTTCCCGTTCTTACGCCGTCAACCAGGGCAAAATATTCGGGATGCTCCTCAAAATAAACCGAGGGCTTGCAATACCGATTGACAAGGGTGTGGCTTGAGCCGCCGATATATTCAACCGCACCGCCCTGCTCGGGTGAAAGGTCTTTGTAAATGCCGCCCGTAAGTCCGTTTGCAACGGAAAATTCCGCATCCATTGCACTTCTTGTATCCGTTTCGGAATACTCAAAGAAGGGGGTATATTCGATATTGATATCACGGGGAACGGTAAGATTTTCGTTTTCGGGAACAACGATAACCTCCGCCTCATACCAGTGACAGCCGCAGAATTCCTCAAGGAATCGGTAAACACCGTTTATGACGCCCTTGTTGCCCGAGCCTGTTACGGCAAGCCCGTTTTCGGTTGAAGCAATGGTATAGCTGCCGTCTGCACCGCCTGCGTTGCTCTGCAGGGTGATTGCACAGCCGTCGTGCACACCGCCGTATGCAATTTCAATATTTCCCGACGTAATTTCGTCAAGATAATATTTCAGACGCTCTGCCGCATAGGTATCGGTTATGCCTGCGTTTTCGGGTAGGACAATAACCGCATCCTTAACCGCAAAGCCCCTCTCCGCCGCAGATACGGGAACGGTGAAAAGTAACATCACCGTTATCACCGCAAGAATAAGGCTTACAAATCTTTTTTTCATTTTATCATCTCACTTAAAACGGGTACGGGCATAGCCCGTCCTCAAATTTCAACTTTGCACTTTCAGATCGACCAGCTGCTGTCCGTAAATCTTGTGTGACGGTAAGGGAAGGCTTTGAAGAATGCATCCGCATTGCCTTTTATTTCAACACCGTTTATGTAGAGGGCACTCTGAGCATCGTGACCCTCCCCTGCAAGCATAAGTCTTGCGGCGGCGGCAGCGGTGAGGCAGATGTCGTAATCCCCCTCATCCTTCCTTGTGACGGTTGCTTTTCCGTTTTTGTATTCAACCTCGAAAATGCCGTTGTTACGCTCAAATTCGTCAACGGATTTCAGGCGGAAAATTCCGTATTCCTCGGGGTAGGCATTACATTCCAGAAGCCTTTGCATATTGTAAATTCTGCCTGCGGCACCGCCGTCGTAATCATAGGAAATGCCGTCAATACGGTCTGCAATGCAGGAAACGTCACTACCCTGATACTGCTTTTTTATGCGGATGTATTTGGCTATTCCGTCATAGTTGCGGAGAAATCCCAGCAGACCGTAAACCGCCTCGGGTGTCAGCGCAAAAAATTCTTCAACAATAACCTCATCGGGTCTTTTGACGGTGAAACGCACATAGCCGTCGGCAACGCCGTTTTCATCCCGTCTGAAATAGGTGTAATCCGCCTCCTCAAGAGGCTTGTCGCAGAAATGCTTTTTCTCCTCACGCAGGGTCATAAGGTTCTCTTTAAGGGCGCATTTTGCGTGAAGAGCGCTTAATTCATCAAACTGCTCACCCGTGTAGAGAATAACGTCGGTATTGCGTGGAATATTTTTAATCTTCTCAAAAGGAATTTTAATTGCAAACATACGGTTAAGGTTTGCATAGCCGAATTTTTCGTAGTATTCGATTGAGAAGGGATGAAGAAAGCCCAGAACCCAATCGTTTTCCTCGGCGGTTTCACCGATTTTTTTCATTATCTCACGGATACCGCCCATTCTGCGGTATTCGGGCTGACTGCATACACCGCTGACGATAACGGAATTGAGGAAATTGCCGCAGTAATTCACTCTGAAATCAAAGATTTCAACACCTGCAATCAGCTTGTTTTCGTGAAAAGCGGCAAGAACGGGAATTTCAACGGTGCTGTCCTCTTTTTCGTCAAATTTCCATATGAACGATGCCGCGGACACACGCTGGTAATCCGCCGCCTCATTTTCTTTTATATATCTTATTTCCATAATATATACTCCGTTGTGTTCTGCAATTATCTGATTATCTGGGATTCGGTTGCAAATTTCAACATATCCTCGTTGCCGCTTTCAACCGCATCTGACATCATTCTGCGGCGTTCAAGAAGCTCGGCATACATTTTTTCTTTCTTGTCGTTATCAAGGTCATAGAAAAGCATGGGGATAATACCCAGCGAGCCTGTTACCGCAGGGATAATGGTGAACATTGCGAAAAGGAAGAACTTAACCTTATCCGTCTGCTCGGTGCCTGTTCTGAATGCGTTTGCCTCGTAGCCTATCATCTTCTTTATGGCTGTTGTGACAACGGCGCTTGTGTTTGAGGATATCTTGGCGGCTATGCCCTTTGCAACAGAAGCCATTGCCTCGGTGCGGTAGCCGTTTTTCCATTCGCAGTAATCCATTGCCTCGTTATACATTTCGGTGCCGATAACGGATTTAAGGCCGAAGAACAGAGTCCATATAATCTCCCACAGTGCCATTGCAATGCCCATGGGAACAACCTTCTGATACATACCGCCCGAATAATCCTTCTTCATACCGATACAGCCGAAAAGGAAAACGGGGATATAAAGGATATTGCCGATTTCTTTTGCCAGTATGTAAAGCAGACGGCTTGAGAAACGTCTTCTCATCCAGGGTACCCAGGCATAGCTGGCAGGGCTGATGGGTGCGGCAGGTATGCCTGCAACAAGGGTCATTGACGAGAAGTGGAGAACGTCGGTGTAATAATCGTCCTCACTGCCCTTAATCGCAAAGCCGCTGAGGAAATCGGAAAGAGTTATGAGAAGCAGGGGCTTGTTGCGGATAACCGATTTGATGGACATAAGCACGCTGGGGGTTTTTATGGACTGCATAACCCTTTCTTCCGTGTTGTAGAAGAACCAGAAGGAGGATGCGCTTGAGGCAACGGTGGTGAATACACCCATACCCACAAAGAGGTTTGTATATGCCGTGGCAAGCTTGCCTGCATCGCCCAGATACATACTTCTGAGCACGTCAATAAGAATGGTAACCGCCTGCTCGGGCAGCTTTTCACCGAAGAAGCCCGAAGCGAAGTTTGCAAGGGTAATAAGCCTTGTTCTGTCGTTGGGGTGAGGGGTTATGGTTGACATAAGACCCGTTCTTGAAATTGTCTGGAAGGTGGTGATGCCCTCTCTGGCAACGGTGAGAAGCAGATAGAACATCATTTTGGTAACGTCAGTGGAGGTTGTGCCCTCAAAAAGGTGGGGCATAAGCCAATAAAGGCAGGTAAGCACGCAGCCGGGGATGGCAAGGAACATAAGATAAGGTCTGAACTTGCCCCAGCGGGTACGTGTTTTATCAACCACGGCACCGAAGAAAATATCGTTGACAATATCCCAAACGCTGTTGATTGTGTTAACAACGGTCTGGATACCCAGGTCAACACCTACAATGCTTGTGATGAATCGGTTTGAAAAAATATTGATATTGAAGCTTTGCGCCGCATCCCAGATGATGAAGCCCACGGATTCCTTTGTACCCACGTAACGTCTGTCCTGAGTTTTGGATGCCGCAGATTTCTGCTCATTGCCCTCCTGCATACGCCGAAGCTCCTCATAGGCTTTTGCATTTGACTTGTAATCATTGTTTTCAGCCATATTTACACTCCTTCAGAATGAATCAGTTATATTCCTTTGCAAGTGCATTAAGCTCGCTCATAACCGATGAGCCTGCCTCACTGCCTGCGGAAAGCATTTCTTCATAGTGGCGCTGAGGCTCGCCCCAGAGCTTTTCGCCCATATCCGTATTCCAGAGAGAATCCGCAATAAAGGGAGCGTAATCGTTATCGGGCACGATGTAGCCGATTGCGTCGTTGCAAAGACCCATTACAAGAACGGTTTTGCCTTCGCCGATGATATCCGCAGTGTATTCGTAATTCCAGTCTGTGCCTGTGTATGACTGTGTTTTATCAACAACGTTACCGTAAACAAGCTGGGGGATAAGCTCGCCCGGTACGGTAAGCATCACGATATCCGTGCCGAATTCAAGGTAGCCCACCTCGGTGATAAGCGAGTAGCCTGCCTGTGCGGATTTATCGCGCACAACGGTCTGACCCAGAAGCCCCGAAACTGCGCCAAGCTCCATAAGACCGTATTCGAGAGGAACAACGATTTCCTTCATTTTTACGTTGAGAACAGGCTCAACGGGCTTTGCGTTTTCTTCGGCCTCAAGAATGATTCTTGCAAATTCGTAGCCCAGCTTCTTTGCCTGCTCATAATCCTCGGTAACGGGGTCGGCTTCAATCTCTTTTGCAACTTCGTCAAGGATTTCCTCGGTTTCAACGCCGCCTGCGTTAACGGAAATGGGTGACTGTGCGCCCTGAATAAACATAAAGTTAATGCCCTCGGCGTTCATTTTGTATTCGGTGTAGTTGGGGTAATCCGCCGAGAGAAGCTTTGTTTCTCTGTTGATTGTGGTGGGATGGCCGCCTACGTTGGCAAATACGGTGGGGGCGGATTCCTTGTTATCGGGCACGAATTTGAAGCAGGCGATAACGTGCTGATAGCCCTCCATATCGTAACGCTTGTTGAAGATGTAGCCGTATTTGTCATCCATATAATTGTTGTTTCTTTCGCTTCTGCCGATGCCCTCGGTTTCAAAATAATAAAGAGTGCCGGGCTCCATTGAGGTATATGCCTCAACGATTGCGTCAGATGCGCCGTCAATCATAAGCTCATAGAATTCGGGGTCGATGCTCCTTGTTTTTTCAATAAAGGGCAGGAATGAGAAAAGATTCTGAAATACGGTTTTGATGAGAGGCTCAAGACCGAAGCCCTGAGTGTCGATAACCGTATGGCAGTGGGTGCTGTTGATGTTGATTGCAACGATATCGCTCTCAACACCCATATCCGCAAGCTTCTTTTCAGCCTCGGCACGGATTGTTCTTACGTCCGCATTGCAAACGCCGATACCGTCAACCGCAACCATAACAACGGTGCCTCTGCCCGAATTATCGGTAAGAGCCACGGCATTTGCGCCCTGGTCGTCGTAAACGCCGTTGATTTTCTGGGTGAAATAGCCGCCTGTGTAATATTCCTTGGAGCCGTCCTTCAGATTTTCGGGCACCATACTTGCCTTGCCGAAGCCCAGATACCATTTTGCGTTTTCCGCAGGAGCATCAATGAAATTTTCGGTGCCCTCATAGAAATTTTCGGTTTCATAATCTTCTATATCTGCAAAATCCTTGGGAAAAAGGGCGCCGAAGCCCTTGAATACCGCATTGAGAATGCCGTTTATGGCGTTGGTGCAGAACATAATTCCGCTGTTATCCATTGCCTCGCCGTCGGATGCGGCGGCAAAGACCGTACCCGAAAACGCAAGCGTTACCGCAAGAATAACTGCAATGATTTTTTTCATCTGAAATTTCCCCTTTACTTCTTATTTCTGCTCTCAATAACTCTTTTCATATCCTTCTTGTGCATAAGCCTGTCACGGGCGGTTCTGAATATGAAATAAAGGTCGCTGAGAGAATATTTATTGTAGAATTCGCCTGTCACCATATTGATAACAAGGTTTCTGTCAACGATTTTATCAAGCACACGCTCAAACAAATTCCTCTGCATATGCTTTTTTGCGTAATCGGAAAATTCATAGTCGAACTTTCTTTTTTCAAGCTCATCGAAATGAGCACCGCCCTTTTCGAAAAGGGTATCCTCTTTCACTGCCGATGCGGAGAATATGACAATATCCTTATCGTCGGGAAGGGCTACGGCTTTTTTGCCCTCAACGGGTATTTTCACGCTGAAAAGATAAAACTGCTTTGCGGTAAGATTACCCTCGGGGCAATGGGTATGGCTCAGAGTTATTGCCTGAGGCACGGGCTTTATGTAACCCGTTTCACGAAGCATCATCAAATCCCATAAGCCCAGAGCCTCGGCGCAATCGGGCACCGTAACCTCCTTGCCGCCTATGCCGACGGTTTTATCTCCGCCCAAAGAGGCAACCAGCAGGTGAAGGGCTTTGTACTCACCGTCAAGGACGATTTCGCCGCCGTCACACACAAGGCAGTTTTCACCCTCATCCTTTGAAAATTCATACTCAATTCCCGAAAAAGCAAAGCCTTCGGGCGTGATTTCACGGGGTATTGACACTCCCCCTTTAAGGGTTGAGGCACTGCGGTTTTTATCTGTCGTGATACCCACGGCGTTGAAATTCAGCGGAATGCTTACGCTTTTCTGCTTTGTTTCTTCTTTTGCAAACACAATTTCAAAGCTTCTTATCTGATTGCGACCCATATCAAAAATGAGTCTGCCGTCGGTTACATCAACGCTTCGGGGATTCTGTTCGTCGCCTCTGACCTCAAATGCCTTCTGAACGGGAAGTGAAAAAGATGCTTCAACACCCTTTTGCTCACTGCCCGAGCACTCCGCAACACGGAGAATTATTCCGTCGGAATTCTGCGCCTTTTTAAGTGCCGTGATTCTCACCTTATCGTTGCTGAGCCTTGCAAATGAATATTCTCTGCCCCATTCACCGCCGTGCTTTTCGGTGATGAAGGTATGCATGGGCTGGCAGAATTCATCCGCATATGCAGTCATATTTTCAGTGCTTCCCGAATTGCCCTTTATCGCAAAGGAATATCGGTTAAGACCCATATCCATAACGTGCTGTGAGCATTCGTGGCGGTAGTTATTCATCGGCGTGTGGATAAGTGTCAGTCGAAGGGTTGAGCTGTCGGGCTTATCCCATCCCTGCCTTGAATCGCTGAATACCGCAACGCCGTATCCGCCGTCTTTGTGGGTAATATCCGCCCATTTCTGTGCAGGCACCTCGCAGAGCTTTTCGGTGTTGGTGCCTCTCTGAACACAGCCGATGCCCGTATCGTATTCCGCATATTCATTCTCTGCGGTGAAGCAGAATTCCGCTTTCAGAAGCGAAGCTTCCTCACGCCAATCGGTTTCGTTATAAACCGAAACACAACTGCTTTCACTGTCAAGGGAGATTATCTGAGTGAACCTTGATTTGCCTGCTGTTCTTGTGATTTCAAGGGAGCAGAGCGCAGGGCCCTTATCCCTGATTTTAATTTCGGGACTGCCTGCATACATATAGGGCTTTTCGCACAGATCCTTGTATTTAACTTCCCAGGCAGGCCATTCAAGGCTGTGGATATTGTTATAAATCCCAAGCCTTACGGGGCTTTTGATAAGCTCCCTGCCAAGGGTTTTATCGTATACGGAGCAGATATCCCCGTTTCCGTCGATTTTAACCGCAAGGTATTTGTTTTGGAGGGAATTTTCCGTAACGGCAAGCTCCGTTTTGCTTTCGCATTCCTTGCCCTCACGCAAATCGTAAACCGCCATACCGCAGGACGGAACATCCGCAATAAAGGTGATTTCCCTTTTACCGTCTGATAATTTTTTCACCTGCGAGGGAACTTCACTGCCCTCTTTACCGAAAACGGAAAAGCTTTCCCCGTCGGTATTCAGCACAACACTTACCGCACCTTTTCTTGAAGATACGCTCTGCACGGGGTTTGCAACAACAACGGGTATGCCCGTCACAAAGTCGGTGTCAAGATTTTTTGCAAGAGCCTTGCAGGCGGCTGTGTATTCCGCAGAGAATGTGTTCATTGCCTGAACGTAATCGTTGTGGCTTCTCTTGTAGCATTCCTCAAAGGATGTGCCCGTGATATCATCGTGAAAATGGTGGGCAATAACCTTTTTTATTCCGCAGTCAAGACCGTACTGCGGATAGGGTGCAAAGCCGTTTACGTAAGCGGCGGCAGAGAATCTTTCGGCGGCATCCCAGAGAAGCTCGCTTCTTCTGTTCCACCTTTTCGTAACCGTTCTTGCGGTGTAACTGCCCGTACCGTGGGCTGTCAGCAGAAATTCGCCGTCATAAACGGGCATTTTTGCTTTTTCATCTTGGGGCATCGTTTCAAGGGCATCAAAAAATTCCTTGGTGGTTGCGGAATAAACCTCAACATCTGAATTTTCGTTGTTCCTTTGAGCGTCAACAATATTCTTTACCGATGATTTATGGGGCGCTCCCCCTCTGTCGCCGTTGCCGTGGTAGGCAAAGGTAATGAGGGGAAGATTTTTTTCTTTTGATTTTTCAAGCTTTTCAAGCACACGCTTTGCCTTGGGAAGCTTTTTGAAAATCGTGGTGTATGAAAAGGGCTTGAGCGCCGCCCATACACCGCTGCCGTCGGCACCCGTCCATCTGCCGATATCAAAAGGTACGTCAACACTGCAGCCCCAGAAGAGCTTGCCCGTTGAAAAGCCCGTCAGCCCCGAATGAGCCGCAACCTGAGGCAGTGCCTTGCCGAAGCCGAAGCAGTCGGGCAGGAAGATATCGTTGGATTCACTGCCAAGCTCCTCACGGAAAAAGCCGTTGCCGTAAAGAATGTTCCGTGTCAGCGCCTCGGGTGAGGGAATATTCACGTCGCCGTTTTCGTAGCAGGCACCGCAGGGATTCCATCTGCCCTCGGCAACGTATTTTTTCAGCCTTTCAAATTCCTGGGGGTAGTATTCCTTTATCAGCTCATATCTGTAGCTGCCCTCGAAATTGAATTTGTATTCGGGATATTTTTTGATAAACTCAAAATTCCTTTTAAGAGTATCGGGTATAAACTCATCAATGCTCTGTTCCAGAGTCCACAGCCACGAGGTATCCAGATGAGCATTGGATGCGGTATAAATTTTTGATTTATTCTTCATATCATCTTACACTGTCATAAATTTCGTAGAAGCTGCCGATGAATTTGGGTGCGGCACCCTTGCCGTATGAGATAAGGCACCAGGTATCGCTGTCATATTCACCCTTTTCTTCGTTATACTGAATACCTGCAAGGCAGTAGTTGGCAGGGTTTGCAACGTAGCCTGCGGCATCGTTCATAAGGTCCATAACGATAATATCCTCGCCTGTGTATTCTCTCACGGGTGCAAGCTCAAAGCCCTCTGCACCCTTGCCGCCGAAAACAAGCTCACCGAAGGTTTCGCCGGGGCTCATATAAACCTTCATATCGTCACCGATTTCAAGGTAGCCCACTTCGGATACGGTGTAGTATCTGCCGAAATTATCTTTGAGCACAAAGTTATCCGCAACAGAGGTTTTGCCCAGAAGAACGATAACATTGTTATCAATCTGAACCGTGAACTGCTTGTGCTTTATGTTGAGAACGGGCTTTACTTCCTTTGCGTCAACAGTTTCAAGACCCTCGTACCATACGGTGTATCTGCCCTGACCGTTATATTTTGCAATGTCAAGCCTGTCACCCGTTGCCTCGTTGAGTGCAATTCTTTCGGCTTCGTTCATATTCATACCCAGAAGGATATATGCGATTTCGTAGCCGTAACGGACAGAAGTATAATGAGCGTTGCCGGGGAATTCGTCAACGCCGTCACCCGTGTAATATCTTGATGAGGTTACGGTTGAAACGTTGCCCTGCAGGAAAATGAAGTTATAGCCTGCATCGTTCATAACCATCTCCGCACTCCAGATGAAATCGGGGGTGAACTTCTTATCGAAGGAAAGGGTCTTTTCGGGGTCTGCGCTTGCCCAGTCGTAGCTTGCGGATTCGGGATGACAGCCGAAGGTTGCAATGATTGTGGGGGTTTTATCCTCTGCAAAGGGAACAAACTCCAGCTTATAGATGTTGGTGTCAAGTGAAATGGGTGCGGTTCTGTCGTTCATATAATTCTCGGCATTTATGCTCGAATAATAAAGCTTGCCCTGAGTCATATCGTCAAGAGCATCCTGAGCCGCCTGCTTTGAGCCCTCAACAACAGCCTCGATGAAGGAACGCTCAACGCCGTATTTCACGTGACGGGTAATCTTGCTGAAGGAATTGTTGATGATACAGCCGATGGGGTCTGTCCATACACCCTGTGAATCAATACCCGTGTGGATATGTGTGCAGGAAACGTTGATGCTCACAATGTTGTATTCCTCTGCAAGCTCTTTAAGGCCTGCACGCACCTGCCTTACGTCTGCATTGGCAAAGCCCATTGCATCAAGAGCAATGAAAAGCACGTTGCCTCTGCCCGAGCCGTCGTTCATAACAACTGCTCTTACCATAAGGTCTTCCTTGTTGCCGTCTTCATCGGTATACATATCGTTGCCGAAAATATAGGGTATGTAGGCACCCTTTGCATACTGCTTTTCACCGAAATCATCGGGAAGCACGGAAGCCTTGCCGTAGCCCAGACTCCATACCTTATCGCCCTGAGGCTCGTCAATGAAATTTTCGGTGCCCTCATAGAAATTTTCGTATTTGTCAATATCGAATTTTTCATAATCCGCAACCGCCGCAGAATCGGGAAGAATCAGCTTGAGCACGGTGCCGAGAAAATCGTTAATCACAAAATTGCTCAGTCCGTTGATTATTCTGCCGAATTTTATTTTTGAATCGGTTTCGTCGTTTGCTTCAGCCTCGGCAACGTAATCAACAACGGAAGCGTATTCCGTCTGCTCCTGCGCCGATGCATAAGCAGGAGACATAGCAATGCTCATAACGAGCACCGCCGAAATAATGAACGCAATAACCTTTTTCATAAAGACAACCTCTTTCCGCTTTATTATTATTCTATATTAACACTATATTAATAAAAAGTAAATATTTTTTGTGCAATTATTCCAATGATTTTACACGTTCAACGCTTTTTAAGTGCAAATTTCAAAGCGAATAACTGTTAATTACGAATTGTTCTTTTTGTATTGGTAATAGGCAATATCCGCCGCATCGGCGCTTGCCATGGTTGCGGGAGCGTTGAAAAGGGCGGCAACAAGGTAGCCCTTCATATTGACGATTTTCGTTTCCGCATTTTCAATGCAGTTCACAACATACTGAATATGCTCCGCCGTCAGCTTTTTGTATCGGGATATGACAACCTCTCTGGGGAATGCCTCACTGCCGATTTTCACCGTAGGGCTCAGCCCCGTCATAACATCCGCAATAACATAAATTATCTCTCTCACAATTTCCGCATCGCCCATAATACAGTCATATTCAATCTGATCTTCAATTCTCTCCGTCAGCTCCTCGTATGTGGATGAATGGGTATAACTGAGATTATTATAGTTCTCTTTATTATAAATAGGGTCAGAATTCTTTACTTCATCGGGTTCATTTTCTTTACCTGACGGATTAAATTTTTTTGAACTGTCGGGTAAAATTTTAAGCACTGACAATGCAGATTTTTTTACAATAATTTTTGATGCTTTACCTGCACCCTCACGCTTTTTTTCAATCATTTCTCTCTCCTGCAATTCTTTGAGAACTTTCACGGCGGTAGGCTTACTGCACCCCAGCTTTCCGCATATTTCGTCAAGTGTATATATCACAAAAAGGTTGCCCTGCTTGTCGGTGAACCTTCCGCTGTTCATTTCCGAAACACCCGTTCTGTCCAGAATAAGGGCAAAAAGCAGCTTTGCCTCAACGCTCATCCCCGAAAATTCAGGCCTTTCCAGAAGCCCTCTGGGGAATTTTATAAAGGATTCCATTCTCAAAAAACATCACCGCCTTTCACCCTAAGGCTGAAACGGCGGTTTTTTTGACTTGTTTAAGTCATTGGTCTATTGACATATTTTTCTGAAAGTTATAAAATGAAGTGATTATTAAATTGAATGGAGTGTTCCGAATGGCAGTTAAAAAGCTCAAATATTTCGCAGGCGGCAAATGGCTTGATTCTTCCTGCGAAAAATATATGGACGTTTATAATCCCAGCACGGGCGAGGTTATCGCACAGACCCCCTGCTGCACAAAGGACGAGGTTAACGAAGCCATTGCCTGCGCAAAAGAGGCCTTCAAAACCTGGTCTGAAACCCCCGTTATGAAAAGAGTTCAGGTTGTTTTCAAGTTCCGTGAGCTTCTCGATAAGCATATGGACGAGCTTACCGAAATCTGTGCAAGAGAGCACGGCAAGGTATGGAGCGAGGCAAAGGGCGATATCCTTAAAGTAAAGGAACCCGTTGAGCTTGCCTGCTCGGCACCCTCACTTCTTATGGGCGAAAGCATGAGAGATACTTCATCGGGCTACGATACCACACTTTACAGAGAGCCCGTAGGCGTTTTCGCAGGTATCGTTCCTTTCAACTTCCCCGGTATGATTCCCATGGGCTGGATGTCCCCCCTCTGCATTGTGTGCGGTAACACAATCGTTCTCAAAGCCGCTTCAATGACTCCCATGACCTGCATGCGTCTTGCAGAGCTGTGGCAGGAGGCAGGTCTCCCCGACGGCGTTATCAACATCGTTACCTGTTCAAGAAACGAAGCTGAAATCTTTATGGACCATCCCGACGTAAAGGGTATCACCTTTGTCGGTTCAACAAGCGTCGGTCTTCACATTTATTCAAGAGCAGCCGCAAACGGCAAAAGAGTTCAGGCTCTCTGCGAAGCAAAGAACCACGGCCTTGTGCTTGAGGATGCCGCACTTGAAAGAAGCGCAAGAGGTATCATCAACTCATCATTCGGCTGTGCAGGCGAGCGCTGCATGGCACTGCCCGTTATCGTTGCACAGGAAAGCATTGCAGACGAGCTTGTGGGCTATCTTGTTAAATTTGCAAAAGAGCTGAAACTTGGCCCTGCATACGATAAGGAATCAACCCTTGGCCCCGTTGTTACCGAGGCTCACAGACAGTCCATTCTCAAGTGGATTGAAAAGGGCATTGAGGAAGGTGCTCAGCTTGTGCTTGACGGCAGAAATCCCGTTGTGCCCGGCTACGAAAACGGCTTCTACGTAGGCCCCACAATCTTCGACCACGTTACAGAGGATATGACCGTAGGTCAGAGAGAAATCTTCGGACCCGTTCTTTGCGTAAAGAGAGTAAAGGATTTTGAAGAGGGTCTTGCAGTTATGAACGCAAATCCCTTTGCAAACGGCTCGGTTATCTTCACACAGAGCGGCTACTACGCAAGAGAATTCGCAAAGAGAACAGACGGCGGTATGGTTGGCGTTAACGTCGGTATTCCCGTACCCGTAGGCGTATTCCCCTTCACGGGTCATAAGCAGTCATTCTTCGGCGACCTTCACTGCCTTGGCAAGGACGGCTTCCGTTTCTACACAGAAACAAAGGCTGTTACAACCCGTTGGTTTGACGAGGAAGAAATGAAGGCTCAGACCGTTGACACCTGGGACGGCTCGGTAGGCGGCGACCTTAAATAAGATAAAAAAATCAAAGGCTTGTACGGTTTCGTACAAGCCTTTATTATTTATGCTATGAAGATTTTAATGAGAATACCGAACATTATTGCAATCGATTCATAAATATTTTTAACTGTTGCAACGATGCTGTTGAATACATTGCTGATTCTGCTCTGTGCATTCACTGTGCCGTAGCCGGGAAGTGTGCCGTTGTTATCCTCAACGCCGTCATCATCTGCAATGAAAGCGCATACAAGAGGCGAAACAAGAGCAATAAGGAAATATTCAACCGCACTTACGGGGCCGAGAACCTTTGTTGCAATCTTTGTGATATCGGTGATTACCGAATCAGTGCCGAAAACTGAGAAAAGCTCATTTGCGGCTTTGAGAAGCACGTCGTCTGCGATTGTTGCAAGGTCGTCTTTAAGAAGAAGCGATACAAGGCGCAGGAAGATTGTGATATCTCTGCTGTAAATGTTATAAGGCTCACTGCCTGCATAATGCCAGGAAACAAGCTCCGTTACGATATCCCAGCCGTTTTCGTATTCGCTGTCGGGAATTTCAAGGTTATAGCCTGCCGCAAGCTCCTGAATACCGCCTTCACCGTAGAGGGGATCTTCAAGGATTTTAACAAGTCCGCCGACTGCGGTTGCAACAAGGTCATAATAGAATGCATCCTCGGCAATGCCCATTTCTTCCATTCTGAAGCCTTTGCCCAGACGGTACTGAACACCTGCTTTAAGGAAGCCCTTTGCATAGTCATTCAGACCCTCGTTCATAAGGTCGATATGCTCCTGAGTATATCCTGCGGTTGTTGCGGTGAGTGCATCGGTATCGATTGAATCGATTGTTCTTGCCTCATACTTTATTTCATCATCGGTAAGGGTGAAGAATCTGTACTGCAAGGGATACATCGAAAGTGCTGTTGTTGCAAAGTCATAGATAACGTTGCCCGAAGGTGTTGTGTATGATGTGGCATCACTGCAATGCTCGTGACCTGTGAAAACAAGCTTTATGCCCCAATCCGCAAAGAGGGTTGCGGTTGTGTAGTGGAATCTTACAATGAAGTTTCTGCTGAGAATTCTCTGAACGGGAAGGTGGTCAAGCAGATTATGGTGCATCATAAGAATGGGATATCTGCCGTCTGCCTTTGCCTTATCAGCCTGCTCGTGAACCCACTCAATCTTTTCAAGCGACATACCGTCCTCGGTTGACTTTGTGGGGTCGTTGCTGTCAAGGGCAATAAGTCTGTATTTCTCGCCCAGATTCACGGTGTAAGAAGCTGTGCCTTCAAGGGTTTCAAGAGCTTCGCTGTAACCGAAATCCGCATAAACTCTGATGAAATCATCAAGGTTTGTTGCACAGTCAACGCCGTAATCGTGGTTGCCCGGTATAACGTAGACGGGCTTGCCCGATTCAGCCTCAAACTTTTTGAGCTTTGCGGCAACGTCGATATGCTCCTGATGAACGGATTTGCCGTTATCTGCAAGGTCGCCGGGAATAAGAAGAAATTCGCATTTTTCGTCCTCGGCGCACTGTTCGAGAAGCGCATCAATAATAAGTCCGCTTTCTTCCTCCATAGCGGCTCTGCGGTTTGCGTACCAATAAATTTCTTCGCCCTCAATGATTGTTTCAAGCTCCTCGGAGGGAACGTTGTAGTGAAGGTCGGATGCAACTGCAAAGCCCATTTCATCCTCTGCCGCAAAGGCGGTGAAGCCCACGGTGAGGGATGTTACAAGAAGAATTGCAGAGAGTAAAACGCTCAGTATTTTCTTCATTTTTACACCTCATTTTTGAAATATAGAAATAATATACCATAAACAAAACCGTATTGCAAGTAAGAATATAAGTTCCTGCACTTTGCACTTAAAAAGACCGTGGCTGTTGGGCGACCCTTCATAAGGAAGTTAAGGTTTTTATCGATTCTTTTCCGTTAATACTTCACGAAAAAATCCCGTAATACATCAAGTATTACGGGATTTTTGTCATTTTGTCTGAACGAAAAATAACCTGATAAAAACTGCTTTGCACCTTAAAAAGAGATAGTTTGGATATAGAACAAGGCGAAAAGCACAGGAATCCTTGACGGATTCCGAGCATTTTCAACGCGGTTATATACCAAAATAGCCTTTTTAAGGCTTAAATTCCTTGTGAAGGGTCGCCCTTGTCACGGTCTTTTGTTTTAGTTCTTTTCAACGCCCATTGTTACTTTTTCGCCGTTGATATCCCAAGCCTTGGTGTACGAGCCGCCTTCGGCTGTGATAATATCGGTTGCAAGAACGTCGTGCTTGATTTCCTCAGCGTTTGCGGAGAAGATTGCTTCAATCTTTTCGTTGCCGCTTACGTAAATCTTAATGGTATCCATAACCTCAAAGCCTGCATCCTTACGCATTGTCTGAATCTTTGAAATAAGCTCTCTTACGAAGCCTTCTTCAATGAGTTCAGCGGTAAGGTTAGTATCGAGAACAACGGTAACACCGTTGCCGCTTTCAGCCTGGAAGCCTTCCTTCTGAACGGTTTCGATGAGAAGGTCCTCAACTGCAAGTGAAATTTCCGTATCCCCTGCGGTGAAGGTAAGTGCACCCTTTTCGTCAAGCTCTGCCTTTGCGGCTGAACCATCAAGAGATGCAAGATATTCTCTGATTGCGCCAAGCATTTTGCCGTACTTGGGTCCGAGAGTTTTAAGCTGAGGCTTGAAGTTATATGAAACGTAGCCTGATGAATCGGTTACGAATTCAAGAGTCTTGATGTTAAGCTCATCCTCAACGATTTCGCAGTATTCCTTGCCAAGAACCTTGGGTGCGCTTACAAAAATCTTGCCCAGAGGCTGTCTGTTCTTGATGTTTGCAGTGTTTCTTGCGGCTCTGCCCAGAACAACGATGTTGAGAATTTCATCCATTGAAGCTTCAAGGTCTGCATCAACGAATGCCTTGTCCGAAACGGGATAATCGCAAAGGTGAACGCTGACGGGAGCAGACTTATCAACATTGCATACAAGGTTGCGGTAAATATCCTCTGCCATGAAAGGAATCATGGGAGCCGCAAGCTTCACAACGGTAACAAGTGCGGTGTAAAGAGTCATATAAGCGTTGATCTTATCCTGTTCAAGACCCTGTGCCCAGAAACGCTCTCTGCCGCGGCGCACGTACCAGTTACTCATATCGTCAACAAAGCTCTGAAGTGCCTTTGCCGCTTCGGGGATAGCGTAGCTGTCAAGGTAGCCGTCAACGGTATCAATAAGAGTATTGAGCCTTGAAAGAAGCCACTTGTCCATAATGGAAAGCTTATCGTAATCAAGCTTATGCTCTGTGGGATTGAATTTATCGATATTTGCATAGAGCACGTAGAATGCGTAGGTATTCCAAAGAGTACCCATAAACTTACGCTTACCTTCAACAACCGCATTGTCGTGGAAACGGTTGGGAAGCCAAGGTGCGGAGTTGGTGTAGAAATACCAGCGGATTGCATCTGCGCCGTGCTTTGCAAGTGCATCGAAGGGGTCAACGGCATTGCCCTTTGACTTTGACATCTTCTGACCGTTTTCATCCTGAACAAGACCGAGAACGATAACGTTCTTATAGGGTGACTTGTCAAAGAGCAGGGTTGAGATTGCCATAAGTGAGTAGAACCAGCCTCTTGTCTGGTCAACAGCCTCAGAGATGAACTCTGCAGGGAACTGCTGCTCGAAAAGGTCTTTGTTCTCAAAGGGATAGTGGTGCTGTGCAAAGGGCATTGCGCCTGAATCGTACCAGCAGTCAATAACCTCAGGCACTCTCTTCATTTCGCCGCCGCACTTTTCGCACTTGATTGTAACGTCGTCAATGAACGGTCTGTGAAGCTCAATATCGTCGGGGCAGTTGCTGCTCATTGATTTGAGTTCTTCAATTGAACCGATTGAATGTCTGTGACCGCATTCGCATTCCCAGATGTTGAGGGGTGTACCCCAGTAACGGTTACGGCTGATGCCCCAGTCCTGAATATTTTCAAGCCAGTCGCCGAATCTGCCCTTGCCGATGCTTTCGGGAATCCAGTTAACGGTGTTGTTATTCTTAACAAGATTATCCTTAACGGCTGTCATCTTGATGAACCAGGATTCTCTTGCATAGTAGATAAGCGGAGTGTCGCATCTCCAGCAGAAGGGATAGTCATGCTCAAACTTGGGAGCTGAGAAGAGCTTTCCTTCGCTGTCGAGGTCAACAAGGATTTTGGGATCTGCATCCTTAACAAACATACCGGCATAGGGAGTTTCCTCTGTCATGTTGCCCTTGCCGTCAACGAACTGAACGAAGGGAAGGTCATAGCTTCTGCCGACCTTTGCGTCGTCTTCACCGAATGCGGGTGCGATATGAACGATACCCGTACCGTCTGACATTGTAACGTAGTTGTCAACTGTTACGAAATGAGCCTTCTTGTTCTGCTTCTTTGCGGTTTCGCCTGCACAGGCAAAGAGGGGTTCATATTCCTTGTATTCAAGGTCTGTGCCCTTGTATGTTTCAAGGATTTCGTAAGCTGCAACGCCGTTTTCCTTGTCGCCGAGCGAACCGAGAACATTGTCAAGAAGTGCCTTTGCCATATAATAAGTATAGCCGTCTGCAGCCTTAACCTTGCAGTAGGTTTCTGTGGGGTTAACACAGAGTGCGCAGTTTGAGGGAAGAGTCCAGGGAGTTGTTGTCCATGCAAGGAAATAAGCATCTTCGCCAACAACCTTGAATCTTACAACTGCCGAACGCTCTTTTACTGCCTTATAGCCCTGTGCAACCTCGTGAGATGAAAGAGGAGTTCCGCAACGGGGGCAGTAGGGAACAATCTTGAAGCCTTTATAAAGAAGTCCTTTGTTCCAGATTTCCTTGAGTGACCACCAGATTGATTCGATATAGCTGTCATGATAGGTAACATAGGGATCGTCCATGTCTGCCCAGAAGCCGACAGTGCCGGAGAAATCTT
>JAFYNR010000061.1 GCA_017548045.1 Clostridia bacterium | reverse complement strand
GACGGGTTTTCGCTCTTGCGGGCAATCTTATCGATTTCATCGACATAAATAATGCCTCTTTCGGCACGCTCAACATCGAAATCAGCTGCCTGAATGATTCTGAGAAGAATATTCTCAACATCTTCGCCGACATAGCCCGCTTCAGTGAGCGTTGTTGCATCGGCAATGGCAAAAGGAACATCAAGAATTTTTGCGAGAGTCTGTGCAAGCATTGTTTTACCCACACCTGTGGGACCGAGAAGCAGAATATTGCTCTTCTGAATCTCAACATCGGTGTTACCCTTGCTGCCTATACGCTTATAATGATTATAAACAGCAACACTCAAGGCAATTTTTGCGCTCTCCTGACCGATTACATATTCATCAAGCTTAGCTTTGATTTCATGAGGCTTGGGGAGAGAATCCGCATCAAAATCACCGTGACTGTGAATGCCGGGTTCGGAATCGATTATTGAACAGCAAAGCTCTACGCATTCATTACATATATATACATTAGGGCCGGCAATAAGCTTATCAACCTGATTCTGCGTTTTGTGGCAGAATGAACAGGAAACCCTTCTTTCATCATCTCTGGGCATCTTTTGCCTCCTGTTTATCTTTTATCGATTACCTTATCAACAAGGCCGTATTCCATAGCCTCCTGAGCAGTGAGGTAATTATCTCTCTCTGTATCTCTTGCGATTTCTTCAATTGATCTGCCTGTGTTCTCAGCAAGGATTCTGTTGAGCTTTTCTCTGGTCTTAAGAATGTGATCTGCAACAATCTTGATTTCTGTTGCCTGACCTCTTGCACCTCCGAGAGGCTGGTGAATCATAATCTCGCTGTTGGGAAGAGCAAATCTCTTGCCTTTTGCGCCTGATGAGAGAAGAAACGCTCCCATAGAAGCTGCCATACCCATGCAGATGGTTGAAACATCACACTTGATATACTGCATCGTGTCATAGATTGCCATACCTGCGGTTACAGAACCGCCGGGGCTGTTGATATAAAGGCTGATATCCTTTTCGGGGTCCTGACCCTCAAGGAAAAGGAGCTGTGCAACAACGATGCTCGCTGTTGTATCGTTAACCTCATCGGAGAGAACGATAATTCTGTCGTTAAGGAGGCGTGAAAAAATATCATATGAACGCTCGCCTCTGTTAGTCTGTTCAACAACATAGGGTACCAATGCCATAAAAAATCAATCCTTTCTCCGCAAATAAGAATGAATAAACCGGTTTTTACGCCGGTTTATTCTTTATGCTCATATTTAAGTATAGTTGGAATTTCTGCAGATTATTCAGCAGCTTCTTCCTTCTTTTCAGCTGCCTTCTTTGTTGTCTTCTTTGCAGCGGGCTTCTTTGCAGGCTTTGCTTCTTCAGCTTCGCCTTCCTCTGCGGGAGCAGCTTCCTTCTTCTTTGTTGTCTTCTTTGCAGCAGGCTTCTTTGCCTTTGCTGAATCGATTACAAGCTTGAATGCATCCTGCTTTGCAAGCTCAGCAGCAATTGTTGCTTCGGGAACAAGTTCCTTAATCTTTTCAACATCAAGCTGATACATCTCAGCCATCTTTGTATACTCTTCTGCAACAGCTTCGTCTGATGCCTTAAGGCCTTCAGCTTCGATAATCTTTTCGATTGCAAGGTCAATCTTAACCTCTGAAACTGCACGCTCTTTCATCTGGCTCTGGAAGGTTTCCTTATCCATACCCATATACATAAGGTATGT
>JAFYNR010000060.1 GCA_017548045.1 Clostridia bacterium | reverse complement strand
GAAGCAAACGCTTCACGCCCTGTTCCCCAGTGGCTTGACCTTAACGCAGAAGCTCACTCAGCAAAGATTCTTGCTCTGCCCACTCGTGAGCAGATCATGGTTCCCGTTGAAGAGCATCTTATCGTCGAACTTTATTCAAAATAATGCTCTGCTTGATTTACCTTTCAAGGTTTATCAGCAGTGCGTTATGGCGACGCACGTTTTTGAATGCATTTTGAGCAGGATTTTCCTGCCTGTTTTAAAGGAGGGTTTTGAATGATTGGTATCGAAAAGCCCAGAATTGATACAGCCGAAATTTCCGAAGACGGAAAATACGGTAGATTTGTTGTTGAACCTCTTGAAAGAGGCTACGGCACAACATTGGGTAACAGCCTGAGAAGAGTTCTTCTTTCTTCTCTTCCCGGCTACGCGATAACCTCCGTTAAGATTGACGGAATTCTTCACGAATTCAGCACCATCCCCGGTGTTAAGGAAGACGTAACAGAGATTGTTCTTAATCTCAAGAACGTTATTCTTAAAATCCACGGAGACGGTCCCAAAACAATCTACATTGATGCAAACGGCGATGACGAAATCACCGCAGGCAGCATCAAGACCGATTCAGAGGTTGAAATCCTCAACCCCGAGCTTCACATCGCTACTCTCAACTCAGATGCACACGTAAGCATGGAGCTTACCTGTGATAAGGGCAGAGGTTATGTTTCAGCAGACAGAAACAAGCAGATGATGCAGCCCATTATCGGCGTTATTGCTATTGATTCAATTTATACACCCGTATTAAAGGTTAACTACACAGTTGAAAACACCCGTGTAGGTCAGATTACAGACTATGATAAGCTGACTCTCGAGGTGTGGACAAACGGAACCATCAATGCTATGGAAGCCGTTTCTCTCGGCGCCAAGATCCTCAACGAGCACCTCAACCTCTTCGGTGACCTCTCAGGTGAGGCATATGATACGGAGGTTATGGTCGTTAAGAGCGACAGCGGCAAAGAAAAAGTCCTGGAGATGACCATTGAGGAACTTGACCTCTCTGTGCGTTCGTTTAACTGCTTGAAGAGAGCGCAGATCAATACGGTTGAAGATTTGATTAACAGAACCGAGGAAGATATGATGAAAGTTCGTAACCTCGGCAGAAAATCCCTTGATGAGGTTGTTGCAAAGCTCAATTCACTTGGCTTTGATCTTCGCAGGGATGAGGACTAAAGGAGTGTGAACTTATGCCCGGTACCAGAAAGCTTGGCCGCACAAGTGACCATCGCAAGTCGATGCTCAGAGGCCTTGTTACCTATCTTTTGGAAAACGGCAGAATAGAGACCACCGTTACAAGGGCTCAGGAAGTTCGTGCAATGGCTGAAAAGATGATCACCATTGCTAAGGACGATTCTCTCCACTCAAAGCGCAAGGTTCTTGCTTACGTTACAAAAGAAGACGTAGCAAAGAAGCTCTTTGATGAGATTGCCCCCAAGTATAAGGAAGTTAACGGCGGTTATTGCCGCATTATCAAGACAGGTCCCCGTAGAGGCGACGCTGCTGAGATGTGCATCATCGAGCTTGTATAAGTCTTGATATAAGATAGTTAACACTATAAAAACAAGAAGCCCCTGCTCATGCTGAGCAGGGGCTTTTCATATTGTCTTTATTCGGGAAGTTCATAGCAGCCTGTAAGCTCGGTCCAGGTGAAGGTTGCTTTATAGTTGCCTTGCAGATATTCGTGAACAAGGTGCTTGTTGAAATAAAAGCCCATACCCTTTTCGGTGAGATAGAAGTTATCGGGGTCAACAATTTCACTCAGTCTTTGAAGAACCTCTTCCGTAATATATTCGGGATTGTGAAATCTTACGGGTAATACGGGTGCAAGAGTATCTGTGATGAAATTTTCAAAACAGCCCTCGGGGTCCTCGGGTACACAGGCGAAATCGTTCAGATAGCAGCGTTCACCCTTCCGAATATCAAAGCAAACGGTGCTGAGGGTGGGGATATCACCGTAAAGGCTGAAAAGATCGCTGACCAAAAAACAGGCATATCTGTCGTTGAGGAGCGTTGTTTCAAAGGTAATGTTTTTTGTCCAGGGCGATTTTGATTTTGCCGCGCTTTCAAGGTTGCTTTCCGCAAAGTCACAGGCATCGTTGAAAATATCAAGAGCAACACCGTTTATGTATTCCGCAATTTTGGGGTCGCAGTTGTCCTTTATCTGCGGAAGCGTTACGTTAACGGTGAATACAACCCTGCCGCTTTCATCCTTGAATTCTTTTGAGTGTGTGCTTTCCTCAATAACAGGCGCAGGCACGGTTGTTGCTTCGTCTTTATTTTTACCCTTACAGGCCCCAAGGCTGAAAATAAGAATAAATATCATAAACAAACTTAAAATCCGTTTCATAAAAACCTTCCTTTCAAGGGTATTCTATCAGTTATCACGCTGTCAATCAAGGGTATAAATATAAATTTTTATTATTGCTTTTTACGGTGATGTGATATAAAATGAAAATTACAAAGACCTTCGGAGGTAAGTTATGAAAAATATTCTTAATGCACAGTGGATAAAAAGTCCTAAATCATCCGGCAACCGTGAGGTTGTTTTCTCAAAAAGCTTTGTTTCGGAAAAAGAAATTATAAATGCAACCCTTGAAGTTACCGCTCTGGGTGTATACGTTGCGAAAATCAACGGTCAGCGTGTGGGCGATTTTATTCTTGCTCCCGGCTGGACAACCTACCGTAAGCGTCTGCAGGTTGACAGCTACGACGTAACCGGAATGATGGGCAAAAACAATATTCTTGAAGTGGGTGTTGCACCGGGCTGGAAGGCAAGCGAATATTTCGGCAGACATAACGGCGACCTTCATCTGGGCAACAGTGAAACTGCGGCTATTTTTGCCCTCACAATAAATTATGCCGACGGAGAAACAAGAATTCTCACCAGCGGCGGCGACTGTATGTGTGAAAACGGAAAGACTGTTCACTCCACCGTTTATGACGGCTATATTTACGACCCTGCCTATAAGGATATTTTCCCTGCCAAGGCACAGGTTTTTGAGAAGGACAGAGGGGTTCTTCTCGACCGTCAGGGTGAAAAGGTAATTGAGCAGGAGCGCCTTGAAGCAAAGGAGATAATCATTACTCCCAAGGGTGAAACCGTTATTGATTTCGGTCAGAATATGACGGGCTATGTTGAGTTCAGAATTAAAGGCAACAAGGGCGAAAGGGCTGTTATCAGCCACGCAGAGGTGCTGGATGCAGAGGGTAATTTCTATACCGATAATCTGAGAAGTGCCAAGGCTCAGGCTGTTTTTCTCTGTGACGGCAAGGAGCATATCCATAAGCCTGATTATAACTTCTACGGCTTCAGATATATCAGACTGGAAAATTGGAGCGATGAGGTGAAAAAAGAGAATTTCACTGCAATCGTCGTTCATTCCGATATGAAGAGAACGGGTTATTTTGAGTGCTCGGATGAAAGAGTAAACAAGCTGTTTTCAAATATAATCTGGGGTCAGAAGAGTAATTTCCTTGACGTGCCTACGGACTGCCCTCAGCGTGACGAGCGTCTGGGCTGGACGGGTGATGCTCAGGTGTTCGTAAAGACCGCATCATATAACTACGACGTTGAAAGATTCTTTACAAAATGGCTTGCGGATTTACGTGCCGACCAGACGGATTGGGGCTCAATTCCTCACGTTATTCCCAACGTGTTCGGTATGGATGACAACAGCTCTGCCGCCTGGGCGGATGCGGCAACGATTTGCCCCTGGCAGATGTATCTTACCTATGCAAACACGGAGATTCTCAAGGATTCTCTTGAATCAATGAAGAAATATATTGAGTATATCGAAGAACACAGCTATGACGGCATATGGTCAAACAGCTGGCACTTCGGCGATTGGCTTAACCTTGACGGCAGCAGCCCCGAGGATTGCTCCAAAGGCACCGAAAAGAGTCTGATTGCAACCGCATATTACATTTATTCAACCGAAATTCTTGCAAAAACCATGGCTCTTTGCGGTGAAGATAACGCAGAGCTTCTTGCAAAGAGAGAAAACTCAATCAAGGCGTTCAGACGTGAATTTATGAGCGAGGGCAGAATCAAGCCCGAGTTTGAAACGCAGACCGCCGCCGTGCTTGCACTTCATTTCGGAATTACGGATAATGCTCCCGAAACCGCAAAGCAGCTTAATGACCTTGTGACGGAGTGCGGACACCTTAAAACAGGCTTTGTAGGCACACCGTATCTGCTTCACGCACTCAGCGACAACGGCTATACCGAAACGGCATACAGCCTGCTTCTCCGAGAAGAATATCCTTCCTGGTTATTCTCCGTGAAGATGGGCGCAACTACAATCTGGGAGCACTGGGACAGCATCCGTGAGGACGGTACAATGTGGAGCACGTCAATGAATTCCTTCAACCATTATGCATACGGCAGTGTGGCGGATTGGCTTTACGGCGACGCGGCAGGCATTAAGATTGATGAAAGCAAGCCTGCCTTTGAACATATTGTATTCGCTCCCCTTACCGACGGCAGACTTACCTACGTCAAGGCATCCATAGACACAAGAAAGGGTCTTGTGAAGTCCCGATGGAAAACCGAAAACGGTAAAACAGAGTATGAATTTACCGTACCCGAAGGTGCAACCGCAACAGTTATTCTCGGCGGTAAGGAAACGGAAATCGGAGCAGGAGTGCATAAATTCCATGAATAATATTGCAATAAAAATCGTAACGGCAGTATGCTTCATAACTTTAAGCATTGAAGTGCTCAGAGGTATTGTGAACATTGCTTTCAAGGGGCGTGTGCAAAGAATACGCTTTCTGAGAGGCTTCAAAAAAGGCAGGTTTGCCATTATTTATGCGGCGGCGCTTCCTCTTTACACTCTGGGTCATATATACGAAGGTCAGGATATTATTAAAGCCTTTTTCAATGCCGTTCCCAAACTTTTTGAGCTTGTTGTTCTGAAATATGATTTCGGGGATATTGAAGCTCTTATGAGTGACGATTTGTTTTACACGGTAACGGTTTATTTCTGCTTTATTATGGCAGGGCTTAACGTTGTTCTGGTAACGGTTTCGTTTATCAATCAGCGGGTATGGGAGGTTCTGCAGGGCATAAAAATCAAATATTGTCTGAAGGATAGGCTTCTTATTTTCGGCAGCAATCCTCAGAATGTTGATATTTATAAGAGCGATAAAAACCGTGTAAAGGTGATTATCGATAAAATATCGGATGATGACCGCAGCAATTTCTATCTGAAAGAAATATCCGACATTCCCGATTGGTCTGATAAAGAGGCAACAGAGGAAATCTTCAGAGAAAGACGTATTGTTTCCGCTTTGAAAAAGCTTAAGAGCGTTGCAGCAAAAAACGGCGGAAAAGCTGAAACCGTTGTTATTATCAATACGGAGTCCGATGAACGCAATATGCGTATATGCAGAAAGATAATCGAAAAGATTTCGGCGCAGACTGAGGCTGAAAAAGAAAAAACCTTCAGAACGGTCAAAATCTTTGTTTTCGGCGATCTTAAGTATCAGGGCATATATGAGGATATTGAGTCAGACGGCTTCGGCTGCATAGCCTTCGTTAACAAGTATCAGAAGATTGCTTCGGATTTCATTGAAAGATATCCCCTTGCATACTTTATGAACGAAAAGCAGGTTGACTACGACACCTCGCTCATAAAGAAGGACGTTAATATCAATTTCTTTATGCTTTCTTTTGACAAGGTGGGCCGTCAGATTTTCCTTACCTCGGTTTCAAACAATCAGTTCCTTGCCGAAGGCGAAAAAGGTCCCGAGCCTAAAAAGGTGAACTATTTTATTTTTGATACGGATAACGTTCAAAAGGATAAAAATCTTAACCACAGCTACTACCGATACCGCAACGAAATAACAGATGATGCAGACATCAGAGCGGAAGAATATCTGCCCTTGCCTTCTCTTCCCGCAGAGGAGATCGGTTGCCCCTTTGACGTCAACGATGAAAGATTCTACAAAGAACTGAAAAAGTACGTTGAAGATGAAAACGATGCAAACTTCGTGTTAATCAACTTCGGCACAGACCTTGAAAACATAGATATGGCGCAGAAGCTTGTTGAAAAGCGCCGCGAATGGGGTAAAAATCTTGTTATCTTCGTAAGGATACACAAGCGTACCAAAGAGCAGGATGCTTTGGAAGCCGAGGGCTGTATTTTTATCGGTGACGAAAATGAAATTGTTTATAACATTGACACAATCCTCTCGGACAAAATCCGCAGAATTGCTCTTATGCGAAACGAAGATTACGACCTTGAATATGCTTTAAGCAATCCAAAAGCTGAAATTACGGATGAATTCATTGCAAACCAAAAATACGCATCCTTCAAAAAATGGCATACGGAAATGAACAGGTTTGTCCGTGAATCCAATATTTATGCGGCGCTCAGCATAAGGGCGAAGCTGAATCTTATGGGGCTTGATTACTGTGAGCTTGATGCCAACGATGAGCCTGCGCTGACAGAGGATGAATATATGGCAGTTTATGCAGGAAAGGATTTACCCGAATATATCGGCGAAACGCCCGTGGGTGGAAGAAAGCTGATTAATTACGGTTTGGATTTTGCGGATTCAAGAAGGCGCAATATGGCAATTCTTGAGCACTGTCGATGGAATTCCTATCATATTTCAAAGGGCTTTGTTCCTGCTACGAGGGAGCAAATTCTCGGCGAAAAGGAAAACGGCAGGTTTACCAACGGCAAGAACTATGCTTTCCGCCGTCACGGAAATCTGACAACCTTTGACGGGCTAGTGGAATTCAGAAGGCTTGTTGCCGAAAGAGACGGAGTGAGCGAGGTTGAAAAGGACGTTATCAAATACGATTATCAGATACTTGATGACCTCCATTATTTCCTTACTCAGGGCGGATACAAAATAATAGTCAAAAAATAAAAACAAGGCAGCTTCACGTTTGTGAAGCTGCCTTGAATCTTTTAGTCAAGCTCAAACTGACCTGTATAAAGCTGATAGTATTTACCCTTTTGCGAAATCAGGTCGTCGTGGTCGCCGCGCTCAATTATTTCACCCTGCTCAAGCACCATGATGGCGTTTGAATTTCTTACGGTTGAAAGTCTGTGAGCAATAACGAATACGGTTCTGCCTTCCATAAGCTTATCCATACCCAATTCAATGAGATGCTCTGTTCTTGTGTCAATGGAGCTTGTAGCCTCATCAAGAATAAGCACGGGCGGATCCGCAACGGCGGCACGGGCGATTGAAAGAAGCTGACGCTGACCCTGAGAAAGGTTTGCACCGTCGCCCGTTATCATAGTGTCGTAGCCGTCGGGCAGGCGGGTAATGAAGGAATGAGCGTTTGCAAGCTTTGCGGCTGCAACTATTTCTTCGTCTGTTGCGTCAAGCTTGCCGTAGGCGATATTATCTCTGACGGTGCCCGTGAAAAGGTGTGTATCCTGCAGAACCATAGCCATAGAGCGTCTTAAAGCCGCCTTTTTAATCTTTTTGACGTTGATGCCGTCGTAGGTTATCTTACCCTCGTCAACGTCATAGAAGCGGTTTATAAGGTTCGTAATGGTAGTTTTACCTGCACCCGTTGAGCCGACGAATGCAATTTTCTCGCCGGGACGCGCATAAAGCGATACGTTTTTAAGAACGGTTTTTTTGCCGTCATAGCTGAAGGTTACGTTTTCGAAGCGAACGTCGCCCTTCCATTCGGTATAGGTGAGAGTGCCGTCGCCGTGGGGATGCTTCCACGCCCACATACCCGTTCTTTCTTCACATTCAACAATTTCGCCCTTTTCGTTTTTCTTTGCATTGACAAGGGTTACGTAACCGTCGTCAGCCTCAATGGGAGTGTCGATGATTTCAAAGATACGCTCCGCACCTGCAAGGGCTGCGATAATATTGTTGAACTGCTGTGAAATCTGAGTGATAGGCTGGAAAAACTGCCTTGTATAAATAAGGAAGGTGAAAAGTGCACCTACTGAAAGGCTGAAGAATGAGTCTTCGGGAATTTTCAGAATTGCAAGGGAACCGAGGGTTGCCGCTGCGGCATAGGTAATATATGAAATATTACCCATAATAGGCATCAGAATGCTTGCATAGGTGTGTGCGTTGGTTGCGGCGTGGCGCAGATTATCGTTGATTTGTGAAAAACTGCTCTTGGCACTGTCTTCGTGGCAGAAAACCTTGACAACCTTAAGACCCTCAATATATTCCTCAATGTAGCCGTTAACCTTGCCTACGCACTGCTGCTGAGCTCTGAAATATTTTGCACTCTGCTTGCCCAGTGCCTTGATGATGAAGAAGGCAAGAATAAGCATTATGACAACGAAAAGTGCCAGCAGAGGGCTGAAATAGATCATCATTGCGAAGGTGCCCACAACGGTGACAACAGAGGATACAAGCTGAACAAAGCTCTGGCTGATACATTCACGGAGCACGTCGGTATCGTTTGTGTAACGGCTCATAAGCTCGCCGTGAGTGTGTGTATCAAAGAAGCTGATGGGCAGATCCATCATATGATTGAACAGGTCGGCGCGGATGGTGTTGAGTGTTTTGTGTGCCACCTGAAGCATAATGCGTGAATACGCATAGGATGAAATTGCGCCGAAGGCATAAATGAAGCCCAGAGAAACAAGAATTTTTACAAGCGGTGCGAGAGCATCGGCTGTAACCTGAGTGCCGATAAGGGGAAGCAGGATTTCGTCTGTGATTTGTTCAACGAAGGATGTTCCGATTATACCTGCAAGGGAACTGAATGCAACAAAAACAAATACGAGAAGAAGCAGATGCTTTGACCTGCCCAGATAGCTCAGAAGCCTTGCAAAGGTGCGCTTTGTATCCGAAGGTCTGACGGGACCGCCGAAGCCGCCGGGACTGCCCTTGGGGGGAGCTGCTTTAGGTGCCATTATTCCTCAACTCCTTCCTGCTGTGACTTGTAAACCTCGGTGTAAATTTCGTTTGTGCCCAGAAGCTCGTCGTGAGTACCCACGGCATTTATCTTACCGTCGTCAAGAACGATGATTTTATCTGCGTGCTGAACGGAGCTTATTCTCTGAGCAACGATGATTGTTGTTATATCGCCGTGATTTGCCTTGAAGCCTTCACGGATTTTTGCATCCGTAGCGGTGTCAACTGCGCTTGTGCTGTCGTCAAGAATAAGCACCTTGGGTGATTTGAGAAGCGCTCTTGCAATACAGAGTCTTTGCTTCTGACCGCCTGAAAGGTTAACGCCGCCCTGACCAAGATTTGTTTGATATCCGTCGGGGAAGGAGGCTATGAAATCGTGAGCCTGTGCAATTTTGCAGGCATTTTCAATTTCTTCCGTAGTGGCGTCCTTGTTGCCCCAACGGAGATTTTCTTCGATGGTGCCGCTGAAAAGAAGGTTAACCTGAAGCACCATAGCAACACTGTCACGGAGATTTTTCAGAGTATAATCCGCAACGGGTCTGCCGCCTACTCTTACAACACCCTCCGTTACGTCATAAAGACGGGGAATCATCTGAACAAGGGTTGTTTTTGCGGAGCCTGTTCCGCCGATAACGCCTACGGTTTCGCCCGAATTGATATGAATGTTTATGTTGTCGATAACGTTCTTCTTGCCGTTTTTCTTATATTTGAAGCATACGTTTTCCATATCGATACTGCCGTCTGCAACGGTAAGGGAGGGGTCTGCACCGTCATCGTTGATATCGGGAACCTCCTTTATAACCTCAAGCACACGGTTGATTGACGTGCGTGCCATAGTTGCCATAACGAAAATCATTGATATCATCATAAGCGACATCAGAATGTTGTGGATATAGGTGATGAATGCTGTCAGTGATGCAAGCTCCATTGAGCCGTTAATAACAAGATTGCTGCCGAACCAGAGAATTGCGATTGTGCAGCCGTAAACCGTTATCTGCATAAAGGGGCCTGCCAGAATAACAAGCTTTTCGGCGGCGATTGATGCATCACGGAGCTCATCATTTGATATTCTGAATTTCTCTTTTTCGTGCTTTGCCCTTACGAATGCCTTTACAACCCTTGCACCGATAAGTGTTTCCTGAATTGAAGCGTTAAGACCGTCATATTTTTTCATAAGACGCTTGAAACGGGGCATTGCAAAAATGTAAATAAAGCCGAGAAGACCCAGAAGTGCAGGTGCCGCAACGGTGAATACGGTTGCAAGCTCTGCGTTTATTGCATAGGCATAACGGAAGGCCATTGCAAACATCAGAGGTGAACGCACGACGATACGGATAACCATTGTGTAGCCCATCTGAATGGTGTTTACGTCGGTTGTCATTCGGGTAATGAGCGAAGGGGTGCTGAATTTATCAATGTTGGCAAAAGAGAAATCCTGGATTTTTGAGAAAATCGAATTTCTCAAGTTTGCACCGAAGCCCATACCTGCCTTTGCGGCAAATCTTGCGGCACCTGCGCCGCTGAGCAGTGAAACCAGTGCCATTGCCACCATCTTAAGACCTTCGGTGACTATGTAATTGATTCCTTCGCCGCCCAGAATACCCTTGTTGACCATATCAGCCATAACGAAGGGAATCTGTACCTCCATATACACCTCAACGAGAATCAGCAGAGGCGAAAGCAGTGAGAGAAGGCGGTAGCCTTTGGTTTGCTTAAGCAAAGCTTTTATCATTTTTATCATCTCCGTTTATGTCCGTGTTTCTTAATTACTATAAAGAAATATTGGTAAATATATATTTTAAAACCCCTCGACCGTAAAGTCAAGGGGTTTGGAAAAGTTAACACTTTTTTTACATACTTTCGGGAACGGTGATGCGGAACATTGTGAGGATATTGCAAAGAACGTTCTTTACGCAAAGGCAAAGGCTGAGTCTTGCCTGCATAAGGGCTTCTTCCTCGCAGTTGACACGGCAGGCATTGTAGAACTTGTGGAACAGAGTTGCAAGGTCTACCGCATAACGGGTGATTTTTGCAGGGTCGTAGTTCTTTGCGGAGCTTATAATTTCGTCTGTAAGTGAAGCAAGGTGCTTGATAAGTGCCTTTTCTTCGGGAGCAGAAAGAAGAACAAGCTCGGGAATTGTGCATTCTCTTGCTGTTTTGCCTTCGTCTGCAAGCTTTTTGATGATGCTGCAGATTCTTGCGTGGGCATACTGGCAGTAGTAAACGGGATTCTGTGAGCTTTCTTCAACCGCAAGGTCAAGGTCAAAATCCATCTGCGAGCCGGGTTCTCTCATATTAAAGAGAAAACGTACTGCATCGATGGGGATATCTTCAAGCAGGTCGACGAGTGTGATGGCGTTGCCTGTACGCTTGCTCATCTTTGCTGGCTTGCCGTCACGCATAAGGCGGACAAGCTGCATAAGAATAACGTCAAGGTCGTCGCCGTTGCAGCCGATGGCGTCAAGAGCGCCCTTCATACGTGCAACGTGGCCGTGATGGTCGGCACCCCAGATATCAATAGCCTTTTCAAAGCCTCTCTTTTCAAGCTTGTTGCGGTGGTATGCAATATCTGCGGCAAAGTATGTGGGATTGCCGTTGGTTCTGATAAGAACTTCATCCTTGAGCTCAAGACGTTCAATTTCTTCGGGAGTTTTGCCTTCTCTTGCAAGCCTTGCGCCGAGAACTTCCTTATTCTTGTACCAGAGAGCACCGTCTTTTTCGTATGTAAGACCCTTGTTCTTCATAATCTCAAGGGTTTCTGCAAGCTCGCCGCCGTTGTGGAGAGTGCTTTCAAGGAACCAGGTGTCATATTCAATGCGGTATTTTGTAAGGTTATCCTTCATAGCCGCAATGTTTTTGGGCAGTGCGTAGTCAACGAGAGCCTTTCTTCTTTCAGCCTCGGTTGCATCAATATACTTATCGCCGTGAATATCTGCAAATTCCTTTGCTCTGACCATAATATCGGCACCGTGGTAGCTGTCCTCGGGAAGCTCAACCGCATCTTCGCCCTTGAAAATCTGCTGATATCTGATATCAAGAGAAAGACCGAATTTATCAATCTGATTACCTGCATCGTTAACATAGAATTCACGGCTTACGGAATAGCCTGCAAAATCCATAACAGCCGCAAGGCAGTCACCCAGTGCGCCGCCTCTTGCATTACCCATATGCATGGGGCCCGTGGGATTGGCGGAAACGAATTCAATATTGATTTTTCTGCTTTTGCCGTAATCGGAGCGTCCGTATTCGGCACCCTTTTCAAGAATATCCTGAATAACACAGGCGTTGAAGCTGTCTTTGAGATAGAAATTCATAAAGCCGGGGCCTGCAATTTCGCATCTGTCAAAGAAGGTATCTTCAAGGAAAAGTCTGTCAACGAGGGTCTGGGCAATCTTTCTGGGGGCGCTTTTAAGGTCTCTTGCCCAAGCCATAGCGGCGTTTGATGAATAGTCGCCGTTTTCTTTGTTTGCAGGCACTTCAATAATGAAATCGCTGAGGGGCACTTCAGGGAATTCGCCGTCAGCCACTGCTCTGCCTGCCGCTTCCATAATGGCGGTGCGAAGCTCTGTAACAGCCTGTTTAACTAAAAGTGACATTTTTATTACTCCTTTTCGGCAACGGTAATGTGAAGCTGATTTTCCGAAGCCGGTGTGTTGTTGAAATCAAGTGTGTATGTGAAGCTGAGGGTGCCGCCGTTTTCGCTCATATTGCATTCCACGGACATACCGTAAATCCCCATTATCAGTTCACCGAAGGGGGTTGAATAAAAGCAGGTGTGGCGGCTTCCTTTTTCAATTATCATTTCCGTGTTGAATTTGCCCGTGCGGGTCATTGCAACCCTTTGAGCGCCTTCAACGTCAAGGCGTGTGATGCAATCCGTCATTTCTTCGTCTGTTTCCTTGTAAATAACGGTACAGCCTTTTTTCGTCAGCTCAAAGCTGCCCGACGTGGTCAGCTCTGCGGTTAATTCCTCGCCGTCCTGAAGGTGGCGGTCTTTTATTGTAATTATCGCATTTTTCATAATTTATCTTTCCAACGCAAGCTCAAGAAGCTTATCAAGCAGCTCTGAATAAGGGATGCCTGATGCGGCAAAAAGCTTGGGATACATACTGATTGATGTGAAGCCGGGGATTGTGTTGGGCTCGTTGAGCATTATCTCACCGTCACTGCGGCGCACAAAGAAATCCACTCTTGTGAAACCGGAACAGCCCAGTGCTCTGTAAGCGTTTACAGCCGCATTCTGAATGGCAAGGAGCTTATCCTCGGGGAGCCTTGCAGGAATATGAAGCTCGCTTTCATTGGCAAGGTACTTTGCCTCGTAGTCGTAGAAATCGTTGCAGGGAACAACCTCGCCTACAACCGAAGCAACGGGATTTTCGTTACCCATAACGGCAACCTCAACCTCAACACCGTCAATGCCTTCCTCAAGAACGATTTTCACATCGTGCTCAAAGGCGTTTGTGCAGGCGGCTTCAAGCTCTTCAAGGGTTCTTGCCTTGCCTACGCCGACGGATGAACCTGCGTTTGCGGGCTTTACAAAAATGGGGAAGCCAAGCTTTTCTGCGGCGGCGGGGAGCATTGATTTGTTGTAGCTGTATTTCTCAAAAGCAACCCATTTTGCCTGAGGAATTCCGTGGTAATCCGCCATAGCGTTTGTATAAGCCTTATCCATACAGATTGCGCTTGCCACGGTGTTGCAGCCGACGTAAGGAATGCCTGCAATTTCAAGCAGACCCTGCATTGTGCCGTCCTCTCCGTTTTTGCCGTGAAGTACAGGGAAAACAACGTCGATTTTTTCGATTTTGCCGCCTTGCGAAAGGCGGATGATGCCGTGATGGTCACGGCTCATTGAGATAACGGCAGGCTCAAGATTTTCTTTGTCTTCAAGCCATTTGCCGCCGGGAAGCATATCCGCAGGACCGTTATAAACGAAGCTTTCGCCCTGCTTGGTTATGCCCATTTTAACAACCTCATATTTATCTGAGGGAATATTGTTGATTACGGAGCAGGCGGAATTGAGCGAAACATCGTGCTCGCTGGAAACGCCGCCGAAAAGAACAAGAACCTTTTTCATAGCTGTCATATCTCCCAACGCATTTTTACCCATTATAGTTTATTCTATCAAAATATATTATCATAACGAAACGGAATAGTCAACAGCCGAAGAGTGTGCAAAATTAACGAATATTACGCCCCTTCAGGCTGAATATTTATGATATAAAAAGTTTATATTTCTTTTTAGGAATTATAATTCTTTATATATATGTTATACTAACACTATATTTATTATTATAGTTATTATAAAGGAGTTCATTATGGCTGATTTTTATTCCGCACTTGCAGAGATTACGGGCGGTCTCGATGAAACGTTAAACGGTTGCGGCTTTACCGCAGTTATTCCCGAAGGGGTTGAAAAGGGCAGTCTGCCTGCTGTTACGGAATCGGGAAGAATTATTATCCGCTACAAAGGCGAGAATAAAGCCCTTAAGATTGAGCACTTCAACAACAAAATTGCTCTTTTCGGCGCACAGAAGGAAGGCGAAATTGCAGAGAGCGATTTTTCAAAGCTTGTTGAAACTCTTATGGGCGAGGATGACTGCGACCCCAAAAACCTCAAATCCGTGGTCAATGAATTTTCCGAAACCCTTGTTGAGCATTTCGGCACAAAAAGCATAAAGCCTTCCAAGACGAAGCTTCCTCCTCCCGTGTCAAAGGCGGCTGTCAAAAGCGGTGCGGTTTCATATGATCCCAACACCCTTGCAAACAGATTCACAACCGTTTACCCCGAGCTTCGCGAGGAGTATAAGGCTAACTGCGAAAAATACGGTCAGTTCCTTCCTGAAGATTTCTTCATCAATCACGGTGCACCCGTTGTGCTTGACACGATCAGAGAAAACAATCCTCAGAAGATGAAGAAGCTTTTCAACCTGCTTAACGATATTTATGAGGATGGCACAAACGAAACACAGAGCCTTGTTGCAGTAACAATTCTCGGCACTATGTATAACGAGCCCTCGCTCGTTGACAACTGCCTTGAATATATGAGCGAAGATATGAAGGATATCGTTGTGAATATCAACAAGTTCCTTGGTTCAAAATCGGGCAAAGGTGCAATAATGCGTCTTGCAAATCCGCCCAAATACAAGCCCGGCAGAGATAAGAAAAAAGGCGTGGCAACCCGCCTCGGAATGTGATTGGAGGGTGCTCAGAGTGAGTATTGAAAACAATAACGAAATGGAGCTTCAGACTATCCCTGAATTGTCAGAGGAAGTGCCTGCGTTTGACGGCGACTCGGAGGAAATGGATACCGTTGTTACCGAAGAATATGATGCCAGTCAGATTCAGGTTCTTGAGGGTCTTGAGGCGGTCCGTAAAAGGCCCGGTATGTATATCGGTTCAACAGGCCCCAGAGGTCTTCATCACCTTGTGTACGAAATCGTAGATAACTCAATTGACGAAGCCCTTGCAGGCTACTGCACCAACATTGAGGTTGAAATCGAACCCGGTGACGTAATTTCCGTTCGCGATAACGGACGAGGCATCCCCGTAGGCATTAATGAGAAGATGGGTCTGCCCTCTGTTACCGTTGTTCTTACCGTGCTTCACGCAGGCGGTAAATTCGGCGGCGGCGGATACAAAGTATCGGGCGGTCTTCACGGTGTAGGTTCGTCGGTTGTTAATGCACTTTCGGAGTGGTTTGAGGTTGAGGTTTCTCAGGCAGGCCACATTCACCGTCAGCGTTTTGTTAACGGCGGTAACATTGAAACAAATCTTGAAATCGTAGGCGATACTGAAGCAACGGGTACTTTCATACGCTTTAAGCCCGATGCAAAGATATTCCAGGAAACTACGGTTTATGACTTTGATACGCTTGAAAGAAGACTCCGTGAGTCTGCATTCCTCAATGCAGGTCTCTCAATCAGTCTTAAGGACAGCAGAGACCCCGAAAACATAATCGAGAGAGTTTACTGCTACGAGGGCGGTCTTTCGTCTTTTGCCGAGTATCTTACGGCTACAAGAGCACTTACGCCTCTCCACGAAAAGCCGGTTCATTTCTCCGGTGCAAAGGGCGACAGATATGCTGAAATTGCCCTTCTCTATAACGACAGCTACAACGAGCTTATTCTCTCGTTTGCAAATAACGTTCGCACCGTAGACGGCGGTACTCACGAAACAGGCTTCAAAAATGCTCTCACAAGAGTATTCAACGATTACGGCAAGAAATATAAAATTCTCAAGGACGGCGATAAAAAGCTCAGCGGTGACGACGTAAGAGAAGGTCTTACCGCCATTGTTTCCGTAAAGCTTACGGAGGCGCAGTTTGAAGGTCAGACCAAGGGTAAGCTTGGAAATACCGACGTTCAGTCACTTGTAAATTCGCTTGTTTACGACAAGCTGATGACATATTTTGAAGAAAATCCCGCAGTTGCAAAGGCTATTTTCTCGAAGGCGCTTGATGCTGCAAGAGCAAGAGAAGCCGCAAGAAAAGCCCGTGAACAGGCAAGAAGAAAATCCGGTCTTGAAAGCAACTCTCTTCCCGGCAAGCTGGCAGACTGCACCGAAAAGCAGGCTGAAGGCACCGAAATTTACATCGTAGAGGGTGACTCTGCGGGCGGTTCCGCAAAGGAAGGCAGAGACAGAACCTATCAGGCAATTCTTCCTCTCTGGGGTAAAATGCTTAACGTTGAGAAGGCAAGACTTGACAGAGTTATCGGCAACGACAAGCTTCAGCCCGTTGTTACCGCACTGGGCACAGGTATAGGCGACGATTTTGATATCAGCAAAATCCGTTACGAAAAAATCGTTATTATGGCCGATGCCGACGTTGACGGTGCTCATATCAGAACCCTTCTTCTCACCTTCTTCTTCCGCTATATGCGTCCTCTTATCGAGGAAGGACATATTTACCTTGCACAGCCTCCTCTCTATAAGGTCAGCAAGGGCAAGAAGTTTGCTTATGCTTTCTCAGACCAGGAGAGAGACGAAAAGATTGAAGAGCTTGGCGGAAGCTGTGATATTCAGCGCTACAAAGGTCTCGGTGAAATGGACCCCGAACAGCTTTGGGAAACCACTATGGACCCTGCAACAAGAATTATGCTCCGCGTAACTCTTGAAGATGCAATGGAAGCAGATGAAACCTTCTCAATCCTTATGGGTGATAAGGTTGAACCCAGACGTGAATTTATTGAAACAAACGCTAAGTACGTTTCAAATCTTGATATTTAAGGAAAGGACTGATTGAATATGAGTTTCGGCGACGCAAGAGATACCCAGAAAATTATTAATGTTGACCTTAACAAAGAAGTACGTCAGGCCTTCCTTGACTACTCTATGTCGGTTATTACATCCCGTGCTCTTCCCGATGTAAGAGACGGTCTCAAACCCGTTCACAGAAGAATTCTTTACACAATGCACGAAAACGGTCTTACACCCGACAAGGCATACAGAAAGTGTGCGGATACCGTCGGTTCCGTTCTCGGCAGATATCATCCCCACGGTGACGCATCGGTTTACGATGCAATGGTTCGTCTTGCACAGAGCTTCTCGATGAGATACACGCTTGTTGACGGCCACGGTAACTTCGGTTCAATCGACGGCGACCCTGCTGCGGCTTACAGATACACAGAATCAAGAATGAGCCGAATGGCAGTGAGAATGCTTACGGATATCGATAAGGATACCGTTGATTTCACCACCAACTACGACGACCGTCTTAAAGAGCCTGCCGTTCTTCCTTCAAGATTCCCCAACCTGCTTGTGAACGGTTCGGTTGGTATCGCTGTCGGTATGGCGACCAACATTCCTCCTCACAATCTGGGCGAGGTCATCGACGGTATGTGTGCGATGATTGATAACCCCGATATCGACCTTGACGGTCTTATGGAGCATATCAAAGGCCCCGATTTCCCCACAAAGGGACTTATTATGGGCAGAGCAGGCATAAGATCAGCCTATGCAACAGGCAGAGGCAAAATCACAATGCGTGCGAAAACCGAAATAGTCGAAAAGAAAAACGGCAGATTTGAAATTCAGGTAACCGAAATTCCCTATATGGTCAACAAGGCAAGGCTTATCGAAAGCATTGCAAACCTTGTTAAGGATAAGAGAGTTGAAGGCATTGCCGACGTTAACGACTACTCGTCAAAGAAGGGTATGCTGATTTCAATCGACCTTAAGAGAGACGCAAATCCTCAGGTTGTTCTCAATCAGCTTTTCTCATATACACAGCTTCAGGATACCTTCGGCGCAATAATGATTGCTCTCGTTAACGGTGAGCCCAAGCAGCTCACTCTCAAAGAGGTTCTCGGTCACTATATCAAGTTCCAGGAAGAGGTTATAATCCGCAGAACAAGATACGACCTCAAGAAGGCCATGGACAGAGCGCATATCCTTGAAGGTCTTGCAAAGGCTATTGATATTGTTGACGATATTATTGCCACCATCAGAGCCTGTAAGGGCGGCCAGGCAGAAGCAAAGGTTGCCATTATGGAGCAGTTCGGCTTTGACGATCCTCAGGCTGCGGCTATCGTAGCATTCCGTCTGGGTCAGCTGGCAGGTCTTGAAATTCTCAAGATTACAAACGAGCTTGACGAGCTTAAGGAAAAGATTGCCGATTACAACGATATTCTTGCAAGTGAAGCAAGAGTTCTTGATATCGTTAAAACAGAAGCGCTCAACATCCGTGACAGATTTGCGGATGAAAGAAGAACCGAAATCGTCAATGTTTCGGGTGAGGTTGATATCGAAGATCTTATCCCGGAAGAAACCTGCGTATTCACACTTACTGATATGGGCTACATCAAGCGTATTCCCATGGATGAATACAAGCAGCAGAACAGAGGCGGCAGAGGCGTCAAGGGTCTTACCCGACGCGAGGAGGACATTGTTAAAACGATGTTCACCTGCTCAACTCACGATTATATTATGTTCTTCACCACAAAGGGTAAGACGTACAGACTCAAGGGCTATGAAATCCCCGAAGGCTCACGCCAGAGCAAGGGTATGAACATCGTTAACCTTCTTCCCGTTGAGGAAGGCGAAAGAGTATCTGCGATGATAAGAGTTCCCGAATTCGGAGAGGATAACTATTATCTGTGTATGCTCACAAGAAACGGTATCATCAAGCGTACCGAGCTTGATGCTTATAAGAACGTACGCAGAAACGGCGTTATTGCAATCAACCTTGACGATGATGACGAGCTTGTATGGGTTAAGCTTACCGAAGGCGGCGATAATCTTATCGTTGCAACCAAAAAGGGTATGGCAATCGCATTCCGTGAGGACGATGCAAGAGTTATCGGACGTACTGCAAGAGGCGTACGTGCACTCAGACTCAAAGAAGGCGACTGCGTAATCGGTATGGATATCCTCAGAGATGGTATGAAGGTGCTTACCGTCAGCGAAACGGGCTACGGCAGACTCAGCGATATCGAGGATTACAGAATTCAGAACAGAGGCGGTTCGGGTCTTACAAACTACCATATTGCCAAGTACGGTGACGTTGCGGCAATTGAGGTTGTTGACCCTGCGGATGACCTTATGCTTATCTCCTCCGACGGCATTATCATCCGTATCGCAATGGAAACAATAAGACTTTGCGCAAGACCCTCAAAGGGTGTTCGTGTAATGAAGGTTACCGAGGGCGAAAAGCTTATCACTGCCGTTGCGGTCAAGAATGAAGGCGAGCCTGCGGAATCGGCAGAGCCTGCAGACGAAGACGGCGAGGATACCGAAGTTACTGCCGAGGAATAATTTCCAAAAAATAATTATACAAGACCTGAAAAAAATAATATAAATTTTTTTTGATTTGGGTCTTGTCATATTAAATCATATTTGTTATTATTATATGGAATTAGTGAAATAAGTATGATTTTGACGAATAAACAAGGAGGAACAGCAGATGAATATTGCCATACTTGCACATGATGCCAAAAAAGAACTGATGATTCAGTTTTGCATAGCTTATTGCGGAGTTCTGAGCCGACACAATATTTATGCAACAGGTACAACGGGTAAAATGGTTGCCGAAGCAACAGGACTTGACATAACAAGATTTTTAAGCGGTTCTCAGGGCGGCGATGAGCAGATTGCGTCAAGAATTGCCTGCAATGAAATCGATCTTCTGCTGATTTTCCGTGACCCCTTAACAGCCAAGCCTCACGAGCCCAACGAAGCAACCCTTCTCAGGCTTTGCGACGTACACAACGTTCCTGTTGCAACTAACATTGCAACGGCTGAGGCGCTTATACATTCACTTGCCAGAGGCGACCTTGATTGGCGTGAAATCGTCAGGTCAAACGCGTAAGCATTCATTTGCAGGGCGCTCCTTTTGGCAGAATTGCAGATTTTCGGGGTCGTCTTATCAAAGACGACCCTGTGATTTTTTGAGATAGGAAGATAGATTATGGCACTTGTGACAAAAGCCATCAAGGGTACTCAGGATATCCTGCCCGACGTGGTTTATAAAAATCAGTTTATCGAACAGACTTTGCGTGATATTGCCGCAAAGTTCGGCTTCAGAGAAATAAGAACTCCCGTTTTTGAACATACTGAGCTTTTCCAGAGAGGTGTGGGCGAAACAACAGACGTTGTTCAGAAGGAGATGTATACCTTCGACGATAAGGGCGGACGTTCAATCACTCTTCGTCCCGAAGGCACCGCAGGTGCGGCAAGAGCATTCCTTGAACACGGTCTTTTCAACGAAGCTCTTCCCCAGAAGCTTTGCTATATACTTAACTGCTACCGCTACGAAAAGCCTCAGGCAGGCAGATGGAGAGAATTTCAGCAGTTCGGCGTTGAAATGCTGGGTGCGGCGCATCCTGCGGCAGATGCCGAGGTTATTTCACTTGCCAACGAAATTTTTGCCTTCCTCGGCGTTGAAGGCATTGAGCTTCAGCTTAATTCAATCGGCTGCCCCGAATGCCGTAAGAATTATCACGCCGCACTCAAGGAATATTTTGAGGCAAGGAAGGATGAGCTTTGCCCCACCTGTCTCGGCAGACTTGAAAAAAATCCTATGAGAATTCTTGACTGCAAAAGCCCTGTCTGCAAAGAAATTGCAGAGGGTGCACCTGCAATAATCGATTATATCTGCGAGGATTGCTCAAATCACTTTGAGAGCGTCAAGAAGTATCTTGAAAAAATGAACATTGAATATACCGTCAATCCCCGTATCGTAAGAGGACTTGACTATTATACAAGAACCGTTTTTGAGTTCGTTTCAACGGATATCGGTGCTCAGGGTACCGTTTGCGGCGGCGGACGATATGACGGACTTATTGAAGAATTGGGCGGACCTCACGTTCCTTCGCTGGGCTTCGGTCTCGGCACAGGCAGACTGCTTATGCTTCTTGAAGCTCAGGGAATCGAACTTCCCAAACCCTCGGGCTGTGATATTTACATTGCTCCCATGGGCGAAAATGCTTCTTATGAGGCGGCGGCAATCGTTGCCGACCTTCGTGCAGGCGGTATCAGCGCACAGACTGACGTTGTAGGCCGTTCGCTGAAAGCACAGATGAAGTTTGCCGATAAAATCGGTGCGAAATATACGATGGTGCTCGGTGATGACGAAATTGCATCGGGCAAAGCAAAGATAAAGAATATGGACAGCGGCGAAGCAACCGAGGTTGAACTTGCCGACCTTGCCGAAAACTTTATGGAATTCCTTCTCCGTCAGGAAACTGCGGCACTGGGCGAAAGCCTGGGCGGTCTTGAAGGTGTTGACCTTTCGGCACTGTTCAATATCGGCGAATAAGGAAAGGACAGAAAATAAAATGGACTTTATGACAGGACTTAAACGTACAAACTATTGCGGCGACCTTCGTCTTTCGGATGCAGGCAAAACCGTAACCGTCGCAGGCTGGGTGCAGCGTCAGAGAGACCTTGGCGCACTTATATTTATTGACCTTCGTGACAGAGAAGGCATTGTTCAGCTTGCTTTTGACGAATCAACCTCAAAGGATGTTTTTGAAAAGGCGGCTTCGGCAAGAAGTGAATACGTCCTTATGGCTCAGGGTGTTGTAAGAGAGCGCTCCGCAAAGAACACCGAAATTCCCACAGGTGAGATTGAAATTGAGGTTACTGACCTTCGTATCCTTGCAAAGAGCGAAACTCCTCCCTTTGAAATTATTGAGGATTGCCAGACGGCAGAGCTTACAAGGCTCAAATACCGCTATCTTGACCTTCGCAGACCTGACCTTCAGAAAAACATTCTTCTCCGCCACAAGATTACCAAAATCACAAGAGACTATTTTGACGAAAACGGTTTCATCGAAATTGAAACTCCCATTCTTATTAAATCAACCCCCGAAGGCGCAAGAGACTATCTTGTTCCCAGCCGTATCCACAAGGGTAAGTTCTATGCGCTTCCCCAGTCACCCCAGCTTTACAAGCAGCTTTCAATGGTTGCAGGCTTTGACAGATATATGCAGATTGCCCGTTGCTTCCGCGACGAAGATCTTCGTGCAGACCGTCAGCCCGAATTCACTCAGATTGACCTTGAAATGTCTTTCGTTGATATGGAGGACGTTCTTGCAATCGGTGAAGGCTATATGGCAAGAGTTTTCAAAGAGGCTCTGGGCGTTGATATTCAGCTTCCTCTGCCCAGACTTACTTACAAAGAGGCTATGGAGCGTTACGGCAGTGACAAGCCCGATACCCGCTTCGGCATGGAAATCTATGACCTTAGCGAAACCGTAAAGGGCTGCGGCTTCGGCGTGTTCACAGGTGCACTTGAAGCAGGTGGCAGTGTAAGAGGTATCACCGCTAAGGGTGCGGTAAATACACTCACAAGAAAAGAGATTGATAAGCTTACCGAAATGGTAAGAGGCATCGGTGCAAAGGGTCTTGCCTGGGTAAGAATGAACGATGACGGCACGATGGCTTCGTCATTTGCAAAGTTCCTTACCGAGGACGAGATGAACGCACTGCTTGAAAAAGCGGATGCAAAAGCAGGCGACGTTGTTCTCATTATCGGTGACGGCAAGAATTCAACCGTTCTTTCGGTGCTTGGTGCACTTCGTCAGGCTGTTGCGAAAAAACTTGATATTATTCCCGAAAAGCAGTATAATCTTCTCTGGATTACGGAATTCCCCTTCTTTGATTGGGATGAGGATGCACAGCAGTTTGTTGCAATGCATCATCCGTTCACCTCACCTATGGATGAATGTCTTGATTACCTTGAAAGCGACAAGGGTGCTGTCAGAGCAAAGGCATACGACCTTGTTCTCAACGGCGTTGAGCTTTGCTCGGGCTCAATCAGAATCACCAATCCCGACCTTCAGGCAAGAATCTTCTCGCTTCTCGGTCTTTCGGATGAAGAGGCACACAACAAATTCGGCTATCTTCTCGATGCCTTCAAATACGGTGCACCTCCTCACGGCGGTATGGGTATCGGTCTTGACAGACTTGTTATGCAGATGCTTGGCAGTGAGTCACTCAGAGACGTTATTGCATATCCCAAGGTTCAGAATGCAAGCGAGCCCATGACGGAATGCCCCGCAGTTGTTGACGGAATTCAGCTTGATGATCTGGGAATAGCAATCAGCGCAACCGAGGAATAAAATAATATAGAATAATTTTTGGAAGGATGAAAATAAATGGCAAGAGTTTATAATTTTTCAGCAGGTCCCTCAATGCTTCCCGAAAGCGTGCTTAACAGAGCAGCCGCGGAAATGCTTGATTACAAGGGCAGCGGACAGTCTGTGCTTGAAATGAGCCACCGTTCAAAGGTTTATGAAGAAATCATCTTCGGTGCCCGTGACCTTTTCAAAGAGGTTATGGGTATCCCCGATAACTATAAGGTTATCTTCTGCCAGGGCGGCGCATCAACACAGTTTGCGGCTATCCCCCTCAACTTCCTCAACGGCAGCGGCAAGGCTGACTACGTTCTTTCGGGTCAGTTCTCAACCAAGGCATACAAGGAAGCCACAAAATACGGCGAAATCAAGGTGGTAGGTTCATCAAAGGAGCAGAATTTCTCCTGCATCCCCGAGCTTAACAAGGCTGATTTCACACCCGATGCAGACTATTTCTACATCTGCCAGAACAATACAATTTACGGCACACGTTTTACTGAGCTTCCCGACACAGGCAATGTTCCTCTGGTTGCAGACGTTTCATCCTGCTTCCTTTCAGAGCCTATGGATGTTTCAAAGTACGGCGTTATCTACGGCGGAGCACAGAAGAATGTTGCACCTGCAGGTCTTACCGTTGTTATCGTTCGTGAGGATCTTCTTGGCAACGCAAGGGATTACACTCCCACAATGCTGGATTATAAGACCCTTGCAGACAATGATTCAATGTATAACACACCCCCTTGCTACTCCATTTATATGTGCAAGCTTGTGCTTGAATGGATAAAGAATCTGGGCGGCCTTGAAGCAATGAAGCTTCACAACGAAAAGAAATGCTCAATTCTCTATGATTTCATCGACAACAGCAAGATGTTCAACAACCCCGTTAAGAAGAGCGACCGTTCAATGATGAACGTTACCTTCGTTACCGAAAGCGACGAGCTTAACGCAAAGTTCGTTAAGGATGCAACAGCAGCAGGCTTTGTTAACCTCAAGGGTCACCGTTCAGTCGGCGGTATGAGGGCTTCAATCTATAACGCAATGCCCATCGAAGGTGTTGAAAAGCTTGTTGAATTTATGGCTGAATTCGAAAAGAATAACTGATAAGGGGAGTTTACAATGTATAACATTTTAACCTTAAATAAGATTTCCAAGAACGGTCTTGACCGTCTTGACAGTGAGCTTTTCACCTGCGGAGATGCAATCGAAAATCCCGATGCAATCCTTGTTCGTTCAGCTTCAATGCACGAATATGAGCTTGCAGAGAACACGGTTGCAATCGCAAGAGCAGGCGCAGGCGTAAATAACATTCCCATTCCTGCTTGCAGTGACAAGGGCGTTGTTGTTTTCAACACTCCCGGCGCAAACGCAAACGCAGTTAAGGAGCTTGTTATCTGCTCTCTTTTCCTTGCTTCAAGAAAGGTTGCCGCAGCAATGGATTGGTGCAAAACTCTCAAGGGCGAGGGCGAAAACGTAGGTAAGCTTGTTGAAAAGGGTAAGGGCAACTTTGCAGGCCCCGAAATTCTCGGCAAGACCCTGGGTATTGTAGGTCTGGGTGCAATCGGAGCAATGGTTGCCGAAAGCGCAGAGGCACTTGGTATGGACGTTATTGCATATGACCCCTTTGCTGCAGGTAAGACAGATGTAACACTTGTTGAGCTTGACGAGATTTTTGCAAAGAGCGATTATATCACACTCCACGCTCCTCTCAACGACGGTACAAGAGGAATGATTAATGCCGAAACCATCGCAAAGATGAAGGACGGCGTAAGAATTCTTAACTTTGCCCGTGGCGAGCTTGTTGCATCAAAGGATATTGTTGATGCTCTTGCAAGCGGAAAAGCAGGCGCTTACGTAACAGACTTCCCCACAGATGAGCAGCTTGGTGCAGAAGGCGTAACAGCTATTCCTCACCTTGGCGCATCAACTCCCGAAAGCGAAGAAAACTGTGCAATGATGGCAGCGACAGAAGTTGCCTTATATCTTCTCAAAGGTGAAATCAAAAATTCCGTTAACCTTCCCAATGCCCGCCTTGCAAGTGAGTTTGCAGTTCGTACCTGCTTTATCCATAAGGAAAATGCAGATGAATTTGCGGTTAAGGCAGAAGCCGCCGCAAAGGCAGCAGGTGCAGAGATTGCTTCAATCTTCACCGCAAACAAGAAGGATATGGGTTACACCGTAATCGATACCGATAAGGAATTCAATACCGCAGTTGAAGGCGCAATCAGAGCAAGAGTTATAAAGTAAGTTAACAAAAGATAAAGGCGTACACATCATTGAAGTGTACGCCTTATTTTTATTTTTGATTTATATTCTGCCACACAAATGCAACGTCGGGGCCAACCTGCACAAAGGTATCGGGTGAATTGTTGTTAAGTTTCGAAACCCTTGTGAAGCCGTTTGCCTCAAAGGCATTGCAGAAAGCATCTGCCATTTCCGTATCCTTGAATGTAATGTGTGTCACTAGTCTGAACTCTGTAAGGGTTTTACGCAGGCTACCGTTGGGGAAGCCTACAACAAAGCCCGTTGCCCACCAGTATTTATCGTAATCACGGTTGAACACCGCACGGTATTCGCCGTTGCCGTATTCATCCCACATAAAGGCGGTTTCCATATAAAGCCAGTCTTCCTTGTCGGCACATATATAATGTGAGCCGATACTGCCCAAAGGTCTGGTGTAAACACCCACCTCACCGCCGACAAACATTACGCCGTACTGACCCTTCCAGGTCTGAATCATCCATTCCTTGCCGCCGTATTCAAAGGTGGTGCGTACGGTATCGTAATACATCATTGTGACGGGCGCAAACGTATCGTAAACCTCGTTGAAGCCGAAGTTTTTCTGCCAGCATTCTTTGTCGTCCGTGTAGTAGAAATTGCCGTCTGGGTTGAACTTATAGGATGCAAGGTTGATTTGAGCGAAGTTCAGGTCTGTATCGGGGGGAACGTATTTGGGCGCCTTGGGTAAGGTGAAAACCTCCTTGAACGCCTTGTTCACAGCCGTTGTTGCAACCTGAGTAAGCTTTTCAGCAAGGGTTGTTGTTTCTGTTGCCTTTTCGGTTTCAGACGGTGCGGTTGACGGAGTGGTTTCGGGTTCGATTCTGTCCTGTACTATAATTTGATCAGGTAAAGAAAACCGTGTTTCCTCATAAACGGGATATGTGATTTGAGCTGTGGTTTCAGCCTGTGTTGTACCCTGTGCAGGTTCAATGGCAGGGCTTGAGTTCATTTTTATGCCCAATGCCGCAACAATTCCCACCAAAATGACGGCAACAGCACCCACTGCAATGGGTATCGCTTTGTTTTTCATTTTATCTTCTCCTTCCGCGACGGTTTACTCAAAAGGATATTCACGCACAAATGCATTTATGAAAAGGGGACCCATATCCATAGCCGTAAGCACGGGCTTTCCGTCTTTTATTATGAAGGTCATTCCTTCGCCTTCGCTTCCGCCTGTAAGGTTACGGTCAAGAAGCTTTTCAACACCGCCCGTAACGGGATCGATTATATAAATTGCCTGAGTATCGTCGTTGGTTGCGGCATAAATTTTGCCGTTAAGGAATTCCGCACCCTGAATTGCATAGGGAGAGCTTTCAAGCATAACCTCTTCAACAAAAGCCATTTCTTTTGCAGTGTCATAAACAAGAAGTTTTGTGGGATTTTTTGAATGGTCTGTGCAGTAAAGATAGCCGTTTTCGCTGTTGACACATACCCAGGGCAAGCCTCTTGTTATCTTTTCACTATCCATAATGTAATAATCAACGAGTTCAAGGGTCTGGGCATCATAAATACCCACAATGGGATAATCCCACACCTTGCTGTCTTCAAGACCTGCATAAATGTATCCGTTATAACAGCTCAGACCGCCGATATGCTTTATACCAAGCTCCTTGAGTTCATCCGGAATTGCGGAGTAATTGGCATTGATAAGGGTTTTTGCATCAGCTTCGGTACGGATAATCGTTGTTTTTGATGAAAAATAAAGGGTTTCACCGTCGCTTGTCATACCCTGTGAGCGAAAATATGCACCTATTCCCACCACGTTGGTTTTGGCGGTATCGGTTCTGCCGTCAACAGAAATAAGGTCAATTCCGTGAGTCAGTGCCGAAAAGGGAATAAGCACTACGGCAAATATGAATGAAAGAATCTGATTAAGCATAAGTGAAAATGCGCTCATTTTGAATTCTCCTTCCTGAAATATCCACCTTGAAGTATAACAAACGGGTAAAAAATAGTCAACGGAAATTTTATTGACAATACGGCGCTCAGGGTTTATTATAATAGACAGAAAAATCATTACGGAGGGTAAGATGAAGGGACATAATTTATTTGTACGCATCACGGCACTTGTGCTTTGTGCAATTATGGTGCTTGGCGTAGTAACTGTTGCGTTTTACGCACTTGCTGGATAAAAAAGAGGGCTGACTCAGTTGAGTCAGCCCTGTATTATTTTATGAGAGTTTGTAGCAACGCATTACGGCTGCCGCATGGTCTGCTGTGGCTGCAGGTGTAAGACCTGCAAATGCGCCGTCTGTGGAGTTGGTTGAACCGCCTACATAGAGCATATCGCCACTTGCACAAAGAGTTCTTGTGTTATCCGCAGCCGAGCCGCCGAAGGTGTGAACCTTTTCAAGCTCGCCGTATTTGTTGAGAGTGTAAACAAAAGCATCGTAATCGCCCTTGCCCAGACCCTGGAAGTCACGGTTTGATGAAGCGGAGTAACCGCATATCGCATAACCGTTTGAAATTCTTGTGATATCGGTGATGAAATCACTTTCAAAGCCGATGAGAGGAGTCATCCAGGACATTGCACCGTCTGCCTTGTATTTAACGATAACGCCGTCATAAGTTCCGCCGGTGCCGCCGTTGAAGATTTTCTTGAAGCTGTAAATGTTGCCTTCCTTGGCAGTTGCCGAATACTGACCTGCAACAACGCAACCGCCGTCATCGGTGTATGTAACGCCGTGAATGTTTGTAAGGCCGCTTTCATAAAGAGCATTTGCCCACTGAAGCTTGCCGCCTGAGCTGAACTTTGCAACAACGCCCATTCTCTTGTTTCCGGGAAGATTGAACTGTGCAAAATCGCCGTCGGTATTATTGTTTTCCATAACGGTAAAGATATCGCCTGCTGAGTTTACGGCAATACCGCGTACCGCACAGTGAATTTTACCTGCGAGGCAATTTTTCCATTCAATGCTGCCGTTTGCGCTGAATTTAACAATAAAAGCCTTTGTGTTGTGCTCGCTGAGGCCTGAGAAATGACCGTCCTTTGAAGTGGTTTTACCGCCTGCAACAAAGCCGCCGTCGGGAGTTGCATCAACCGCATAGAAGATATCACTTCCGCTGCCGCCGATAATCTTAAGCCACTGTCTGTCACCGTTCTTTGAATATTTAACAACAACGCCTTCAACGGTTGTATCGCATACGTATTCGTCGGGGGTTGCAATATCTGTTGCAAGAGTACTGCCTACCGCAACAATGCTGCCGTCGCTAAGCACGGTAACACCGTCAAGCGAAACCTGATTGTTGCCGCCGATGGTATCTTCCCACTGCACCTTGCCTTTTTCATTGTACTTAACAATAACTGCAGTACCTGCGCCGCCGTCGGTTGTAACGCCTACCGCAACGGTGCCGCCGTCTTTTGTTACTGCGTTGTCAACAAAAACAGTGTGACCCTTGATGCCGTAGTTGGTAATCCAGCCGTCGGAAAGAGTTGAAACCGAAATCTGTGTTGACGTGCCCATAGGTGCGGCAGTCTGATGAACGGGGGGCTTATAAACAGAGGTTGTGCCCTTTGTCGTTTTGGGAGGCTTTACTTTGTTTGTTGTTTCTTCGGAAGCCTGGGTAATGATTCTTGTGGTGGTAACAGGCTTCACAACAACAACCTCGCCGTCGGGCTTGGTCTGAACGATAAGACCTTCGTTGCCTGCTGCCTTTGAAAGCTCCTCAAACTCTTCGCTTGAAAGGTTGCTGGGGTCTTTGATTGAAAGCTTGTTGAAAAGATCCTCAACCTCTTCCTTGGGTGCCTCTGTTACGGGAATTTCTTCCTTTTTGATAACCGTGTCGCCGTTCTGATCCTTTTCAACGGTAAGACCCTCATCCTTAGCGTGGTTTTCAACCTTTTCAAGCTGTTCGGGAGTAAGGGTATTAAGGTCGCCGTTGAAGTTTTCGGGCATATCGTTGCCCAGAGCATCTTCAACAAGGTCAACAAGCTCAGCCTGGCTGATAACTACCTTGTTATAGCCAGAGTCTGACTGCCAGTCGTCACCTGCAAGAGTGGTTGTTGAATTATTATCGGGCTTGACCTTACAGGCGGTGAAGCACGAAATTGCAAGAACAAGGCACATTACGATGCAGAGCCTTGCAGTAAATTTATTTTTCATATGTAATCCCCCTATTATATAATAACAGTCGCAATTTATCGTAACATAAATCCGGGTTAAAATCAACTGTTTTTATTTGCATATGCTGAAAATTCACAGTAAATTTAAATTGTGTCTTTAAATTCTGCGCGCATTATAATATAATTATTGTCAGATGTGAATGTGAGGTGCGTAAAATGACAGATAAAGAAAGAGCCTTGCTTGCGGTTAATGCACTGAAGGAGAAATATCCCGATTCAATATGCTCCCTTAACGCAGAAAACCCTTTGCAGCTGATTATTGCAACCCGACTTTCGGCGCAATGCACAGATGCAAGGGTCAACCTTGTAACACCGCATTTATTTGCAAAGTATAAAACCATGGAGGATTTTGCCGCCGCAGACGTTGAAGACGTTGAAGAAATAATTCATTCATGCGGATTTTTCAGAGCTAAGGCACGGGATATAATTGGTATGTGCCGGAAAATGCTTGCGGATTTTGACGGCAAGGTGCCGGATAACATTGAAGACCTGACAAGCCTGCCCGGAGTAGGCAGAAAAACAGCCAATCTTATTGTAGGCGACGTATACGGCAAGCCTGCCGTTGTTGCGGATACACATCTTATAAGAATATCAAACCTGCTCGGACTTGTTTCAACAAAAGACCCCTACAAGGTTGAGATGAAGCTTCGCGAGATTCTTCCTCCCGAAGAAAGCAACGATTTCTGCCATCGATGCGTGCTTCACGGCAGAGATACCTGTGTTTCGGGCAGACCCAAATGCGGTGAGTGTGTTATGAAGGCTTTCTGCAAAAGCTCAAAAGAATGAGGTCAGAAGAAAAATCGTACCGCTGACTACTGCGCCTGCACAGGCGGCGGCACTCATACTCAGAGCAAGACGGAGTCTGCTTTTTTTCAGCCTTGCCGCAGGAGGTATACCTACACCCTGGGCAATAATCGATGCCCTTTCCCTTAAATCCCCCTCGCTGACGGCGGAATATTCGGGCTTTATGAAGAACAGAACCTTTTCAAAATATTCGCACTGAGTCTGCGAAATTTCAACCACCTGTCGATTAACGCCTTTAATCAAAAAAATTTCCCCTTTCACTGCAATTCTATGTTATTTTTGGCAAAACCGAGTGGAATTATTCTGCTGAAACGGGAAGATAAATATACAAACTGTATATTGCGCTTTTCACTCCGAAAAAGTGGATAACCGTGTGGAAAAGGGGGATAACTTCCCCTGAAACGCCTTAGTTTTGTGGGAAAATCGGTGTGGAAAACTTTATTTTTCCAAAAAAGAATATACCAAAGGTTATACAAACTTTACAAAATGTCGAGAAAAGTCGCTGAAATTATGGCAACTTTTTTGTGAACAATGCTAAAATATTACAAAACGGAGAATGTTATGAATACCGAAATTCTGACTTGTGAAAAAGGGATAAAAGTGAAAAATTCCTGCTTTGATTTAGCCCGTACCCTCGATTGCGGTCAGGCATTCCGATGGGTTCAGACCGCTGAAAATGAATGGCACGGCGTTGCTTTCGGCAGACCGCTTACGCTTTCACAGGAGGGCAACGAAATAACCTTCATAGGTACGGATGAGGAAGATTTTGAAAACATATGGAAGCCCTATTTTGACCTTGACCGCAATTACGGAGAGCTTTGTGAAAGGCTTTCGGCAGACCCTCATTTGAAAAAGGCGGTTGAGGAATGCAGCGGAATACGTCTGCTGAAGCAGGAGCCCTGGGAGGCAATCTGCTCCTTCATAATTTCCGCAAATAACAACATACCCCGAATAAAAGGAATAATTGACCGCCTTTGCCGACTTCTCGGTGAGAATCTGGGCGGTGATGATTATTCCTTTCCCACTCCCGAAAAGATAGCAGAAGCAGGGGTCGAGGGTATTGCTCCCATAAGGGCAGGCTTCAGAGCGAAATACATCATTGATGCCGCGCAAAAAGTTGCAAACGGGGAAATTGATTTTGAAAAAATTTATTCTGCAAGCCTTGAAGAAGGCAGGGATGAGCTTATAAAAATCAAGGGAGTGGGTGAAAAGGTTGCACAGTGTGCCCTTCTTTACGGCTTCGGCAAGGCGGATGCATTCCCCGTTGACGTGTGGGTAAAGCGTATTATGGCGGAGATGTATCCCGAAGGCTTGCCCGAATGCACAGAGGGTGTAAGAGGTATAGCGCAGCAATACTTATTCCACTGGCGGAGAACACAATAAAAAATGCAGGTTTTACATAGCTGAATGTATATAAGGCTGTGTTTCTTTAAAATGTGCTTGATTGTGTTATAATAATTCAGATATTGGTAAAAAGGTGGTATATATGTTTATTCGTCATCTGACACAGTTGATAATATCGCTGTTTCAAAAAAGTCCGTTAGGCAAATCAACCGCTAAACACCACGAGGGTTATAAATGTGTTTCTTTACCTGATTACACTCTGGTTGTAGGAATAATAACAATTATTTTTACTTTAATGATTTTTGTTTTATCTTTATTGCTTAAAGCTCCCGTTTGGGTGCCTGTATTATGGCTCTTTTTTTCGCTGCTTGGAATTTTTTTGATTATAGCATGGAAAAATGTGAAGATTCTGTATAATGATGAAAAAATTATTGAAACTACTTTCTTAGGTAAAGAGAACCATTATACTTATGATGAATTTGTTTCTTGTGAAGAGAAACCACAACAACAGCTTATCAGGTATTATACTGCGGACGGTCGAGTATTAAAGGTTAACCAATCAATAGAAGATGCAATTTACCTTGATATTTCAATAAAGTCTAAGTATAAAAAACTTCACAATAACAAAAATATTCCCATTAAGTGAAAATAAGTATAAGGTTGACTTCTAATCTGAAAGAGCGCACTGCTCCGCCACTATGATGGTGAGCAAGTGCGCCTTAGCTTTTTGGGGCTGGTTTGTTGTCGTCTGTGAAGCAATACAACCCGCTGTACAGCTAATAAAACAGCCGAGTGTCCTTATGAACACTCGGCTGCTGATACCTGCTTTTATTTTTATTTAAGGAAGCCCTGAATAATAACTTCCTCTGCTTCCTCTTCGTTCATTCCGAAGGTCATCAGCTTGATAAGCTGGTCGTTATTGATTCTGCCGATAGCCGCCTCGTGAACAATCTGTGCATCCGCCGAGTTTGCGGTAATTGCGGGGATTGAGCTGACGGTTGCGTCGTCCATAATAATTGAGTCGCACTGTACGTGTGCTCTGCACTTTGCATTGCCTATTGCGTTGGGATGGAAAATCTGCTTTGAGTTATCCTTTGCAACTGAGCGAGAAATAATCTGTGAAGATGCATCCTCGCCGTCGAGATAAACGTCCATATCCGAGCGTACGTACTGATTGCCGTGTGTAAGCAAACGCTCCGTAACAATAAGCTTTGCCCCTGCGGCAAGATGTGCCTTTGTGTCACGCACGCTTGAATCAACGCCCTTAATCTGCACCATTTCCATTTCGCATACCGAGCCTTCATCCTGCTCAACATAGGTTACGGGGTTGAGGATTCTTTCTCCCTTGCCGTCGCCCTGACCGTAATGCTTTTCAACGTACTTTATGCGGGCGTTTTTGCCGATATGGAAGGTGTGTATACCGTCGTGCTGTGACTTTTCGTCACCGCTGTTATGAATTCCGCAACCTGCAACGATAAGCACGTCTGCATCCTCGCCGATATAAAAATCATTGTAAACAAGGTCGTTTACGCCTGCTTCGGTGATGATAACGGGGATGTGAATGCTTTCGTTTTTTGTGCCGGGTGCAACAATGATGTCAATACCGGGCTTGTCTGTTTTTGAAACGATTTCAATATTGGCAGTAGACTGTCTTGCAAAGCCTTCACCGTTTTTTCTGATATTGTATGCTCCTGCAGGTACCTCGTGAAGGTCTGCAACGGATTCAAGAAGCTGGCTGTCTATTCTTTCCATTGATTAACCCTCCTTACCTCTGAAACCGCAGTTTTCGTTGAATTCGCCCATAAGTCTGGGGAAAATCTCATCCTTTGTGCCGCTGTCTCTTACGTGGCCGTCTGCAATAACAATCATCTTATCCGCAAGCTGCATAATGCGCTCCTGATGTGAGATGATGATAACGCTCTTGTGGCTGCCCTTGCTCATTGCCTTGAAGGATTCAACAAGCATTGAAAAGCTCCACAGGTCGATGCCTGCTTCGGGCTCATCAAAAATTGCAAGACCCAGCTTGCGTGCCATAAGGGTTGCAATTTCAATTCTCTTTGCCTCGCCGCCCGAAAGGGAGTAGTCCATTTCACGGTTAAGGTAATCCTTTGAGCAAAGACCCACGCTTGTAAGATATCCGCAGCATTCGTCAACGGGAAGCTCGCTTCCTGCCGCAAGGGAAAGAAGTCTGCGCACGGTAAGTCCCTTGAATCGGGGAGGCTGCTGGAATGCATAGCCTATACCAAGCTTTGCTCTCTCGGTTACGGAAAGGTCGGTGATATCAACATCGTTGTAATAAATCTTGCCGCCTGTGGGCTTTTCAATGCCCATAATAAGGCGTGCGAGAGTGGATTTGCCGCCGCCGTTGGGACCCGTGATGACAACGAATTCACCGTCGGGCACTTCAAGGCTGACATTATCGATAATTTCAAGGATTGAGCCTTCAGCCTCAACCTTGAAAGATACATTTTCAAGTCTTAACATATCTTTTCTCCATATATAAAAGTATCAATATATTATACAATATAATTCGCTAATTATCAACATTTATTTATCTGTGCCAGAGTTTTCTGTCAAGGCTTCTGTACTGCACCGCCTGTGCTATGTGGGAAGCCTCAATGTGCTGAGCGTTTTCAAGGTCGGCAACGGTTCTTGACACGCGCAGAATTTTATCGTATGCTCTTGCGGAAAAATCAAGCTTATTGAAAATTTTCTCAAGCATAACAAGAGCATCTGCGGTAGGTCGGCAGAATTCGCGGGTCATTGCCGCATCCATTTTTGCGTTGCAGGTGATACCCGAGCCTCGGAGCCTTTCAATCTGAATTTTTCTTGCGGCGTTTACACGCTTTTTGATTTCGGCGGAGCTTTCGGAGGGTACCTTGCTTGAAAGCTTTTCAAAGTCAACGGGCGGCACTTCGATATGTATGTCTATTCTGTCCAGCATAGGACCCGAAATTCGGGATACGTAGCGTCTTGCCGAGCCTTCGGGGCAGGTACATTCACGCTTGGGATGCCCCAGATATCCGCAGGGACAGGGATTCATAGCACACACCACCATTGCGGAGCAGGGGTAGGTAAAGGATGCATTTGCCCTTGAAATGGTTATCCTGCCGTCTTCAATGGGCTGACGAAGCACTTCCATTGCAACTCTTGAAAATTCGGGGAGCTCATCAAGGAAAAGAACACCGTTGTGGGCAAGGGAAATTTCGCCCGGCCTCGGTATGGCACCGCCGCCGGAAAGACCTGCGGGTGATACGGTATGATGAGGTGCGCGGAAGGGTCTTTCGGTAATAAGCGAAACACCCTCGGGCAGTGCACCGGCTATGGAATAAAGCTCGGTTGTACGCAGGCTTTCTTCAAAGGTCATATCGGGAAGAATTGAGGGCAGACGCTTTGCCAGCATACTTTTACCAGAACCGGGAGGGCCTACCATAATTATGTTGTGACCGCCTGCCGCCGCAATTTCCAGCGCATATTTTGCCTCCATCTGACCCATAACGTCCTTGAAATCGGGCAGATAAGACTGTTTTTTATTTTGCATTGCAGGGCTGAATCTGACGGGCTCAAGAGCAATTTCGCCTTTGATATGCGAAATTACCTGGCTTACGGTGTCAACCGCATAAACGTCGATACCCTCAACAACGGAACTTTCAAGTGCGTTTGCCGAGGGAACAAAAACACGCTTTATTCCGCTTTTCTGTGCTCTGATAACCATAGGAAGCACGCCGTTGACGTGCCTTACAAGTCCGTCAAGGGATAATTCACCGATAAATGCACAGTCGTCAATATCATACGGAAGCTGATTGCCTGCTTTCAGAATGGCAATAAGAATGGGCAGATCGTAAACGGGACCTTCCTTGCGGATATCCGCAGGGGAGAGGTTAATGGTAATTCTGCTTTTGGGGAAGTCGTAGCCGCTGTTTTTGATTGCGGAGCGAACACGGTTCTGTGCCTCCTTGACGGCGGCATCGGGCAGTCCTACAATATCTATTCTGGGCAGGCCCTGACCGTAATCAACCTCAACGCCTACCATATAGCTGTCTATGCCGAAAAGACCCATACTGTTTATGCGGGCAAACATCAAATCACTCCCCGTGAATTTATGAAAATATATTATCATATATTGTAAAAAATTACAATATTACAAAGCAAAAGACACCGGTGCGGAACCGATGTCTTTTGCTTTTATAGAAGGATGTATGAATTGTGTCGGAAAATTCTGCCGAAGGCTGCGGAATGCCTTGCGGAGTTTATTCCGACGGAATCAGTCTTCTTCTGCGGCAGCCTTTACAACTGCTTCGGGAATTGCTTCGCCGTGCTTGACGAAGAGGATGCAGAGAATGCTGAGGACAAACATAACGGGGCTGTATACAAACAGCGAAAGGTATGTGCCCGAAAGCATACGTACAACACCGTAGATGATGGGTGATGCAATCTGAGCCGAGAAGGTTGCTGTGTAATAATAGCCTGTGAAGGTACCGACCTTATCGATACCGCCGATTTCAAGAACAAGGGGAAGTGTGTTAACTGTGATAAGCATATTTGCAAAGCCGCCGAGAACAAGAGCAACCCAGATAAGAGCCATGCTCTGAGTAAGAACATAGAGTGCAAATACTGCCATAAATACTACAAGACCGAGAAGAATAGTCTTTTTTCTGCCGATTTTCTTACCCATATAGCCTGCAGGGATAGCTGCTGCTGCGGAGCATACGGCAAAAAGAGTGGTCATAATGGTAGCTTCCGACGTGGTTTTGCCGAGAACCTCTGCTGCGAAAAGTGCAAAGAAGGTGGTGATTGCGTTTGTACCGCAGAAAAGGAAGAACAGACCGCCCAGCATAAAGATAAGGCTCTTTCTCTCGCCCTTTGAAAGCTTCTGTGCCTTCTGTGCTGCCTTTGCGGCTTTCTTTGCTTCCTTTTCAGCCTTTGCCTTTGCGGCTGCATCTGCAGCCTTGTTCTGCTCAGCGATTGCTTCAAGCTTGCTTGAAGGCTCTTTTACGAAGAACAGAATAACGAGCATACCGATAATCATTACGATGGCACCGGTAAGGAAAACATAGGGGAATGCAACCTGCTCGTTGGCTGTTGTGATTTTTACTCCTGTTACGGCTTTGTAGATTACACCTACGATTGTGCCTGCAACCATACCGATTGCACTGCCTACGCCGCCCATAAGGTTGATGATTGCGTTGCCTTCACTGCGAAGTGCAGGGGGAGTGAGGGCGGGCATAAGAGCAACAACGGGAGCTCTCCACAGAGACATTGAGAAAACGAAGAGGATGATGAAAAGCATCGTAAGGGGAAGGGAGCCGCTGAGTGCAACCCAGGGAATAACCGCAAAAAGAAATGCTGAAACGGGAGCACCGAATACGATGAAGGGACGGCGCTTGCCAAGCTTTGAATGGCATCTGTCAGACAGCTTGCCGAAGGTAGGCTGGAAAATAACGCCGAAAATATTATCAAATGTCATAATGATACCGATAAACAGGGGAACGAGGGTAATGCCACCTGCTTCGGTAACAACGTTTTCGCCCTGTGATTCCGCAAATTTTGCAAGAACGGGGAACATTTCGTTAAGCTTTGCACTCCACTGAGTAACCATAGCGGATGCATTAAGCAGTTTTTCAAGAATTTTTGTGATGTAGGGGTCATAGATTGCCCATGCAATAGAGGCAGCCATAAAGCCAAAGCCCGTCAGAATTGTTCTGGGGCGGTGAAGCTTACCGTTTTCTCTTGCACAGAAAAAGGTGTTGTTCATAGTTTATTCTCCTATTACGAATTTAACGGTTCTCACATAATAAAATTATGAGAACCTGTAAGCGTATTATAACACTTTTACATTACTTTTTAAATACAACATTTTCCACTAAAAACCTTTTGCGTTTTTGTGGGAGTTGACGAAAACAAAAAGCGGCATATCCGAAGATATGCCGCTAAGCTATTTAATTAAATTCTTGCGCTAATTCAATTAAATAAAGGGTTGAACCAAAATTAGTTCTTCTTTGTGCAAACGTATGCTGCTGCAGCTGCAACTGAAACTGCTGCGAATACTGCGATACCAGCTACTGATGAACCTGTTTCAGCGGGAGCTTCAACGGTTGTTTCGGGAACAGTAGCAACTTCGCCTGCATAGAGGCCCTTGATTGTCTCTTTGAGTGAGCCAAGGAGACCGTCAACACCGGGGATACCGTCAAGAACTGTTTCAAGGTTGATAACTTCGCCTTCTACTGCTGCAAGATCAGCTGTCTTGTCTTCGATAGCGTCGATAACCTTGATGATAGCGCCTTCAACTGCGTCCCAAGCTGCTGTGCTGTCTTCTGCTGCTGCAACGATATCGTCAAGGATAGCGTTAACGTCAGCTGCTGCGTCTGCTGCAAATGCCATAGCGCTCATTGAAAGAGCCATAACAAGTGCGAGAACAATTGCAAGTACTTTCTTCATTTTCGAACCATTCCTTTCAAATTTTATTGCAAGAGCAACAATTGTTACCTAATAATAACATATTGATGCCTTATTGTCAACACCTTTCGGAACAAAAAGTGTATAAATAATGAAGTGTGTTTTAAGTATTTTGATTAAAATTGACCAAACACCTAAAAATAATACGGATTAACTTAAATGTGATTATGACTGTTTGCCTTCATAGCCGGGGAAGCATTCGTGGTTCTTTGTGAGCCAGAGGAACCATACGTCTGCACCGCTCTGATAGAATGAGTCGTCTGCAAGCTGATTTGAACCGAGTGCACGTGCAAAGCCTGACTGTCTGAGACCGAGGGTAAAGAGATTTGCCATTTCTTCTGACTTGAAGGTGATTCTTGCCTTCATCTTAAGCTCTGTTCTGGGAGCTGTATACTTTGTAAGCTGGCCCTTAACGAAGCCTGTTGCCCACCAGTATTCGGTGTATTCTCTGTGGAATGCCTTTTTGTATGAGCCCTGATTGTTTTCCTTCCAGTAGCAGGTCATTTCCATCTTGAGCCAATCTTCCTTATCGGCGCAGTCATAGTGGTTAACGTCACCGATCTGACCTGTATATGTACCTGCATCTGTTGTGTAAACACCGATTTCGGCACCGACGAGAAGCCAGCCGTACTGACCCTTCCAGAGCTGAATCATCCAGTCTTTATCGCCGTATGTGAAACGGATACGGAGAACGTCGATATACATAGCGGTCATGGGAGTCATAACGTCATAAACTTCGTTGAAGCCTGCGTTTGACTGCCAGCAGTCCTTATCGTCTGTGTAATAGAAATCGCCCTCTGCATCGTATCTGTAACCGAGGAACTGATCGCCGTCGGGACCGATAACCTGGTCAACAAGCTTATCATCGCCGGGATATGAAACGGTGCTCTTCTTTGTTGTTGTGCTGTTTGCGGGCTTTTTGTTGTTTGAATTAGCCTTGGTGGAAGTCTTGTTTGAATTAGCCTTAGTGGGATTTTTGCTTGCAGCATTCTTTGTTACGTCAAGAATCTGCTGAAGTGTTGTGAGAACGTTGTCGTCCGATGAATCGGATGTATCAACAGGCTCATAAACACCGGGATTATATTCATTATAATCATACTCGGTCTGAGGAGCTGTTGATGAGGTTGTTGTTTCATCGCCTGCTTTGTTAAAACCGCCTCTGAGAAATGCAACGGCTGCTACGGAGCCTGCAATCACAACTGCGGCGCAGATGGCGAGGATGAGAATTTTTTTCTTACCCATATTTTTTCCTCCTGCGGATTTCCGCTGATATTTTTATATTTTAACTCCTCAAACGGAGTAAATATCCTTGGTTATCTGATGTACTGCCAGATGAAAATAACGTCTCTGCCGTAAATCTTATAGGTATCTGCAACTGTGGGGTTGAAGGTTGAAACCTTGGTGAATCCCTTTCTTCCGAGTGCATCTGCGAAAAGCTGAGCCTGTTCTTCGCTTTCAAAGGTGATTCTGCCCAGAAGCTGAAGGTCGTTTGAATCAAATCTGTTTTTGAGCTGACCGTCAACAAAGCCTGTGGGCCACCAGAAATCATCGTAGTTTCTGGTAAGCTGGGGAAGATATCTGCCGTCGCCGAACTCGTTCCAGAAAATAGTCATTTCCATTTTGAGCCAATCTTCTTCTGCGGCGCAGTCGTAATGCTCGGGAATAACGTAAATCTTACCGGGTGTTCTGGTGTAAAGACCGATTTCACCGCCGACGGTGCCGATTTCGCCCGAAATATACTGACCCTTCCAGAGCTGAATTCTGTAAGGCTTGTTTTCGTATTTGAAGTCTATTCTTGTTGTTTCGATGGTAAAGTCAATAAGGCTTGCACCTGCATCGTAGCCGGGGTTATATCCGAACTTTCTCTGCATACAGTTGGGGTCTTTATCGTCGTTGAATATGTAGGGTTTAAGACCGATAACATCGTAGCCCGAACCGTAAAGACCTGCAAGGCTCATATCCTTGGGAAGGTTTGTGCTTGCGGCAACGGGGCGCTTAGTGCCGCTTGAATGTTCCATTTCGTCGGGGTCAAGCTCACCCTTCTGAGGCTCGGTTGTTTCTTCGGCTTTGGTTGTTGATTCAGCAGGCTTCTTTGTTGTGCTTTCAGCCTGTGTGGACTTCTCGGTAGTCTTCTGAGTTGAAGGTACATAAGTGTCCGTAAGAACCTGAGTTGTAAGGTCAACGATTGCCTGGAACGTTGAGGGTTCTGTTGAAGGCTCAACGGGAGCGTAAGCATATTCGGTTGATTCGTAGGTGCTGTCAGGCTCTACGGCAGGGCCGTTGTTTGCCTTGAAAACAAGCACACCTGCAACCGCAGCAACGCATATTGCCACAACCGCAACTGCAATTACTGCAAGATTTGCTGATTTCTTCATCTTTCTTTCCTCCTGTTTTATTTACAAAAAATTGTTTTTAAGTGGTGGAGATGGCGGTAATCGAAACCGCGTCCGAAAAACCCTTGCAGGGACTTTCTACGAGTGTATTCCGTCTTTTAACGTTCCCTTACCCCCACGCCGGCGAACAGGCTGGGGAGCTTGGTAGACCGATTATTCATGACGGGCTACCGGCCGTTACCCGTTCACGTTCACTGCTTGTCGACGCCTCTTATGCGGCCGCAGTCCTCCGCACAGAGACGGCTGCTTAGTTAAGCAGCAAGAGCAACTTTATTGTTGTCGTTTAAATTTGAATTTTACGGATTTTATAGCGGTCCCGCCCCGCTACTCGCTTATCCGGGCTCAGATTCCCCGTCGAAATCCTTTCATCCCCGTGTATTGTGAAGCAACTCGCGTTGCTTCGGTAATGTAATTATCTGCGAAGATTTCGCTCAATGGAACGCATAGCGTCTTTTTTTGCCGCAACTTCGCGTTTGTCATAGAGCTTTTTACCTTTGCAGAGGCCGATTTCGACCTTTGCCCTGCCTTTTGAAAAGTAAACGCTCAGAGGCACGATAGCAAGACCTTCCTGCTTTACCTGAGCATAAAATCTTCTGATTTCTTTTTTGTGAAGCAGAAGACGTTTTGTCCTCAGAGGGTCACGGTTAAAGATATTGCCGTGTTCATAAGGGCTGATGTGCATACCGTTGACAAACATTTCGCCGTCCTTCACGAAGCACCAGGAATCCTTAAGGTTGATTTTTCCCTGACGGATTGATTTGACTTCGGTACCGAAAAGCTCAATGCCTGCTTCCAGTTTTTCAAGCACAAAATAATCGTGGTATGCTTTTTTGTTCTGGGCAATAATTTTAATGCCGCTGTTTTTTTCCATTTTTTGTACCTTTCACGGATATGGGATTATACCACACATTAAATAAGTGTGTCAATATCCCCGTTTTGTTGCAAAGAAATCAAAAAAATTTAAGGAAATCAAAGATTTGCGGTCACACGAAGGATGACTACACATTATTTTGTGTTATTTTTACTTCCGTAAACACGTTTCTTGGCGTAAAAATCTTTTTTTCTTTTCTTTTCCTCTGCCTCACGCTTGGCGGCAAGTGCTCTTTTAGCCTTTACCTTTGAGAGGGGCTTGCCTTTTTTGGCAGGCTTCTTTTTGGTTTCTTCCTTATCTTTGTCGGGATTCTCTTTGTAGAATACGATGCTACCGCCTATAACCTGAATAACCTCACTGCCGGTTGCTTCTGCAAGCTTATCGGCAAATTCTCTGGGGCTTTCGGGTGCACTTTCAAGCAGCACCTTAAGTTTTATAAGCTCTCTTTTTCTCAGTGCATCGGCAGTCTGGGCAATAAGTGCCTCTGAAATACCGCCTTTACCTATCTGGAAAAGGGGTTCAAGACCGTTTGCCTGTGCTCTGAGCTGGGCTCTTTCTTTACCGGTCATCAGTTGTCCTCCTCAATCTGCTTTGCAAGCATACGCACGGATTTGCCTCTGTGGCTGATTGCATCTTTTTCGTCTGCGGTAAGCTGTGCCATAGTCTTTTCTCCGCCGTATTCAACGGGAAGGAAAAGGGGGTCATAGCCGAAGCCGCCGTTGCCGATTTCTTCATAGCCGATGGTGCCTCTGCATTCGCCTCTTGCCATAAGCTTTCTGCCGTCGGGATATACACAGCAGGCAACGCTCACGTAAGCGGCACCTCTCTGTGCGGGCTCAAGACCCTCCAGCGCTTTGAGAAGCTTCTCGTTATTGGCATCATCGTTGCCGTGCTCGCCTGCATATCTTGCTGAGTAAACTCCGGGAGCGCCGTCAAGATAATCAACTGCAAGACCGGAATCGTCTGCAATGCAGGGCATACCGCTTTCTCTGCAACCGCTTTCCGCTTTGATAAATGCGTTTTCTTCAAACGTTGTGCCTGTTTCTTCTGCATCGGTAAGCTCAATGCCTGCCTCCTCCGCAAGAAGAACCCTTATGCCGAGAGGTGCGAGAATACGCTGCATTTCATCTCTCTTTTTCATATTGTGTGTTGCGATAATGTAATCCATATATATTATTCCTCATCTTTGTCTTCTTCAAACAGACCTTCTGCAAAAGCGGCGGGATTAAAGGGTCTGAGGTCGTCAATACCTTCGCCTACGCCGATAAACTTAACGGGCACTTTAAGGTCGTTTTTGATTGCAAGCACAACGCCGCCCTTTGCGGTGCCGTCAAGCTTTGTGAGGATGATGCCCGTAATTTCGGCAACATCCTTGAACTCCTTCGCCTGGTTAACCGCATTCTGACCTGTTGTTGCGTCAAGAACAAGCAGAATTTCACGGTCTGCGTAAGGGAGCTGACGGTCAATGACTCTGTAAATCTTGGCAAGCTCTTCCATAAGATTTTTCTTGTTGTGAAGTCTGCCTGCGGTGTCGCAGATAATGATATCTGCATTTCTTGCCTTACCTGCTGAAATTGTATCAAAAACAACTGCTGCGGGGTCGGCACCTTCTTTATGCTTGACAATGTCAACGCCTGCGCGGTCTGCCCATATTTCAAGCTGGTCAATAGCCGCGGCTCTGAAGGTATCTGCGGCGCCAAGGATAACCTTTTTACCTTCTTCTTTGAACATTGCCGCCATTTTGCCGATTGACGTTGTTTTGCCTACTCCGTTTACGCCGATAACAAGTATAACCGAAGGCACAGTTATCATGTCAAGCTCTTCGCCGCCGCTGAGAAGGTCTGCACAGATATTGCGGATTTCTGCCTTGACATCTTTGGCTTTGCGGAGGTTTTTCTTGAATACGGAGTCCTTGAGTCTGTCAACGATTTCGGTTGCGGTGGTTACACCCACGTCTGCCATAACGAGAATTTCTTCAAGTTCTTCGTAAAAATCGTCATCTATTTCATTTTTGCCGTAAAGAGCCGCGTTGATTGCGCCGCTCATACTGTCACGAGTCTTTTTCAGACCTTTGTTGATTCTTTTGAAAAGTCCCATAGCGTACCTCTATATAATAATGTATCGCAGAAAATTATTGCTCCTGCACGTTCTTGATGATTTTTTCGATAGTCTTTTTGAGCGAAGAATCGTTTGCCGCATCCTTTGCAACGGTATCAACGGAATAGAGAATGGTTGTTCTGTCTCTGCCGCCGAAGAATTCGCTGATTTCCTTCTGTGTAAGGTCGGTGATTTCTCTGACTATGTAGATTGCAACCTGCCTTGCTCTTGCGGTTTTGGCATCCTTCTTTTTGGAGATGATATCTGCCTGGGGCACGCCGAAGGTGCGCGAGGTTTCTGAAATGATACTGCTTACGATGGATGAAACAGGTCTGCTGTCGGTCATAATATCGCGGATAGCGTTCTGTGCCATTGCAATATTTATTGAAGCACCCTCAATATTGACAAGTGCGTTGATTTTCTTAACAGCACCCTCAAGCTGACGGATGTTTGATTTGATTTTGTCGGCAATGAACTGAACAACGTCGGGGGGGAGCTCCAGACCGAGAGTGTCTGCCTTGCGCTGGATGATTGCCATTCTTGTTTCGGTATCGGGGGGCTGGATATCTGCAAGAAGTCCCCACTCAAAACGGTTGCGGAGTCTTTCGTCAAGAATTTCAATATCCTTGGGAGCACGGTCAGATGCAAGAACAATCTGCTTGCCGTCCTGGGTAAGAGTATTAAATGTATGGAAGAATTCTTCCTGTGTTGATTCCTTACCTGCGATAAACTGAATGTCGTCAACTATAAGAACGTCGCAGTTTCTGTATTTTGTATGAATTTCCTTCATTGACTTTTCTTTAATGCCGTCAACGATGAGGCTTACAAAATCTTCGCCGCGGGTAAAAATAATATCCGCCTTGGGATTCTTGCTTTTGATTTCGTTGCCGATGGCACAGAGAAGATGTGTTTTGCCCAGACCCGAGTTACCGTAGATGAAAAGGGGGTTGTATGCCGCACCGGGAGTTGCCGCAACCGCCTGGGCAGCCGCATGGGCAAACTTGTTTGATGAACCGACAACGAAGGTTTCGAAGGTGTTCTTTTCAATGCTCAGCGATGAACCGCCTGCATTTGCAGCTGCCTGAGCAGCGGCAGCCTGTGCCTTTGCAACTGCGTTTGTGTCAATAATGCATATTTCAACATCAAAGCCCATAACCTTTTTGAATGCCTGGGCTATGTCGTCTGAAAATCTCTGCTCAACAATTCTTTTTACAAATTCACTTGCTCCGATTTCCGCTTTTGCACCGTCGAAGCTTATAATCTCAAGGGGCTTGAACCAGCTTGAATAAATAACGTCGCCGCACGACGCTCTGAGCTCTTCACACACGAGAGCCCACATCTCTTTGAGAGATTCCATATCTTTCTTTTCCTCCGATTTCCAATAATCTTTTATTTCAGCGCATTCTTTCGCATTCTAACGATAACGATACATAATACACTATATCACAAAGCATCGGTTATTTCAAGAAGAAAATGACCGAAAACCGAAAAGTTTTCACACACAGGTGGAAAACTTGTGCAAAAATTTCGATACAAAACACCAAAATAGCGATTAAATTCAAAAAAATGTTGACATTGGCACCATGTTTGTTATATAATGTGTACTCTGAGGGGTATGCCCCTTGGTTTGTTATGCGTTTTTTTATGTTTTTGCTTAATGATCATTTTTATTTGCGCGGTATTCACCCCATTTAATTTTGATTGTTTCAGACCCTGAAAGGGTCGGAAAATACACAAACAGTGAAACGGAGGTTAGCAGAATGAAAAGAACTTACCAGCCCAAGAAGCGTCATCGCAAGATGGAACACGGCTTCCGCAAGAGAATGGCTGACAGAAACGGCCGCAAGGTTCTTGCTCGTCGCAGAGCAAAGGGCAGAAAGCAGCTCACTTACTAATCCTTAATAAAAAGGAAATGGTGAAGATGCAGAAACCGGTAACCTTAAAGCAAAACACCGAATTCCACCGTGCCTACGGCAGGGGTAAGGTGAAAGCCGCCCCGTCAATCGTGACTTACGTTGTCAAAAACAGAGGTCAGGGTATCCGTATGGGCATTACTGCCGCAAAAAAGCTTGGCAGTGCAGTTGAGAGAAACAGATGCCGCCGCATCATAAGGGCGGCATTCTCCTCAATTTACCCTCAGTGTTCGGGGAATTACGACATTGTGTTTGTGGCAAGGTTCAAAACCAAAAAGCTCAAGAGCAGCGACCTTGAGCCCGTTATGAGAAATCATCTGACGGAGCTGGGCGTTGTAAGCGGCAGTGTGGGGGCTGAATTTTAATGAAAAAATTTCTGCTTTCCGCAATACGTTTTTACCAAAAGCGTATTTCTCCGCTGTTCCCCCCTATGTGCAGGTATTATCCAACCTGTTCGCACTATGCCGTAGAGGCAATTCAGGTTCACGGAGCAATCCGGGGGACCCTTTTAACTTTATTCAGATTAATGAGGTGCAACATACTTTTCCCCGGCGGATACGACCCGGTACCGCCTAAAAAGCACCGTCATTCGGAGGACAAAAAATGACCGGTATTTATGAAATTCTGGGCGTACCTTTCGGATTTATTCTCAGATTTATTTACGATACAGTAGGCATGGGTAACTATGCCATTGCTATTATTTTGCTGACTCTGTTTGCTAGAATCCTTATGATACCTTCGTCAATCAGCCAGCAGAAGGGTATGGTCAAAACACAGCGTATACAGGCAAAGCTTCGCAAAATCCAAACCAAATATGCAGGAAATCAGCAGAAGATTCAGGAAGAAACCAACGCTCTCTATCAGAGAGAGGGTTATAACCCCATGGGCGCAGGCTGTGCACCCATGCTTGTTCAGTTTGTTCTTCTGTTCGGTCTTATCGGTGCTATCTATTATCCTCTGAGCAACTTCCTTTACGACAGCGAAATCACAAAGGAAGAAATTGCACTGCTTACAAAGGCAGTTCAGGATCTTGGTCTTGCGGGTAACACCAAGAGCGCTCACCTTGTTGAGCTTATTATCATTCAGAATATTGAATCCTTGCAGGGCGTTGCAGGCGTAAGCGAAACTGCAATCAACGCTGTCAAAGGCATTAACTTTAACTTCTTCGGTCTTTTCTCATTGGGCGATGTGCCTATGGATTTCAAGGGCCTTCACGTTATCTGGGCAATTCCCGTGCTTTCATTCGTTTCATCAATGGCAACGGGCCTTTACTCACAGATAAAGCAGAAGAAGCAGAATCCTGCCATGGCAAACAACTTTATGATGACAGGCTGTATGACTTTCGGTATGCCTTTGTTCTCACTCTATTTTGTTGTCAATTATCCTGCAGGTATCGGTATTTACTGGATCGCATCCAGTATTTTCGGCCTTATTTCAACAGTTATTATCGGACAGATTTATAACCCCAAAAAGATGCTTGCAAAGCTTATGGTCGACGAAACGGTAGTACGCCGTTCAAGAGAAAATAACCTGAAGCAGACTGTTGAAAGAAAAGAAAAGAACAACTAACACATTCAGGTGGTGAAACATTTTGATAAAAGAAGCATTCGGTACAGGTGCTACTATTGAAGAAGCAAAAGATGCTGCGCTGAAGGCGCTTAATGCTCCCGAAGATGCAGATATTAAATATGAAGTTCTGGAACAGCCCAAGGCAAAGCTTTTCGGTATTTTCGGCGGCTCATCCGCAAAGGTAAAGGTAAGCTACGAAGCAGAGAACGAGCCTGTTGTTCAGGTTGCCCCCGCTGCTGAAGAAAAGGCTGCTCCCGCAGCAAAAAAGATGGTTGCTGTTGAGGACGGTTCATTTGACAAAGCAAAGGATTACATCCTTACAATTCTTAAAAATCTCGGCGTTGAAGAAGCAGAGATTACGGTTGAAGCAGACGATGAAGAGGTTCGCTTCTCAATCAGCTGTGGTGACGATTACGGTTCTGTAATCGGCAGAAGAGGCGAAACACTTGATGCAATTCAGTATCTTACACGCCTTGTTATCAACAGAGGCAATGAAGAATTCAAGAGAGTTTCAATCAACGTAGGCAATTACAGAGAAAAGAGAGAAAATACTCTCCGTTCGCTTGCACGCAAGAATGCGGCAAAGGTAAGAAAGTACGGCAGAAACGTTGTTCTTGAGCCTATGAACCCCTATGAGAGAAGAATTATCCACACAACCGTTCAGGAAATCGAAGGCGTTACCTCACATTCAGTAGGAAGCGACGGCGACAGAAAGGTTGTTATTACCCTTGAAGAAGGCGTTAAGCCTACAAACGGCGGCTACAATAACAGAGGCCGCGGCGGCTATAACAAGGGCGGAAACAGAGGCGGATACCGCGGCGGTAACAGAGGCGGCTATAACAACAGACGCAACGATTCCGATGCACCCGCAGCACCTGCAAGAGCACCTCGCTCGGATTCCGCAGGTTCACTCTACGGAAAGATTGAAATCAACAAAGACTAAAAAATTAAGCGTACGGCTCAGCCGTACGCTTTTTTGTTTTGCTTATTTGCTTATCAGATAATCAATCGCCCGAAGATAGCCGTCAAATCCCAGACCGATAAAGGCTTTTTCGCAGGCCATACCTGCATATGAAATCTGCCTGAAAGGTTCTCTTTGGCTGACGTCTGAAATGTGCACCTCAACAGCAGGGATTGCAACCGCTTTCAGTGCATCGAGAATTGCTACGCTTGTGTGCGTATAGGCGGCAGGGTTGATAACGATGCCGTCAACCTCGTCACGGTATGCCTCGTGGATGGCATCAACTATTTCGCCCTCGTGGTTTGACTGAAAAAGCTCGATTTCGACGCCCTTTTCAGCGGCATAGTCAAGAATCAGCGAGCAAAGGGCTTCGTAGGTGTTGCTTCCGTAGATGTGAGGCTCACGGATGCCCAGCATATTAAGATTGGGGCCGTTTATTACAAGGATATGCATTTCAAAATTCTCCTTACAGTTATTTCGGGGTCCGGGTCAACGTTGACGGTAAAATCTGCGGCAGCCTTGTAGAAAGGCAGTCTTTGCTCAAGCATCCTGTGCAGAGTTTCCGCATCCTTCGAAAGGGGTCTGCCGTCGGTGGCGAGAGTGTCGGTGTAAGAACTGAGAAAAATTACAACCGAATTCTCCCGAAGGGCGATGCGGTTTTCTTCGCGGAGAATTGCACCTCCGCCGGTTGCGATTATTTTGCCCGAAAGCTTTCCTGCCATACGCACGGCTTCGGTTTCACGGCTGCGGAATTCCGCTTCGCCGTATTTTTCAAAGATATGTGGAATACATTCTCCCGAGGCTTCAACAACCAGACTGTCGGTATCGATACATTCTCTGCCCGTGATTTGAGAAAGAAGGGCGGCGCAGGTGGATTTACCGCAGCCCGGCATACCCACAAGAGTAATATTCTTCTGATTTGAAATTATTTCTTCATAAATTTCATCAATCCGTGAAAGGGGAATTGATTTGCCGGTGAATATTTCCGCACCGCGGAGTGCCTGGGCAACAAGCATATAAAGACCGTTTATGCAGTCAATGCCGAGTTTTTCCGCGTCAAGCAGAAAAACGGTACGCGCAGGGTTATAGATAAGGTCAAGAGCCTTTCTGCATTTTGTGAACTTTGAAAGGTTGATAAGTCTTTCACTGTTGTTGGGGTACATTCCTACGGGCGTGGTGTTGACTATTATATCCGCATCATAATGCAGATTGATGTTGCCGTAGTTGTTTTCGCCCGAGCGTGATACGGTAACGATTTCTTTTGCACCGCCGTCACGGGCAACGTGATAAACCGTACGGCTTGCACCGCCCGAGCCGAGGATAAGTACCTTTTTGCCGCTGAAATTACAGCTGCATTTTTTTGCCATATAGTCAAAACCGAAGTAATCTGTGTTATCGCCGTAAAGAGTGCCGTCGGCACAGCGGATAACCGTATTGACACTTCCGATTTTTTCGGCGGTATCCGAGCGTTTGTCACAACGGTTGAATGCCTCTGTTTTGTAGGGAATGGTAACGTTGAAGCCTTTGAGACGGGTATCCGAAAAGAAGCCGTCAAGATTTTCGGGCTCTGTGGGGTAAAGCTCATATTCATAATCGCACAGAAGGGCGTGTATCTGCGGCGAAAGGGAATGACCCAGCTTTCTGCCTAAAAGTCCGTACATTTTCAGCCCTCCGTATAGCTTCCCAGATAACTGAATTGCTCCGCATCGTGCTCAAGCTCGTTGAGAAGAACACGCAGATTTTCTGAATATACGGAAGCGTCGATATCAAAATAAAACATAAATTCAAAGTTTGTGCCGGGCAAGGGTCGGCTTTCAAGCTTTGTCATATTAAGACCCAGAGCCGCAAAGCCGGAAATTACGTTATAAAGAGCACCGGGCTTGTGGGGGAGAGTCATCATTATGCTGGTTTTGTGGGCACCTGCATATATTTCGAGATTTTTTGAAATACAGATGAAACGGGTATAGTTGTTATCGGTGTTCTGAATACCGCTTTTGAGAACGGAAAGACCGTAAAGCTCTGCACAGTCCTTTGAGCCGATAGCGGCGCAGTCGGTTCTGCCGCTTTGAGCAACCATTTTTGCCGCAATGGCGGTGTTTTCGCACACGGTTATTTTTACGCCCAGCTTTGCAAGATACTCACTGCACTGGTTAAGCGCCTGCTCGTGAGAGAATACCTCTTTTACGTCTTCAAGCTTAACGCCGCGGGGCGCAAGAAGGGTGTGTCCGATAAAAAGTTTAAGGCTGTGAGTAATGTAGAATTTATATTTGTTCATCAGGTCATAAACTTTGTTGACCGAGCCTGCCGTGCTGTTTTCAACAGGCAGAATACCGTAGCGGCACAGACCGCTGTCAACGGCTCTGAAAACCTCCTCAAAGCCCGAAAAATACATAATTGAGGGATACGTAAACATTTTATCGCAGGCAAATTGCGAATATGCACCCTCAACGCCCTGACAGGCAACCGTTGCCCTCTGAGGCATAGGTATAGGCTCGCCGGAGGTAGCGTCTTCAATCATTTTTAAAAAATCCGATTTCGGATAAATAATTCTTTTCTGGTAGGAACGGCTCAGCTCGAAAAGCGTCTGATAAAGAGTTTTTGTGTAGCTCTGAAGCTCTTCGGGTACGTTTTCCGTAACGTTGTTGACAATTTCTCTTTCACGCTGACGGTTAAAAACGGGCACACTGTTTTCCTGCTTATATCTGCCTACCTCGGCGGAAATTTCCATTCTTTCCTTAAAGAGTCTTACAAGCTCTTTATCAATACCGTCTATTTGATTTCTCAGTTCATTCAGATCCATTTTTTAACCTCATCCCAAAAGAAAATCTGCAATCACAACAGCCGCCGCCGCTTCAACGCAGGGAACTGCTCGGTGCACAATGCAGGGGTCGTGTCTGCCGCCGATAACAAGGCTTTCTTCGGCGCCCGTTTCGGTGTTGACCGTTTGCTGTTCAATGCCTATTGAAGGCGTCGGCTTTACGGCACAGCGGAAAACAAGGGGCATACCCGAGGTGATTCCGCCTAAAATACCGCCGTGGTTGTTGGTGACGGTTGAAATCTTTCCGTTTTCGCAGGTGAAGGGGTCATTGTTTTCACTGCCTCTGCATGCACTGCCCTCAAAGCCCGAGCCGAATTCAATACCCTTGATTGCGGGGATACCGAAAACTGCCGCGGCAATTCTGTTTTCCATACCGTCAAATATGGGGTCGCCTATACCTGCAGGCAAGCCGATAACGGCACATTCGATTGTACCGCCCACGGAATCGCCCTGAGCCTTGGCGTCATAAATTTCTTTTCTCATCATCTCGCCCTGCTTTTCGTCAATAACGGGGAAGGTCTTTGAAGCAAGGGAATCAAAATCGCATCCGCTTACGTTAACGGAGTCAAAACGTCTGTCGCTTATTTTTCCGACAGACGAAATATGTGCGCCTATGCGGATGCCTTTTTCAAGAAGCATCTGCATACACACCGCACCTGCAAAGCAAAGGGGTGCGGTAAGCCTGCCGCTGAAATTGCCGCCGCCTCTCACGTCGTTGAAGCCGCCGTGTTTCATCATAGCGGCAAAGTCACTGTGAGAAGGTCTGGGAAGAATACGGAGCTTTGAATAATCCGAGGAACGGGTATCCGTATTTTCAATAATCGCGCAAAGAGGTGCACCGCAGGTAACGTTATCAACAGCACCCGATATAATTTTAACCGCATCCGCTTCTTTTCTCGGAGTGGAAAGGTCGTTGCCGCCGGGGGCACGTCTTGCCATAAATGCGGCGATTTTGTCAGTATCAATCTTAAAGCCTGCAGGCAGACCGTCAATCACAACACCCATTGCCTCGGAATGTGACTGACCGAAAATGGTTATTTTAATGTTGTTTCCGAAATTACAGGACATCTGCCTTACCTCCAAGCTTGTTATAGTCGTCGAAAAATCCGGGGTATGATTTGCTTACGGCTTCGGCATTGCGGATAATCACATCACCCTTGCATCTGCAAGCGGCAACTGCCGCCGCCATGGCAATTCTGTGGTCATTGAACGAATCTGTTTCACCGCCGTCGAGAATGTTTTTACCGTTTATTATAAGTCCGTCAGCGGTTTCTGTAACATCTCCGCCCAGTGAACGGAGCATAGCCGCAGTGGTCATTATTCTGTCGCTTTCTTTTATGCGCAGTCTTTCGCCGTTGTATATGACGGTTTCACCCTCTGCCGTTGCCGCAAGCGTTGCTATGACGGGCACCGCATCGGGGATATTTCCTGCATCAACTTCACAGCCGTGAAGTCGGGAAACATCTGCCCTGAAACTGCCGTTATTTTCAAAAATCTCAGCACCCATATTTTTCAGCACGGTAATGATTTCTTTATCGCCCTGAGCGGAACGGGGATCAAGACCCGTGACCTCTGCGCCCATACACAGAGGGAATGCGGCGTTTGACCAATCGGCTTCCACGGTGAAATCACAGCCCGTAAGGGGAGATGAATTTATATAAAACGTATTATTTTTTTCTTTGATATCTGCGCCGAAGGTGCGGAGAACCTGCAGGGTAATATCAACATAAGGCCTTGACTGTACGGGAGGGAGAAGATTTATTCTGCCGCCGCCGAGACGGGAAAGTGCCATAAGCAGACCTGTCACGAATTGCGAGCTTACGTCGCCTCTGAGGGTGAACTCTTCGCCTGAAATACTGCCCGATACGTTAAGAGGGAAAGCATCGGAGATAAACGCACCGCCGCGTATCAGTTCCTCCTTCAGGGGAGAAAGCGGTCTTTCGGGAAGTCTGCCCGAAGCGCAGATACGGGTTTTTGTTCCCAGCGCACAGATGACAGGCAGAAGAAATCGGAGAGTTGAACCGCTTTCATTGCAGTCAATAGCGGCACAGTCAAGAGGCTTTTCAATGGGAGTAACGTAATACACGTTGCCGTCAATTATAATTCCGGCACCCAGATTTCTCAGGCAGCCCACCGTAGCCTCAATATCCGCAGAGGTTGTGTTTATTCTGATTTCACTTTTACCCTTTGCGAGTGCGGCGCAGATAAGAGCCCTGTGTGCAAAGGATTTTGAGGCTATGCCCTCAATACTGCCCGAAATGGGGGCAGGTGTGATTCTGATATCCATTATCTGTACTCCGCTATCTTGTATAAATCTTCAACGGGAATCTTTTTGAACACGCATTTACCCATAATCTCGGGCACAACAAAATTGATGCTTCCGCCCGAACGCTTTTTGTCAGAGAGTGCGGCATCCGCCAGCACACGGGGTGAAAATTCACATCCGACGGGCAGATTATTGTTTTTATTTGCATTTATGATTGCTTCGGTGCAGTCTTCGTTACTCCAGCCCAGGGCATATGCCGCCTTTGCCGCAATAACCATACCTATTGCAACCGCACTGCCGTGGGCAATGCTGAAATTGCTGCATCTTTCAACGGAATGAGCCATTGTATGACCGAAGTTGAGAAGCTGTCTGTCACCGCAGTCAAACTCATCCCTTGCAACAACGTCACGCTTCAGCTCGACGCACCGTGCAATTATTTTTTCTATATCCGATTTTACATCTCCGTCCTGCACTTTGTCAAATAATTCTTTGTCGAAAATCACGCCGTATTTGATAACCTCTGCCATACCGTTTGCAAATTCGCAGTCGGGCAGAGTGGAAAGGGTGTCCGTATCGCAAAGCACGAGAGAAGGCTGATAAAATGCACCTGCAAGGTTTTTACCTGCGGTAAGGTTGACGGCGGTTTTGCCGCCTACGGAGGAATCGACAGCCGCAAGAAGGGTTGTGGGAACCTGAACGAAAGGTATACCTCTGAGGAAAAGGGATGAGGCAAGGCCTGTCATATCACCGGTAACACCGCCGCCCAGAGCAACGGCAAAATCACCTCTGGTAATGCGGTTTTCCGCGGCGAATTCAAGAAGCTCAAACAAGGTTTCCTTGCTTTTTGAATCCTCACCTGCAGGGAATATGAATCGGAGTGTATCTATACCTGCACCTTCAAGGCTTGCCTCGGTTTTTTCAAGCCAGAGGGGTGCTACGTTGCTGTCGGTAACGATAATCGCCCTGCCCTTGCCGAAAAGCGAAACACATCTTTCGCCCAGAGTGGGAAGAATTCCGCTGCCGATAACAACGTCATATTCTTTTGAAGCATTGACTCTGATAATTTCCATAAAACAACCTACTTTGCCTGTTTTTTGCTGTCCGTACCCTCTTTAAGCAGGGCAACAAGACCTTCCTTATCGTTATTTTTCAGTGCCGTACTGTATTCGTTGAGCCTTTCAACAAGAAAATCAATTTCTTCGCAAAGATTATCCTTGTTCTCAAAGAAAAGCTCAGTCCACATAGCCTCATTAAGCTTTGAAACACGGGTCAGGTCTCTGTAACTGCCTGCTGAAAAGCCTTTCTGCTTCACTGCCGTACGGCTTTTGACGTATGCGTTTGAAATAATGTGAGGAAGCTGAGATGTGAATGCTATTACTTTATCATGTTCTTCGGGAGTTGTAAAGTTAATTGCACCGAAACCTGCATCATCCAGCACGTTTTTCAGCTTTTCAAGAATACGGATATCCGTATTCTCTTCGGGAGTTACAATCATAGTTGCGTTTTTGTAAAGATTTCCTCTTGAAGCGTTGAAGCCCGAAAATTGTGTGCCTGCCATGGGGTGAGCGCCGATAAAGATAAATCCGTTTTCCTTTGCAAGCTTTTCACAGGGAGTGCATATGGGTCTTTTAACACCGCCGCAGTCCATAACGATTGCTCCTTTTTTGATTTCGGATGCATATTCCTTTACGAAATCAACGGTGGCACGGGGATAGAGCGCAATAAAAATCATATCCATTGAGCCGATATTGTTGCGGTTCATTTCATCCTTTACCGCACCAACCATTTTTGCTGCAAGCAGTGAGCTTCTGTTGCGGTCAAGACCGAAAATTTCGTGCTTGCCGCTGTCTGTAAGTGCCCTTGCAAGTGAGCCTCCGATAAGACCCAGACCGACTATACCAATCTTCATAAAATCACCTTAAAACTTTGTCATTATTTCTCTGATTGCGTTTGCTTCTTTTACGACCTTCGCAAACTCCTCGGGGCGAAGTGCCTGAGGGCCGTCGCAGAGTGCGCGGGCAGGGTCGTTGTGAACCTCTATCATAAGTCCGTCAGCACCTGCCGCAACCGCCGCAAGGGCAAGGGGACGCACCATTCTTGCCATACCTGCCGCATGACTGGGGTCTGCAATGACGGGAAGATGGGTTTTCTCTTTAAGCATTGCAATTGCCGAAATATCCATCGTGTTTCTTGTGTAATGCTCAAAGGTTCTTATACCTCTTTCGCAGAGCATAACCTTGCTGTTGCCGCCTGCCATAATGTATTCGGCGCTCATAAGAAGCTCCTCCATTGTGGCGGAAAGACCTCTTTTGAGAAGAATGGGCTTGTCGGTTTTGCCGAGTTCCTTGAGAAGCTCAAAATTCTGCATATTTCTCGCGCCGACCTGAATTACGTCAACGTCCTCAAAAAGAGGGAGATGGGAAAGATCCATAATTTCCGTAACGATAGGTGCGCCCGTGATTTCTCTTGCCTTTTTCAGAAGGTCAAGGCCCTCAGCCCTCATACCCTGAAAGGCGTAGGGTGACGTACGGGGCTTGAAGGCGCCGCCTCGGAGAAGGTTTGCGCCTGCATTCTTTATATCTTCAGCGATTGAGCAGATTTGTTCCGTTGATTCTACCGAACATGGGCCTGCAATAAACTGAAAATTACCGCCGCCGATTTTGTTGCCGCAAACGTCGATAACCGTGTCGTCGGGGTGGAATTTGCGGCTTGCTTTCTTGTAAGGCTCGCTGATTCTGGCAACTCTGTTTACAATGTTTAGTCCTTCAATAAGGTCAATATCAACATGGCTTGTATCGCCTACAAGGCCGAGAATGGTTTCATACTGTCCGTTACTGCGGTGAATTTCAAGATTAAGGCTTTCAAGCCATTCAACAAGATTCTGAACCTGATTTTCGTCTGTTCCTTTTTTAATAGATACAATCATTTCAATTACCTCCGAAAAAAATAACCCCACAGCGTAAATTTCGCTGCGGGGTGTTATAAACCTCTTTTAACGTTTTTCAGCAAAACCTACCAAGCCCTATCAAATTACTTGATAAAGCAAAAGTAGAAATATGCTGCTGTGAAAACGTTTTCAGTCATCTGAGAGAACCTCTCTTGTTTTTTGATAGATACAGAATATCACTCGGGAATGAGTTTGTCAATACTTTTTCAACAAAAAACTTTAGCGATTTAAAGTTTTCTATCAATAAATCAGAAGTTTTCGATTTTTATCTGGCACATTGACATTGCTTTAAGCGCATTTTCGTGGCTTTCGGGGGTAACACCCGCACAGCAGGCGGCATCAACGGCAACGGGCACTTCGGGGAGAAAGGACTTGATTATCATTGCGTTGGAGATAACGCAGATATCCGTGCAAAGACCGATGAGGGTTACGCTTTCAACCTTTTCCTCGTAGGTATCGTAAGCCTTCAGAAGCTGACCCAGCGCAACACTGCCGAAGGTGGGCTTATCAACGGCTTCCTCCTTGCGGAGTGCTTCAAGTACGGGGGCAATCTGCCAGCCGTGGGTATCCTTGATGCAGTGCTCAACGGGAAGATTTCTGCCCTCCTGTGTTGAAAGGTAATCTGCCTCGTGGGTGTCACGGGTGAAAAGCACCTTTCCGTCAAAGCTTTCGATTTTTGATTTTACCGCAGGCACAACGGCAACCGCTTCTGCAGTGCCCAACGCACCGTCAATAAAATCATTCTGCATATCAACAACAATCAGAAATTTCATTTTTATCACCTCAGTTGAACAAATCGGGGTCGTCTTTATAGGGGTTATCAATGCGTTTGTTACTGTAATAAGCCTGTGGGAATTTGGGGTTTTCGTTTATAACCGCAAGGGAAGTGTCAACGGCTTCGCTTTCACCGCTTCTCAGAAGCCTGCCTACAACAACGAGCCTTGCATCCTCAAAATCGTAGCAGCAGGTTGAAAGGGTCAGAATTTTATCGTTTTCATTAATATCAACGCCTGTGGTGTAAAGCTTACGCTTGTCAATTTCCGAAATGTAATCACGGAATTTTGCGTTGCCTGCATCGGTGAAAATATAATTGAAAACGTGGCCGTTATCATCGCTTGCCTTGCTGTTTGAAATAAAGACGGCATATATTTTGAATTTGTATTCACCGAAAAGGGTGTTCATTGAAATAAGGGGAGCTTTTGCGAAGCCCTCGATTTTTCTGTATTGCTCCAGCGTGCCGAAAAGCTTATCGTCGTGGCGCATATTGTGGCCGTAGATAATGGTGTTGCGGTCAAGAGATGCAAGGGAGTTGCGGTAATCGAAGAAGGGTGCGCCGTAGTTGGTGCTTTTGCCGTAAAAATCACGGCGTTCATAATACTGATTATCCGATGCCTGAACAACGGGGAAATCGATATTCATTTCGCTTATGTTTATCCAGCCTGAAAAATCCGGATTGGAAGCATAGAGGTCTGCGTATGAAGGGTTCATACCTGCAGGGAAATTGATATCGGGATACTTTGCTTTTATTTCATCCCAGGGGTCTTTTTCGGGGAGAGTGGTCTGCACCATTGACGCGAGGTCGGATGCCTGCTTTTTCTCCCTGAGAGGTTCAATAACAAAGTAATTGATAAGAAAAGTGAGGCTGAGAACAAGAGTTACCGATGCAGCCGCAAGAGTGGTACGTCTTATAATTTCTTTTTTGGGCAGCTTTTCTTTTTTGGGCTTTCCTTTAAGGTCGGCAATGAATTCTTCCGCAGAAGCATAGCGGTCCTCTTTATCCAGTGCGAGGGCTTTTTCAATTATGGCTTTTTCACTGTCGGAAAGATTCTGGGGCAGCTTGAGGGGTCTGCCGTTCTGCCGTCTGTCCGCCGCAGGAGGAAGAAAGCCTGTAACCGCCTCGTAGAGAATGGCGCCCAGAGAATATATATCCGTAAATGAGCCGCAGCTTTTTGCACCGAGCTGTTTTTCGGGGGCGTCAAAGGGGGAAGAAATGCTTTTCGGGGGGTAGGAATAGCCGGAAAGAGAAGTGATTTTTTTGCCGTCGGTAATAATTGAATAGGGTGAGATACAGCCGTGCCACTTGCCCGATTTTTCAAGCCCTGCAACACATTCGGCAAGGGGTGCTATAATTTCTGCGGCCTTTCCGAAGCTCATTGCTTTGCCGTTGCCCAGAAGAGATGAAAGGGGAGTTCCTTTTTCGGTTGAGCATACGTAATAGATGGTTGAGTTATCCGCAAAGCAATCCGTGAAATCAAGAACAGTGTTTTTTGCGGCGGCACAAAGCTTGGTAAAATGAGAATAAAAAGCGGAAATTTCTTTGTCGCCTCTGGCACTGCATTTTTCGTCAAAATATTTTATTACAAGCTCGTCGGGATGGCGGTACATAAGCTTTGCGGGCAGATATTCGTAGATTTTTACTCTGCATCTGCCGTGGGTATCAAGACCGTAATAGCAAATAAAGGAATTGACCCTTGAAACCGTACCGCCCAGAAGGTAACGGTTATTGAGCCTTGTGCCGGGAGGCAAAGCGTGTTCAACGGATTTTTCCGCAGTGCCGTTGTAGCCGCATTCGGTGCATACCTTTGAGGTATCGTCGCACTCGGCAAGGCAGTTTATACAGCGTTTCAAGGGGACCCTCCTTCCATTATGTGTAATGATCGTATTTCGGAATTTCTTATTTTGTTCTGCACCTGATATGCAAGGGGTTCAAGAAAATCCGAACCGCTTTCGGCAAGACCCGAATTACGCATATAATCCGCCGTCAGTGAGCAGATATTTTCAATTATGCTCTGCTTGACTGCGATTTCATCGGCAGTGAAGCCGCCCGTAAGCAGGCAGGAAAGTTTTTCCGAAAAACCGGAAAAAATTTCAAGATTTTTCATTCCTCTTAATGCCCATTTATAAAACGGAGCATATTTTCCGTTTATGAGATATACGAGGGATGCGGTGTTTTTTACGAATTCTGCGGCGGCAAGTGCGGCGGCACCCGTTTCGCCGTGAGAAATACAACGTGAAAAATTATACTGACCGCTTTGTGCCATAAAAATCAGCCTTGCGGCAAGCTTTTTGAGCTTTATATCCTCGGGCATACCATTTGAAATCGTATTTCGTATTTCGCTGAATTTACCGAGATCGTCTCTGAAAACACAACCGTTTGTAGCGGCGGCAAGTGAGCTTTCGGGAACGTAAAGCCATTGTAAAGGGGTTTCGGGCGCACCCTTGCAGCCCGTCAGCGGCATATAAAAATCGGATATTGATTTGACACCGTAGCGTGCGGTGCCGTAGGAATTTGTTCTGCCTTTTTCAACGTCCATAAAAATTTTCGGAAGCCTGCCGTATGCACGGGCAAGCTGAAAGCCGAAAAGCTCATTATCTTCATCCGTAAGCCAGAGGCAGAAGCCTGCGCCGAAATCGTGGTCACGGGAAATTTCGTCGTCAAATCCGAAGCAATCCGACCCCGGGCCTGCAAGACCAACGGCAATTCTGTTTTCAAATTCGGCAAATTGCTCTTTTATCATCGGTATGCCGTATTCTTCGTAGTAGCGGCGGCTCAGTTCAATTCCCTGCATAGATTTTGTCCGCCCTTTCGTTAAGCTTTTTTTCTGCAAGGAAAAATCCGAAAAATCCGAAAGAGGGTGCACATTTCCTGCAGGTGAAGGCATATTTTTGGTAACCGTAATAATCGGGGCAGTCAAGAATATCCAGAGCCTTGTCCATAAGATTGTTTATTCTTTCGTCACTGCTGTCGATGTCATAGTAGAGATGGGCGAGGTTTACGAAAGAAATTGCGGTTTCAAGCTCGTTTTTGGGACAGGACTCCGTAATTTTTATTGCTTTGAGAAAATATTCTTCGGCTTCGGAATATCTTTTCAAATCCTGCAAGGCAAGAGCCTTATTGTTGTAAAATCCTGCAAAGAGAGGGTCATTTTTATCAAGGATTTCAAGAAAAAGATTGTGAGATTTTTCGTAGAATTCCATTGCTTCGGCACTTTTGCCGAATGCTTTCATTGTTGTTGCACCGTTGAGATAAACCGTAGCGACGGTTTTTTTGTCAAAATCAAAGCTGTCAAGCAAAGCGAAGGCTTCATTAACTGCGGCAAGACCTTTTTCTTCGTTCTTTGTCTGACGGTAAAAGCCTGTCATTTCGTTGAGGACAATCAGTTCACCCTGCTTATCGCTCCATTCACGGGCAAGGCTGAGCCAATCGGTGACGCAGGCTTCCGCTCCCTGCCAATCTTCTTTTGCAAAGAGTGAATCAAGCTCGCTTATGAACGTTCTCATTGAAATTTTACGCATATCTGCCTTTCCGCATTGCAAATGCAAATAAAATGTGTTATATTGATAAAACTAAGAAGTTCAAAGGTGATTTTATGGATAACGGATTTTTCGCAATGGTATCACGAATGAAATATATAAACCGCTGGGCGCTTATGAGAAATGAGCACAGCGAGAATCTTTGCGAGCACAGCTTTGAGGTTGCGGTCATTGCCCACGCACTTGCGGTTATCGGCAACAAGCGCTTCGGCAAAAAGCTTAACGGTGAAAGAGCCGCACTGATGGGTCTTTATCACGATACTCCCGAAACACTTACAGGTGATATGCCTACCCCCGTAAAGTATTACAGCGAGGAAGTGAGACTTGCCTACAAAACCGTTGAGGAGAATGCCTGCAAGAGCCTTGTTTCAATGCTTCCCGAGGATTTCAGGGATGAATATGAGCCTATGTTTATGCCTGCCGAAGGTGACGATGAGATTTGGAAGCTTATAAAAGCCGCCGATAAAATCAGCGCTCTCATCAAATGCATCGAGGAGAAAAAGGCAGGCAACAGTGAATTTGTGAAAGCAGGCGAGGGCATAAAAGAAGCCGTTGAAAAGCTGGATTTACCCGAAGCTAAGGTTTTTGTGGAGGAATTCCTGCCTGCATATGAAATGACATTGGACGAATTGAGATAAATTATAAACCAAGCAGTTTTCGTGCGTTTCCGCCGAGGACTGCTTTTTCTTCATCCTGCGTAAGACCGAAGCATCTGACAAGCTCTATATCCTGAGAGGGTGCATTCCAGGGAGCATCACTGCCGAAAAGAATTTTATCAACTCCGTGAATATCGATAATTTCTTTTGCGTAACGGGGAGTTGCGGTGCCGTAGCAATAGGCAGTGTCAAAATAAACATTTTTGCCCGCAAGGTGCTTTCTTGTTTCGGGCATTGACCATATTCCGCCGAAATGTGCCGCAACAACAGGCGCGCCGCCGAATACGGGAAGTACGCTTGCAAGTGCCTCGGCGGTGCAGTGTACGGGTTCGGGGTAGCCTATATCAAAACCGCAGTGGAAAAGAGTTATCATACCGAGTTCTGCGATTTTTTCATAAATGGGAATCATCTTTTTTTCATCAACGAAAAAGCCCTGATAATCGGGATGAAGTTTCACTCCCTTTATGCCGCTTTCTTTCAGCCGTTCAAGTTCTGCAATAGCATCGGGGCTGTCGGGATGCACACTGCCAAATGGGATTATTCCGTCAACCTCTTTCAGGGATATGGCAAAATTATTTACGTTTGTCTGCTGTCGGGGGTTGGTTGCAATATTGAGCACAACCGAATAATCAACACCGTCATTCTTCTGAAGTTCAAGCAGACTGCTTACCGTTCCTCTGTGAAAAGGTCTTGTGATACCTGAGCGCAGGCGGAGAATCTCAATGGTTTTTTCTGCTATTTTATCTGGAAAACAGTGTGTGTGAAAATCTATAATCATAAAATCCGCTTCCGTTTTTGTTGAATTTATATTATTTTACACCTAAAATACGGCTATATCAATAACAAAATATAAAATTTTAAAATAATGCTTGATATTTATTAAGGTCTGTGTTAAAATAATCACAGTAGGATTATGTATTTGACAAGAGTGGGGCGACCCGCTCTTTTGTTTATGCATAAAACATTTTTCACAAAAAGAAAAAAGGAGAATTTCTATGGCAAAAGGTAAAGGCGGTAATACCGTAGCCGCAGTCTGGGAAATTGCAGCACCCATTGCAGAGCAGCTTGGTCTTGATATCTGGGATATCAGATTTGTCAAGGAAGGCGCGGATTGGTTTTTACGCATTTTCATCGATAAGGATGGCGGTGTAGGTATTACGGACTGCGAAAATATGAGCCGTGCAATAGATAAGCCCCTCGATGAAGCAGACCCCATTGAGCAGAGTTACTGTCTGGAAGTATCCTCACCCGGTGTTGAAAGAGAGCTTACCAGAGACGAGCATTTTGAGGTGTGCAAGGGCGAAAAGATTATGGTAAAATTTATCAGAGCCGTTGACGGCGTGAGAGAGTTCAAAGGCGTTCTTGAGGATTTTGACGGCAAGACTGTCACCATGCGTCTTGAGGACGGAAGCGCAATGTGCTTTGAGAAAAAAGAAACAAGCTATATCAAACTTGATGATTTCAGTTTTTGAAAGGAACGGTCGGAAAAATGAAGAACAACGAATTTTTTGAGGCAGTCAGATATCTGGCTAAGGAGAAGAGAATCTCCGAGGATTTGCTTTTTGAAGGTATTCAGAGAGCAATAGTAACGGCAGTAAAAAGAGATTACAACAACAAGGATATCGTATTCTGCGAAATCGATTCTGAAGAACAGCTTTTCAGAGTTTTCGTAAGAAAGAATGTTGTTACCGAAGTTCTTGACCCCGATGAGGATATGACTGTTGATCAGGCAAAGAGGTTCAAGAAGAATGCCATTGCAGGCGACATTATTGAAATCGAGCTTGAAACCAAGGAAGTGAGCAGAATTGCCGCTGAAAAGGGCAAGCATATTCTCCGTCAGGCTATCAGAGAGGCTGAGCACGGTCAGATTAAAGCTGAGTTTGAAAATAAAAAGCAGGAAATCGTTACCGCCAAGGTTACAAAGGTTGACCCCGAAACACTCGATGCCTTTGTTGAAATCGGAAAAATCAGCGAAAGACTTCTCAGAAGTGAGCAGCTTCCCACAGATAACCTTAACGTGGGCGACCTTATCAAGGTTTATGTTGCTGAAATCAGAGAAGCGACAAAGGGTCCCAAGGCAACAATTTCAAGAACACATCCCGGTCTGGTACGCCGCCTTCTTGAAAGCGAAGTTCCCGAAATCTTTGACGGCACAGTTGAAATTATGTCTGTATCCCGTGAAGCAGGTTCAAGAAGCAAGATTGCCGTTCACAGTGCAGACGAAAATATTGACCCCGTAGGTGCATGTATCGGTCAGAGAGGTGCACGTATCAACAAGATTGTTGACCAGCTCGGCGGCGAAAAGCTTGACGTTGTACGTTACAGCGAAGACCCTGCACAGTACGTTGCAGCAGCCCTTGCTCCCGCAGATGTCATTTCAGTAACCGTTCTCAACGAAGAGGAGCGTTCATGCAGAGCAGTTGTTCCCAACGGTCAGCTTTCACTTGCTATCGGTAACAAGGGTCAGAATGCACGCCTTGCCGCAAAGCTTACAGGCTGGAAAATCGATATCAACCCCGAAACAGAAGAACCCGTTATCAATTTTGACGAATAATACGCAGTAAACCCATAATAACCTATAAGGAGCTGAATTATGCAGACCCGCCGTATACCAATGAGAAAATGCACAGGCTGTAACGAAATGAAGCCTAAAAAAGAGCTTGTCAGGGTAGTTAAAAGCCCCGAAGGCGAAATATCACTTGACCTTACGGGCAAGAAGGCAGGCAGAGGGGCATATGTTTGCCGCGATGCAGAGTGCCTTGTAAAGGCAAGAAAAGCAAAAAGGCTTGAAAAAGCATTCTCCTGCGCAATTCCCGACGGCGTTTACGAGAGAATGGAGGAAGAGCTGAAAAATGAATGATAATCCCAAGCTCCTCTCACTTCTCGGAATGTGCCGCAGGGCAGGCAGATTAAGCTGCGGTCACGATGCTGCAATAGGCTCCGTCAGAAGTAAAAGCGCAAAGCTTTGCCTGCTGAGCAGCGATTCATCTCAGCGGCTGAGAAAAGAGATTGAGCGTGAGGCAGCCTTCGACGGAAGGGATATCCCCGTCAGAATGATTGCTTCAACCATAGAAGAAATAGGGAAGGCCACGGGTCTTAAATCCGCCGTGGTAAGTGTCAATGACGAAGGCTTTGCAAAAACCATGCTTGGGCTTCTGAACGTAACAGAGGAGGTTAATCTATGATAAATAAATACAGAGTACACGAAGTCGCCAAGGACTTTGACATTAAAAGCAACATTGTTGTTGATTTGCTGGCAAAATATTTTGACGGCCAGAAAAAGCATATGACAGCTCTCGAAGAAGACGAGCTTGACATTATATTCGATACCTTCACAAAGGAACATGAGGTTGCAGACCTTAACGAATATTTTGAATTCACACCTGCACCCAAAAAGGCAAAGGCGGAAGAAAAGACTGCTGAGGAGCCTGCTGAAGCTCCTGCAGAAAAGCCTGCACCCGCACCCGAAAAGAAAGCGGAAAAGGCTCCCGAAAAGAAGCCCGAGAAGAAGGCTGAGCCTGCAAAGAAGGCAGAGGATAAGAAGCCTGCAGAAAAGAAAGAGCAGAAGCCTCAGACTCAGAAGCCTGTTCAGCAGGGCAAGGCGGATAAGCTTCCCCCCATGCCCAAGAAGCAGCAAAAGCCCGAGGTTAAGGACGGCGGCAACAAGCCCATGCAGTCCAGAACAAAGGGCGAAATGAGAACAATCGACACCCGTGCAGATAACGTTGATCTTGAAAAATATAACGAGAGATACGAAAACATCGCTCCCGAAAACAAGACAAAGCAGCACGAGGGCGCAGTTAAAAAGCAGAAGCTCAAGCAGAAGAGTCAGCAGTACAGAAAGCAGGGCGGAATGCGTTCGTCAAGACGCGAAACCGAGCAGGAAAGACTTAAGAGAATTGCGGCAGAAAGAGCAAAGAAGCCTCAGATGCTGCTTAAACTTCCCGAAGAAATTACCGTCGGTGAGCTTGCCGCTATGCTTAAGATGACAGCCGCAGAGGTTATCAAAAAGCTGTTCACTCTCGGCCAGATGGCAACGGTTAACGAAGTTCTTGATTACGATACAGCCGCCATTGTTGCCGAAGAACTTGGCGCAAAGGTTGAAAAAGAGGTTGTTGTTACAATCGAAGACAGAATCATCGACGACCACGTTGACGACGAAAGCGAGCTTATCACAAGAGACCCCGTTGTTGTTGTTATGGGTCACGTTGACCACGGCAAGACCTCACTTCTTGACGCAATCAGAAACACATCCGTAACCGCAACGGAAGCCGGCGGTATTACTCAGCACATCGGTGCTTACAGAGTAAACATCAACGGCTCAAGCATTACTTTCCTTGACACACCCGGTCACGCCGCATTCACATCAATGCGTCTGAGAGGTGCTATGGCAACGGATATCGCTATCCTTGTTGTTGCCGCAGACGACGGTATTATGCCTCAGACCATTGAAGCTATCAACCACGCAAAGGCCGCGGGTGTTCAGATTATCGTTGCAATCAATAAGATGGATAAGCCTGCCGCAAATCCCGACAAGGTACTGCAGCAGCTTACAGAATATGAGCTTGTTCCCGAAGAGTGGGGCGGCGAAACAATCTGCGTTCCCGTTTCAGCACTCACAAGAATGGGTATCGACTCACTTCTTGAATCGGTTCTTCTTGTTGCTGAAATGCAGGAGCTTAAGGCTAACCCCAACCGTTCGGCAAAGGGTGTTGTTATCGAAGCAAAGCTTGATAAGGGCAGAGGCCCCGTTTCAACTCTTCTTGTTCAGAACGGTACACTCAAATCGGGCGATATCATAGTTGCAGGCACTTCCGTAGGCCGTGTAAGAGTTATGGTTGACGATAAGGGCAGAAAGGTTAACGAAGCAGGTCCTTCAATCCCCGTTGAGATTATGGGTCTTGCAGAGGTTCCCCAGGCAGGTGACGGCTTTGACGCTGTTAACGATGAGCGTCTTGCAAGAGAGCTTGTTGAGCAGAGAAAATCAAAGGCTAAGGAAGAACAGTTCAAGGAATTCCAGAAGGTTACTCTCGATAACCTCTTTGCTTCAATTCAGGAAGGTCAGCTTAAGGACCTCAACATCATCATCAAGGCAGACGTTCAGGGCTCCGCAGAAGCTGTTAAGCAGAACCTTATCAAGCTTTCAAACGAGGAAGTACGTGTTAAGGTTATCCACAGCGGCGTAGGTGCCATCACCGAAAGCGACGTTATGCTTGCGAACGCATCAAATGCAATTATCGTCGGCTTCAACGTAAGACCCGATAACGTTGCATCTGAGGTTGCAGAGCGTGACGGCGTTGAAATCAGGTCTTACAGAGTTATCTACGAATGCATCGAAGAAGTTGAAGCAGCTATCAAGGGTATGCTTGCTCCCAAGTTCAGAGATGTTGATATCGGTAAGGCTGAGGTTCGTCAGGTTGTTAAGATTTCATCCGTCGGTAACGTTGCAGGCTGTCACGTTACAAGCGGTAAGATCACAAGAGGCGCAAAAATCAGAGTTGTCCGTGACGGTTTTGTTATTGCAGAAGACGAAATGGCATCGCTCAAGCGCTTCAAGGATGACGTTAAGGAAGTTGCTTCGGGCTACGATTGCGGTATCGGTCTGAGCAAGTTCAACGATATCAAGGAAGGCGACGTATTCGAAGCCTTCATTACAGAGGAGTACAGAGATTAATTATGGCAGGATACAGAATTGACAGAGTGTCCGAAGATATAAAACGCGAAATCGCATCAATTATGCGTGAGCTTAAAGACCCCAGAATTCAGGGAATGCTGACTGTTGTCAATGTTGAAGTCAGCTCCGATGCTTCCTTTGCAAAGGTTTACGTAAGCGCAATGGAAGGCATTGAAACCGCAAAGCTTGCGGTGAAGGGTCTTACCAGCGCAACGGGTTATATCCGCAGGGAAGTAGGCAAACGCCTGCACCTGCGCCATACTCCCGAGCTTAAATTTGTTGCCGATGACTCCATTGAAAAGGGTATGGGCATTGCAAAAATGCTGGGCGATATCACTTCGCACACCGAAGAATAAAAACAAGGAGCGTCAATTATGAGAATTGACCTGCGTGAAACTGCTGAATTGCTGAAAAATTCAGATAATATACTGCTTTTGAGCCACGCACATCCCGACGGCGATACCTTAGGCAGTGCAACCGCCCTTGCCCGCAGTCTTTCCGCTATGGGCAAGAGGGTTAAGGTTGACTGCGGCGACCCTATCCCCAAGGATTTCTCCTTTATGTTTGAGGGTCTGGCACAGGAGGAATTTGAGCCGGAGCTTATTGCCGCAATAGACGTGGCGGATGTGAAGCTGCTGGGCAAGGAATATGAAGGCAGATACGGTGCCGCAATAGACCTTTGCATCGACCACCACGGCTCAAATATGCTTTATGCCGACAAGGTGTATCTTGAAGCGGATTCTGCATCCACGGCGGAAATGATTTATCTTCTGCTGAAAGAGATGGGTGCGGAATTTACACCCGTAATGGCATCCTGCCTTTTCACGGGCGTTTCAACGGATACGGGCTGCTTCCGTTTTTCAAACACAACCGTAAGAACCTTTGAAATTGCCGCAGAGCTTGCAAGACTGGGTGCGGATACTTACAGCATAATTCAGGTGTTCTTTGAAACCAAAACCAAGACCTTTGCCGCCCTTGAAAGGCTTGCGCTTGATACAATGCGCCTTTACTGCTCCGATAAATGTGCGCTTATGTGCGTAACCCAGGATATGTATAAGAGAAGCGGTTCGGATGAAAGCGAGGTTGACCGCCTTTCAAACCTGCCCCGTCAGATTGAAGGCGTGCTGGTGGGTGTCACAATGAGAGAGCTTAAAGACGGCAGCTTCAAGGCTTCCGTGCGTACTCACGGCGATATCGACGCTTCCGAAATCTGCAAACGGCTGGGCGGCGGCGGACATATGGGTGCGGCAGGCTGTACTCTTTACGGCACAAGGCAGCAGGCAATCAACTCTTTGCTCAAAGAAATTCAGGCGGAGATTGATGCATTTACAATCGATTAAAAAAACGGCAACTCATTCGGGTTGCCGTTTTCAGTGAAAGGATAATTATGACCGGAATAATTCTTCTCGATAAGCCCAAAGGAATAACCTCCTTCGGTGCAGTTGCAAGGGTACGCCGCATATGCGGCGAAAAAAAGTGCGGCCATACAGGCACACTTGACCCTATGGCAACGGGTGTGCTGACGGTGATGCTTGGCGGTGCAACAAGATTCTGCGAGCTTCTGCCCAGCCACGATAAGGCTTATATCGCAACCTTCCGTCTGGGCACGGTAACGGATACCCTTGATATAACGGGCAAGGTGCTTGAAACAAGGGAAGTCAATGTTACCGCAGAGCAGGTGAAGGAAAAGATAAAGGATTTTATCGGGGATATCAGCCAGCTTCCTCCTATGTATTCGGCGGTTTCCGTTAACGGACAGAGGCTTTATGACCTTGCAAGGCAGGGCATTGAGGTTGAGCGTAAGGCAAGAGAGGTTACGGTTTTTTCAATAGATATTCTCAGCGAAAACGAGCAGGCAGGCGAATATGAAATTGCCGTTGAATGTTCGTCGGGCACGTATATCCGCACTCTTATAGCAGACCTTGGCGAAGCGCTGGGCTGCGGTGCCGTGCTGACGGAATTGCGCCGCACAAAGGCAAACGGATTTGATGTTTCGCAGGCGGTGACCGTTGAAGAGCTTGAAGAAAAGATGAAAAACGGAGAGATTGAAAAAGTGCTCATTCCCGTTGATAAGGCACTTGAGGAATATCCCGTCATAAAGGTTTCCGAGGCACAGGCAAGACGTTTCCGTAACGGCGGCGAGCTTGACCTGCAAAGGCTGAAATATCCGAGAATGCTCGGTATTTTCAGAATTTATGACCCCGAAGGCAATTTCATCGGTCTGGGTGAAATCGGCACTGGGGACAGCCTGACAATCAAAAGAGTTTTTATAGGATAAAAAAAGCACGGATTTTTAATCCGTGCTTTTTCTTTATCTTATTCCGTAATTCTCAATTACGTAATCCATATCCTTATCGCCTCTGCCGGAGAGGTTGATGAGGATTGAGCCGTGGTCCATAGTTTTTGCAAGCTTCATACCGAATGCAACCGCGTGTGAGCTTTCGATTGCGGGGATAATGCCTTCAAGGCGTGAAAGCTTATAGAATGCATCGATGGTTTCTTCGTCATCAATAACGTCATACTTAACTCTGCCGATTTCCTGCAGGAATGCGTGCTCGGGACCCGATGAGGGGTAGTCAAGACCGCTTGCGACGGAGTAAACGGGAGCAGGCTCGCCGTTTTCATCCTTAAGCATAATGCTGTTGAAGCCGTGCATAATGCCTTCGGTGCCGTATTTAAGGCTTGCGGCGTGGTCGCCCAGCTTGGGGCCTCTGCCCAGAGGCTCAACACCGTAGATATCAACAGGGTCGTTGAGGAAGCCTGCAAAAAGACCTGCCGCATTTGAACCGCCGCCTACGCAGGCAACGATTGCGCTGGGAAGGTGGCCTGTCATTTCAATAAACTGGTCTCTTGCTTCAATTCCCACAACGCTCTGGAAATCACGCACCATCATGGGGAAGGGGTGAGGGCCGAGCACCGAGCCGATGCAGTAGATTGAATCCTTGTATTCCTTGCTGTATGCGTCGAATGCGGCGTCAACAGCTTCTTTGAGAGTCTGCAGACCGTGAGTAACCTCAACAACGTTTGCACCGAGAATTTTCATTCTTGCAACGTTGGGAGCCTGCTTTTTGATATCAACGGAGCCCATATAGATATCACATTCAAGGCCGAAATATGCGGCGGCGGTTGCAAGAGCAACACCGTGCTGACCTGCACCTGTTTCGGCAATAACCTTTTTCTTGCCCATATATTTTGCAAGAAGCGCTTCACCCATGCAGTGATTGAGCTTATGTGCACCCGAATGGTTAAGGTCTTCGCGCTTTGCATAAAGCTGAACCTTGCCGCCGAGAGCATCCGAAAGTCTTTCAAGATGTGTTACGGGAGTGGGTCTGCCCTGGAATTCCTTGCGGATTCTGCGAAGCTCTGCAATGAACTTTCTGCTCTGGCAGATTGAATAATATGCTTCGGTGATTTCCGCCATAGCGGCTTTCAGCTTATCGTCAATGTAAACTCCGCCGTATTTGCCGAAGTAACCGTCTTTATCGGGGTAATTGTTAAAATAGGTATCAAAATCCACGTTGTTAAGTTTCATTTTATTATCCTCCTGAAAATGAAAATAAAAAAATCCCTGACAGAATTATCTTCTGTCAAGGACGAATAAGCATATTCGCGGTGCCACCTTGATTCACGGCAATGCCGTGCACTTTGCAGGATACTTACATATCCCCGGCAACTAACGTATGCCCTCACGTTGCAGAATACTCTGCGGAAAATCCGCATTTGACTGCACCCTCGGCGGCCCATTTGACGAACTGTTTCTTGCCTGACTCTCAGCAACGCAGGCTCTCTGTGAAGGCATAAACGCCTTTATTTCCGCTTCATCGGTTTGCATATTGAATTTTTCTGTATTATATCACCGCAAAATAATATTGTCAAGCGGAAAATTTATCAGGGCTCGCTGATAAATTTAAGGGGATTGACTCTCTTATATGAGCCGTTGCCGTTTTCAACTCTTACTTCAAAGTGAAGGTGAGGTGCGGTTGTGTTGCCCGTATCGCCTACGATACCGATAACCTGACCCTGAATAACTCTGTCGCCTTCGCTGACTCTGATATCCTTTGAGTGGGCATAAAGAGTCTGAACTCCGTTGCCGTGGTCAATCACGCAATAGTTGCCGAAGCCTGCGTTCCATTTGCCGTCGTTATACACGGTAACAACAACACCGTCGCGGGCGGCAAGAATATCGGTGCCTTCGGAAATGTTGGTGCCGTCATCGTACAAACCGATATCGACGCCCCAGTGAGCGGAGCCGTCTGAATATGAGGGGTAGGTTGCGATTAGTTCAGCATTGACGTGAGCAGGCCAGGCATAGCCGCTGTCGCTTTCGGATACCTTTTTTGTTTCGGTGGGGGCAACGGTTGTTTCGGGCTGCTTTGTTGTTTCTTCAGTAACGGGTTCAGTTTCCGTAACAGTTACGGGAACCGTTGAGGGAACGGTTGCAATCTCTGCCGTGACCTTGACGGCAAGCTTGATTGCAGGTTTTGTTGTAAGCTCTGTTGCAGGCTCTGTCACGGGCTCCGTAACAAGCTCTGCTGCAGGCTGGGTTACGATTACGGGTTCCGTTTCTGCAACGGGAAGTGTTTTTATTAAAATTTCGGGTGCGGGTGCTGCGGCTGCAGTCAGCTCTGCCACAACGGGCTGAGCGCTGAGGAGCGCCTCTCTGCTTTCAACGGGTTTTTCAGAAAAACCGAAACCGAAAATACCCATTAAAAGTGCGAGGGTGAGTGAAAAGTAGCGTTTCATTCAAGTACCTTTTCCTTTTATAGCATTTTTGACACACAAACTCGTAAAGTTTACCATATAAAAAGAAAAAAATCAATGTAAAAAATCCATATTTTTCGGGCTGGAAAATACGGATTTTTAACAAAATGGCATATAAAATTATTCTTTTACGCAATTAAATCATAGCTTTTATAATTTCTTTGATTTCGGGGAAGTCGGAAAGTGTTCTGCTGTAATGGGAATAAATTACCCTCATATCCCTGTCAACGCCGATGAATGCACAAAGCTGAAGGGGTCTTCTGCCTTCAACGGCTTCGGCGGTGCCCGTGATTGTGTTAAGCAGATCAGTGCCGATAAGCCTGCGGATATCCTTGCCTGCCATTGATTCGAAAAGCTTGTCGCCTGCAATAAGATTTACTGCACTGTCAGCCTCGAAAACGTTGTAGCGGTCAAAAAGCTTTCTGTCTTTATCCGCAATAAGCTCAAAGGGATATCTGCCCTGAACGGGGGCAAGGGTCTGAATATCGGACTGAACAACCGCCTTTATTTCACAGCCCATTGCCTTTGCGCCGGGGTAAGCGGCGGCAAGCAGGGCGAGAAGCTTCTGAGTAAGGTCACATTCGTAATATCTTGTGAAAACGATGAGGGCTTTTTTATCGATTACGTCCTCAAGGCGGCAATGGGTGCTTTTGGCGGATTCATAAACAAAGCCGTCAAGTGCTGTGCCGACGGAAAGTGTACGGCGGTGAGGTCTGCCGTTTTCAGCCCAATCTCTGCGGGTCTTTTCAACCGCATTTCTGAAGCGCACAAGCATTTTTTCAAGGGTTTCTCCTGCACAGGCAAGGTTTATGCGCTGAAAACCTCTGCCGAGAGGACCGAACATTTCACCGCCGTCAAGATAAATGTTTGCACCCTCAAGCATTTCACGAAGTTCAACGTGCGTCATACCGAGTGAACGCATATCGAGCCACTGGAGATATGTACCCTCTAAGGGATAAACCTTGATTTCGGGGAAGTTTTCCGCCATAAAATCCTCAACGCACTTTGCGTTATCCGCAATAACGGCAAGAAGCTCTTCGAGCCAGTCCTCACATTCGTTATATGCGGCGGTGCAGGCGGCATAGGCGAAGATATTCAGATGCATCTGCATATCAAGCCAGTTGCAGGCTATTGCCCTTTTTCTCATTTCATCATTGGGAATGATGATGTTTGAGCACTGCATACCTGCAAGGTTAAAGGTTTTGCTGGGGGCAGTGCATACCGCAATGTTGTTCATTGCTCTTTCGCTTACGTTTGCCATAACCGTGTGGTTATAACCGGGCATTATCAGGTCGTTGTGAATTTCATCGTCGATGATGAAAACGCCGTTGTCACAGCAGATGTCAACAACCCTTGCCATTTCTTCGGGTGACCATACCTTGCCTATGGGGTTGTGGGGGTTGCAGAATAAAAGAGCAGTGTTGTTTTTATCCTTTGCTTTCTTTTCAAGAAGAGCATAGTCAATACGGTATTCGCCGTTTTCGTGAATAAGAGGGCAGTAAACGATTTTTCTGCTTGCGGCAACAACCGCCATATCAAAGGGATAATAAACGGGTGACATAATGATAACACCGTCGCCTGGTGAGGTGAATGCCTCAACAAGCATTTCAAGGGCGGTGATTATGCCGGGTGTCTGTATAATCCACTCTTTTTTGACTTCAAAATCGTGACGGCGCTTCATCCAGCCCGTAACTGCGTCAAAATATGCTTCGGTAGGGTCGGTGTAGCCCAGAATTGCATCCTCGGCAATTCTTTTGAGCGCTTCTCTGATGGGCTTTGCGGTGGGGAATTCCATATCCGCAACGGAAAGGGGAACGAATTCCGTTGAAGAATTCTTTGCTCTGTTCCATTTAGCCGCACCGAATGAGCTTCTGTCGGGTATACTTGTAAAATCGTGTTTCATTATTTGTTCTCCTTGGGTATTTCCTGAATGCCGTATGCGTCAACAAGTGCTCTGTATTCGTCTTCACTGATTGCAAGCACCGAGCCGTGGCGGGGTCTGAGGTGATTCATTGAATAGGTTGAACGCTGTACCTGCCTGAAATTTTCAAAATCACGGGTCATCTGTGCGAAGAACGTACCTTCGCCGTATTCATCCATAATCATCATATATGCATCCGTACCCGTTATGCGGTACATCGAGCTGCCCTCGACACCGTACCAGTTAAGTGAGCATATCGTGTAATCGGTGTTGTAGGGACCCGTCATATTTTTTGACCTTACGTATGCGATTTTCTGGGTAAGGTCTTCCTTAAAATAGAGGTAATAATAACCGTCTTTTTCGTTGTAGATTATATCTCCGTCAATACACTGAATATTCCTTGTTTCACCCGTTTCGGGGTCAACCTCGTTCCATCTGCCGTAAAGCACCTGAGGCTGAGTTTCAAAGGTTTTGAAATCCCTGGTGTATGCATAGTAATGGCCTGCGGTATCATTCTCTGCGGTTGAATTTGCCCAGTAAACCATATACATTTCTTTTTCGGCATCCCACAATGCCTGAGGCGCCCAGGCACGGTTTGTTGTTTCAAAGCCCTCAAACTGACGGATATCGATAACCGTTTCGTCAATCCAGTTGATAAGGTCATAGGATTTCCAGGTGATAAGTGCGTGGTTTGAGGTCCAGCCTTCAAGGGCGTTCATATCCGTTGCGATAATGAAGTAGCAATCCCTGCCGTTTTCATCCTTACCGCTGAGAATGTAAGGGTCACGGACACAGCCCGTACCCTTCGTCTGATTTATAATGGGCTTATTATCGTTGAGAGCATTGAAATTATATCCGTCAGTGCTGACGGCAAGGTGAATTTTCTGCTCATCAACCTCGTTGCCCACAAAGTAGCAAAATACGTAAGCTCCTTCTCTGCTGACCGCAGGGTAGGCGTAATCGTTGAATATGTAGTTGTAGAGAAAGTAAGGAATCATTATGATTGCCGTAAGAATACGAAGGAAAGATGTAATTGTCATATCAGCACTCCTTTCTGACACTACGATAATACCACATTATTTCTTTACAGTCAAAGAATAAATTGACAAACGGAGAATATGAGTCTAAAATGATTTTATAAAATAACGAAAAGGAGAATGAAATGAAAAAAATTACCGCCGTTATTGCACTGACTCTTGTTGTTGCATTGCTTGCAGGCGTTGTTGCCTATGCGGAGTCGGGCTATGCTTACGGGGAGGATGTGCTTTCTGCTTTTGCTCCCGGGTGGAGTGAGATTTTTACGGATGATACGGTGATTTCTCTTTCTGTCGGAGCCGAGGCAGGCGAGGTACGCTTTGCATGGCTTTCTTCAGACGGAAAAGAAGCGGCATTCAGAATTTCCGAAAACAGCGATATGTCCGACGCAAAAGAAATACCCGTTGAGACAAGCGAAGCCACAGGTGACTGTATGTCCAACAAGGTTACCGTCGGCGGCCTTGAAACGGGGAAAACATATTTTTATTCGTATACCGAAAAGGGCGAATGGAGCGAGCCTCAGCCGATTACCGTTCAGCCCGAAGAGAATTTCACGGTGCTTTTTGTTTCCGACGCTCAGATAGGACGTTCAGGTGAAGAAACCCTTGAAGAGGTACTTATACGTGACACCTGCGGCTGGAATTACACAGTAGACAAAATGACGGGAAGATATCCCGAAGCCGCATTTATCATTTCGGGTGGCGACCAGCTTCAGTCTGCAGACAGCATAACACAGATGAAAGCGTATCTTTCGCCCGAGGCACTCCGCAGTGTACCTGTTGCAAATACAATCGGCAACCACGACAAGGGCGAAACCCTCTACGGCGATGTTTTTAACAATCCCAACGAAGTGAATGAGCTTCTGGGCGATGAAGCGGGTACGGGTTATTATTACACCTACGGCGACGTGCTTTTCATAACCGTCAATTCAAACAATAATTTTCTTTTTGACACTGCAAAGGTGCTGAAATCCGCCGTAAAGGCTTATCCCGACACAAAGTGGAGAGTTGTGACAATGCACCATAATCCCTATTCCGCATCATTAAGCGATGATGAGTATTCGGAATACAGACTTCTTTTCTCGTCGCTTTTCGATTGCTACGATATCGACCTTGTGCTCAGCGGTCACGACCACTTTTATTCACGCACCGAGCCTATGTATGCAGGCGAGGAGGCGAAGGGCGAAGGCACCGTTTATGTGCAGTCATCCTCTGCTTCGGGCAGTAACTACGACCCCTTGCCCGACGAGCTTGCATCTTTCACCGTCAGTGCGTTTGACGTGAGAGTGCCTACCTACACAGCACTCACCTTTACCGACAGCGCAATCAAAGGCACAACCTACCGCACCGACACGGATGAAATCATTGATTCTTTTGAAGTGAAGGATAACACTTCCGATTCAGATGCAAATATTTTTACCGTGTTCATTTCAATGCTGAAAACACTTTTTTCAATGATATAAAACAACAAGGCACACCTCGTTATGAGGTGTGCCGTATTTTTATCCCCAATTAAAGGGCCTTTGCATAAAGTCAACGGTGCTTTTATCCTGCGGAATTGTTCCGAAGGATGAAACCCTGTCCATTCCGTGAGATTTGAACTCATCGTAAAGCCATTCGTTTGCCTGCATACGGAAGGGGTTGAGGAAAAAGTATTTGCCGATGAACTGATTTGCCTTGAAATATTCCCAGCTCAGATTATCAACCTCAACGTTGAAAAGCTGTTCTTCCGTAATATCCGCTTTCAGTGCCTTCTGCCAGAGAATTTCAAGCCTTAACGCATTGAAGGGCGAGTAGAAGCCTGCCTGATAGTGCCAGTCAAAGTCAAAGGCATGGGCGGTTGCTTTGGTTTGTGCAGTCTGAATATCAAGAATTTCTTTGATGTAGGGTGCGGCGGCTTCGCCGTAATACGCCTTGATGAAATCCATCATATGATATTCAACGTCGCAATCAACGTCCCACTGAATCTTGCGAAGAAGATAGTTTCTCAAATCGTTAAAGGCGGAGTAATGACCGTCGCCGCAGTTATAAACGTAGCCCGTTATGCCGATATCGTGCATATATTTCATTGTGGGCTGCATTGTTTCAAGGTTTGAGAAAAACTGTGCGGTGTTGAGAAAGTTTATTGTGTAGTCGTAGATAAATGTTCTGTCTGCAATCTTTGTCCAATCTGCAAAATCCTGAGCGATTGCAGGCTCATTGTTGCCGTAAAGGTTAAGGAAGCTTTCGTCACCGTCCTGAGCACCGCATTCCGTCAGCAGATGGCTTCGGCAGGCGTGGTGAAGTCCGCAAAGCACGGGCACAACGTTGGAGTTGCATTTAAGTGATAAATCCTTGGGAGGACGCTCGGTTTCGAGGTAGGCATAGAATGTGAATGTGAAATCGGGGAATTCATCGTCAAGGGCATCCGCAAAAGCGTTTGTGAAGATAATTGTGGGTGCGGAAATGCTTCCGTATTTTTCGTAAAGTGCGGTACAGTTTTCACACTGACAGTAATTTGAATTATCCTTCTGACCGATGTGGATGTATTTTGCATTCTTTGTGTCTGCAAGAATTGCTTTTCTTGCGTTTTCAACCGCAACGGTGAGCACCTCGGGATTTGTTACGCAGACGTGGTCCGTTGTGCGTGTGCCGTCGGGAAGCATTGCAAAGTATTCGGGATGCTCGGCAAAAAGCGAATCGGGCACAAGTCTGTCAAAGGTAACGTCCCAAAGCACCCAGGTCAGCGCTCCACCGTATTCGGGCATTTCATAGTGGAACGAAACGTTCATTTTTGTTCTTGCACGGTAGGCATCGGTTGAACCCGCAGGGCTGTTACGGCGGATTTCAAATGACGGCTGAATTATTTTATTGAGCTTTCCGTCAATAATGATATCCTTGCTTTCGGGCACAACCTCAAGCTCGGGTGTAAACCAGCGAACGCCGAAATAATCCTCAAGCAGGGTGTAAACTCCGTAAAGGGTGCCGCGGCTGTCACCGCCTGCAACAAGCAGATAATTGACGTCGGAATAAAGCATAAAACCGTCCGCACCGATGGCGTCACGGTTGACGGAGGTAATATTGTTTTCAAGCTCCGTTTCTCCGAGAACAATGGCCTTTTCGCCGTCTGCAAGCCGGCTTTCGGTGATTACGGGAAGCTCTGCGCCGCTGATTTTTTCAATATACGTCTGAAGCTCGTCTGCGGCGGTCATAACACATTCATCCGCATCCTCTGCCGTAACAATTGAAAAATCACTTTCGCCGTCCCGAACAACATACATCGGTGTTGTTACCGCAGGTGCAGTATAATCGCCTCCGCCGTAGCTTATGTTTGTATCAACGGGAAAAATGCCGAGAATAAAAAGAATAACCTCAATCAGTGATATAATTGCTTTTCCGTATGCCATTTTCATTCCTCCGCTTGGTTGGTTACCTCTAAATATTATCATACAAGAATTTTCTTTTCAAGGACTTCCTTGACATTTTGGGTAATCTACTTTATATTTATTCTATAAAGGAGGAGATATAATGCTTAACGTAATCAGAGCCGTTGTATCGCTCATTGTTTCTGCCGAAATGCTCATAACGGGTATAATCGGCGGTGCAAAATTCACAAGAATTGAAATGCCTGAGGTTGAAACGGGCACTTACGGCAGCTACGTTGATCCGTTTATCGGTACGGGCGGAATTCCCTGGACTTGCGGCATGCTCAGCCCTGCGGCAACGGTGCCCTTCGGCGCTGTCAGACTGGGTGCGGATACCTGTTTTATGGGCGGTGCATACATAGTCAAAACCAACACTTCGGGCTATTACTACGAGCATGCTCATATCAAGGGCTTCAGCCATTCCCGTCTTTCGGGTACGGGTGCGGAGGATTACAACCACTTCAGAGTGATTCCTCATTCGGGTGATAATGAGCCTGCGGTTATGCCCTATTCACATAAAAACGAAACCGCTTCGGTGGGCTACTATGCGGTTTACCTGCCTACCGTAAGCTGTCTTGCCGAAATGACGGCAGACGTGCATACGGGTGTTCACCGCTACACCTTCTACGGTAACGGCGATGCAAAGCTTTATATCGACCTCAACAGCGGTGCAGGCAACACAAATACCACCGGCGGCTATGCAAGATATGACGAAGAAAGCGGATTTATTATCGGTGGCAGTGAGCTTCACGGCGCCTTTTCCGACAGGTATGACGGCCTGCCTGCATATTTTGTTGCAACCGCAAACAAGCCTATAAAGGAATGTAAAATTACCGACGGTGCGGTTGATATCAATTTCGGCGACCTTGGCGGTGAAAGCGTTGAGCTTAAAATAGGCATAAGCTATGTAAGCGAAGAAAATGCAATGCTCAATCTTAAGGCTGAAACCGACGACCGTGATTTTGATACCGTAAGAAAAAATGCCGCCGACGAGTGGGAAAAGAACCTTTCGGTTATAAAAATTGAAGGCAGTGACGAAATCAAAACCAATTTCTACACCGCACTTTACCATACGATGATAATGCCTACCAACTTCACCGATGTAAACGGCGAATATCTGGGCTTCGACAAAAAGGCTCACGTTGCAGAGGGTTATACATACAGAACGGATATGTCCATCTGGGATACCTGCCGCACAACCCATCCTCTTTATACTCTTATTGCTCAGGATATTCAGACCGATTGCCTTAACAGCCTTGTGGATATGGCGGATAAGGGCGGCGACAGCGGTCTGCCCCGCTGGCCTATGGGTGCAGGTTATGCAGGCTCAATGATAGGCGATAACGCAAGTATCGTTGTTGCGGAAAGCTATGTAAAGGGTATAACGGATTTCGATGTTGAAAAGGCATATGAATATATGAAATACACCTCCGAAAATCCTGTTAACAAGGCAGGCAGAGGCTATGTTGACGAGTATAACAAATACGGTTATATTCCTCAGGATACCGAGGGTGTGAATAAATCCGTAAGCCGCACAATCGAGTATGCCTGGGAGGACGGCGCAATCGCAACTCTTGCAACGGCACTTGGCAAAACCGACGAGGCAAAGGTTTATGCGGATAAGTCAATGTATTACAAAAACCTTTTCAATCCCGAAACAAAGTATTTCCAGGCAAGAAATTCCGACGGCAGCTTCGTATGGAATTTCAGTCCCTACATAACCACATTCTATGATGCGGTTATGATAAAGAAGTTTGCGGATTGCTATTGCGAAGGCAGTGCAAGGCAGTGGAGATGGAACGCACTTCACGATATCGAGGGTATGATTGAACTTTTCGGTGACGATGAATATTTTGTCAGCGAGCTTGAAGATTTTATGGAAGATGCTTCAATCTCAAGAGCCGCAATCGACCCCGGCGGAGGATTCTGGATAGGCAATCAGCACGATATCCATACACCCTATCTTTTTGCAAACGCAGGCAGAGCCGACCTTACTCAGAAATGGGTACGCTGGACACTTGACAACCGTTTCAGCACCGATATAAACGGTCTTGACGGCAATGACGACGGCGGCACGCTCAGCGCCTGGTACGTATTTTCCGCAATGGGCTTCTATCCCCTTGCAGGTACGGATAAATACTGGATAGGCTCACCCAACGTTGACAAGGCGGAAATCACTCTTTCAAACGGAAATGTGCTTAAAGTTACGGCAAACAATCAGAGCGAAAAGAACGTTTACGTAAGCAGTGTGACACTTAACGGCGAAAAGCTTGACGGTGTTTACGTTACCCACGAGCAGCTTATGGGTGGCGGCGAGCTTGTGTTTGAAATGAGTGCAACTACTGCAAAATAACAAAAAATAAGACCCCACATCCGTGGGGTCAATTTTTATGCCTTTTTCTTTTTGAAATATTTTATTGCGAAAATCAGCAGTACGGTGCCCACAATCGGATATACCGAGGTGACCAGCATACCTGCTTTAAGTCCGATTTGTTCGGTTGAAAGGCTGAGGGCTGAGCTTAACTCCGCCGCAAAGCCGCTGACGGAAACCTTGTCAACAACAATACCCAGAAGCTGAGGCGCAACCGAGGCACCCAGGTCGCCGCTTGCCGCCATAAGTGCATATGCGGCAACCCCTACGCCGGGAATGTTTTCCTCCATCATAATCAGTGTGCCGGGCCAGAGCATTGCGGTGAAAAGACCTGTGAGTATGCAGGCAACAAAAGCAAAAATCACGTTGGTTGAAAGACCTGCAACAAGGTAGCAGGCGGCGGCACCTATCATACCGACAAGAAGAACTCTCATTATGTTTTTGCCGAATTTTGCATATGCAATTCTCGCAACACCCAGAAGAATTGCAAACATTGCCATTCCCAGAATGTCACCGAGAGTTTTATCAACCTGCAAAGCGTTTTCCATATAGGTGGAAACCCAGTTTGACATTGAATTTTCCGCACAGCTTCCGAAGAAAATGGAGCCTACGCAAATTGCAAGAGCAAGGGTGCGTCTGCCCGTGCCTTTGGTGTCTGAGCCGCTTGTAACGTCCATTTCGGGCATAGGTGAGGTCATAAACAGAACTGCGGCAATAACGGGAAGCGCCGCCCAGAAAAGGGTAAGGTACATCCAATTTGAACTGCCGAAGAATCGCAGGAAAAGCGTGCTGATTACAACAACGGTAAACACACCGAAAGCATAGAGCGAGTGAAGCAGGCTCATATCCTTCTGAGGGTTATCCGAGGGGATTGCCGCAATAACGGGGCTTAAAAGCACCTCGGAAAGACCTGCGGAAACAGAGAAAAGCACTGTGCCGATAAGCAGACCCGCATAGGCGTGGTCAGGAAAGAGATTGGGAAAAACCGCATAAATCAGCAGACCTGCCGAGGTAATAAGGGGCATCACTCTTACAACTTTCTTTACATTGAAATACTTGGTAAAGATGGTGAAAATCAGGTCAACCGTAAGCTGGGTGCAGAAGTTTGTGAGAACAAGAGTACCCAGCAGGGTATAGGAAATGCCGTACATATCCTGCAAGGATGCAAAAAGCAGCGGCGGCAGGCTGAAAATTGATGACATTGTAAAATATGCCGAGTAGCAGGCGAATTTTGTTCGTTTAAAGTTTGCAGTTTTCATAAATACTTCCTTTTTATATCAGCGATTTGCCTTCCCATTCGGCATCGGGTTCAACGCCCAGAAGCTTTGTGACTGTGGGTGCAATATCCATAATGCTTGCGTTTTCGATTATACTGCCGGGTTCGAAATCCTTACCCTTTATAACGATGGGGATAAGCATATCTTCGGGCATTTCGGTGCCGTGGGTTCTGTCGTGACCGCCGTGATCGGCAGTTATGATATACGTATATTCATCACCGAGTTCATTGATAAGCTTTTCAATGTTGTCCCAACTGCTTCTGACCGCTTCGTGATATTCTTCTGTCATCCAGCCGAAACTATGGCCCTGCATATCGGGATATCCGAAATAAATGAAGGTGAAATCCGTGTCATATTTTTTCAGATATTTTATTGCCGCATCGGTAAGCTCCTCGCCTGCCTGCTTGTAGCCGATCCTTCTGCCTGCATAGAAGCAGGAGTGTGCAAGGGAATTGGGTCTTGAAACATCGCGGATTTCTTCCCAGTTATAGAATATCGCACACTTTTTATCCGCTTTTTTCAGAACCTCGCAAAGGCCGTCAATAGGCCTTACCTGAGGCATATAGGTGTTGGTGGTTGTGCCGTGCCTTGCAGGTGTAACGCTGTGGAAAAGGGATATGTGACAGGGCAGTGTTACGGAGGGCGAAACCGTAAGGGCATCCGCCGCATATGCGGATTGATTTATTATTTTTTCTGCGTTTGCTATGCCCGGTATGGAATCGGGACGCATACCGTCGGGCAAAATAACGATTACTTTCATATATATCAGCTCCTTGAATTTATCCTATTTCGTCAAGGTTTGTACCCTTGGTTTCTTTTACTTTAAGGGCAAACATAACTGCGGCAACACCTACGGCAGGCACGGATATTGCAAGGCAAGCCCACCAGATAGGCATAAGCATCATACCGAGAATGATGCTTCCGTAGCCCACAACAAGGCCGATGATAACCAGAAGCCCTTCCGCACCCACAACCGATGCGCGGATATCCGTAGGCACCTTTTCCGTCATCATAACGTTCATATAATCTCTGCCGATCCAGTATGAGCCCTGATAAAGCCCTGCAAGAGAGCCGATAAGATAAGGATTCCAGCCTTTGAGGATACCTGCAACAAAAAGAATATATCCCGCAATGCAGGTGACGGAGAAAAGATTGACCGTTGCTTTTCTGCCTGCTTTGTCGGCAATGAAGCCTGAAATGAAGGTTATTGAAGCATAGATAACGGGCACCATAAACAGTGCTTTGGTTATTTCGCTTGTGCTCATTCCCGCACGGTGCATTGAGGATTCGAAATACAGTGCGATTGCAGGCATTGCGGAGTCGAAAATGATATGGGAAATAATAAGCATTTTTGTATCTTTGTTTGCGAAAATATATTTTACGCCGTTGAAAACGCCCGACTGATTTCTCTGTGCTTCCTTCTGCAGCTTTTTGAGTGCTTTTTCAGCCTGCCTTTCCTCGTAGGGTCGGGCAAGATAAGCAATTCTTTCGCCGATGAAAACCTTTGTATCCTTTGCAAGAAGAACAACAAGCAAAACCGCCGCAAAGCCTACAAGCGAGGGCACAAGGAAGATTTCGCGCCATTTTGTTGCGTCATTGCCCATAAGTATGTCACGGAGAGTGGGTATGAGTATTACACCGAGAATACCGAAGCTTTTGAGAAAGCTGTAAATTTTTGCACGGTGCTTGTCGGGTGCTTCCTCAAGAATATAGATAATCTGAATATCGTGGCCCATAAAGAAGCTGATAATCGCAAAGCCCACAAGGAACATTATGTAGCTTGAAGAAAGATGAATAACAAGCAGACCTGCCGCCATACCCAGCGTTGACATTGCAAAAAGAGGCTTTCTGCCCCATTTGTCGGCAAGTGCCTTGTAGAAAGGCGTGAAAAGACCGAACACGTAGGTGAAAACGCCTATGCCCGAATGAAGCGCAAGTCCGTCCTCATAGGTGTAGAATTTACCCATAAAGGGATTGTTTACGAAAAATTCCGTAACAAAAGACGACTGCACCGTAACGGTCAGATTACTCGTAACCTCGTCGAGGATATTTACGATTGCAATGAGAATAAGCAGAATAAGAAAATATCTGCTGCCCGAACTGCGGCTTTGCATCTTTTTGAGTCTTGTAACTTCACGCTGTTCGCTTTTTATAACTTTTTCAGCGGTTTTCAAAATATCTTCCTCCCTTTAAGGGTTTATATAATTTATGATTATCATATATATTCCGCCTAGAACATACACCGAAACTGCCGCAATAAGAACGCCGATAATAACCTTTTTGGCAATGGCACCGTCATCAATCTTTTTGATTTCGGCGCCGCATTCGGGGCAGAAGTTTTTACCTTCTCCTACCTTCGTACCGCAGGCGGCACACTTGAGATTTGCAATTTTTACTCTTACAAATATGTAAACAGGCAGGCTGTATAAATTAAATATCAGCGCCATGACCGCCCATAAAATCGCTTTCATACCGTGGCGGCGCGCGTCAAAATAGATAATAACCGCATAGATAACAGCTATGACGGCAATAAAAAGCATCATAAATCCGCCGGTTATCATTCCGATAATCATTGCGCCAAGACCTGCCATCGGGTGTCTCCCTTCGTGAAAACAGTGTTTTATCTATTCTACCATATTGATTTATAATGTTCAAGCCATAATAAAATTCAACGGTGCGTAGGTTGTAAGATTCGGAGATATGATTTATAATACGGTCAAAGGAGAATGATTTATGGATAATTATATTACAGGTGCAACAATAAAACGGCTTCGTGAAGCAAAGGGAATAACACAGCTTCAGCTTGCAGATGAAATCGGCGTCAGCAGTAAAGCAGTGTCAAAATGGGAAACGGCAAAGGGTCTGCCCGATATAACACTGATTGAGCCCCTTGCAAGGGCATTGGGGGTTTCGGTGGCGGAGCTTATGTCGGGCAACACCGTTATCAACAAGAATGTTTCGGCAAATATGCTTCGCTCAAAATTTTACGTGTGCCCCGTATGCGGAAATATAATCCGCACAACGGGTGATGCGGTTGTAAGCTGCTGCGGAATTACTTTGCCGCCTCTTGAGGCGGAGGATACCGACGATGCTCACGGAATAAGCATTGAAAAGGTTGAGGATGAACATTTTATTACTGTTTCTCACGAAATGACAAAAAGCCATTTTATTTCCTTTGTTGCGTATGTTACGTCCGACAGAGTTCAGTTTGTGAAGCTTTACCCCGAAGGCAATGCGGAGACCCGTTTTCAGCTTCGGGGCAGAGGATATATTTATCTCTATTGCAACAGACACGGGCTGATGATAAAGAAAATATAAATTTATGTTGTTTTTGATCTCTTGAATTGGTAAAATAATTCACAGAAACGGAGGTCTTGCCATGCTTGATTTGTTCAGATTTTTATTCAACGTTTTTGTCACACTGTCAATAACGGTGTCGTCGGTGTTTTCGCCTGCGGTTATCGTGCCGCCCACAGAAGGTCTTGATTTTGCCGTTCTTCAGTACCCCTCGGAGGCGGTAAAAACCCTTGAGGAATGGGGCGTTACGGAAGAAGAACTCAAAGCCCGTGCGGATTCGGAACTCGAACTTTACGAAGGAAACAAGGGATACACCGATATTAACGGTATAATCATTTCGCCCTACTACACCGCAAAAATCGGTGAAAAGGATATTCCCGTTTATGCGGCAACTGTTTTTTTGGGTGAAACGCAGTACGGTGAGCTTCATTCGTTTTCAGAGGTTTACCTTGACGAAGGCGAAGAATTCACGTTCAACATTGAACTTCATTCGGGAGATTACAAAATCAGAAATGCGATCTGTCTGCCCGAAAGCCTTGGGGTAAAGGCAAAATGCTCGGGCGGAGTAATGACTGCAAGCATCAACGATTTCGGAATATACACCTTCCTTTTCAACAATGCATCGCAGGAATGTGCATACACCCTTTTCGTAAGAGAAAGAGTTGACGAGGAAGCCGAAATAGCAGAATACAAAAGAATCTACGGCGAAGATAAGGTTTACGTTGTGGAAAGCGGTCTTGTCAAAACTCCCTTTGCCCATTTTTCAGAGGATAACTTTGTTGTTTACCTCAAGCAGGGTGCTTACGTTCTTGCAGAGCACGCCTTTGATATCCGAAGCCGGGCAGATGAAGATAACTGCATAGAGGCGGGTGCGGCATTTGATAATGCATTCGGTCTGACACGCCGTCCTTTCGTGAATTTTTACAACTGCAACAACATAAAATTTGTGGGCAGAGGTGTGCTTGACCTTAATGCACTTGACCGCAGAGAGCGCAGAGGTCTTGTTTTCACAAGCTGTAAAAACGTTGAGGTGGAGGGCATAAAAATTGTCAATTCACCCGAATGGTCGTTCATCAGCTACCGCTGTGAAAACATCAGCATCAAGGACGTTGATATTTTCGGTTACAGAATGAATTCCGACGCCTTTGCAATCTGTAACACTCAGGGCGGCAAAATTGAGCGCTGTTTTGCACGAAGCGGCGACGACCTTTTTGACGTAAAGGCGTTGGGTGCTCCCGAGGGTGCGGTAAGCGAAAACATAACCTTCACCGATTGCGTTGCCTGGGGAGGTAAGGCAAGATGCTACGGCATACACGGAGAGGTCAACAGAGCAATCCGCAACATTACCTTCAAGGACAGTGCGGTAATCTGCCGTGACGCAACCTGGAACAACGACAGAATAGCATCCCTCGCCGTTATCGTTGAGCTTGCGGAAGGAAGTATCGACGGAATAATATTCGACAATATCGAAATTTTCCGCGACGACGGCAGAGCAATGGCGTGCGTGATATTCACGGAGGAAATAGGGGATATGGAAACCGTGCCTATCTACAATTTCACTGCGGATAACGTTGTGTTCAGAAACATAACTTATAATGCGGCAATGAAATCCAAATTCTCCGCCGCCAATGAAACAAACACGGTGAACGTCACTGTTGAAAATGCTGAATTCGGCAACTTCACGTCGGCAAAAAACAGCAGGCTGATGTTTGAAAGTGACGAATTTGCAAACGTGACATACAAATAAAAAGAGCCGTCCGATCAGCCAATCGGACGGCTTTTCAATTTTTGTATCATTTAAGAAGTGAGCTTTGATTGAGAATCTGTGTGTTGTAGATGAAAAGCACGTCGCAGCCGCTGAAATCCACAAATTCACCCAGCATCTGCGATGAGATGTATCGCAGGTCAATCAGCGTGATTTTGCTGTATCCCTCAAGAATAAGAGGAGCAAGGGAAGAACCGAAGGAATCTCTGAAAATCACAAGCTCCCTTTTTTCGGCTGCGGCAGGATTCTCAACCGTCAGCAGTGCCGCCGCACCCTGAAGGTAAATGTCGTATTTATCGCCGCCTTCAAGCTTTGCTTCGTCATAAACACCCTGCGTTACCTTGTTCGTTTCAAGGTTCCAGACTTTTGCACCGTCGGTTGCAGGCGAATTCATTGTAATGATTTCATCCTTGAAGCCGCTTCCCATTGCAAGCCTCGGGGCATAAACGCCTTCAAAATCAGCCAGCTTTTTGGCGGCGTAATAATCCGAAGGCTTTACCTCAAAGCCTATTTCCGCACCAAGTTTCTCAACAACCGCACCGATTTCCTGCTGTTTCCAGTGGGAGTCGGTTTTATAGTAGTTATCAAGGGTAAGGCAATCAAAAATATCAATATATTCCATATTTTCAACGCCCGAGGTGTAAATTTCAATCATTCTGCCGTAGTCAAGGGCAGGGTAGCCGTTCTTTTCAGCAAGGTAATAATTCTTATCCGGCACCACGGAAAAATAGCATTTTGCGCCTTTGCCTTCAATGTATTTGCCGTAAATGCTGTTCAGCTTATTTGCCGCATTTTCAACGGAGGTTTCATTCAGCGTATAATCAAGCTCGGAAATATGACCCTCTGCGGTATAAATACCGTTGTTGTCGCTCTGATTGAGAAGCTTAAGCTGAATTGCCGCCTTTATGCTTCTGAAGGTGTCGCGGAGGGGAAACTGATCTGCAAGAAAATCCTCAAATCCGCTGAAAAAGGATTTATCCATAACCCCTTCAACCGAAAATTCCGGTAACTGTGCGGCTTTTCTGCGCTCAGAAACAAGCACCTGAACGGGTTCCTTTACAAAGCAGGCGATTCCGAAGGTGAAAATGAATGCTGCAAAGCAAATAATACTCATTATTTTTTTCATTTTCCCACCTCCTAAAATCTGAAATACAGGAACGGGTTATAGGAGCCGTCAACAAGGTATGCCGTAACGGTAACGAGAACGGCAAGCACGAACAGAGGCTCTGCCACAACTGTAAGTTTTGAACCGATTTTGCTTTCGCTGAATTTTTTTGCAAGGATTTTTGCGGCGGGAGTTGCACCAAAGATGCCCAGTGCAAGCAGAATCCCGTAGCTTCTGAGATAATAGAGGGTAATATCCGTGCAGAGGGGATATGCGGAGGTAAACATTCCCTTGAGGTCGTAAAGAACGCCCTCAACACCGGTTCCGTTAAAGATAACAAAGCCTACCAGCACGACAAAAATCAGATAGATATGACCGAAAACCGAAGGAACCTTGTCCTTGATTTTTACGGGTATGCATTTTTCAATAAGCAGAAGCGCCGCGAAGTAAAGACCCCATATCATAAAAGTCCAGTCGGCGCCGTGCCAGAAGCCCGTAAGAAACCATACCGTAAGGATGTTGAAGAAGAATCGGGGAGTTTTCACACGGTTACCGCCCATGGGGATATAAACGTAATCTCTGAACCAGCTTCCGAGGGAAATGTGCCAGCGGCGCCAGAATTCCGTTACGCTTGTTGAAGTGTAGGGGTAGCGGAAGTTTTCCATAAATTCAAAGCCGAATATTTTGCCCAGACCGATTGCCATATCGCTGTAACCCGAAAAGTCAAAATAAACCTGCAGAGAATACGCAACCGCATAAACCCAGAAAAACAGAGTGGATTTTTCGCCCGTATCTCTGAAAACCTCACAAAGACTGCCCAATGAGTTTGCCAGCAGAACTTTTTTTGCAAGACCCGTCACAAACCTTCTTACGCCGTATGAGAAATTCTCAATGCTGTGCTGTCTGTCTGTAAGTGCCTTTTCAATATCCGAATAGCGGACGATGGGGCCTGCAACAAGCTGGGGAAAAAGAGAAATATAAAGCGCCAGCTTCAAGGGGTTTTTCTGTGCAGGCACGTCTCCTCTGTAAACGTCAATGTTGTAGCTGATTGCCTGAAAAGTATAGAAGCTTATGCCGATAGGCAATGCAAGACCGAGAAGGCTGAAATCCGTGCCGAAAAAGCTGTTGGATGCGGTAAGGAAGAAATCGGTATACTTGAAAAAAAGCAGAGCCGAAAGAGTTACGACAAGTGAAACCGCAAGAACAGCTTTACGCGCAGAACCCTTTGCTTTTTCTGTTATGAGTCCGAAAATATAGCTTGCCGTGATGACGGAAATCATCAGAACAAGATATTTCGGCTCGCCGTAAAAATAGAAAAACAGGCTTGAAAGAAGAAGCCAAAGATTTTTCGCTTTGAACGGCAGAACATAATAGCCCGCTATGACCACAGGCAGAAATACAAACAAAAAAATTATGCTTGAAAAGAGCATATGATTTTCCTTTCAAATAAAAAGCACCGAAGTGGTTTGCTTCGGTGCTTCCGTTTTAAAACTTATTCGAGGGTTTCACCGTCGTATGCAGGCATATCTGCGGGGATTTCCATATCTGCAATACCGCCGTCTGCCACGGGAGGCTCTTCGTTAACCTCGCCTGCCTTTGTGAGGGGGGCTGCTGCTGAATTTTCGGTGATTGACGAGAATGCGTTGTAAACGTCGTCAACGATTTCTTCTGTTGACATAACCATAAGAATCTTGTTGCCGCAGCTTGATACAAGCACTTTTTCTGCTGCAACGCAAACCCATTTTCTGTAATTTACACCTTCAAGAATTTCGTTCTTGAGATCTTCAATCTTAACACCTTCAGCACCTTCGATGATGCACATTGAGAAGGGAATTGAACCGATCATAGGCTCAACAAAAACTGCTCTGTTAACCTTTGCGGTGGGGTCAACGCCGATGTAATACTTTGCAGTCTCAACGTCTGAGAAGTCAACCTCTGTGGGCTCCATAAGCATCATTTCGATTGTTGTTGTTTTTTCAAGCACCTGCGAAGCGATTTCTTCAAGTGTGCCTGTAAGCTCAAATGAGGGAGCAAGGGTTGTTGTTTCGGTATCAGGTGTGTCGTTGTTGCCGCCGCAGGCTGCAAGTGAAAGAACTGCTGCGAGAGCAAGAAGGATTGCAATAATCTTTTTCATAAAATTTCTCCTTAGTTAATTTTAGTGTTTCCGACGAGATTGATTATATCAGCAAAATCTGATTTTGACAAGTGGAATATTATAGATTAATCCGTAAAAATTTTGTGAATCAAAGTTCAATTTTCCAGAATGCAACGTTAAGACGCTCGTAGGTGTATGAAATGTAGAGAGCACCGTCCATATAAACCATAGCAGGGTACGAAAATTCGCTGTCGAGCTTTTCTTCTTCAAGCGTGATGACGGTCTCCCAGCTTACGCCGTTATCCGTTGATTTCTGAATGGTGAGAGGTGAGCGCTCGCCCCAGTTTTCGCTGACGGGGTTTGAAATAAGGTAAAGTGCGCCGTCGGGAGTTTTAACAACGTCAAGACCGCTGTTATTATTGGGCAAAACGGTGGGGTATGCCTGACACCAGTTCTGACCGTAATCGTCTGAATCGCTTCTGTATGCCTTGCCTACGGCGGTTCTTGTGAGCATATGAACCTTGCCGTTTTCGGATTCCCAGAGAGTAGGCTGAATCATAGGAATAAGATTTGACGTATAGCTGTTGAGGCTGTTGAGAATGGGGGCTGTGCGTTCCGTTCGGATTTTTGCGCCCTTCACCCAGGTTGCACCGTCATCGAAGGAGGTGTCAACAAAGCAGTTCCAGCCGCGGTTTTCGGTTGAGGCAGGTGCAAGCACTCTGCCGTCGGAAAGACGGATACACTTGTTTTTTACGGGACCTCTGCCGCCGCTTTTATCGCCTTCAACAAGCTCACGGGGCTTGCCGAAGGTTTTGCCGCCGTCTGTTGAAATGCTTACGAAAGTGCGCCAGGAGGGGATTTTTTTGCCCACCTTGAAAAACAGCACAACCTCCCCGTTTTCACGAAGGAAAAGCACGGGGTTCCAATGAGGAATGTGCTTGTTGTAGCAAACGCTTGAGGGCTTGCTCCAGCCATTTTCATCGCGGCGCGAATACCAGATATCAACGTCGGTTTTACCCTCTTTTGTGCCGCCGAACCAGGCACAGATAACGGTGCCGTCGGGCAGCGGAAGAACGGTTGATGCATGGCAGTTGGGTGTGGGCAGGGGATTACATACAAATTCTTTTAACGTTTTCATTTTCGTTTACCTCACAGTGTGAAATCCGCAGGGTCTGCCTGCTCGATAAGTAAAGGCTTTTTGGGTCTGCGTTTAAGGGGGTCGTAGGAATAGCGCCTGCAGGTGCCGTCGGGCTGAACAATACCCTTTTTGATGCAAAGCACGGTTTCCTCATCGGGGGAGAGTCTGCCGTGAAGGCAGTTTTCGCATACTGCGGCATATTTTTTCTTTTCGGTTAACTTTCTTTTCACGGTTAACATCCTTTTTTCTTGATTGTATCGTAAATTCTAACATATTTTTTCACCGTTATCAAGGTCTAATATAAGCAGGGCGCAGAGAAACAGCAGGGATACCGCCGCAGGTGCGGAAAAAGAGAACACTGCCTCGGGAGGATTTATTATAACGGAAACGGGATGCACGGCAGGAAAGAAAAAAAGTATAAGCCTGCAGACGGCGTAAGCCGCAGCCGAATTCAGCAGGCGGAAAATATAAAATCGGGGAAGATTTATGCCGATATCCTTTGCGGATGAAAAAACCTGAAAATGAACGCATACGCCCCCAAAGGCACACACTGCCGCAATAACGGGCAAGGATGCGGTTGTGCTTATATCGGCACAGCCCTTCGTTACTTCCAGCAGACAGGAGAGTATGTTTTTGAGCAGAGGGTGAGGAATGTATCTGTCAAAAACAGCGCAGATTCCCGAAAATGCAACGGTGAAGGCGCAGGCGTTGAGCATTGCGGCACCGCCGGAAGAAACGCTTTCCGTAACCGCAGAGGCAAGGTCGGTATGCAACGAAACGTTACGTCGGGGTATTTCTGTGCCCACTCCGAAAAACAGGCGGCATGCAAGCCCGATTATCAGTGACGATATGCACAGCGAAGAAAAAATCACCTTGCCTGCATAACGGGAGTCAAGCATACCGCTGCCAACGGCATTGACTGAAAAGCCCAGACCTGCGTTCACACAGAAAAACATCATACGCTCAGCCGTTTGTCTGTCTGTAATTCCGTTCGCATAAAGACTCTGAACGGTTTTGGCGCCGGAGAGATAGCCTCCGAAAAGGCTGAGAATAACGGCAGGCATACATCGGGCAGGCAGACCGAAGATGAGCTTCGTGACGGGATTCAGAATTTTACAGAGGAATTCGGGCACAGAGCCTCTGCCCGTGAGGGACGCCGCAATAAGAAAAGGAAAAACAGAGGGGATAAGCAGCTTTACGCAGTAATCAAGACCCTTGCTTACACCCGAAGCAAAGGCTTGAGAAAAAATCGACAGTGCGGCAAAAAGGCAGATGCCTGCACCGAGAATAAAATAACCGTTTTTAATTTTCAATCAACGCACCTCCGTTTTCTCATTCTATGACGGGTGCGTTCTTTTTAATGCAGGGCAGGCATATTTTGAAAAAGGGAGGGATGTGAATGAGAAAAAGAAACTGCAGAAAAGAAAAAAGAACGGAAAGCTTTTTTGAATCCGTGGGCAGAAGCTTTGATCTGCCTCAGGAGGCGCTTTCGGGTTATGTGCATACGGAAATCAGCGGCAACAAGGAGGTGCTTGTTGACGGCTGCCAGGGTGTGCTTGAATACGGCGACTGTGCCATTGCACTGAATACGGGCAGGCTTACGGTACGCATATGCGGCTGTGAGCTGACTGTGGTTTCGATGCAGAACGGTCAGGCGATAATCCGCGGAATAATTACGGGAGTGGAGTTTTGTAATTAGATATGCTTTTACTGAAATTTATAAGGTTTCTTACGGGCTACGTTGTTTTCAGTGCAAGAGGAGGCTTCCCCGAAAGGTTCATAAACCTTTGCAGGCTAAAAAAAATCAACCTTTGGGAGCTTAAAAGCTCGGGATCGGTTATTTATGCCTGCACGGATTGCAGAGAATACAAAAGAATAAGGCACTGTGCACGTCAGTCGGGTATGAAAATAAGAATTCAAAAAAAGTGCGGCTTGCCGTTCTTCCTTAACCGTCACAGACGCAGGGCAGGCGTGCTTGCGGGAATATTCATATGCGTTGCGGTGATTTGTATTCTTTCCACAAGAATATGGAGCATTGAGGTTACGGGTAACGTTGACGTACCCTCGGAAGCAATAATCGGCACGTTTGAAAAGCTGGGTGTGAGAAAGGGCGCATCGGGAAACAGGGTTGACGTTGCAAAAGCGGAAATCGAAGCCTTGAAGGAGCTGGATGAGCTTTCCTGGGTTAACGTAAATTTTGAGGGCAGTGCGGCGGTTATTGAGGTGAGAGAAAGGGAGAAGGTGCCCGATGAAAGTGACGAAACCCCCTCTGAAATCGTGGCGGCCCGTGACGGACAGATAATTGTTCTGCGTCCCTTCAACGGTACACAGGCTCAGAAAATCGGCAACGGGGTGCTGAAGGGCGATCTGCTCATAAGCGGTATTGAAGAAAACAAGGATCTGACCGTCAGCTTTTGCAGAGCAAGGGGATACGTTGTTGCATGCACGGAAAGGGAACTTGAGTGCAGTGTAAACAAAAATTTTGAAGCGGAAAGGAAGTCGGCGGAAACAACCGCATATATCATAGAGTTTTTCGGCTTTGAAATCCCTTTGGGCAAAACGGGCGAAGCATCGTACACAGAGAAAACATCCCTCAGAATAAACGGTGTGACACTGCCTCTGGGCTTTACAAAATGTTTATCTGTCGGTAAGGAAAAATGCACGGTTAATCTTGAATCGGGTCAGGTAAAGCTGCTTGCAGCGTTAAGATTTTCCGAAACGTGTGCAGAGGAATTTCGCTATCTGAAGGTGAAAAGCGAAAAGGTTTCCGTAAATGAAAAAGCCGACGGAATTACCGTCGGCGGAGAGTTTGTCTGTATTGAAAACATAGGCAAGGAAGTGCCCCTTGAAATCGAAGAAACGGAATGATTCATCCGATTCTGAATACTTTACTTTTTTTGACTGCAAAATAAAGAGGTATTCCGCCTGCAAGGCATACCGCAAGCTCACCTGCGCCTACCTCAAGCGCATAAATAACAAAGGTGGCAAGCTTTGCTTTGTCTGTGGGAAGCAGAAGGGTAAGCTCTGCACCCACTATGACCGCATTGAAAATGACGGGCATAATGATCGACAAAAGCGGCAGACCCTTGAAGGTGAAGTTTCTCAGCCTTCTTGCACAGATTGATGCAAGAAGAGTGGCGAGAGTGCCGAAAACAATATCCCATATGCCGAAGGGGCTTGCAAGGTTGCCTATGATACAGCCAACCGTCAGTCCGGGAATTGCCGCAGGTGATAATACGGCGAGAACCGTCAACGCTTCCGAAATACGGAACTGAACGGGGCCGTAAGCCAATGCGAATACCGAGCTCAGGTAGGTTGCGGCGGCATAAACAGCCGCAATCATCGCACCCTGAGCAAGGCGGATAACTTTTTTGTTTTTCATTTTTATGCTCCTTTTTGCTGCCGTGCAGCGCCTTAGTTTTGTTCGGCACCGAGCAGGTGCCTGTCAGGAAGGTTTCGAACTGACATTATATTGCTCTGTGTATATTAAAGGTATTCCGCAAGTGCCTTGAGATTTTCAACGGCTACGCTTGCCTTGATATCCGAAGCGGCATATTCTTCAGGAGTGGTTACGCCGCTGTAAACCAAAGCGCAGGGGATACCGTGATTTGCGCCGATTGCAATATCCGTTGCAAGTCTGTCGCCTATAAATGCAAGCTCTTCACGCTTGCAGCCCAGCATATTCGTAACGTAGTCAACGGTTGCGGTCATGGGCTTGCCGAGAACGGTGGGTCTTTTGCCTGTTGATGCGGCAAAAAGTTCAATCATCGAGCCTGTGTCGGGCATATAGCCGTCTGCGGTGGGGCAGTTAAGGTCGGGATGGGTTGCAAGGTAAACCGCACCGCCGTCAATGTATCTGACAGCATCCCACATTTTCTGATAGGTGAGGGTTGTGTCAAAGCCCAGCACAACAACGTCGGGATTTTCCGTAACAAGGTTTATGCCTGCCTTTTCAAAATCACCGGTCAGCCTTTCGTTGCCGAGAAGAAAAACCTTTTTGCCCTTGTAGTTGCGGTTAAGATAATCCGCCGCAACGTGGGACGAGATTATAACTCTGTTTTCATCAACGGGAAAGCCCATTTTTTCAAGCTTTGCCCTGCAGACCTCAACGTTGTTTGAGGAGTTGTTGGTGAAAAAATAAAAATCTCTGCCGCTTTCTCTTGCTTTTTCGATGAATTCAATGGAACCTTCAATTATATTGCCGTCAAGGTAAAAGGTTCCGTCCATATCTATTATGAAATATTTTGTGTTTGCAAAAATGCCGTTTTTCACAGAAGTCAGCTCCTTTTTATATTCGTAGTTAAAACCGATGACTATTGTATCAGTTTTTTCAGCGGATATAAAGACTATTTCAAAAAAATATGTGACTATTCGTCACATATAATGAAATTTGTAAAAAAAGGTAGTATAATGCTTTTATCAAAGGGATGAAAGGGAAAAAGTATGAAGGTTTTTGTGGGGATATCCGAAAAAAAGCTTGGCGAAATACTGAAAAAATACAGAACGGAATACGGCTATACCCAGAAAAAACTTGCCGATTACCTGGGGATTGACAGAACAACCTACACCAAATATGAAACTGTCAGAAAACCCGAAATCGACGTTATTATGCGCCTTGCCGCATTCTATAATGTTTCGGTTGAAGATTTTCTGGATGAATTTTTTGTTGACGGCAAGAAAGAAACAAAAACCGCATATGTAAGCGCACCTGCCAAAAAAGAACTGATGTCCCTTACGGAGGACGAAAAACAGCTTATCGGGTTTTACCGTGATGCCTTGCGTAAGGAGAAAATCTTTGAAGACACCAAAAACGTGTGGCTTGAAGATAAGGGAATTGTTTCACCGCAAGGCGATGAAGAATAACAAAATATGTGCGAAGGACTGCCTTTTTGCCAAGGCGGTCCTTTTATATTTCTATCTCTGCGTAGTTATGAATGTAAATATCCGAAATCCGTTCAAGCTCCGTGGCTTCGGGCTCGCTTTCATCATAAATGCCCACAAGGTTGTAGCCGTTTGCCTTTGCGGTTTTTGCCGCATAAAAAGCATCCTCAAAAACCCAGGTGGTTGCTTTATCGGTGCCCAGCTCTTCGAGCACCCTGTCATATACCAGCGAGTCGGTTTTTGATGCACCTACCGTGTACGTTGAAAGGATAACCGAAAAATATTCCCTCATTCCGTATTTTTCAAGCACGGCTTCAAGTGCAGGCTCCCCCGTTGCGGTTGCAATGCCCATTTTAACTCCCATAGCCTGAAGCTTCTCAAGGAATGGTATAATGTCGTTTTTTGGCTCTGCCTCGGCAAGATAAAGCTCCTTGAGATAATTGAAGAACATCAGAAAAAGCTCTTCATAGCTTTCTTTCATATTAAAACGCTCTTTTGCGAGAATAAGGGATTCACGCAGATAAAGACCTCTGAAGGCTTCTTCATCCTCCTGCGTCAGCTTTATTCCCAGCTTGTCAATAAACTTGTATTTTATGCCCTTCCATATGAACATTGAGTCAAACAGAGTGCCGTCAAAATCAAATATCGCTCCGGTAATTTTCATTTTTCTCCTCCTGCATTTATATCGCTGAACGTGTGAGCAGAGTCACGCATTCTATATGCCCCGTTCTCGGGAACATATCCACGGGGGTTGCTTTTTGTGCGGTGTAGCCCAGAGTCTGCAATATTCCGCAATCCCTTGCCAGAGTTGCAGGGTCGCAGGATACGTAAACGATTCTGTCGGGCTTCATCTGTGAGGCGGTTTCAAGCATTTCGGGACTGCAGCCCTTTCTGGGCGGGTCAAGAATTATCACGTTGGGCTTAATCCCTTCGTTTTTCAGCACCTTTGCAGCCTCAGCCGCATCGCCGCAAAGAAATCTTGCGTTTTCAATTCCGTTGAGGTTCATATTTATTTTTGCATCCTCAATGGCTTCGGGCACGATTTCAACGCCGATGATTTCTTTCGCCCTGTCTGCCATGGAAAGACCGATTGTACCTGCACCGCAGTAAAGGTCGAGCACTGTTTCACTGCCTGTCAGAGCCGCATATTCAGCCGCCTTGCTGTAAAGCCTTTCTGCCTGATTGCGGTTGACCTGGTAAAATGAGAGGGGAGAAATTCTGAATTTCAGACCGCAGAGGATATCCTCAATGCTGTCTTTTCCCCAAAGGGTACGGCATTCCGCACCGAGAATAACGTTTGTATCCTTTGTGTTTGAATTTATGATGATGCTTGCGATTGATTTTTCTTTTTCAAGCAACGAATTCACAAGGTCAGCCTCGTCGGGCAGGCTTTTGCCGTTGATGACGGCACACACCATAATTTCGCCGCTTGCACTGCCTTTTCTTATGTAAATATGACGAAGCAGGCCGCGGTGATTTGTTTCGTCGTATACGGTAATGCCCTTTTCCTTTATATAATCCGCAAATGCACCGAGAATACCTTCAAATTCCGCAGGCTGCAGCAGGCAGTCGGGGCAGTGAATAACTCTGTGGCTGTGGGGTGAATAAAAACCCGTTCGGATTTCACCGTTTTCGTATGCTACGGGATACTGGGCTTTGTTGCGGTAACGGCAATCACTTTCGGCGGCAATAACGGGTTCAAATTCGGGAGAAACACCGCCGATTCTTCTGAAGCATTCGGCAACGTGGTTTGCCTTAATCTCGGCCTCCGCCTCATAAGTCATATGTGAGAATACACAGCCGCCGCATTTAAGGTAAACGGGACATTCGGGGGTTATTCTGTCGGGTGACGGAGTTATAACCTTTTCAACCTTGGCAAAGGCGTAGTTCTTTTTAACCTTCAATATGTGTGCGGTTATTTCATCGCCCACTGCGGTTGCAGGCACGAAAATTGCCATTCCGTTATGCTTGCCCACACCGCTTCCGTTGGAGGAGCAGGATTCGATTTTAAGATTTATTCTGTCATTCTTTTTAAGTTCCACGTCAGTGCCTCCGAAAATTAATCATACCATTATACCATACAAACAGCCTTGCAGTAAACCCATAAATATTAATTCTTCTCTAAATACAGACATTTAAGGTAAATGTTGCTTGATTTTGCAAATGTTATGTGGTACTATGTAGTGTAAAAATTTTTGTTCGGAGGTAAATGATGAAAAAAACAGCAACTAAAATTACTGCAATTTTCCTTGTTCTTATGTTTCTTTTTGCAGGATTTTCCGCATCGGTTTATGCAACAGCCGACGGCGAAAGTGAAGGCGAGGGCCACGCACTTGTGCTGACAAGCGAAAGCCTTTCGGTAACGAAGGGTAAAAAAATTCAGATTACCGCAAAGGTGACTAATGTTGAAGCTCAGCCCCATATTCTGTGGGCATCCTCAGACACAAGTGTTGCAACGGTTGACGAAAACGGTGTTGTAAAGGGTATCGGTGCAGGTAAGGCGGTTATTTCCGCAACAACACAGGTTGACGGTGAAAAGCTTTACGGTGAATTTGCGATTAATGTTGTCACAAGCAGTAACTTCCTTAAGGATTTGCTTGAAGGTCAGCAGATTCTCAGCTATCAGTACAGCTATGTTGACGACTACTACTACACAAACGATAAGGAAGCCTGGCAGTATAATTTCGGCTTCGGCAAGATTTATGATATCGCATCGCCCTATCTTCTTCTTGAATATGACTATATCCGCGTTTTCTTTACCTACGGTGGCAAGGACTGGATGCTTCAGATGTGGAAGGGTCAGTACGGAATGGTATTCTACGGCGGTGAAATCGGTATCTATAACAGACCCCACGTTGACGACGGTATGAGCGAATGGACCTTCTTCAACTGCCCTGCCGAGGAAGATTGGCTTAATATGGAAATGACTCTCTGGCACGAAGAGCTTGACGGCACGTGGACCCGTGAATTCACCAGAGAATACGATAAATACTGGTGGTGCACAGGCTTCAAAAACGGCCATCTCCGCCAGGAGGAGCCTGCCGACGAGCTTCGCCTTGAAGGCAGAATCACCTTTAAGGATGCCGAAATGACAGCTCTTGTTGCCGACGGTCTTAAAGAATGCGGCTTCAAGGCTGCCGATTCAAAGGATAGTATCGGTCTTGACGAAATTTATGTTGACGGCAACGATATCAGCTTTGTATGGCAGAATATCAACGAGGCTGAAAGCACAATGTTCATCAAAGTTAACTTCGGCGCACTCTACGCACTCAGCCTTATGCCCATCTGGCCTGTGATTATGCCCTTTGTAGGCTGGTTTGCAGTGGCAGTGCTCCTTGTTTCGGTAATTCTTTGATTTTAATGGCTCCGTTTTTTGTGCGGAGCCTTCTTTTTTTATTGACTTTTCGGCGTTTTTTTGGTTAAATAAGATAGTAAACCCTTTAAGGAGGCAAAAAAATGAAAAATTTAAGAAAAATTCTCAGCATTACACTTACCGTGCTTATGGTAATGCAGCTTGGCGCTGTATGTGCAGGTGCGGCAGGTGACTACACAATCGTTTCACCCTACGCAGACGTTATCTGGGAAGGCGAAGGCGCCTGGGGTGCATACAAAGGCACAATCCACACCCATACAACCTACAGTGACGGTGACGATACTCTGCCTGTTATGATTAAGGAATACTACAATCAGGATTATGATTTTGTTGCAAATGCAGATCACGGCATTACCGGCGTTGAATGGAACAAGGCACCCGAAACACGTATCCTTTACACCTATCAGCTTGTCATTGACAACCCCTACGAGCATATGACCGATGAGGAGTTTGAAGGCGTTACGGCAGGTACGTATCCTCTCTATAACGGCACAGCCAGAAACAAAAAGATGGTTTGCGTTACAGGTGCAAACGAGTTCAACTTCCTTTCACTTACAAAGAACCACGTTAACGGATTTTTCCTTCCCGAGGAAGCAGGCAACGGTATTGCAGGCGCGGAGAATGAGATTGGCTTTGAAAAGGCACTTGAATTCATCGATGAAAACGGCGGCCTTTCACACATCAACCATCCCGGTGACTGGCTGGGAACAAACTCAAACCCCGATGCAGTAAATGACGAAGCTAACATCAAGTTCTTCGGTGATCTCATTCTCAAATATGACAGCTGCCTCGGTATGGAAGTTTTCAACGAGAGAAACGGCACAACAGGTTACGACAGAATTCTCTGGGATAACCTTCTTATGTACACTCTTCCCTACGGCAAAACAGTTATCGGTTACAGCAACACCGATGCTCACAACACAAACAACGTTGACACATCCTTCAGCATATTTATGATGAAAGAAAACACTGTTGAAAGCATTAAGGAAACAATGCAGAGCGGTGCTCTTTTCGGCATCACAAGAAGACTCAGACCCAACGATACAATCGGCCCCGATTTTGAGCTTGACGCTATGAACAAAAAAGATATTCCCTATCCCATGTTCTCATCGCTTACCGTTGACGGTCACAAGATTACCGCAAGCGTTACCGATGCCGAATACGTTCAGTTCATCGCAGACGGTAAGGTTGTCGGCGGCAGAATGCCCGTAAACGGTAACGGAACCGTTACTCTCGACCTTGATACAATCGAAGGTGCGGCAGATTTTCAGTACGTAAGAGTTGAAGTTATCAGCGAAGGCGGTATCTGCGTTTCACAGGCAATGATTATTGATGACGGCACAGAGCCTCTCGAGTTCGTTGCTCCCGAGCCTACACTTGCTGAAAAGCTTATAAACTTCTTCAAAGGCACAAAGATTTATGCAATCATAATGGAGATTGCAGCAGCTATCTGAAGATAATGTATGACGGCAGGCAAAAGTCTGCCGTCTTTTTTACTGCAAATTCTCAAAATTTTACTTGCTTTTTTTACAAGGTTGCTTTATAATCCTACTGTAAAATAAAACGCTATAATGGCGGAGAATGTGTTTTAAGAAAGGAATGGTTTGTAAAATGGGTATCTTGAGTGACATTTTCGGCAATCTGGCAAACACTCAGCCTGAGCAGATCGTAATGTGGATTATCGGCGGTATACTGATTTTCCTCGCAATCAAAAAAGAAATGGAGCCCACACTTCTGCTTCCCATGGGCTTCGGCGCAATTCTTGTTAACCTTCCCATCCCCGACCCTGCGGTGACAGGTGAGGTTTCGGGCGTAAGAGCAGTTATCGACTTCCTTTTTGAAATCGGTATTGACAGCCACGAGCTTTTCCCCCTCATTCTTTTCATCGGTATCGGTGCAATGATTGACTTTGAGCCCGTGCTTACAAACCCCAAGCTTATGATTTTCGGTGCAGCGGCACAGTTCGGTATTTTCTTCACCCTCTGCCTTGCTTCGCTTTTCGGCTTCGAACTCAAGGATGCGGCTTCAATCGCCATCATCGGTGCGGCAGACGGCCCCACGTCAATCTTCGTTGCCAATATGCTTAATTCAAATTATACGGCGGCTATTATGGTTGCGGCATATTCATATATGGCGCTTGTTCCCATTGTTCAGCCTCCCATCATCAAGCTTTGCACAACAAAGAAGGAACGCCTTATCCGTATGAAGAATACGGGCAAGAAGGTTTCAAAGCTTACAAAGATTCTTTTCCCCATCGTTGTTACAATCATCGTTGGTCTTGTTGCACCCGATGCAACGGCACTTATCGGCTTCCTTATGTTCGGTAACCTTATCAGAGAATGCGGCGTTCTCAACTCACTTTCGGAAACCGCACAGAACGTTCTTGCAAACCTTATCACAATCTTCCTTGGCTTCACCATCGCATCGAAGATGGTTGCAGAGGACTTCCTCAGAGTGGAAACACTGCTTATTATGGGTCTCGGTCTTGTTGCATTCATCGTTGATACCTTCGGCGGTATTATGATTGCAAAGATTATGAACCTTTTCACAAAGAACAAGATAAATCCCATGATCGGTGCCGCCGGTATTTCGGCATTCCCCATGTCAGCAAGAGTTGTTCATAAGATGGGTCTTGCAGAGGATAATCAGAACTTCCTTCTCATGCACTCAATCGGCGTTAACGTTTCGGGTCAGGTTGCTTCGGTTATCGCAGGCGGTCTTATCCTTACACTCGTAGGCGCACTCGTTAAGTAATAGGAGGGGAAATAAATGGATACAACAGTAGTTACAACAGCAGTTGCCGAAGCGGCAAACGAAATGCAGTATGTTTTTGCGGTAACTCCCGAAAATCTTGCTCAGACAGTGCCCATTATGGGTAAGGGCATGATCGGTATTTTCATTGTTATGGGTATCATCATTCTTTGCGTAACGCTTCTCAATAATCTGGGTTCACCCGAGAGAAAGCAGAAGAAAGAGGCAAAGAAAGCCGCCAAGGCTGCCGCACAGCAGGCAAACGGCACTAATAACGGTTAAATTTAAGAACGGTCTGCTTTTGCAGACCGTTTTT
>JAFYNR010000059.1 GCA_017548045.1 Clostridia bacterium | reverse complement strand
ACAGAGGCTCTGTCGGTGCGTGGGGATTAAAACAGGAATACGGCTTTGAAACAAAGCTTCTTGCACAGCTTGAAATCGAATATTATGACGGAACAAAGAAAACTGTTGCAACAGATAAAGAATGGCGTTGGAGCAATGACGGACCCATCCGCTTTACCGATAACAAAGACGGTGAAATTGTTGAGGCTGAAAGGAATCCGTCTTATTCGGGTTTTGCCAAAGAAACAAATCATAATGTTGTTCCCACAGCTTCAAATAATGTTTCTGTAACTGAAAAAGAACGCTTCAAGGCTGAAATAATCAAGACTCCGAGAGGCAAAACAATTCTTGATTTCGGTCAGAATTTTGCGGGAATTATTGAGTTTAAACTTAATGCCAAAAAAGGGCAGAGAGTGTTCCTGCGATTCGGTGAGCTTCTTGATAAAGACGGCGAATTCACGCAGAAAAACATTCAGGTTTCAAACAAAAGAATTACAACTCCGCTTCAGCAGATTGAGTATATATGCAAAGACGGTGAAAACCGTTACAAGACAACCTTTGCAATTTTAGGTTACCGCTACGTGCTTGTTGAAACAGACGTTGAATTTACGGCTGATGATTTTACGGGTATTGCTGTTTATTCCGATATGGAGCAGACGGGCTTTTTTGAAAGCTCAAATAAACTGCTGAATAAATTTGTGGATGCTACCGTTTGGTCAACAAAGAGCAACAGTGCCGATTTGCCGACCGATTGCCCGACCCGTGAGCGTCACGGCTGGACGGGAGATGCACAGATTTTCTTCCCGAGTGCATCCTACCTTTTTGATTATGCAACCTTTGCAAAGAAATATCTCACCGATGTTTATGACTGGCAGACAAAGGACGGAAAACTTCCGCAGATTGCACCGCAGGGCGGCACGGATTTCTTTATGGTGATGATGAACGGCAGTGTCGGCTGGGCTGATGCAGGTATAATAATTCCGTATTATTTCAGCAGGAAATATAATGATACCGACATTCTTTCGGAATACTATGACCGAATGAAAAAATATGCGGAATTTATGGTGAGCCGTATCGGAAAGAGTGCCGTTCTTTCAAGGCCTCATAAGGTTAAAGGTGCTGACAGAAAATATATTGTAAACAAAGGTCAGGCATACGGTGAATGGGCGGAGCCTGCCGATGTTTACCCGAATAAATGGACAAATGTTGTGTTACCCGAAACCGAAGTTGCAACGGCTTATACAAGCTTTGTTCTCGGTCTGTTTGCTGAAATTGCAGAAAAGCTCGGTCATAATGCGGATGCGGAAAAATATAAAGAGATAAGCAACAACTGCAAAAAGGCTTATCAGGCACTTGTCAGAACCGATGATTATTTGCTTGATACCGACAGACAGGCTCGCCTTGTTCGTCCGCTCGCTTTTGATTTGCTTGACGAAAATCAGACCGAATACGCAAAACAAAGGCTTATCAAAGCTCTTGATAATTACGGTTACAGACTCGGTACGGGTTTTCTTTCAACTCCGCTGATTCTTGGCGTTCTTGAAAAATATGACCTTGACTCAGCTTACAGACTTCTTGAAAACGAGCAGATGCCCGGCTGGCTTTATATGAGCAAAATGGGTGCAACAACAATCTGGGAATCGTGGGAAGGCACCGAGGCTCAGGGCGGTATAGCATCGCTCAATCATTATTCAAAAGGTGCTGTCTGCGAATGGCTGTTTTCTTCAATGTGCGGCATCAACGTGAGCGGTGAAAATCATTTTGTTATTTCACCGAAGCCGGGCGGTAACTTCACGTTCGCCAACGCGGAATACAAAAGTATTTTCGGCTGTGTAAAAAGCGGATGGAAAAAAGAAAACAATAAATATTTTTACGAGATTGAAATACCTGCAAACTGCACAGCAGATTTTATTATGCCTGACGGTGAATGCCGTTACCTTGTTGCAGGAAGACATCTGATATAAACTGAAAATGAAGGGCTTGAGCACCCCTTCATTTTTTTACTTTATGATATTTTT
>JAFYNR010000058.1 GCA_017548045.1 Clostridia bacterium | reverse complement strand
GGTTGTCAGTTTCATACTCAACGTGAGCTGTGTTGATTGTAATACCACGCTCTCTCTCTTCGGGAGCCTTATCGATGTTAGCGTAGTCGATGAAGTCTGCGCCGCCCTTCATAGCGAGGGTCTTTGTGATAGCAGCTGTAAGAGTTGTCTTACCGTGGTCAACGTGACCGATGGTACCGATATTAACGTGGGGCTTATTACGTTCGAATTTTGCCTTTGCCATTGGTATTTCCTCCCTTTTTAAATAAGCAAATTATTTTTTCTATGCTCGTGCATAGTTTCATTGTAACAAGTATGGGCTTAAATTTCAAGCCCTTTTTTAAAATTGCAACACAAATTATCTTTCGCTGATAACTTTTTCGGCAATTGACTTGGGAACTTCAGCATAGTGGCTGGGCTCCATAGCGTACTGACCGCGGCCCTGTGTTCTTGAACGGAGAGCGGTAGCATAGCCGAACATGTTTGAAAGAGGAATGTTTGCGTTGATCTGAACTGCACCTGTTCTTGCTTCTGTGCCCTGAATCATACCGCGGCGTGAGTTGATATCACCAATAACGTCACCCATATAATCGTCGGGAACGATAACTGCGGTTTTCATAATGGGCTCCATAAGAATGGGAGCAGCCTTCTTCATAGCATCCTTGAATGCCATTGATGCGGCAATCTTGAAGGCCATTTCTGATGAGTCAACTTCGTGATATGAACCGTCGTAAAGAGTTACCTTAACGTCAACAACGTTGTAGCCTGCGAGAACACCAGTAAGCATAGCGCCCTTGACACCTGCTTCGATAGCGTTGAAGTATTCCTTGGGAATAGCACCGCCGACGATGTTGTTAACAAACTCGTAGCCCTTTTCGGGGTTGGGTTCAATTCTCATCTTAACGTGACCGTACTGACCCTTACCGCCTGACTGACGTGAATACTTGGTATCTGTGTCAGCAGCCTGAGTAATGGTTTCGCGGTAAGCAACCTGAGGCTTACCTACGTTAGCTTCAACCTTGAATTCACGGAGAAGTCTGTCTACGATGATTTCGAGGTGGAGCTCACCCATACCTGCGATAATTGTCTGGCCGGTTTCTTCGTCTGTATAGCACTTGAATGTGGGATCTTCCTCAGCAAGCTTTGCAAGAGCAATACCCATCTTCTCCTGACCTGCTTTGGTCTTGGGCTCGATGGCAACTCTGATAACGGGCTCGGGGAATTCCATTGATTCAAGGATTACGGGATGCTTGGGATCGCAAAGGGTATCACCTGTTGTAGTCTGCTTAACACCAACACAAGCTGCGATATCACCTGCATAGCAGCAGTCGATATCCTGTCTGTGGTTGGAGTGCATCTGCAGGATTCTGCCCATACGCTCGTTAGTATCCTTGGTTGAGTTGTAAACAGATGTACCTGTTTCAACCTTACCTGAATATACTCTGAAGAAGCAAAGCTTACCAACGAAGGGGTCAGTAGCAATCTTGAAAGCGAGAGCTGAGAAGGGCTCGTCGTCTGAAGAATGTCTTACCTCTTCCTCGTCTGTATCGGGGTTGATACCCTTGATAGCTTCGATATCTGTGGGAGCGGGCATATAGTCAACAACAGCATCAAGGAGAAGCTGAACGCCCTTGTTACGGTATGAAGTACCGCAAACAACGGGAACCATCTCGTTAGCGATTGTTGCCTTTCTGATGCATGTCTTAACTTCTTCAACGGTGAGTTCTTCACCTTCAAAGAACTTTTCGAGGAGTGCATCATCCTGCTCAGCAACACTTTCGATAAGCTCGTCGTGATACTTCTGAGCAATTTCTTTCATATCATCGGGAATATCGGTAACAGTGATGTCAATACCCTTGTCATCATTGTAGTAATAAGCCTTCATAATAACAAGGTCGATAATTCCTACGAAATCTGATTCAGCACCGATGGGGAGCTGAATGGGAACTGCATTACATTTGAGACGTTCCTTCATCATGTCTACAACACGATAGAAGTTTGCGCCCAAAATATCCATTTTGTTAACATAGACCATTCTGGGAACACGGTATTTGTCAGCCTGTCTCCAAACGGTTTCAGACTGGGGCTCAACGCCGCCCTTTGCACAAAGGACCGTAACAGAACCGTCGAGAACTCTCAGTGAACGCTCAACTTCAACAGTGAAGTCAACGTGACCGGGAGTATCGATGATGTTAACACGGTGGTCCTTCCAGAAACAGGTGGTCGCAGCGGATGTGATGGTAATACCACGCTCCTGCTCCTGCTCCATCCAGTCCATGGTAGCGGCGCCATCGTGTGTTTCACCGATCTTATGAGTCTTACCTGTATAGAACAGGATACGCTCAGAAGTGGTGGTTTTGCCGGCGTCAATATGAGCCATAATACCAATGTTTCTGGTCATCTCAAGAGATACCTGTCTTGGCATATGAACCTCCGAAAAATTTTAATAGTAAAAAGTAGTATGCGCAGATTACCATCTGAAATGTGCAAAAGCCTTGTTTGACTCTGCCATCTTGTGTGTATCTTCACGCTTCTTGAATGCTGAACCGGTTGAGTTGGTTGCATCGATGATTTCGTTGGCAAGTCTTTCCTTCATTGTTCTTTCTGAACGCTGACGGCTGTAAAGTGTGATCCAACGAAGGCCGAGAGTCTGTCTTCTCTCGGGACGAACCTCCATGGGTACCTGATAGGTAGCACCGCCGACACGGCGAGCCTTAACCTCAAGAACGGGCATAACATTTTCCATTGCTGCCTCGAAAACCTCAAGGGGTTCTTTTCCTGTCTTTTCCTTAATAATGTCAAAAGCATCGTATACGATCTTCTGAGCAACGCCCTTCTTACCGTCATACATAACGTTGTTGATGAGACGGGTTACGAGCTTTGAGTTGTAAAGCGGATCAGGCAAAACTTCACGTTTTGCGATATTGCCTCTTCTTGGCACGTCGCTTCCCTCCTTCACATAGTAATGAATATCATAGGTACTCGGTGACAAATTCCCGTGGCGCCAACGCAGAGGCATACTATATATAATATACCATTGCATTGGTCAAAAGCACTGTTGCTTTTTTCAACCTGCAAGATGATTTGTCTTGGTTAAATGGGTGCGGTAATTATTTCTTTGCTGCCTTGGGACGCTTTGCGCCGTACTTTGAACGGCTCTGCATTCTGCCGTTAACGCCCTGGGTATCAAGTGTACCGCGGATGATGTGGTAACGCACACCGGGAAGGTCCTTAACACGGCCGCCTCTGATAAGAACAACTGAGTGCTCCTGGAGGTTATGACCAACACCGGGAATGTAAGCTGAAACCTCAATGCCGTTTGTAAGACGAACTCTGGCAATCTTACGAAGTGCTGAGTTGGGCTTTTTGGGGGTTGCAGTCTTAACAGCGGTGCAAACGCCACGCTTCTGGGGTGAATCCTGATCTGTAAGAACGTTCTTCTTTGAGTTCAGACCCTTAAGAAGTGCGGGAGCCTTGGGCTTCTTCACAAGTGTTTCTCTGCCGTTACGAACAAGCTGGTTAAAGGTAGGCAATAAACTCTCTCCTTTCCGTAAAATTATATCGTGACGAAACCCCGCACTTTTACAAGTGCAGGAGTTTCGGACCCACAATTTTGTATTTTATCACATACAAGTTCGGTTTGTCAACACTTTTCACAAAAATCAATCATCATTTTCGTCAATATTGACTGCGTTCCCTGTGGGATACACCTCAACATTGTTGTAACACTTCATACCTGTACCTGAGGGCAGAAGCTTACCGATGATAACATTTTCTTTAAGACCCATAAGAGGATCCACCTTGCCCTTGATTGCGGCATCGGTGAGAACTCGTGTTGTTTCCTGGAATGATGCTGCTGAAAGGAATGAGTCTGTTGCAAGCGAAGCCTTTGTAATACCCATAAGTGTGGGTACATAGGTTGCAAGCTGAGGTTCAACTCCTGCTTCTGCAGCTTCTTTGGCGATGCGTTCGTTTTCAAGACGGAATTCCATCTTTTCAACAACAACGCCGGGAAGGAACTTGGATGCACCGGGATCGGCAATTCTTACCTTTCTCATCATCTGACGAACGATAACCTCGATATGCTTATCGTTGATATCAACACCCTGCATACGGTAGGTTCTCTGAACTTCTCTGATAAGGTAATCGTGAACAGCCTCTACGCCGAGAATTGCAAGAATATCGTGAGGGCTCTGTGCACCTTCAGTAAGCTGAGCACCCTTTGAAACCTTCTGACCGTCCATAACCTTGACACGGAAGCCGTAAGGAATAAGGTAGGTCTTTTCATCTCCGTCATCACCTGTAACGATAACGTGGGGGCTCTTCTTGATTTCTCTGAACGAAACAACACCGTCGATTTCACTCATGATAGCGAGCATCTTAGGCTTGCGTGCTTCGAAGAGTTCTTCAATTCTGGGAAGACCGGTGGTAATATCGGACTGGTCGGCAGCACCGCCGGTGTGGAAGGTTCTCATAGTAAGCTGAGTACCGGGTTCACCGATTGACTGAGCTGCGATAATACCTACTGCCTCGCCTACTGTTACGGGCTCACCCGTTGCAAGGTTAGCACCGTAGCACTTGATACATACGCCGTGTTCTGCACAGCAGGAAAGAAGTGAACGGATCTTGATCTGAGCCTTTGCGCCTTCGGGAAGCTCGCCGGCTGCAATCTTTCTGTCTGTTTCTGCCTGAACACTTGCGGCAACCTTTTCTGCGATAACATCTGTCATCATTACATCCTTGGATGCAAGGAATTCGCCGGTTGCGGGGTCGATATAATCTTCAAGAAGGAATCTGCCTGTAAGTCTTTCAGCAAGACCTACAATCTTTCTGCCGCCGAACTTGGGATCGCCGTCGTAGATATCATATACATTAATACCTTCTGTGCAGTGGCAGTCTTCCTGACGGATAATAACATCCTGTGAAACGTCAACAAGACGTCTTGTAAGGTAACCCGAGTCAGCGGTACGCAGAGCGGTATCGGCAAGACCTTTACGGGCACCACGGGATGAAATGAAGTATTCTGAAATGTTAAGACCTTCACGGTAGTTAGCCTTGATGGGAACCTCGATGGTTTTACCTGCGGTGTTGGCAATAAGACCACGCATACCTGCAAGCTGACGAAGCTGTGAGTCGTTACCACGGGCACCTGAATCAAGCATCATATTGATGGGATTGAATTTCTTGAAGTTCTTCTTGAGTTCCGAAGCAACTTCTCTTGTACATTCTTCCCAAGCCTTGATAACTTCTTCAGAGCGCTCATCGTTTGTGATAAGACCTCTTTCGTAGTTCCTTGTAATCTTGGCAACCTTGCCTTCTGCCTTCTGAAGAAGTTCTTTCTTCTGGGGAGGAATGGTTGCGTCGATAACGGCAACGGTGATACCGCTTCGTGTTGAGTATCTGTAACCCTGAGCCTTGATTTTGTCAAGAACGTCGGATGCAATGGCAGTGCCGTGAACCTTGATGCAGCGGTCAATGATCTTGCCAAGCATTTTCTTGTTAACAAGCACGTCAACTTCGGGAGTGAAGATGTTTTCGGGCTTGCTTCTGTCGATAAAGCCAAGATCCTGAGGAACGGGTGTGTTAAAGATAACCTTACCGAGAGTAGTCTTTACAAGTTGTGTAACGGTTTTGCCGTCAACTTCTTTTGACATACGGATTTTAATGTTTACGTGAAGACCGATATCGCCTTCATCATAAGCCATCATAGCCTCATCAACGCTTGTGTATGTGTTATAAATAAGAATTCTTTCGCCGTTTTCGTCAAGGATAAGGTTGCCGTCAGCATCCTTTGCCTCTCTTGCAGCGCCGGGCTCATAGGGGTTATCGGGGTTATAATCCGAATTTTCGGGATTATTGTCATTAACCATTGTAAGGTAGTACGAACCCAGAATCATATCCTGTGTGGGAACCGCAACGGGACGTCCGTCCGAAGGCTTGAGAAGGTTGTTTGCAGCAAGCATGAGGAATCTTGCTTCTGCCTGTGCCTCTGCTGAAAGAGGAACGTGAACAGCCATCTGGTCACCGTCGAAGTCGGCGTTGAAAGCGGTACATACAAGAGGATGAAGTCTGATTGCTCTGCCTTCAACAAGAACGGGCTCGAATGCCTGGATACCCAGTCTGTGAAGTGTGGGAGCACGGTTAAGCATAACGGGATGGTCCTTGATAACAACTTCAAGTGCGTCCCAGACCTGAGGATTGGAGCGTTCAACCATCTTACGGGCTGACTTAACGTTACCTGCAACCTCTGTTTCAACAAGGCGCTTCATAACGAAGGGCTTGAACAGCTCAAGTGCCATTTCCTTGGGAAGACCGCACTGATAAAGCTTAAGCTCGGGACCTACAACGATAACCGAACGGCCTGAGTAGTCAACACGCTTACCGAGAAGGTTCTGTCTGAAACGGCCCTGCTT
>JAFYNR010000008.1 GCA_017548045.1 Clostridia bacterium | reverse complement strand
TGGTCATTTATAACAAGACCGCTTTCACGGACTCTTACCGCAAGTTCGGTGCGATTACGGAATCCCGTTTTGTCACGCATATTCTGGATATGTGCTTTCACGGTGCGAAGGGACATTCCGAGTTTTTCGGCTATATCCGCATCGGCTTCGCCGTCAACAACCTCACGAAGAACAAGAAGTTCTTTTTCCGTGAAATCAACATTGAGTGCTTCTCCGAGTCTGAGTGAAGGAGTTGTGTCGGGATAAACGGAATCGCCCGCCATTGTTCTGTTCATAACCTCAATGATTTCTTCCGCAGATGCACTTTTATACCAGAAGCTTTCAACTCCAGCTTTTCTTGCTCTTTCAATAAAGCTGAATTCGGGCTGACTTGTGACGATGATTATTTTGATATGCGGACAGCTCTTTTTGATTTTTGCCGCCGCATCAAGTCCGTTTGCATCCATTGCTGTGCATACGTCCATAAGAATAAGGTCAATAGGATTTCTTCGGCAATAAAGTTCTGCCATTGCCGCACTTTCAATAGATTGCGAAAGTTTATATTCTTCGCTGTCGTTTATGTATATTTCAAGCAGCTTGCGAGCCATAGGGTCGTCTTCAACAATAAGAACGTTAATCAAAATAATTTCACCTCTTTCGGCATTTGCACAGTCATAACAAACTGCGGCACAGACTGAATTTCCATATTTCCGCCCAGACGTTCAATTTTACTGCGGAGCGAACCGAGACCGCCGCCCTCGTGTATTTCAGTTGTCGGTTGATTTCCGTCATTGGTATATCTGGCATTATAGCCATCCTCTGTTTCATAAAACTCAACGAACAGAGTTTTTGCATCGGCGTGAATAACGGCATTTGTCAGCGCTTCCGTTGCCGCAGAAGTCAGTATACTGCCTGTCATATCATTCATCGGGAATTCACCGCTGATTTCAACGGTAACACCCGCTGATTCTGCAATATCAATAAGCGTGTTAAGCAGACCGCTGCTTTGCGAAGGTTCAGCTTCCGTGCGTAGAACAGCAATATTTCTGTTCCAAGTGCTGATAATCGGCTGAAAATCGGCATCGGGCAGACTCAACGTATGACGGGTTGCGAGAAGTGCCTGACCGAGTTCGCTGTGAATGCGGATTTTTGTTTCAAGCCTCTCCCTTGCCCTTGTTGTTTCGTCAACGGTTTCACCGTAATGTCTGAGTCTCGCATTCATTTCTTCAAGCTCTTCGTTGTTCATACGAAGTCTGTTTGTAAGCTTATGAAGGCTTGTTGTGTCGGTTGCGGTAATCTGAAAAACATTTTCAACCTTTTCACGTTTAAAAGTATAAACCGTTCCGTCAGACAGACGGTATTCGGGTTGTTTGCTGTCGGTAATACGGTGAACGTCGGGAAGAACATCACCGTTTGCAAGCGCCTTCCAGAATCTGTTGGCATTCTGAATTTCTTCGCCAGTCAGAATATATCCGAGTACGTTCATTTTGTGGTTTACAAGCTGAACGGTACCGTTTGCCTTTGAAAAACAAAGACCTGTCGGAAGATGGTCGAAGCTTTCTTTTATGGAACGCGACGAAACGCTGTTTTTGCGGTAACGGATTTCTCCGATACTAAG
>JAFYNR010000057.1 GCA_017548045.1 Clostridia bacterium | reverse complement strand
GAAACAATCGCCTGCTTCACACCCTTATCCGCAAAATAATCCAGCACCTCAACTGCATTTTCGGTAAGTCCGCAATCCTTGAGATGGTAAAGATAGCCGTTATTATATTGTTTTATTATTACGGAATAATCTTCATTGGGCAGGTCAAACACCTTTTCGTAGAATTTGATTATGGGCACACCGATACATTCACGGTAATAATCAATGCCGATAGGCTCCCTGCCCCTCATTGCAAGCATATCGTTGACGCTTGCAAGGGAGGCTCCGATATCGTTGAGAAGTGTTCCGTTCCAATCCCATATAACGTGAGTATATTTCATTGAAGCTCCTGTTCTTTCAGGCTGATTAATCCGTCGTCCGAAATGCTTACGGTTTTGGGTTCAAAGCCTTCAACTCTGTCAAAAAGCGCTCTGCGTTCAGCTTCGTCAACAAGAAATCTTGTTTCACAGTTCTTCTGCTCGAGAGGCACAATCAGAGTTTCCATATCTGTATTATTATTTATCCTTAATGTTATGACACAGGAATCAAGGCTTTTGCTGTTGAACCAGAAATTGCCTACGCTGTAAATAATGGGAACGTCCTTGTAAAAATCCATACCCTGAAGGCAATGAGGATGACCGCCGATAACGGCATCAACACCTGCGTCAATATATTCACGCGCCATTGTAATCTGGTCCTCATCAAGCTTCGTTGTGTTTTCCGTACCCCAATGAACATAAGCAACAAGGATATCGCACTGTGCATCAGCCGTTTTGATTGCCTTGATGAACTCCGTGCTGTCATACGTACCCATAACGCCGGGCTTGTTTTCCTCTGCAACGGGAGTAAAATACACCTTCTCCGCACTGCTTGCCGCAATTATGCCAACCTTGATGCCGTTGACAATAAAATAGTGACCCTCAGCGGCTTCACCCAGATTCATACCTGCACCGATGTGGGGAATGCCCGCCTTGTCAAGGTTTGCAATGGTATCCTCAAAGCCCACCTGACCGTAATCGTAAACGTGGTTATTGGCAAGGGATACGATATCAACGCCCATCTGCTTGAATATGTCAAGTCTGTCGGGATGCGCCTGGAAGGTCCAGGTTTTGCCCTGCAAAGGCGTACCTCTTTCGCCTACGGTGAATTCATTATTGATAAGAAAAACATCCGATGCTTTAAGGTAATCAACGGTTGCGGTGTCGATACAGTTGAGAACACCGCCCATTGAGCTTGCGTGAACCATAGGTCTGAAATCGGGGTCAAAAAGAATATCGCCTACAAATGAAACAGTAAAGCTTTCCTTCCCGTTAAATCCGAAATCAGTAATATTCTCCGCATTGATATTGCCCGAAAGCATATCGTTGATAACGTGGCGCGAATAACCCGTTACCTCAAGCCAGGTGCGGTCGGTATAAGTGCCGCCGTCAATGGCATCAATAAGACCCTGCGCCTTCTCCTCGCCCATTGATTCGAGAAAAACTTCCGTCATATCCACACCCGTAACGGAGCTGATACGCTCAGCGGCATCGGCAAAGTCAAATGCCTGCGCCTGCGCCTGAATCCGGGCAACGTAATCCTCGCTGATGCTTACCCTGCAGGAGCACAGAGTGCATAATATTAATGTTATTATAATAATTTTACATAAAGTTCTTTTCATTTATTATACTCCCAGTGCCTCTTTAAGTTCGATGATTTCGAGAAGCTCAAGGCTGACTGCCTTCAGATACTCAAGAATTTTTTCGTCACGTACAAGGTAAAGCGCCGCCTTGCGGATTTCTTTGATAAACGACGGGTCAAGGGGCTTGCTTTCCCTTGCAATGGGGCACATACCTGCCCTGGGGTCGTAAATCACTTCAATATTAATCTTACCGTCATCCTCCGTAACCAAAGGAAAAAGCGGAAAAATACGGCAGGCAAGAGGTCTTTCCCTTCGGTCACATTCACCTGAGCAAATTACCATGGGGTAACCGTAATTGCCTTCGGTTTCGCAAATTTCAAAGCCTTCCTTATCCTTGAAAAGCTCTTCTTCATAGGGAAAAAGCCACATACCCTGACTGTCGCCCCTGCAGCAAAGCCCGTCACAAAGTCTGCCGCAGTTGTAAAATCCAAGGGGAGTTTTATGATAAAGACGCTCGTACGCTTCACGCAGAGCAGGGTTTTCTATCTTATTCAAAGTGTCAGCATCCTTTCGGCAAAAGCCTGCAATGAAAAGTCGCAAAGGGTTTTGGGGTGGTCAAGATAATCCTTAAGAAGCGAACGCACCTGTACCTTTTTTTCTTCCGAATTATCATCAAGAAGTGCAGTTGCGGACACAAGCATTTCATAAGCAATTTTCTGCTTTTCAATCCAGGGACCGAGCTCCGCAATCACAGGATTCTCAACGGTTTCAAGATATTCGACACACGCCGAAAGCCTGCCGATATAATCTGCCATAACAGCCTTGGCACCGTCAATATCTCCGCCGAAAAACTTCTGCTGCGAATCATTGAGAGCTTCGTTAAGCATAGGTGAATTTTCAACCTTAAGGCAGGAAATGAGAAGATTATCGAAGAAAGGCATAACCTTGTAATAATCATCCTCAAACACAATTTTGCAAGCCTTGTGCCAGGAAGAAAAGCCGTCGTATGCCACGGGATTCCAAAGGTAATCGCAGACGGTGAGTAAAGGTATTTTACTCGACAGACAGTATTCCATCGTGTTGGAAATAATGCCGTGTGAATAGCGGTATAAGTCGGGCTCCCTGCCGTTAAGATAGCCCAGATGCATTTCATTCTGCATTTCGGCATCGTTTACGGGAAAATTATCCCAATAAAGCGGCATATGGTTCGTTGCGTTTTCAAACACAACCGCCTCTCTGACGGTAAGCTCCTGAGAGCAGATATTCTTGCCCGTCCAGAAGATTTTTATTGAGCTGTCAAGTCCTTTTCCCAGTTTGGAGATATAGTATTCATCTCCTCTGCCGTGATACTGTAACGGGCAAACCGTCAGCCTGCAGACGTTTGAAAGCGACTTGAGAAAAGCGTGAAATTTATTGGAAACCGCTATGTGAGCATTGACTGCTTCACCGTCAAAGGCGGTTTTATCCTCGTCAAAATAGAGGTTATCGGGAATATCGTCAAGAAGGAGTCCGAAGTTGCGCACGCCTATGCTGTAAAGCTGTTCTGCTTTACAAGTAAGCTTTGCAAAATCAGTCTCGGATGAATATTTCATACTGAGTCCCGGGGCGATACAGAAATAAAAATCAACAAAATTTTCGTTGCAGATTCCAAGAAGCTCCGCAAGCTCGGAAAGCTCCCTTTCGGGATATAATTCATCCCATTTATCACGGTGATAAGGGTCGTCTTTCGGGGCATAATAATGAGTGTTCATACCGTAAAAAGACATCATTTTCAGCATTTCGCGTCGGCTTTCAAAGCTCCATGGACTGCCGTAAAACCCTTCTATATAGCCCCTTTCGGCAAACAGAGGGTAGTCCTCGGCACTGCCGATGAAGAACCTGCCGTTTCGCTTCATCTGCATTATCCTGTTCATTGCTCTGAACAGACCTTTACGGCAGGATACGGTGAGGGTTATATGCATACCGTCATCACATTTTTCTGCATTGATAAGGTACTTTTCATCAGTCAGTCTGCGGCTTTCATCGATGTATTCCGTTCGGCGTGAATTTTCCTTTGCAACATCTATGTAAAGTATATCACCTTTACGGTTGTTGCAAGATTTTTCTGTATATCTGCAGGTCACAAAATCGCTGTCAAAGCCGCTGACAACGATTTTTTCGGGTGAAAAATCAACCCACTGTGCAATATTCGATTTCTGAAGGGCAGGATAAATCATAACGACTTAATCTCCTTGATGTATTTCTTCACGTAGGCATCGTTTATCTCGTCGCCGCCGTCAACGTTGCTGCTTGAGAAAACCTCGGGCACGTAGCCGTCGGCAACCATCATCTCAACCGCACGCGCTTCGATTGCGTTGAGTATTGCGGCGCCCGCAGCCGTAGAAGTAGGTGCAACGTTCCTGCCGATTTCATCTATTCTCATCGATGCGTCGCCCATACAGCCGCAGTTATCAATAACAACCGAACCCAGCTCATAAAGCTTTTTGCCGCTTGAGTGCCTTGACTTGCCCTGCATCGTGTGCTCCATATTGGTGATAACAACGGTCTTTACACCTTTTTCAAGGGCAATTATTCCAAGGTCAATGGCAACACCGTTTCTGCCCGAATTGGAGAAAAGGAAAAGAATATCGGCATCTTTTATTCCGTGCATATCAAAAAGTATTTCGCCGTAGCCTTCAAGTCGCTCAAGGGCTGTGCTTTTTGAGGCACTTTCGTGAAGCATAAGACCTGTTTCAAGAATGGGATTAACATTCACAAGTCCGCCTGCACGGTAAAAAATCTCCTCCGCAAGCATATGCGAATGACCCGTACCGAAGGTATGTATCCTGCCGCCGCTTTCAAGAGTATCGGCAACCGCACGTGCCGCCGCTTCAATATTGTCTGCTTGCTCCGTTGCAATGCGTTCTATTATCCTCTGAAGATTTTCAAAATATTCCGTCGCTTTTGACATAACGTTACCTCCGAAAAACTATTTATTCCATTTTACTCGGTATGAAGCAAAATATCAAGTTTTTTGCAAAATTACTTTATTTTTAATTCCCTATATGCTATAATCTACTATATTTATTGTGAAAGGTGTCCCTTTATGAAACGACAAAGCGGTATTCTGATGCACATTTCCTCTCTTTACGGCGATTATTCAATCGGTAATTTCGGAAAAAGTGCATATGAGTTTATAGATTTTATCCGTGAAGCAGGATTTTCCGTTTGGCAGGTGCTCCCCTTCACCGTTACGGATGAGTATAATTCACCCTACAAATCATTCTCAGCATTCGGCGGCAATCCTTATTTTATCGACCCCGAAACACTTTGCAGAAACGGGCTCATTTCCGAAGCAGACCTTGAAAGCTGCAAGCAGGAAACTCCCTATGCCTGCGAATTTGAAAGGCTCGGCAAGGAGCGTCTTGACCTGCTGAGAAAGGCTTACCTCAATTTGAAGGATTCAAAGAAGATTGACGGATTTATTGAAGCTAACCCCCGTCTTGAAGCCTTTTGCAGATTTATGACGCTGCGTGAACAAAACGGTGGAAAGCCCTGGCAGGAGTGGAAAAACAACGAAATCACCGATACAGAAACATTGGAACTGTGGAAATTCATTCAATATGAATTTTTCAGGCAGTGGTATGCGGTCAAGGATTATGCAAACTCAAAGGGAGTAAGCATAATCGGAGATATCCCCATTTACGTTTCGGATGACAGTTGCGACGTATGGGAAAACCGCAGACTGTTTCAGGTCAATGAAAAAGGCTATCCGTCACAGGTTGCAGGCGTACCTCCCGATTACTTTGCCGAGGACGGTCAGCTTTGGGGCAACCCGCTTTATGATTGGGATGAGCTGAAAAAAGACGGCTACGGCTGGTGGAAGGAAAGAATTGACCACGCACTGAAAATGTTTGACGGTGTAAGAATCGACCATTTCAGAGCCATTGAAGCATATTGGTCTGTTGATGCAAAAGAAAAAACCGCAAGAAACGGCAAATGGGTAAAGGGTCCCGGCATTGAGCTTGTCAATGCAATAAAGGAAGGTCACGAGGATAAACTTATCATCGCCGAAGACCTTGGCGATATAACCGACGAAGTACGTGCACTTGTTGAAGAAAGCGGTTTCCCCGGGATGAGAGTTTTTCAGTTCGGTTTTCTTGACGACGGCGACAGTATCCATACGCCTCACAATTATATCAGAAACTCCGTTGCATACTCCGGTACACACGATAACAATACCCTTTTCGGCTTTCTTTGGGAAAGCGACGATAACGTGCGTAAGCGTGTTCTTGATTACTGCGGATTTTCGGGCGGCGACTGGGGCGGCGCAACTCCCCTGCTGCTCCGTGCAGTATTCTCAAGTGTCAGCGACCTTGCCGTAATTCCCGTTCAGGATTTTCTTATGTACGGCTCGGATACAAGAATAAACACTCCCGGTGTGGCAAGCGGCAACTGGAGTTACAGAGTAACAAAAGAGCAGCTCCGCAATGCTGATATCGGATTTTTTAAGTCTCTTAACAGAATATACAGAAGGTAAGATATGAAGGATTTTTTTAATTTCAGTGAAAGAATAAAAACGGCAAGCGATGCCGCACTCAAAAAAGCAAAAACAAAATTTGACGAGATAGACGAAATCGCCGAATATAATCAGCAGAAGGTGCTTTCTGCGTTCATAAACAACAGAGTCAGCGAAACGGATTTTGCAGGCTCCACGGGCTACGGCTACGGCGATGCAGGCAGGGATAAGCTGGACAGAATCTATGCGGATATTTTCGGCGCGGAGGATGCCATTGTGCGTCACACCTTCACCTGCGGCACCCACACCCTTGCGGTTGCCCTTTTCGGTGTGCTCCGCCCCGGCGATACAATGCTCTGCGTTACGGGAACACCCTACGATACCATTCACAGCGTTATCGGCATCAGCGGAGAAGGTATGGGCTCGCTGAAGGAATTCGGCGTAAAATATGAGCAGGTTGACCTTGATGCAAACGGCAGACCCGATATGGAAGCCATCGAAAAAGCCCTTGAAATGAAGCCTAAAATGGTTTATATTCAGCGTTCAAGAGGTTACAGCCTCAGACCCACACTCTCCGTTGCGGAAATCGGCGAAATTGCCCGGCTTGTTCATTCAAAATGCGATGCGGTTGTTATGGTTGACAACTGCTACGGCGAGCTTGTTGAAAAAACCGAGCCGACTCAGGCTGGTGCAGACCTTATGGCAGGCTCACTTATCAAAAACGCAGGCGGTTCAATAGCGAGAACCGGCGGCTACATAGCAGGCAGAGCAGACCTTGTTGAGCTTTGTGCATACAGAGCAACAACGCCCGGTCTGGGCAAGGAAGTAGGCTGCACTCTGGGTGAAAACAGAAATATGTTTATGGGCATTTTCCACGCACCTCACGTTGTTGGTGAAAGCCTTAAGGCGGCTGTTTTCGCGGCGGCGCTTTTTGAGAATTTCGGCTTTAAGGTCACACCCTCAAGCGATGAAAGCCGTCACGACATTATTCAGGCACTTTGCCTTGAAAATCCCGACAGACTGGTTGAATTCTGCCGCGGAATTCAGAGCGGTGCACCCGTTGACTCATACGTAACACCCGAGCCCTGGGATATGCCCGGCTATGACAGTAAGGTTATTATGGCTGCCGGCGCATTCATTCTCGGTTCATCAATCGAGCTTTCAGCCGATGCTCCTCTGAGAGAACCGTTTGCGGTATGGATGCAGGGCGGCATCAATTTCCATTCAGCCAAAACCGCAATTATGCTTGCGGCAGAAGGTCTGGCACAGAAAGGTCTGATATAAGTGGAATACAACGGAATAACCCGTGATGCCCTTTTTATGCTCGCAGATAACCGTTTCAGAGATTCCAGAGCATACTACGAGGAGCACAAAGAAGAAATCAAAAGCAGAGTTACCGTGCCTATGCGGCAGATTGCAGGAATTATCGGCGAAGAGCTGCTTTCCCTTGACCCGATGATGAACACAATTCCCACCAGAATGGTTTCAAGAGTACGCAGGGATACCCGCTACACAAAGGATAAAAGCCTTTACCGTGAGAATATGTGGATAATGTTTATGCGTCCCAAGCACGAATGGAGAGGTTACCCTTGTATGTGGTTTGAGGTCACTCCCCGAGAATACACAATGGGCGTAGGCTTCTACGGCGACGAGCCCGGCCTGCTTGAAATCTTCCGTAAAAGCCTTCGTGAAAAGCCGGAAGAATTTGCAAAAGCGGCGGATCTGTGTAAGATGACGGGCTCAGTGTTTATGAAAAGGCAATATAAAAGACCCTTCCCCGGCTGTCCCGAGGGTCTTGAAGAATACTACAACGCAAAGGATGTAGGCTTCATTGCTTTTTCGGCAGACCTTGAAGACCTTGAAAGCGAAAAGATTATCGAAATAATCAGAGGTACGTTCAAGTCATACTCACCTATGTATAAATTCCTGCTCGGCGTATCAGATGAATACTATACTTCCCGAAACGATAATCGATAAAGCTTTGTAATGCAACAGATTGCGTGATGTTGTTATATTTCAGACTTATGGGATTACCGTTTCAGTGAATATTTTTCAAAATAACGGAGGAAGAAATATGAAAAAACTGCTCGTTGTATTAACCGTTTTTGCTTTAATCTTTTCCTTTACCGCATGTTCAAAAGAACAGACCCCCGATACGGAAACAACCTCGGCTGAACAGCTCGCCGAAGAAATCACGGAAGCTGCGGTCAACACCGAAGCAACCGAATCCGTTCAATCCGACAGCTCAACCGTAACGAGCGATACGTCCGAAGTATCGGAAATTCTTGCCGACCCTTCGGAATGGACTCCCGATGAAATCGTTGAGTTCTATAAAAACGCTGCTTCAAAATCCAACCCCACAGCAAAATCCACTCAGATAATGGTGCTCAACAAGCTGATTATCAACGACGGCGACGGCGCTTTGGGATTTTTTATAAAAATACTTGAGCCTGCCATCGCTTCGGTTATTGAGAAAAACGCCCTTGATTTTGACGGAATAACAGGCGGATTTTCAAGCCTTACCGCCTCGGATGCCAAATCAGTCAAGGCATACAAAAGCGGCGAATATACCGTTGTTGAAATGACAATGAAAAATCAGACTGACGGAATTCACGGCAAGGAATACGAAGGCACGGTAGGGCACGCAATAACCGTGCTCGGTGATATTTCAAGGGTTCTGGAACAGTTCCCTCAGTTCAACGTCGACGTTGAGAATGCAAACATTGCCGTTAATTATGTGAATGCATCGCTGAAGGTGAAAATAAACAAAGACGGCACAATTGAAAAGGGAACCTGGAAATACACCTGCGACCCTGACATAAGCCACCTCGAAATCAGCGGAATTATGATTGATAAAGCCGAGGCGGAAATTGACTACATAATAACCGTAGGCGGCGGATTTTAAGGCAAAGACCTTGCTCTTATTAAAAAAGCATACTTGAATTAGTCAGCTTTTTTTGTTATAATATCACAGTAAAATAAAATGAGGAGTGTGCGGCATGAGCAAAAAATACGTAATCAGCTATAAGTGCAACGGCGTAAGCATTGTTTCAAACGACGTTGAAAACGACCATTATTCACTGGAGATTGTAGATACAGCCGAAAAATTTGCTGTTAAACTCAATCCCAAATGTGACATTGAAATGGTTGATTTCTATGTTGAATTCCCCTATGAATTCAAAGCAGACGACCTTTTCTTCGGTGCAGGCTATCAGTCCTGGACATACACCAAGGAATATAACAGAAACGACGTGATGAAGGGCACAATCAAGCTTTCTCATATTCACCCCTATCTCAGACACTACGCAAGCATCACAAGTGACGACAGAATCGTTGAATATTCGGAGAAGCCCGGCGAGCTTCACAGCCACGGCTACACATATATCCGCAACGGTGAAAAAATGAAGCTCTGGGGTTCGCTCAGCGAGAAAACGGGTTACACATATTTTAAGGTGAAAATGAACGAGAATTATTTCTCGATTCATAAGGATGCACTGGGCAAGTACGTAAACGAGCCCTGGCAGGTATTCGACATTGTTTACTTTGAAGGCACATATGAAGAAGTATTCGACAAATACTTCGAGCTCTTTGATATGCCCGCAACAAGAAAGGGCGCAATGAGCGGTTACACATCCTGGTACAACTACTTCCAGAAGATTGACGAAAGCATTATCCTGCGCGACCTCAACGGTCTTGACCCTGCAAAGGATGAGGTTTCAATATTCCAGATTGACGACGGCTACGAGCCTTTCGTAGGCGATTGGCTTGACCCCTGCCCCGAAAAATTCCCTCACGGTATGAAATACATTGCCGATAAGGTTCACGCAAAGGGCTACAAGGCCGGTATCTGGATTGCTCCCTTCAGCTGTCAGAAGGTTTCAAGAGTTGCAAAGGAGCACCCCGATTGGCTCATCAAAGAAAACGGCAAGCCTCAGCTCGGCTGTATTGCCTGGGGCGGTGCATACACCCTTGACATCTACAATGAAGAAGCAAGAGCTTACATCAAAAAGGTGTTTGACGTTGTCCTCAACGAGTGGGGCTACGATATGGTCAAGCTCGACTTCCTTTACAGCGAATGTGTAATTCCCAGAAACGGCAAGTGCCGCGGCGAAATTATGTATGAAGCAATGCAGTTCCTCAGAGAGTGCGTAGGCGACAAGCTCCTTCTCGGCTGCGGCATTCCTATGAGTGCGGCAATCGGCGTTTGCGATGCCTGCAGAATCAGCTGTGACGTTGACCTTACCTACAAGGGCAAGATCTATAACCACATCCACGTTTCAAATGAAATGCTCAGTGCACAGAGTGCAATCAATAACTCAATATTCCGCCGCCACCTTAACGGCAGAGTATTTATGAACGACCCTGACGTATTCTTCCTGAGAAACGACAACCTCAAGTTCACACTTGAGCAGAAAAAGCTTCTTGCAAGAATCAACAACCTTTGCGGTAACGTTCTTTTCGTTTCCGACAATGCAGGGGCATACGACGCAGAGCAGATGGCTATGCTCAAGAAGTATCTCAAGAAAACCGACGAAAAGATTGTTTCGGCAGAGCGTCTTAACCCCGACGTTATCAAGATTGTTATTGACGATAACGGAACCAAAAAGGATTTTGTGTTCAACATTAAGCTTGGCAACGTAATGATTGGTGAATAAAGCATAACAGAAAAGGGACTTTCTCGTTTTGAGAAAGTCCCTCTTTTTATTTGCTTATATCAGTTCGATATCCGCATATGCGGCGTTGTGGTCCGAATAGAAATCGCCGTCAACAAATTTGTTGATAACCTTGAACCTTACAGGCTTTACGGTTGCTTCGTCAACGAAAACGAAGTCAATTCTTGACTGAATTTCTTCGGGTCTGAAGCCGTGGTACGTATAACATTCGTCACTGTCGGGAGCAAGCTTGCGTGCATCCTTCATATTGCCGCTTACCATGGTGTTGTAGCAGTCTGAATCCTGGAACACGTTGAAGTCACCCGTACATACAACGGGCACACCGCCGAACGATGCCGCCTTTTCCTGAATCATTTTTGCACCGTTAATCTGGGCAATTCTGCCTACGTGGTCAAGATGGGTATTGAAGTGAACGTAAGCCTTGCCTGTTTCTTTGTCGGTCAATTTGACAAAGGTTGCAACTCTTGTGCAGGCGGAATCCCAGCCCTTAGAGGGTTTTTCGGGAGTTTCAGAAATCCAGAAATTACCGCTTTCGCTTGCCGTGAATTTGTCCTTCTTATAGAATACAGCCGCAAACTCGCCGTCCTTGTCGCCGTCTTCTCTGCCAACGCCTACGTAATCGTATTCGGGCAGATTTTCGGTAAGTGACTGCATCCATTCCCAGTGCGCCTCCTGCACACCGAACGAGTCAGGATTTGCTTCTTTGATGATTTTCACAACTCTGGAAACTCTGTTTTTCCATACTCTTTCACCTTTGCCTCCGCAAAGCAGGTTGAATGTCAATACTCTGTACATTATTTTGAACCTCCGTTAAAAATTGTCATTTCAACTATTATGGGGAAGTGGTCTGAGGGATAAACAAGACCCACCGTTCTTGAATCCACCTTGCTTGATTTTACTGAAGAAACATAATCGTTCACAAAGATATAGTCAATGGGCTTTGTGTTGAAAACAAAGGGATTGAAGTCGTGATACGTTGCACAGTCGTCGTATTCCTCTGCAAGATATTTTGTATCCCTGAGTCCGCAGGCAAGCAGATTAACATAGTTACCCGTGCCCTCGCGAAGATTGAAATCGCCCGTAAGAACAACGGGAATGTCGGGTGCAATTTCTGCAATTTTTGCACTGATAAGTGCAACGGATTCAGCCTGTGCCTTATCGCCCACATGGTCAAGATGTGTGTTGAAATGAGCATATGTAAAGCCCGTGGCTTTATTTTTAAGAATTGCCCAGGTTGTTATTCTTTTGCAGGCTGCATCCCAGCCGAGTGTGGGTTCATCGGGAGTCTGCGAAAGCCAGAAATGGCCCGAATCAACAAGATCGTATTTATCCTTCAGATAAAAGATTGCACAGGATTCACCTTCGCTGATACCGTCATCCCTGTATTTTTCAACGTGTGTATAGTCTGTCATTTCAGCCGCAATATTGTCAACCCACCATTTGTCAGCCTCCTGCAGGCCGAAGGAATCGGGAGCATATTCCTTAATGATTTTTGTCAGCTTGGGAAGTCTGTTTTCTGTTGACTGATAACCGTCGCCGCTGATTTTAACATTGAAGGTCATAACGGTAACGTCCTGAGTTGCTGCAGCTTCTGCAATGGGATTAGGGTTAATATCAACAAGAGGAAGCTCAGTTTCAACGGGTGTCTGAGGTATCTGCGCGGTAAACATTGATGACAAAGCAAGCAGAAGCGAAACAATAATCTGTCCGAATTTGAAAAGCATTATTCATAACCTCCTTTAATTGTAAAGTGTCATTTCCGAAATAACGGGATGATGGTCGGAGGCATATTCGCCGTCATACTTGGTTGTATCTACCTTATATGTACTGACCTTGGTTGCCATTGCGTTAACGAAGATAAAATCAATGGGTTTTTCTTTTGTAAGAAGGTCTGAATAGCCGTGATAGGTTGTTTCATCGTCAGCCGTTTCCGCAATCTTTTTGGTATCACGGAAGCCTGCTTCGAGCACACGGTTATACATATCGCCGCCTTCGTGGTCGTTAAGGTCGCCTGTGAATACCGCAGGGAAGGTGTTGCAGATTTTTGAAACCTTTTCGGTTACAACCGCAACGGATTCGAGCCTTGCAAGAACACCCATATGGTCAAAGTGAGCATTGAAATGAGCATAGACAAATCTTGTTTCTTTATTTCTGAGAACAACGTACGTGCAGACTCTGTTGAACATTGCATCCCAGCCTCTTGAAGGTCTGTCGGGTGTTTTTGAAAGCCAGAACGTACCCGAATCAACAAGCTCGTATTTATCTTTTTTGTAGAATACGGGGCTAGCCTCGCCGTCGCCGCTGAGGTTTCTGCCCACACCTACGTAGGCATATTCGGGCATAGCCGCCGCAACAGCCTCAATCCATTCGGGAGTTGCCTCCTGCAATCCAAAGGAATCGGGGTTATGGGTGCGGATATTTGCCACCACGTTATCCTTTCTCGCTTCGTCATACTGATAATAAACGTTGTAGCTCATAACGGTAACGTCCTGAGTTGAAGTTACCTCGGGAATTTCTGAAGGATTTACACTTGTTACAGGTGTGGGAGTGTAGAAAAGAGTAAGAATTGCAGTTATGAACGCGAAGAACGCCGATACTATTTTGTCAATCATTTTTGTTGTCTCCTTTTATTTTACATAATCGGTCAGCGCCGAAACATCAAGCAAATCAATATTTTCCGCACCTGAAATGATATCTGCAATGTCACTGCACATTTTCAATGTGCCGCCCTTTTCATTGCTTTCGGTATTGAGAACAATGATCGGATCGTGAACACTCAGGCGGATAAGAAACCATCCGTTTCCGCAGGATGAATCAGCATTTATACGGATACCCTCGTAATTGTCACCGCAGACCGACCAGCCCTTGTGCGTTTTTGCTTCTTTTTCGAAAAGTCTGATGATTTTTTCGCCTTCGGCTCTGAAATCATCACAAAGGATTCTGAAACGAAGTTCTTTTTCTTCCTCCGCTTCCTTCAGATCGGCGATTAAATCCTCAAGGCTTTTGCCCTCCTTTGCAAGTGCCGCCGCCTCGATGATAAGCTTTGTAATCAGATATGCACCGTCATCAAGAAAATAATTTTCCGCAAACGCGGCATGACCCGACGTTTCCATTGCAAGAGGGCAATCAATACCGTCTGAGCACAGTTCAATCTGCTTGTTGATTACGTTTCTGTATCCGCGCTTATAACGCAGATGAACACCGCCGTTTTCTGCAATAAACTCCGCAAGGCCGTCGGAGGTAACGCTGTCGGTTACTATTGTGCCGCCTCGGTCTGCAAGCGCAATTTTTGAAGCGAGTGCAACTAGACGGTTGCGGTTTATTTCAAATCCGCCTCTGCCCACACAAGCGGCACGGTCAACGTCGGTATCAAATATAACACCGAAATCCGCACCGGCATCTGCGGTTGCCTTTGAAACACATTCCATTGCCTGTGCATTCTCGGGGTTCGGCGTATGGTTGGGGAAGTTGCCGTCGGGCTCAAGAAAAACACTGCCCGATATATCCGCACCCAAAGGCTCAAGCACTCGGGTTGCATAAAATCCGCCTGCACCGTTACCTGCATCAACAACAATTTTCATTCCGCTGAGAGGCTTTTGGCGAAGGTTTTTGTCATCGACTCCCTCAATTATCATATTGCGGAGAATCTCGGCATACCTGCTCATGAAATCGGTTTTTTCACATATGCCGTTTTCTTTGCCGATATATTCATCGGCTTCGCCTGCGGCTTTGAGGATATCCGAAATATCCGATCCGTCAAGACCGCCGTCACGGGTGAAAAATTTAAGGCCGTTTCTGTCCTTGGGATGGTGGCTTGCGGTTATCTGAATTGCACCGTCACATTTCATATCAACGGTTGTCATAAACATTGCAGGAGTTGAGCTCAGTCCGCAATCCGCAACCCTGACCCCGTTTGAGGTCAAGGCCTTTATAACCGCCTTTTTTATTCTTTCGGCTGAAAGGCGGCTGTCGTGACCAACGGAAATATAAATTTCGTTTTTGCCCGTACGGCTTTTTAGCCATTGCAAAAAAGCAAAAGCCGAACGCATTATCATTTCATCGTTCATATAAAGCGGATTTGATTGGTCACCGAGAGCATATCCTCTGACATCACTGCCGCTTTTGAATTTTGAATAATCCATATTCTCCCCCTTTGACTCTCAGTCGTGGATAATTCTGAATTCACTGAACATTATACCCATTTCATCCTCGCTGAATTCAAGGTCAACACAGCCGTTGTGAATAACCTCCTTGGGTATCACGTAGGTTGCGGTTTCAAAGCCTTCGCAAAGCATTTCGCTGTCAAAGGCTTCATCCCTTTCACCGCCAAACTGGGCACCCTTATAAATCACGGTGCCGTTGGCGGTAATTTTATGGGAGGTTGAATTTGCATTCTTCTTGCTCGCAAAGGTGATTTTCAGGCGGTAGTCGCCGTCATAATCAAGACCGCCCACCTTGCACTTAAAGGTGTAATTATCGTAAATCTTAAATACGCATACAGGCAGTGCACCCGTATTCACGTTGGGTCTGTCGCCCTGGAAATTCATATAGATTTCGCCCGTCTGCTGAGCTGAGCACTCTTCAAGTCCGTTAAGCGCAACGGAGAAGTAATATTCGTCGCTTCTGACCTTGTTACGGTTTATGACTCTGTTCATAAAGCCCTCGGGGGCAGCCGTATTCTCCGCCGCATCAAGCCTGCCGAGAAGCCATTTTCTGTCCGTAACAGGCAGGTCGATTGTTTCGAGGATTGCACCTCTCTCCCAGTTATCGGCACAGTAATTTTCGATATCCGTCTGCAAGCCTATAAGTTCGAAAAGCTTTTGGCAAAGATCGGTTATATCATTACGCTGCTTTTTATAGCTATCTTCAAAATCCGTTTCAAGAATTTTTCTTGCACTTGCAATATTGCCGTTTCTGATTTCCTTTTCCGCAAGCCTTATGAGGTCAAGCTCGAAAAGTCTTCTGCGGCGGATTACCCAATCGCATTTAGCACGGAGAAGAAGCTGCAAATAACGCCAATTCTCTGAAAGGAAAGGATATTCAAACTGCATTTTTTCAAATGTAGCAAGGGTTGTTTCGATTGTGGGATTTTCAGCGGGGTCGCACTGCCAGTTAAGCTCAAGTGCAAGTATACCGTCGGCTATTTCCTCGGGATCTGCGCCGTAGAAAAACAGCCTTGCATAGTCCAGAAGAGAGGTTCTCAAATCGCAATCGGGGAAATAATCCATATCCGCCCAGACCATCTTGTTGACGTCATCGGTAATGCCCTCGGAATAGCTGACGGATCCGACGATATAGCGGCGGGTCAGACGATGTATAAGGCGGTATTCACGGGGTCTGGGGTTGGTACACTCACGGCTGAGACCCGTAGTCAGAGCAAAATGCCAATCGTCACGGTCAAAGTGCACGGGATATTCACAGCGCACATTATGAGTAATATCGGGATAAAGTCTTATGGGATATTTCGAAGGTAATCTGCGGCGCAGGGTTTCAAGGTCAAAGGCGTGGTTGGGACCCGTGATAACACCGTCAATTTCTTCGGGGAGCTTTTCCATTTCGGAAATAAAAACCTCTCCCCAATCGTCAATGGAGTGGGGCTTCTGTGCGGAAGGCCACATCTGAGCCTTGGGATGCACCTTTTTCAGCGCCTTGGATATCTCCTTGCATCTGAGAACAAATTCATCCGCATTGAACTCACCGGGGTCGCCTCCCGGAGGGAATACAACGTCAAGTCTTGGCACGGTTTCGTAAATCTTGCCGCGTCTTTCGGCGGCTTCCTCAACGGTTTCGCCGTCGTTGTTGGGATGCCACAGAGAAACGTCAAGGTCAAATTCATCTGCCATTTCAGATGCTTTTACGAGGAATTCCTCCTCATCGTATTTCATAAGGCGGTTACGCCTTGAAGCTCCCTTTTCATAGGGAATATGCTCAACGATATTCGTACCGAAAAACATCATATCAAGGTAATATCTGCGGTAATCATCATATGACCAGGCATCGTAGGTATTGGGGGTTGTGCGGTAGCCTATCTGATGACCTCTTATGGATTTATCAGGGCTGTACGTGCCCGAAATATCCTCCGTAAGCACGGGCACACCGCAAAGAGGCACAATCTTACGCAGAAACATACCGAAGCCGTATATAAAGCCTCTTATACCTTTTGCGGTAACGGTAACGGCATTATTGCCGCAGGAGATTCCGTAGCCGTCACGGCAGATTTCATCATTCTGAATGAACACAAAATTTGCACTGTCACGGTTATCCGTAATTTCGGGCATATTACCTGTGCGGTGCTTTATTTCTTCTGCCAAAAGCTCTGCCGCCTTTACTCCGTCAAACGAATCCGCAAACAGGATAAATTTGTTAAAATCAATCATTATTATTCTCCGTTTCTTCTTCAAGAGTCTGTTTTTTAGCCTCTGCTCTTGCATTTCTGCTTTCGGTGAGTTCCATAAGCATACGCTCCTTGTTTTTACCGTGAACGTTAAAAAGGAACAGCGCCAGACCGTAGCCGTATCTTGCAACAGCAGGTGCAAGGCAGAATATTCCCCATATGCCTTTGAGAACCTTCGGATTTGTATGAGGAACGATGTTGCCGAAGGCATCCTGCTGAGGTGTGAATTTAATCCAGTCAAAAACCACACCCGAAAGAAGTGCGTGAACACTGGAGGAAAGCTTGTTTACATAGCTCATAACCGCATTTACAATGCCTTCGTTGCGGATACCGTTCTGCCATTCAAGGTAATCGTACATATCACCCTTAAGCAGAGGGTCGCATACACCCATAATATGATTGGGAAGTCCGCAAACAGTAAGGCCGATTGTAACAATAACAAAATCCAACCAATAATTACCCGTAGGCTTGTAGCCTATGAAATAGAGCACGGTGTAAGCAACACCGCTGAAAACGCCTGCGGAAATAGCCGTTGTTCTCAGCCCGAATTTACGGATAATCGATGGCGCAACGGGAGTGATCACATAATTGGGAATTCCCGTAAAAAGGCTGCAGAGAAGACGGTTTGAAAGCCTTCCGGTGCAGTTAAGCCAGAAGAAATCCTCCGATGCACCGCCAACTCCCTTTATTCCGCCGAAAAAGCCGGATACAAGCAACGCCCATAAGGGTCTGCAGGTCAGGATAGATTTTGCCGACCTGAAAAATCCCACCTGCTTTATCTCATCCTTTGAAGCAATGGACACACGCTCTTTCATAACAAAGAAGCCGTAAACCGCCGCCGCTGCCGCCGCAAGCACGAATATAAACGAAAATCCGCGGTATACGTCGGGCTGAGTCACCGCATTTTTGGTAACTCCCGGCACAAAGTCAACAAAAACCGGCACGAGGGAGGGAATCCAGGTGAAAAGGTTCACAAATTTCTGCGTCGCAATAAGCGTACCTCTCTCTCCCGTGTTTGGGGTCATATTGTAAAGAAGAAGCTCCCATCCGCTGAGGTATGAAAAACCTATTCCGTAAAAAATCGTTGATGCCAGCGCATAAATGAAAAGCTGATTTGATGTCAGTCCGCCGGGCACGGTATAAAACAGAATCGAAGTTATTGCCCACAAAGGCATTGAGAGAATAAGGAACGGACGGAGTCTGCCCCATCTTGTTCTGAATCTGTCAATAACAATGCCCGAAATCGGGTCATCAAGTGCATCCCAGACGGTTGAAATTGTTCCCATCAGACCGTATTGCTTGCCTGTAAGCCCCATAAAGCTCATCATAAAATACTGCTTTGTTGAGCCGATAAATGAGGTAAGGTTGTTAAGCCCGTAGGATGTCAGTGCATATGCCGCAATCTCTCGGGGCCGCACATAACGTTTCCCCTTCTGCTCAACAGGGACTTCTCTTTCCTTTACAGCTGTGCTTTCAGACATTTTATCATCTCTTTTCCTTACAGCAAACATCGTTGCTTATATTATAGTAATAATATCATTTTATACAAATCAATGTCAATCGGCAGAAAAGCATAACCTATAAGGAAAAATATGTGCATAATGTCAAAACAAAAGCATATAATCTGAACATACAGCCTCCTTGACGGTAAAGCCGAAAAGTTTTATAAAACAAACTCAAGTTTTTTCAAAAAAGGTATTGACAAATCCGCAAAAGCGTGTATAATTAATAAGCACTTGAAAAACAGATATCGCGGAGTAGAGCAGTTGGTAGCTCGTCGGGCTCATAACCCGGAGGTCGCAGGTTCAAGTCCTGTCTCCGCAACCAGAAGAGATGGACACTTTTGATACAAAGGTGTCCATCTTTTGTCTTGGCTGAAGAGATAAATAAAAAAGGGAACGGTTTTGAGCCGTTCCCTTTTACATCATTTAAACACAAATAAATTTCTGAAGAAATTAAAAATTTTGTCAAAGAAGCTTGAGATAAAATATAATGGATTTTTCTGATTTTCAATATTCTCCGAAATATTAGAGTCTGTAGCTATATTAACAACAACCAAACATTCGTCACATTTGTTATCATTATTATTATCTATGTGACCATAATATGGTGTTGTCTGTATTTCAAAAGCATTACAATCATTACAAATTTTTATTGATAAACCATCTCGACTACAGGTTGTATTATAAACAACCAACCAATCATCGGGGAATGTATGGGTGTGAGGTTTTTCGTTGTTTATTCCTTCATCTTCTGAACCTATCTCAACAAAATCTCTCATCCAATAATTGGCATATTCTTCTAAAGATGAGCCAGCATAACCATAAAGAATGGTTTTTTCAGGGAAAGTTGTTTTCGACCATTCAATTTCGCAATCAGGGTTTTCTATTACTATTTTTGATAATCTAATGCAATCACCAAAAGCATCTTTGCCTATCGCATCTACCTCTGTAGGAATCGTAATTTCTTCTAAATAACCGCAACCAAAGAAAGCATATTCACCTATTGATGTAACTGTTTCGGGAATGTCTATATTCTTTAAACGATAACAGTTATAAAAGGCATATTCGCCAATCTTTTCTAAATTTTGTGGTAACACAACTTCTTCAAGGTTAATGCAATCACAAAATACACCTATTATATTATCAAACGCACCTATCTCAGTTACATTTTCACTGATTACTATTTTCTTTATATCTTTTACATATTTGTTTGATGAATAATAATAATTCCACGGTGGTGAATAATTCCATGGGTCATCACAACCATCCGTATTATCCAATTCGTTATTGCCTAGTATTCCGCTCCCGACAATTACAAGTTCACCATCTTTATACAAAGTTGCATATGCATTTGTACCACATTTTTCATTTTCAAACAAAGCAATTCTTTCACCACTAGCATTAGCCGTAGTGGTAATGTTTATGCAAAAAAGAATTACAGATATAATAAATGACAAAAACCTTTTTATTTTTTTCATTTCTTGTTCTCCTTTGACATTGGCTTAATTGCGATTTGATTTTACCATCATTGTTTCTAAAAAGCAACCCCTTATAATACTTAAAAATAATTGTATCAAAACCGTCCATCTTTGCCAATAAATGACAGTCGACTTTGGTCGGCTGTTATTTTTTTATCAAAACAAGGACTTGAAGGACGAGCGGCGCAGAGCAACAGTACGGCGGATAATTCAATATAATTCGGCGATTTCAACAAAAATCTGCTCGTTCTTTTGTGCAACATCTGCAAAACCATATCTTGACTTTGACTTGAAAATAAGTATAATTGTCTGTCGGTAATGAAAACATTTCTATCCACGAATATTTCAGAGGTATATATGCAGAATTTTGTCACATTAATCGGCCACGCATTAGGTTTTGTTTCCGTAGGTTTGTTTTTTTATTCTTATCAGCGCACTCAGAAAAGAAAAATAATGGTTATTCAGACTGTTGCAACAGCTTTAAGTTGTATACAATATCTGTTTATAGGTGCTTTTTCGGGGTTTGCATTGAATGTTGTATGTATTATCCGCAATTTTGCATTCTATCGCCGTGATAAAAATCAGAGCACCGACCTGACATCACCCATTATTTTTGCATTGTGCATGGGTGCCGTAAGTTTTTTTTCGTGGGAAGGAATTCACTCTCTTCTGATAAGCCTTGGACTTGTTGTCAACACTATCTGTATGGGTATATTTGATGCAAAAAATTTCCGCAAAACAATACTCATTTCATCGTCACTGATTCTTATTTACAACATTTTTGCCTCCTCATATAGCGGAATTTTAAGCGAATCCATATCACTTGTTTCAGTTATAATCGGAATCATCCGTTACAGACAACCTACCAAAACAAACAAAACAGTTGCAGCTTAATAATTCTCAAAACCGCACCTTGTTTGATAAATTAAAACGGTAAAATGTTTTGAGTATATCAAAACTGTCTCCGCAACCCAAAATCACAGACACCATTCGATAGTCTGTGATTTTTCTTTTTTGAAGTCGGCAACGGAATTCTGCTGTATCTGTTTTAATTAATTTCAGGTTTTGTATTTACTTTCTCTGATGTTCTGATATAATGAAATCGGGTGATTATTTCACTTGATTTTTATGGCAAAGGAGAAAATCAAATGGCAAAATTAAGAGTTGCGCTTATCGGTAACGGCGGTATCTGCCGCGGCTGCCACATTAACAACTATTACGAGGACGACAGAGTTGAGGTTGTTGCTTTCTGCGATATTATTGAAGAAAGAGCAGTCGCACTCAGGGATAAATATTATCCCGATGCAGATGTTTACACCGATTATAAGGAGCTTCTCAAGGACGAGAGCATCGATGCCGTTGATATCTGCACGCCCAACTATCTCCACTCCATAATTGCGGTTGATGCATTCAAGGCAGGCAAGCACGTATTATGCGAAAAGCCCGATGCCATTGACGTTACGGAAGTTCTCAAAATGAAAAATGCCGCCGATGAGGCAGGCAAGGTGCTTATGGTTATCAGAAACAACCGTTTTGCCACAGCATCACAGTACGCAAAGAAATTTGTTGAAGCAGGCAGAATGGGTGAAATATATTGCGGACGCTGCGGCTGGCAAAGACGCAGAGGCATACCCGGCAAGGGCGGTTGGTTCACAACGAAGGCTCAGTCGGGCGGCGGTCCTCTTATCGACCTGGGCGTTCATATGATTGACCTTGCAGTATGGCTTATGGGCAACCCCACACCCGTTGCCGTAAGCGCAAACACATATACCAAATTTGCAGATAACGACACCAGCGATTCGGTTAACTCAAAGTTCGGTGATGCAAAATCCGAAGGAACCTTTGACGTTGAGGACCTTGCAATGGGTATGATTCGTTTCGATAACGGTGCCGTTCTTCAGATAGAATTCAGCTGGGCATCAAACATCAAATCCGAAAACCGTTTCGTTGAGCTTCGCGGAACAAAGGCGGGCCTCAAATGGAAGGAAAATGAGGTTGAATTTTTCACTGAGGAAGACGGTCAGCTTCTTGACATTGCTCCCGCAGGCAATATGGACGGAGACGGACACAAGAAGAATATCAAAAACTTCGTTGACGTTCTTACGGAAGGTGCAGAGCCTGTTTTCAAGCCCTCACAGGGTGTTGATATGATTAAAATTCTCTGTGCGATATATGAATCTGCAGAAAAAGGCAAGGAAGTTATCCTTTAATATTACAAAAAGGCGGTTCGTTTGAACCGCCTTTTTCATATGTGTCAAAAGTGCTGTAAAAGTTATTTCAGACAAAGCCCGATCAAATCATTCACATCCGCAGTTGCCATACATTCAACCGTGTCGGATGCTCCGTAATAAATTTTAACCTCACCGTTATCTTCAAGAACGTTACCGCAAGGGAAGATTACGTCTTTACGGAAACCGTTTTCAACCTCATAATCCCTGTCGCACACGATAAGCGGTTTATCATACTTTCCGATAACCTTTGAGGGGTCGTTCAGGTCAAGCAGCATTATGCCTGCATAATACTGCTTCTGCCATCTGTCTTCCCAGCCGTTTTTTCCTCTTGCAGGGTCAAGCTCAACGGCGTGGAAGGTTGTAAGCCAGCCTTTTTCGGTTTTGATAGGCTGTGCGGCAGGCCCGATTTTATCATTGGCAAACGGAACATCCTCAACTCCCATAACAAGCCTTGATTTACCCCAATACACAAGGTCGGGCGATTCAGACAGCCATATATCGAATCTGTCCTTTTCTCCCCTGCTGTAAACCGGCATAGGTCTTTCAAGGCGAACAAAATTACCGTTTATCTTTTCAGGAAAAAGCACCATATTCCTGTTATCCGGCGGAGAAAGCGAAATAATATCGAATTTTTCGAAATCGTCGGTTTTGGCTATACCGCCGCAGACTCCGTGCTTTGTATCCACGGCAAAGCAGACGTAACAGATGCCGTCAATTACCGTTATGCGAGGGTCATAAACCCTATTGATTTCTCCGTCGCAAATCCGAAAACAGGGCTTATCGGATACAGTCCAGTCAATTCCGTTTTCACTTGTTGCAAAACCTATGCTTGTTCCCTCTAACTTATGATTTTCAAAATCACCGTAGTCGTTTCTGAAAAGCATAACGTATTTTCCGTTATATTTCTCAACAGCCGCATTGAATATAAGTGCGGAGTTATACGGCGTATCTTTATGAGTAAGAACCGGTTTGTCAAGCTTCTTTATCACGTGGCTTGTTTTATACATTTTTCATACTCCTTTTTGCGTTTCCGAAATCAAGAACAAGACTGTTTTTGCCGCTGTCAACGGTTATGGTATCCGCCTTTCTTTCTGCTTTGCAGAATTTGCTGTCATAACGGATAAACTCCTTTTGGGCAGGTTTACCGCTGACGTTGAACTCCCCGTCATACGAAACGGACAACGCGCCCGAATCGGTTATATATTCAACTTTTCCGCCGCTGCCGAAACGAACCGTGTTCCCTCTTATTCTTCCCTTGAACTCCTCAAACGTTTCTTTATCCGCATCTGAAAGCTCGGTGATATAAATATGATATCCGCCGCCGTATCTGCACAAATCAAATTCGCCGCCGAATCCGCTTCTGCAAGGAAATTTTCTGCCCTTGAGAATTCCGTTTGCTGATTCGCTGTTAAACGGATTGAACTCGAGATTTCCGTTTGAAATCAAAGCAACAAAAACTCCGTTTTTTCTTGCAAAAACAACATTTCCGTTGTGCTCAAATTCATCATAGAAACCCTTGGGCATATAGGCGTGGGTCATTGACGCAACTGCCGATTCACCGAGGCGTTTTTTTACGGGAATTTTATAAATCGTGATGTTTACACTTTCATTCTGCACGCTCATGGGGCGTCTGCCGTTGCCTATCCAGTATCCGGGCGATGCGCCGTATTTACCGTTGCCGTCACCTGCAGGATGGGTTGTGAAAATGGTCAGGTCGTCAGCAATGTTTGCAGACCATATATGCTCCTGTGCACCGCACATTCCCGTATCCTTGCAAATATCCGTTGACATTGAATAATAAGCATTGCGGAACGTGTAAACGTTGCCTCTGCCGAGTGCGATTCCGTGGGGCATAATATTATGCTTACGGGCAAATTTCTGCCAATCAACCCATTTGAAAACGGTCAGGTTGAGAAATCTGAAATAAGCGAGAAATTTATTTTTGTAAATTTTATTTTTTCTGAGATACGCAAGAGTGTTGTTTATAACCTGATGGTTTGTGAAGGTTTCGGCACCCGTCTGTGCCATGATACAGGCATCGCTCTGGTCTATAAGATTTTCGTTCACCATATCATCGGCTGAAAGACCGCAGCTCATTTTTGAAACAAAGGTTTCGTCCGAAAGTGCAATATCCTTTATTGCTTCGGGCAAGTCATAAAGACCCTTTTTAACCGCATCGGTAAAACAAAGCACAATATAATTGGGCTTTTTGTTTTCCGAAGCCCTGCCCCAAAGAACGTCCATAGCACTCTGAATACTGTTGCCGATACAGTTTGCCGCTTTATTGTTACCGTACATTCTTGAGCTGACCGCAACAAAGCGGTTGCCGACGCTGTTGAGTGCAACGTCCAGCCAAAGAATATCCATAATTATTTTCATCTGCTCAACCCTGTTGCTATCGTTGGCATACGCAATGAAATTTGCCATAGGCGCAATATCCTCGGCAAGATAATTGTTGCTCAGATACTCGGAAAAGCCGTAATCAAAGCGTTGCTTCATCCAGGCATCGATACGTTTTTTTGCTGTCTCCATATGCTCTCTGCCTGTCATACCGTTGTTTGTGAATATCTCGTCGGGCCATTCGCGGCCTGCAAGGTATTCGCTGACGGCAAAAAGAATCTGATGATTTTCCGACCAGTAGCACATACTGTCGTCACCCGGCTCATCAATAAAATATTTGAAGCCGATGAACGCATTTTTTATTAATCCGGAGCATCTTTCGCTGAGTGTGCAATCTTTGAAGATTTTGAAAAGCATCTGCGCTCTGAAATCCGCACAGTCAAAGCGGTTGTTCATATATTCCGTCTGCTTCGAAAGCAGTGAATAAATCTCATCCTCGCTGAACGAAGGCTCCGACTGTTTGCCCGAAAGGTACAAATATAAATCCTCAAGACTTTTTCCGTTGACATTGAGTGAATATTTATCGGCATACGATTTGTCGGGAAGATCGGGCAACGGCTTCATCCGAATCAGGCGGATAAGCTCAAATACCGTCAGCAGCACAAAAAATGCCGCAACGGCAAGAAGCACGTATAAAACCGTCATAGGCTTATGCCATCCTCTCAAGAGATTCAAGGGTTACTTCGTATTGCGTGGGTTCATTTGCAACGAATTTTTCCATTTCTTCCATCATATAGTAAGCCATTCTTTGAGGCTCTTTACCCGTACTGCCTGCAATGTGGGGAGTCAGAATCGCATTGGGGCACCAGAAAAGCGGATTGATATACGGGAAGAATTCGTGTTTGATAACGTCACCGACAAACGTTCTTGAAGGATGGAGAAGCAGTGAAAGTGCAAGCTGATATTCGGCAACCTGCGCTCCCCTGCCCGTATTGATGAAGGTTGAACGCTTTTTCATTTTTTTGAAAAGCTTGCCGTTGAATATGTTTTCAAGCTCGGGCTTGTTTGCCAGATGGTTGCTGATAATATCGCACTCGCTGAAAAGAGTTTCCATATCAACAAGCGTAACCCCGAGCTCCCTTGCCGTTTCCTCTGCAATAAACGGGTCGCAGGCATAAACCTCAACATCCAGCGCCTTAAGCTTTTCTGCAACCATTTTTCCGATTGCACCGAGGCCTGCAAGACCCACTTTGCAGCCGAAGTTGCCTGTTGACGAATTGGCAAAAGCAAGTGAGCGCACGGGAAGAACGTGATAATATTTTTCAGCCTGAAAATATCCCTTTGCCGCAAGGGTTATCTGCGCAAAGGTGTATTCGGCAACGGGAACGGCATTCGCCGCAAATGCGCTGAAAACCTTCACTCCGCTTTCAAGAAACGGACGGGCAAAATACTGCACAGTGCCTGCGGCATAGAAAACCGCTTTCAGCTTGGGCATATATTTTGCGATTTCTTCTTTGGTGAACTGAGGCATTCCCCAGGTTGAGAATGCTATTTCACAGTCTGCAAGGAACTCTGCGTTTTCCGCAACGTTGCTTTGGTTGATTTTCCGGGAAAGCTCGCCGTATTCACCGAGTTTTTTCAGAACCTCGGGTGTATAAACCTTTGAAAACTGAAGCTGATTTGTGCCGAAAAGTGCTATTTTCATTTTATTTTTCCTGCTTTCGCTTTGATTTTTGAAATATCGTTTTTCATCGATGACGGAATACCTGCCCAACAGAAAAGATAGGTATACTCAACAAGAACGTTGCCGTCAAAGCCGGATGAAAGAATTTTATCAAGTAACGCATCTATATAGCCCGGCCTGAATTTAGGGAACTGCTCTCTTGACTGTTCGGAATATGAAATATGCACGCTTTCAGTATAGGGCATCGTGCGTTCGATACGGTCAAGGTCATATTCAAGGCGTTTATACCGTGACTGAAAATACGTTTTGAAATTATCGCAGTCTATATCACGGCGAATCTTCAGAAAGGCATCGGTGTTATTGTTGAAAGTATTGTCGTGACATTCGGGGCAGACGGTCAGGTTGTATTGCTTTGCAACTGAGCAGATTGCCTTCCCGTCCTCAACCAGATTCCTGTACGTTTCACCGTCCGTTATTTCACTGTCTTTGATGCCCAGCCATACACGGATTGATTCCGCACCCAACGCATAAGCAATTTCACAAACGTTTTTCCATTCGTCGGCGTTTTTGCTTCCCACCCGATAATAGCTGCCGTAAGAAGAAACGGTTATGCCTGCATCATCGCAAAGCTTTTTTGCAAATTCTGCTGTTTTTACGTCTTTGATATGGACGTCGCCGCCCCATTCGATGCAATCCGCACCGGATTCAGATGCGATTTTTACAATCTTTTCAATACTTTTGATTTGTCTGAACGACGTTGACGTGAAACCAATCCTCATATGCAATCTCCGTTTCAGCGGTTTATCACCTGTAATAAACAAAATTATAGCACACATTGTTTCCGAATATCAATAAAAAAGATTGTTTTGTTCCGTCAAATATGCTAAAATAGCAATAAAGAGGAATGATGCGACGCATCACATTCAGAAAACAAGGAGAAACCAAAATGGGGAAATTGAAAGAAAAGTTTAATGAACTCAAAAGCAATCCCGACGTTGCCCTGAAGGAGCAGGTCGGTTACGTTTCGGGCGTTTTCGGCAACTGTATGGGTCAGGACTCCGTCAGCACGTACACCGACCAGTTTATGTATGACTATATGGGTCTTAAATCCTCGCACATAATTACAATGAAATCCGTCACAACGGGGGCTAATATTCTTATTGCACCCATTGTAGGCGCATTGCTCGACAACAACCGTTCAACCAAGGGTAACGCAAGAAGATTTATGATGGCATCCGCCATTCCCTTCACCCTGTCGTCAATTCTTCTTTTCGTCGTTCCCTCAGCCTCAATCACGTTCAACGTAATCTGGAGCTTTTTACTGTTTCTTCTCTTTAACATTGCGGATACGTTTTTTGACGTTGCACTGTCCACGCTTTCCGTCAGAATGACGCCAAACGCAAAATCCAGAAAGAATTTTTACACCATAGCACAGCTTGCTTCAACTCTCGGCTCAATGCTTCCCGGCGGTATGGTACCCATTATCATTGAGCTTCAGGGCAATGATTACGCAAAAGAAAAATGGGCCTTTTTCACAGTTGCATTGATTTTCGGCATACTCGGTATGTTCACAATGCTTGTTCCGTGCATTACGCTCAAGGAACGCAATATGGTGCTTCCTCCCAAGGAAACAAAGAAAAAAATCAAGATTGACTATAAACTCATTCTTCTCAACAGACCGTTACTCCTCCTTTGTCTGAGTCAGGTTATCGATTCAATCAGACAGGTTTGCTATAACTCCCTTCCCTTCTTCTACAAACAAACGCTCAATAAATACAGCATGAAAACATACGTTGAAATAGCAAGCTCATCACTTTCCTACGGCGGACTTCTTTCCGTTCCTTTCGTAGGCAAAAAACGCTCGTCAAGAGATATTGTTGTATGGGGTTATCTTCACACGGGTATATGCTACCTGCTGCTTCTGATTTTCGGCTACAAATACCTCTGGCTTGTCGGCATACTCATTGCCCTGGGCGGTCTGCCCAATGCGGCTATGAGTGCGGCAAGAAGAATTCTTCTTGCAGACTCTACGGATTATATGGAATGGAAAAGCTACAAGAAGTACGGCATTTCCCAGCGCAACGAGGGAATGGTTTTTGCTTTCAGCACTATGGTTTCAAGAATTTCCGCCCTCTGGAAGGAGCTTCTCGTAAACGGCGGTCTTGCACTCATCGGCTATCAGAGTGCACAGATGATTAACGGCGAAATGGTTGAGGCAATTCAGACGCCCGAAACCTTACACGGCATTTTCCTTCTCGTTGCCGTCCCCGGTATCATAGGCAATCTTCTCCCCGCCCTTGTGATGTCATTTGATAACTTTACGGGCAAACGCAAGGAAAGGATTATGGCAGAGCTTGAAGAAATAAGAGCCGAAACAAAGGCTAAACGCGAAGAACTCGAGTCCGCAGATATAAAGTAATTACGATAAAAGGCTGTAAAAAACGCAGGTTTTTTACAGCCTTTTGTGTTATTTTTGATTGCGTCAAAACTTTTTATATAAGGATATAAGTTTCATCGGGTTGCGTTTCGAAGATAACGGTGCCGCCGTGTTTTTTGCAGGGTATTTTTGCATTATCGGATTCCCTTACAATATCACCGATGCCTGCACACTCTACTCTGCATTCTCTGCCTCTGAGACTTTTGATTTTCAGCGATTCAATCTTCTCATTTTTCAGCTCGGCAGAAACAAGGAAAGCTCCGTCTGCACGCAGATTTTCAAATGATGCGTTCATTTTTTTATCCCAGCAAGGGAAGAGTCTTATAACCCCTTCATAGCTCTGCATAAGCATTTCGTTAACGGTTGCAGGCACTGTTGTAAGGTGCTCAACACCGCCGCCGTGATGGCGAAAAAGCCTGTTGGGAAGCCCGAACTCCCTTATATTCATACGAACGCCTTCCAGCACGAATTCAGGGTCGGCACCGATTCTTGCACCTGCGGGGAGATACGAATTGGAGCCGTTGTCGTCAAGGCGCCTGTCATTCATAAAATATGTATTTCTTGCAATTTTCAGCAGCTTTTCGCCCGACGAAAAGCCTATCTGCGATGCAGGATAAATATGCTGGAGTCCCACCGTGTTATCATCTCTCCAGCGGATACCTCTTTTTGAGTATCGGAAGCATTTTTTGCCCTTCTTTATGAAGGTGGGAAAATCGCTCAGATTTTCAATGATATCCTGCCATAAGTCATATTTTTCGGAATTCAGACCCAGTTCCTTTGCCATATCGTAAACGGCGGCAAACAGAAACTTTACCAAGCCCAGTGAGTTTATGGCGTTTACCGCTTCAATCTGACCCTTATGGGTAATATATCTGAATTTTTCACCGCGGTAATAGGGTATTTCGTGTGCCGCATCATTCTTTATGACGTATCTACCCTTTTCCCTGACGAGATAATCCTCCCAGAAGGCAGCAGTATTCAGCACAAAATCGTAGTAGTTTTCACGTGCGTATTCCTTGTCATAGGTCGAAAACCAATGCATTGCAGGGATTACGCAGGCATAGGCGGCGTGGCTTTTCTGACCGAGAAAAAGTATGCCGTGCTCCTTGCAGTCCTCCTGAGTATAAACATCCATTGCCTTGGGACCGAAGCTTACGGGAAGGGCATAGCCTCCGCAACCGAAAAGCTTTGCAAAGCGCTTTGCATCCTCCGCCATATCGTTAACGGGAGCCATATATCCGTCAAAAAGCTCGGGATGGTTAGAAGAGAATATGCTGTAATATGGCGCTTCGTAATTGTAATTCATGTGATAATCCCCAGCCCAGGGGAAGAAATCATCGGTTACGTAATTTCCGAAAAGTCCGGGAGGAAATTCCTTGTTGCCCATACAGCCTGCAAGGTGGTAAAGGCTTGAATTGTACCAGCTTTCAATTTCCTTATCCTCAAGCATAACCCTTGATGCGGAAAAGAAATTTTCCCATTTCTCACGGCTTCTTTCCTTATCGCCGTCATAATCGCAGTCAAGTGCCGTTTCAACCGCTTTTTCCGCATAATCCGCATCATCAAAGTTCGTGACAACGGAAATGCAGTAACGGGCAGTTCCGATGCCGTCAGATACTGCGGATTCAATCTCACGCAAACCAAGGGCAACCCCCGTTTTACGCACAACATCAGCACCCTCAAACCTGCGGATATAACGCTTCACTCCCCTATGGGAATCTTCGGAATTATCCGAATCGCAGGTATCGGGAAGCAGAACGGAAACCCCGGGAATTTCAGCCGCATCAGAAGATTTTATCTGAAGATAAATAATATTTCCCGGTGCAATAAAAAATTCGATTTCCGCATTTCCGAAGGTGCATTCAAGAAGCCCCTTGTCGAAATACTGCTTTATGTTGTATTCCGACAAATCAACATTGCTTATTCTCAGACTTCCGACTGTTTTTATGCCGCCGCTTTTGTGAGCACCTTTTGTGAATTTCCAGAAATCACATTTTGAAATATGAATAACAAGTCCGTTTTCATCGTTATCAAAAACTGTGCCCAGATCACCGTTGCTGCAGAAGGCACCTGCCGGTATTTTATATACAACTTTTCCGTCAACCGTATTGACGGGCTTTGAAGTAATTTCGTTAAAAAAAGTATTCACTGTGTATCATATCCTTATTATTCTTCGTTGTCGCGGTATTTCTCCGCCTGAAGGTTGAACATATATGCGTATTTTCCGCCAAGCGCCATAAGTTCCTCGTGAGAACCGCTTTCAACAATTTCGCCGTTTTCCAGCATATAAATCACATCCGCCATAACGGTTGTGGAAAGTCGGTGTGAAATGAAGATAACGGTTTTATCCGCCGCGGCTCTTGCCATAGCCTCGTTAAGCGCATATTCGGAAACGGGGTCAAGATTTGCGCTGGGTTCATCGAGAATGGCGAAGGGGCACTGCTTATAAAATGCTCTGGCAACGGCAATCTTCTGCGACTCGCCGCCCGAAAGCGAAAGGCCCGTATCGTCAAATTCGCGCAGCAGCATCGTATCCGTACCGTTATGAAGTTCTTTACCGAAATTACTTTCTTTAAGTGCATTGAGCACACGCATTTTATCATGAGTGCCGCTCATTGAAACGTTTTCACCTACGGTTGCACCGAAAAGTGAAAAATCCTGAAATACCGCCGCATAATTTGCGTGATATGACGGAATATCCCATTCACGGATATCTTTGCCACCGACGGTTATTCTGCCTTCCGTTACGTCGTAAAGCCTGAGAAGCAGATTGGTAAGTGTGGTTTTGCCTGCACCGTTATAGCCGACAAGAGCTATTTTCTGATAAGGCTTGATTTCAAGATTTATATTTTTAAGAGTCGGCTTTTCATTGCCGGGATACGTGAACGAAACGTTCTCAAGCTTTATAGTTACAGGTTTCTCAAAGACGGTTTTATCCTCGCCGCCGATGATTTTTTCTTTCGCCGCCATAAACTTTCTGTATTTTTCAACGTAGAGAGCATTTTCTCTCAGATTTATTGAAAACCAGCTTGTCAGGTCAAAAACACAGCGGCTGACAGCGTTTGCGCCGTTGAATGCCGCCGCAAAATCGCCCAGAGAAATTTCTTTGGTAACTATCGCTTTGTAGCCCATAAGAAGTGCTATTCCGAGATAAACAAGCAACGTCATGGGCAGAGCTTCCTGGCAGAAATAAAGCTGCCACTGCTTACGCAGAAAAGGTGCTATTGTGAAAAGCCTGTCTTTTACGTTCAGGTTATATCTTCTTTCAATCATTTCGCCTGCAGGGTTGAGCCTCAGCTCCTTTGCATAATCCTGCAGATAGAAAACACGGCTGAAGTAAAGGTTCTTTCTGTCAAGAGGAGTCATTGCCTCGGTGCGGTCAACGTTAACCTTTGCAATGAGTCTTCCTATGGGAATCATTACGGCAACGCAAACAAAAATAAACACAAGGCATATGGGGTCGATTGACGCAATAACCGCAGTAATGGAAATTATGGAGGTCAGCAAGCGGATTATATCCTGAGCATCGGAAATAACGCTGTCAACCCTCTCGTTCATTGACGTCATTGCAAGCACAAGGTCGTTGTAATATTCAGGATTGTCATAGGCTTCAAAATCCATTCTTGCCGCTTTTTCATATATGGTTGAATAAAGCTTGAAGTGAAGCCTTTCCTTCTGCTTCGGTTTATATATCTCATAAAAAACCGTACTGCCGATTGTACCGATTATGACAAGTGCCGCAAATATTCCGCAGGCAACGGCAATTCTGTAATAATCAACGCCGGAAGTAACAACGTCAATTATATATTTGAGAAGCACAACACTGGAAAGTATCCACGGTACATTGGTCAGCAAATCAAAAAACAGATAAAAAAACAACATTCCCGGTGCGTTTTTTGCAACAAAGCGCAGCATAAAAAGATTGTTGTTTATTACGCCGTGAGTCTTTTCTTCCGTGTTCTTTTTGGACGCTTTACTCATTATTGTCAGCCTCCTCTCTGTAACCCGAAGCCTGAAGGGTAAACATTTCGCAATACTCGCCTTCAAGCACCATAAGTTCATCGTGGCTGCCTGCCTCAATAAGTCTGCCCTTTGAGAAAACAAGAATTTTATCCGAGTGCGTTGCGCTTGAAAGACGGTGTGAAATATAGAAAACCGTTTTATCCTTCGTGCCTTCCATAAGTGCGTCATACATCTTGCTTTCCGCAACAGGGTCAAGGGCAGAAGAAGGCTCGTCAAGAATGGCAATATCAAAATCCTTTGCAAACATTCTTGCAATAGTCACCTTCTGGGATTCTCCGCCCGAAAGAAGAGCTCCCTGTTCATCGAATTCTCTTGTAAGCAAGGTGTTTTCTTTTTCAGGTAAGGTCTGAATTTTATCGTAAACTCCGCTCTGTTTAAGCGCATCACGGGCAATCTGTATATTTTCGTCATCAGCCTCACGGATAAGCACGTTTTCCGCAACGGTCATGGCAAAAATTCTGTAATCCTGGAAAACGCTGGCAAACTTATCCCTGTATTTCAGCAGGTCATATTCTTTTATATTTATGCCGTTATAAAGAATTTCGCCCTCCGTTACGTCATAAAGACGCATAATCAGCTTTGAAAGGGTTGTTTTACCTGCGCCGTTATGACCCACAACCGCAAAGGTTTCTCCTTTGTTGATTGTGAATGAAACATTGTTCAGCGTGTTCTTATCGTTACCGTCATAGCGGAAAGAAACATTTCTGAATTCGAGGCTTTCAAATTCACCCGGCTCAACTCCGCTGTCCGTAAGCTTCGGCTCATAATCGAGGAACTCACGGAGATTCTGGACCCAGAGGCAGTGCTTCTGTTGCATAGTAAAATATCTTGCAAGCTGATTGAGCTTGTCTCGTGTTGTGGTTATTGCCGAAATAAGAACGGAGAAATCCGCTATTTCAAGATTTTGGAGCACAATAAGTCTGTAACAGCCGTAACCGAAGCCGCCGCAGACGGGAATGATTTCGCCGAAGAAATCCGCAAAAGTTTCCAAAACCGCAATACGCCAGCCGTACTTTTTGATAACCTCAATATTCCTTTCAACCGCATAATTGAAGCGTTTTTTTACGACTTCAAAAATACCCGTTGTTTTGATTTCCTTTGCAAAATCTTTAAGGAGAATTGTTCTTTTGGTATAATCCTTCTGCCTTTCGAAAGGCGTCATTGCCTTTTCTTTTTCAAGCTCAACGTTGTTCCTTTTTGTTTGTATGCCCATAACAACAACGGGGCACAGAATAAAGAACAACAGAAACGGGTCAATGGATATAAGATAAACGATAAGAAAAATTATGCTCACAACCGAGCCGATGGTCCACGCAGAGCCTTCGATAATACGCTTGAAGCCGCCTTTTTCAACAACCCATGTTGCCCTGTTATAGTTATCGAAGAAATCGGGATTTTCATAGCATCCCAGCTCAACCTCCTGCGCTTTTTTGAAAATCAGGCTGTTTATGTAGCTTTCGCACTTTATTTCAAATTTCGTTCGCACCGTATACATATTGATATACGCAAACAGGTCAACAAAAATCTTACCGAAAACAATAATGCACATTCTTATCGCAAACTCTTTGAATGTGCCGTTGCCTTCGATAATCGAAAGCGCGGTCTGCAGGAACATAACGCCGATAACAACCGAGTAATACACGTTTTCGAGTATGTATGCAAGGTAAATTGTAACGAGCGAAAGAGGCGCACTTTTCCACGCACATTTAAGCATAAATGCGGTATTTCTGAATATGTGCGCTTTCTGTTTGACTTCCTTTTTCATTTTATCCTCCGAAAATTCCGTATACGAATTTAATTTTACTATGTATAAACGCAAAAGTCAATAAACAGAATACTTATTATACTAAAATATATTCATTGAAAATTCCGTTTTTTTGTAGTATAATCATAATGGAATTTTTTTAACTCAGACTACGGAGGTTACTATGAGAAACATAAAAAACATCAATGCAGGCTGGCTTTTCTCAAAGGAAGCAAAAGCCGCACCCTCATACCTGCCCTCGGGCTGGAACGAAATCGATCTGCCCTACACCTGGAACGGCACCGACGGTCAGGACGGCGGCAACGATTATTACAGAGGTACCTGCTTCTTTGTAAAGGAAATCAAAGCAGAGGATATGCCCGAAGGCAAGAAGGTTTATGCTCAGTTTGACGGCGTAAACTCATCCTGCAAGGTTTATTGGAACGGCAAGGAAATCTGCGAGCATCACGGCGGATATTCAACATTCAGAGCAGAGCTTGAAGATGTCAAGGCTGAAAATATTCTTGCCCTTGCAGTTGACAATTCACCCAACGACAAGGTTTATCCCCAGAATGCGGACTTCACATTCTACGGCGGTATTTACCGTGATGTAACACTCATCGGTGTTCCCGAAAACCATTTCGACCTTGATTATTACGGCTCACCTTCAATTATGGTTACACCCGAAATCAAAGGAAGCAACGCAGAGGTTACAATAAAAACCTTCATTGAAAACGATGATGACTGCAAGGTAAAATATGAAATTCTTGCAGACGGTGAGATTATCGCAAGCACTGTCGGCGATGAAGACGACGAAGTTAAGCTGACAATCGAAAACGTCCGCCTCTGGCACGGCAGAAAAGATCCTTATCTTTACACAGCAAAGGCAACTCTTATCTGTAACGGTGAAGAAGTTGATGAAATCAGCACCCGCTTCGGTTGCCGCACATTCAGAATCGACCCCGACAAGGGCTTCATTCTCAACGGTGAAGAATACCCCCTCAGAGGTGTGTCAAGACATCAGGACAGACCCGGCATCGGCAATGCACTTCTCCCCGAGCATCATAAGGAGGATCTTGACCTTATCCTTGAGGTTGGCGCAACAACAATCAGACTTGCACACTATCAGCATTCACAGTGCTTCTACTACCTCTGTGACGAGGCAGGTCTTGTTCTCTGGGCTGAAATTCCTTATATTTCAAAGCATATGCCCGGCGGCTATGACAACACAATCACTCAGATGAAGGAGCTTATCGTTCAGAATTACAACCATCCTTCAATCGTTGTATGGGGTCTTTCAAACGAAATCACCATTGCAGGCGCATCAGACCCCGACCTTATCAGAAACCACAAGAAACTTAACGACCTTTGTCATAAAATGGATAAGACCAGGCTCACAACCGTAGCTTCGGTTACAATGTGCTCAATCGATTCTGAGTATGTTCACATCAGCGACGTGCTTTCATACAACCACTATTTCGGCTGGTACGGCGGCACGACAGATATGAACGGCCCCTGGTTTGACGATTTCCGTAAGAAATACCCCAAGAAGCCCATCGGCATAAGCGAATACGGCTGTGAAGCACTTGACTGGCACACCTCAACCCCCATTCAGGGTGACTATACGGAAGAATATCAGTCGTTCTACCACGAAGAACTTATAAAGCAGATTGCAGAAAGACCCTATCTCTGGGCAACCCACGTATGGAATATGTTTGACTTTGCCGCAGATGCAAGAGCAGAGGGCGGCGAAAACGGTATGAACCACAAGGGTCTTGTTACATTTGACAGAAAATACAAGAAGGATTCATTCTACGCATACAAGGCATGGCTTAACCCCGAACCCATGGTGCATATCTGCTCAAAGCGTTATATCGACCGCGTTGAGGACGTAACAAAGGTTACCGTTTACTCAAACTGCAATGAGGTTGAGCTTTTTGCAAACGGTGTAAGCGTCGGCAAGCAGACAAAGGGTAAGTACCCCTTCTTCTACTTTGAAGTCAAGAACGAAGGCGAAACAACTCTTACCGCAAAGGCTGACGGTCTTGAAGACACAGCAACAATCCGCAAGGTTGATACTCCCAACGAAGCTTACATTATGAAAGAAGAAGGCGCGGTTATCAACTGGTTTGATATCACAATGCCCGACGGCAGATTCTCAATCAACGATACAATTGGCGATATTATGTCCACCTTCGGCGGTAAAATCGCAATGGTGAAAATCCTGCTTAAAATCAAGAACGCAATGACCGCAGGCAAAGAAAAAGACGGCAAGAAGGGCGGCGGTCTTGAAGTAGCAGGTTTCAGCATGAATATGGGAATGATAAAGAACGTTTACGGCATGGCTAAGGGCTTCACCGTAAAACGTGTTTTCTCAATGCTTGGCGGCAAATTCACTAAAGAACAAATTCTTGAAATCAACGCAATGCTCAACAAAGTCAGAAAGCCCTCAAAGTAAAATCCGAAAGGAACGTAACTTATGAAGAAATCAGTTTTATCCGCACTTGTTGCGGCAGGACTTATCCTCGCAATGCTTTTCACCGCAGGCTGCGGCACTGAAAAATCCGTTATTGAAAACGAAACAACTACCGATACGGCAATTACGGAAAATACAGATGTCATGGTTGATATCACCGAAGAAGCTTCACCCTCTCTCATTCACCTTCCCAATCAGGAAGCTACTGTTTCGGAATCGGAAACGGCAACGGAATCCGCCGCACCGCAGACAATCCCCGAAATTGTTGAGCTTTTCAACAAATCCGCAAACAGGATAAAGCCCGAGGCTTCGAAGGTTGTCAAGAATTATGAAAGACGAATTGTTGATAAAGAAAATCTTGTTGTTCCCAAGGCCCTTGAATCAACAGCAGAAGGTCTAATGGATACCTTTATGAAGGATGACACCGACCCTATTGTCTATGCAACAAGAGAAGAAATAACCAACGAGTATATCGTTCCCAACCAGAGCTATGTAAGCAAGCTTACCGCCGATGCGGTTGCAGAGGCAACCTGCACCGACAAGGGCGATACATATGAAATTTATATCAGGCTCAAAAACGAAAAGAACCCCACCGCGGGCAAGGGTGTGGGCGCTGTTTGCGACGTTATCGAAGCCCACGAAGTGTCGGAAAAAGTTTCATTCATTGAAGATTTCTCAACTGATTACAAAAACTGCACGGTACGTGTAACCGTTGACAAAGCAAGCGGCAGAGTTACTCATGCTGTTTACAGAACTCCCCTTATTCTTAACGTAACCGTTAACCTTTTCGGCACTCACAAGGCTTCCGTAGGTCTTACATTCGAAAAGGATTATTCTATCACATATTGAGGAGATACATATGAAAAAACCTACTCTTAATTTCGGCTCATTCAGACAATATGACAAAATTTTCATTACCGCCGAGCAGGGCATTGACCTTGAAAACGTAACCTCTGTTGCTTTTGAAGGCGAGAGCCTTTATATTGCACAGCCCGAGGGCATCATTGAATTTGCAGACGGCAAAACAAAGAAGCTGGGCATAAAGGCATCAAAGCTTTTCTCAAAGGGCGGTAAGCTCTATGCCTCAAACGGAAACGCTCTTGCTCAGATCAAAAAGGGCAAGCTCAGTGTTATCGCTGAATTTGACGCTCCCGTTATCGATATGTCGGTTGCTCTTGACGGCTCACTGTGGCTTGTTACAGAAAAGGCTCTTTACCTTGAAGAAAAAGGCAGTTTCACAAAAATCGTTGATGTACCCGAAGATACCGTATGCCTTGCCGCACTCGACAACAAATCAAAATACGGCGAAACCGTTTACATCGGTGCAACCTCCGAGGGTCTTCTTTCAATGAAGGGCAAGCGCCGTCACTGGGCTGAAATCACTCCCGATATGTCAGGCGTTCTCAGCAAGGATATCAGATGCGCCGCCATTGATGCTATGGGTCATCTCTGGGTTGGCACAAGCGAAGGCCTCAACATTTATGACGGCAGAAACTTCTGGTTCAACGGCAACGATTTCTATTCCGTACCCGACGGTGCGTTCAACGATATGTTCTTTGCACCGGACGGCAAAAAATATTTTGCAACAAACACAGGCATCATCACCCTCATTGAAGGCAAAATCACTTACTATTCATACGGTGCATGGCTTATGCATCCCACGGTAACACAGATTGCCGTTTCAGACAGCGGCACAATGGCTGCCGTAACACCCGAAGGCATTAGCCTTATCACTTCAAAGGATATGACCCTTGAAGAAAAGGCGGCTCATTATGATGCGCTTACCGACAAATACTACAACCGCAACGAGGGCTATCACGTAACAAGAGAGCTTCGTAAATACGGCGATCTTGATTCAGGCAGACTTCTCAATTCGGATAACGACGGTCTTTTCACCGGTCTTTACTGTGCAAGCCAGTGCTTCCGTTACAAGGTAACCGGCGACCCCAAGGCAAAAGAAAACGCAAAGCGTGCGGTTGAGGCTATGATAAAGCTTACGGAGATTACGGGCAAGCCCGGCTTTACGGCAAGAGCAACAAGATATTCTCACGAGGAGAATTTCGGAACGGGCAACCGTGAAGAATGGCATATCTGCCCCGAAAATCCCGACTGCGAATGGCTTGGCGAAACATCAAGTGACGAAATGACAGGTCACTACTTCGCATACGGCATTTACTATGACCTTGTTGCAGATAAAAAAGAGAAGAAAAAAATTGCTCAGGTTGTAAAAACAATCACCGACCATATTATCGACAACAACTTCCATCTGACCGACGTTGACGGCGTGCCCACCACCTGGGCAAACTGGGAACCCGACCTTCTCAACAACGACGACAGATGGTATTACGAGCGCGGCACAAATTCACTTGAAATTCTTTCATTCCTCAAAACAACCTATCACGTTACAGGCGACAAGAAATATGATGAAGTGTACGAAATGCTTCTCAAAAAGCATCATTACGGAATGAACTGTATGCAGTATAAGTGTGAGGACGGCCACGTTGCTCATATCGACGACCAGCTTGACTTTGTCAACATTTATCCCCTCATCGTTTACACCGATAACAACGCTCACAAAGAAATCTTCAAGATGGGTCTTACCCACCACTGGGAATATGAAAGAGTTGAGCGTTCACCCTTCTTCAACATTGTTTACGGTGCACTGACCGAAAATTACTGCGACATTGAGAATGCCGCAAAATCACTTTCAGAAATGAATCTTGACCTTATCAGATGGCCTGCATACAACAGTTACAGAAAGGATATCGTATGGGATACGGAGCAGGAAGCAATGGGTATTCCTCCCCAGCTGAAATATCCCGTTGAATATTCCGCAAGAGTGCTTGTTCACTATGACGGCAACCCCTTTGTATGTGATTCGGGTGCAGAAAGATTTGTTGATATCAACAGCAAAATCGTTAACAAAACATCAACTCTCCCCGGCACGGCAGGCGCAAACGGTATGAGAGGAATGATGCCCTATATCTACCTTCTCCCCTACTGGATGGGCAGATATTACGGACTTTTAGGTGACTGATATGGCAGGAATATTTTTAACAATCAAAAACATTCTCAACGGCTTCGTCGCCGCCGCAATGCTCATTCCCGTTCTTCTGACTATGGGCGATGCAGGCGACCCCGAAACACCCGTTGTATATCCCGACTGCACAAATTCCTACATCAACGAATACCTTGACCCCGACATTGCGGCTCACCGCTCGGGCGCAGGTCTTGCTCCTCAGAACACCCTTATGGCATTTGAAAATATAGTTGAGAATTCGGATTGCGTTGATACCCTTGAATTTGACGTTCAGGTAACAAAGGACGGTGAGCTTGTGCTTCACCACGACCTTACCTACGACGGCACTTCAAACGCAACGGAGCTTTACGGCAGAAATTATATTTTTGTTTCGTCGCTTACTCTCGAAGAGGCAATGCAGCTCAATATGGGTGAAAACTTCAAGGGCAGCGGCGATTACCCTTACCGAGGATTAAGAGGTGACGATATTCCTTATAACCTGCACGTTGCAACCTGCGACGGTGTTATTGATTACGTTGAAGCAACCGCAGACAAGGAATACAGATACTTAATTGAAGTAAAAAGCATCGGCATAAACGGCAGAAAAGCGGTTGATAAGCTTTATTCAATCATTAAAGAACGTAACCTGCAGGACAGAGTTATCTGGTCAACCTTTGCACCCGATGTTTCTGCATATATGAAATCAGAATACCCCGAAATTGCAAGAACGGCAGACGCAATCGAAGCGGTTCAGTTCTATTTCTATTTCAGAATGAACTGGAATTTGCAGGACGTAAGCCCCTCTTACGTTGCGCTGCAGATACCCTACGGCTCAAGTGCCTTTGACAACCTTATCAACCTCGGCACAAGAGAAATGCTGAATTATGCCCACGGCAACGATATTGCGGTTCAGTACTGGACAATCAACGATGAGGAAGAAGTGAGAACCCTTACCCTCAACGGTGCCGACTGCATAATCACCGATAACCCCGAAAGAGTGTATGCCGCTGTCGGAGAATGTAAATAATGACGAAGGACTGTTTTGTTTTTCAGGCAAAACAGTCCTCTTTTTGTTTTTTACTCCTTGACATCGACAATCAAATACTCTATTATATATCTGTTAACATTTTATTAAGGAAGTGGTTTTCAATGAATCAGCAGTATGAAGCATTGTTTACTCCCTGGAAAATCGGCAACGTTGAAATCAAAAACAGAATCGTTATGTGCCCTATGGGCGGCACATCGCTTTTCGGTTGGTTTGAGCTCGGCGGCTGCCATTTTGACAAGGAAGCGGCAAAGCTTTTCCTTGAAAGAGCCAACAACAACGTTGGTCTTATCATCCCCGGTATCGCACCCCTCCGTGATACTTTCTGGGGCAAGTGGCTCTGGCAGAACCCCAAGATGTTCGAAGAGCTTAAAGTATTTATGGATGAAATCCATAAGACAGGAGCAAAGCTTTTTGTTCAGCTTACAGCAGGTATGGGCCGTTCATGGGCTATCACCGAGCTTGTTGCTCCCCTTCACAGAAATAAATTCACCCGTGCACTCGTGAAGCCCATTCTCGACACTTCACACGAGCTTGCATCTCCCAGCCCCCAGCCCTCACGTTGGGCACACGATATCATCTGCCCCGAAATGACGGTTGAGCAGATTCACGAAATCATTGAAGCATTTGCAAAAACCGCAAAGCTCTGCCGTGACGCAGGTGTTGACGGTGTTGAGGTTCACGCTGTTCACGAAGGCTACCTTCTTGACCAGTTTGCAATCGAATTTTTCAACAAGCGTACCGACGAATACGGCGGAAGCTTTGAAAACAGATACCGTTTTGCCGCTGAGGTTGTTAAGGCTATCAAAGAATCCTGCGGTGACGATTACCCCGTTTCACTCCGTTACTCTGTTGAGTCAAAGATGAAGGGCTTCTGCGAAGGTGCAATGCCCGGCGAAGATTACACGGAAGTAGGCCGTGCAATGGAAGAATCCGAAAAGGCTGCAAAGTACCTTCAGGATATGGGCTATGATATGCTCAATGCCGATAACGGTACATACGACTCATGGTACTGGGCACATCCCCCCATGTATATGCCTCAGAACTGTAACCTTGAGGACGTTGCACACATCAAGAAGTTTGTTGATATTCCCGTTGTATGCGCAGGCCGTATGGAACCCGACGAAGGTGCAAAGGCTGTTGCAGAGGGCAAGATTGACGGCGTAGGTGTTGCACGTCAGTTCCTTACCGACCCCGAATGGGTTACAAAGCTTATCGAGGACAGAATCGAAGATATCAAGCCCTGTATCTGCTGTCACAGTGCTTGCTTCAACTTCTCATCATCAAAGGGTCACGCAAACACTCAGGACCTTATGGATACAATGGGTCTTTCACGCTGTGCTCTTAACCCCCAGACAATGCAGTCAAAGAAATACAGCATCAAGCCCGCAAAGAAATCAAAGAATGTTGCAATCATCGGCGGCGGTATCGGCGGTATGGAAGCAGCTATCGTTTGCGCAAAGAGAGGCCACAAGGTTGACCTTTACGAAAAGAGCGACAAGCTTGGCGGCGTATTCATTGCAGCTGCTGCTCCCTCATTCAAGGAGAAGGACCGTGACCTTATCGCATGGTACAACCGCGAGGTTAAAAAATACAGCGCAATCACAATTCATATGAACACAGAGGTTAAGGATATTGCCGCACTGGGTGCAGACGAGGTTATCGTTGCTACCGGTTCAAAGGCAAGAACAATCCCCGTTCCCGGTGTTGAAAAGACCGTTGAAGCGGTTGATTACCTTCTCGGCAACAAGGAAGTCGGCGAAAACGTAACTGTTATCGGCGGCGGTCTTACAGGCTGTGAAATCGCTTACGACCTTTACCTTCAGGGTAAGAAGCCCACAATCGTTGAAATGCAGGATGACCTTGTTACAACACCCGGTGTTGCACTTGCAAACACAAGCTTCCTTCGTGACTTCTTCAAGACAAACAAAGTTCCCGTTCATCTTGAAACATCACTTTGCGCAATCAATGACGGCAGCGTAACCGTTAAGGATAAGGAAGGCAAGACTTTTGAAATCCCTGCGGATTCCGTTGTTATGTCAGTCGGTTATGTTCCCACACCCGTTGCTCCCAAAGCAAAGCACGTTCACGTTATCGGCGATGCTGCTAAGGTCGGCAATCTCCGTACCGTTATCTGGGGTGCATGGGATATCGCAATGAAACTGTAATTCAGTAAAAATTAAGAGTGGCTGTAGAAAAACTTGCATTTTTCTACAGCCTTTTTTATTTTGAAAACCACCGGATGTGTCGGAGAATTCAAAATACAACAAAAAACGCCGAAGCCTCGCGGCTTCAACGATAACAGTTTCAATATAAAAAAGAAGTAACCCTTGACTGATGTTTCTTTACACAATCAATCAAGGGTTACTTCTGTGAATTCTTGTTATCTAACATCTTTGGTTAACCTCTCTTTCTGCGGTATTGTCCAATCCTAAAGTTTACGATTAATATTTTCGTTTCATTCAAGATTGTCGGTCAGAACTTTTTGATTTTCGGTTTTTGATTTTCCGATTATCTTCAGAGTTCTGAGGTTTTTACCTTCTCATTGGTATCACCCTTTCCTTGACTATAATATAGCACAGATTTTCAGGGTTTTCAAGACGGAATTTTGTACAAAGTTAACCCTCTGCAATTATGTAAAACAGAGATTTTTGGTTATTGTGCACATAATTTCGCATATGCGTATTGACTTTTGAAAGATAATAAGTTATCATTGAAGTGTTGGGGGTCGTAAGACCCCTTTATTTTTTTGCACCTTTACCGAGCTGACACAAGACAGGGAGTTGCGGTTGAATATATCTCAAAGAATATCCCGGCATAAAAACTGTCCGCAGCAAACAAAAAAGCAGGCATACAGCCTGCTCAAAAATATAATTAAAATAAAAAATCGAGTGTTCAAAACTTGAATCCGTTATGAACACTCGAGATGGCGCGCTGCAAGGGGAATGTTGATTAAATTTCCATAGTGCTCGACTTTCGGTTGCTTGCGGTCTGCGTAAGCTATAATCAACTCGACGGGCTAAAAACGCTTCCCCGAAGCGTTTTCTTTACGCCCTTTCGAATCCCTTGCAGTTTTTAAAAATTCAAAGGATACGGAAAAATCCGTATCCTTTGATTGGCGCGCTGCAAGGGATTCGAACCCCTGACCTTTTGGTTCGTAGCCAAACACTCTATCCAGCTGAGCTAGCAGCGCATATTCAATTTGCAAACGGTGAGTTCCGATTGCCAAAGTATATTATCACATCCCGACAGAAAAATCAATACCTATTTTGAAATTTTTTAAAAATTTTCGGTTTTTATAAAAATTAACCGTTTTGTTGAAAAATTCTCCGTTTGGTAGAAGTTGTTTCTAAAACTGCGTTATTGTAATATTGCAGGTTTCGGTGTACCATAAAACCAAGCTGATCAGCAATTACAACAAGAGGTGATAAAATGTCAGTTTATATTGGCAAAAACATCCGTAAATTACGCAAGAAAAGGGAGCTTACTCAGGAAACCCTGGCAAACTTTCTTGGCGTTTCATATCAATCCGTCAGCAAATGGGAGCGTGGAGACAGTTACCCCGACATCACTCTACTGCCCTCAATCGCTTCGTTTTTTGATGTGTCTGTTGATGACCTTCTGGGAATTGACCAATCAAAAAAAGAAGAAAAAATCCAAAGCTATATTGACGAATATGAGGTTCTTTATTTTAAAGATACCCCCAAAGCCTTTGAAACAATAAACCGTGCCCTTAAAGAATTCCCCGGCGATTTCCGTCTTATCATACGGTATATGACGGCTTTGCTTTCCACCAAAGGCGGCATACACGATAAAATAATTGATATATACGACGAGATGACCACGCTCAACGAGAACATTCAGCAGCATTGCACATCAGACAGCATCAGAATAAGAGCCAAAAGGCTCATGGGCACATATTACAAAAGCCTGAGTTACACCGAAAAAGATGAGTCATATATTACAAAAATGGAGGAAATCAACGCAGATTTACCCGTTATGCGTGACAGCCGTGATTACACTGCCACACATATGTACCCTCCCGGAGAAAAGCATAATACCGCCTGCCGTACAGCTATTGAAGAACTTGTTTTTCTGCTTGACGGTGCAACCTGCAATTATTGCTTTTATGATGACGGATTCTCACCCGAATTCAAAATCAAAGCGGCGGAAATCATAATAACGGTAATGGATGCAATCTATGATGACGGTAATTACGGTCAGAATTGGCACTACATTGTTTACAACTACGGTCATATGGGTCTTTGGTATTTTCAGGCAGGAAACACAGAAAAAGCTTATGATAATTTTAAAAAAGCGGCAGAGCTTGCCAGTGAATACGATTTGTTACCCGATGAAACAACACTCAAATCACATCTTCTTGACGGCGTTTTGTTCAAAAAGACCGTAAGAGGCAAAACAATGCGTGAACGGATGAAGCATCATTTCACTGTGAATTATCCTCTTTCGGAAGAATTCAAGGCATCCGCCGAATTCAAAGGAATACTTGAACTGCTGGAATAAATATTAAAGGTCGGAAGTCCTTGCGGATTTCCGACCCTTATTTTTGCTTATGCGGCTTTCTTAGCCTTTTTATCTGCAATTGCTTTTTCGATTTTGGGGTAAACAACATCATAAAGCTTTGCAAAGATTGCGTAACCGATAAGTGCATAAACAATACCTACGAATGCACCTACGATAACGTCTGTGGGATAATGAACGCCTACATAGATTCTTGAAAGACCCATAAGGAATGCAAAAATGAATGCAGGGATTGCAACACCCTTCTTTTTAAGCACAAGTGTGACTGCCATTGCAAACGTGAACGCCGATGATGTGTGGCCCGAGGGGAACGAAAGTGATTTGGGGCTCATTCTTTCAACAACTTCGGGGAAAGCATAACCTGCATTCCACTTTTCTGCCAATCCGGGGAATCTGTCGATTGACCAGTCAATCTTACCGAAAAGACCAACCCAGTCATAGTCCTTTGCGCCGTTTGTGTAAGCAATAACCTCCGCTGTTGCTTCGGGAAGTCTTGTAAGATTGTAAGGTCTGGGACGCTCCATGATGGGCTTGATAAGCTCATTGTTGAGAAGAGTCATAACAAGAAGTGCACCCAGGCACACAAGACCTGCTTTTCTTGTCTTTTTGAAGAAAAGCATTACAAGACCGAGAATGATAAAGAAAATACCGTCGTCACCGAGGGTTGTGATAACCTTCATAATGACATCCATTACGCTGTTGCTGAGATTTGTGAAAACAAACTCAAAAACAGACAGGTCAAAATTAAGTATCGCTTCCAAAAAAGTCATCCTTTCTGTTTTTTATGTTTTATATTATCACTTGTTTTCCGTTAAATTGCAAGAGAAATTTGAAAGTTTTTTATTTTTTGCGTAATTTTGCCTTCAAAAGCGCAAAATAAACCGTATCGGACTTTATGAAAATATTGCATTCCCACATTATTTAGAGTATAATGACATTAATTATTGTTTAAGCGAGGGCAAGAAGTGAAAACACAGATTATTGATATAAACAAGGCCGCCGAATTTGACGCGTTTACCGAAAAGCACCCCAATGGTCATTTTCTGCAGACGTCACTCTGGGCAAGAGTAAAGGATGACTGGAAGTGGTTCGGCGTAATATGCAGAAACGACAGCGGCGAAATAACGGGTACCATGGGCGTACTGCTGCGAAAAATTTCGAAGCTCCCCTTCCATATGATGTACGCACCCCGAGGTCCCGTATGCGATTTTGACGACAAAGAAACCTTCTCCGCACTGATTGAAGCGGCAAAGCAGGAAGGCAAAAAATACAATGCTTACGAGCTTAAAATTGACAAAGACGTTCCCGTTGACAACGAAGATTACAAAGCCATTGCTCTTTCCGAAGGCTTCAGATTCAAGGAACGCACAATCAATTTTGAGGATTTTCAGTGCAGGTACGTTATCCGTATTCTTCTCAACGGCAGGAATGAGGACGAGGTTTTTGCCGCATTCCATTCAGACCACAGAAGAAAAATCCGCATCGCTCTTAAGAATAACGTTGAAATTAAAATTCACGGCAGCGAAATGGCTCAGGCCTTCTACGAAATTATGAAGGAAACCTGCGAAAGAGACGGCTTCGAGCTTCGTTCCGCCGCATATTTTGCCAAAATCCTTGACTGCTTCGGTGACAAGGCAAGGCTTTATATGGCATATTACGAAGGCAGACCCATTGCAGGCGCAATTTCCGTTCTCTGGGGCGACAAGGTGTGGTATTTCTACGGCGCATCCTCAAACTCCGACAGAAAGGTTATGCCCAACTATCTTATGCAGTGGGAAATGATAAAATGGGCGATAGAAAGCGGCTGTTCAATATATGATTTCAGAGGTGTTGCAGGCGTTATTGACGAAAGCAATCCCCTTTTCGGTCTTTACCGCTTCAAGCACCGCTTTGACGGCACATATATTGAATTTATGGGCGAAATGGATTTGATTACAAAGCCTGCTGCCGCAAAAATCGTTGCCGCATCACAGGAAATTTTAAAGAAATTAAGATAAAGGAGAGCAAAACAATGATTAATGTTACCGTTTGGAACGAAGGCGTTCACGAAAAGCTCAGCAACGAGGTTGCAGGCGTTTATCCCGCAGGCATTCACGGCTGTATAAAGAATTTTCTTTCATCTCAGGATGATATTGCAGTACGCACCGCAACTCTTGCACAGCGTCGCTGCGGACTTTCAGATGAGGTTCTTGAAAACACCGATGTTCTTATCTGGTGGGGTCATATGGCACACGACAAAGTACCAGACAAGCTTGTTGAAAAAATACATAAGCGTGTTCTCGCAGGTATGGGTCTTGTTGTTCTTCATTCGGGCCACCATTCGAAGATTTTCAGATCTCTTATGGGCACAACCTGCAATCTGCGCTGGAGAGACGGCGACAGAGAAAGAATCTGGAACATCAACCCCTCTCACCCCATTGCAAAGGGAATCCCCGCACATTTCAGCATAGCCAAGGAAGAAATGTACGGCGAACAGTTTGACATTCCCAAGCCCGATGAAATCGTTTTCCTCGGCTGGTTTGCAGGCGGAGAGGTTTTCCGTTCGGGCTGCTGCTGGCAGAGAGGTCTTGGCAAGATTTTCTACTTCCAGCCCGGTCACGAAAGCAACCCCACCTTCCACAATGAATACGTTCAGAGAATTATCATCAATGCGGTAAGATGGGCTGTTCCCGCAAACACGGTAAAGGAGCCCATTCCCTGCCCTGAAAAAAAGATTTCTCCCGAAGAAAGATACAAGGAGAGCAAAACGAAATAATGGAAACTTTCAAGATTAAAAAACTCAGAGAAAATGCAAAAATTCCCTTCAGAGCAACACCCGGCAGTGCAGGTATGGATCTTTATGCCTGCATTGACGAGCCTGTTACTCTCGGCGGCGGTGAAAAGGCTGTTATTCCTACGGGTATTGCCATTGAGCTTCCCTCGGCAGAGCTTGGCGCATTTGTTTTTGCCAGAAGCGGTCTTGCAATCAAGCACGGAATCGGTCTGCTCAACTCCGTAGGCGTTATTGACAGCGACTACCGCGGCGAAATCTGCGTGGGCGTTATAAATCAGCTTAAGGAAGCATATACAATTCAGCCCGACGAGCGCATTGCACAGCTTGTTATTATGCCTGTTTCACTCATCACTCCCGTTGAAGCTCAGGAGCTTGACGAAACAAGCAGAGGCGCAGGCGGATTCGGTTCAACCGGAAAGGCGTAAGATATGAAAAACCGTATTAACATTCTTTCAACGATTTTTCTCGCCTCTGCGGCAGGCTGGATAATTTCGCTTCTGGCTTCACAGCTTATACCCTACGACGTTGTATCGGCGGTATTCCTCATCTTTTACATAATCACCGTCTTTACCGCCCTTGCTTTTGTTATCGGAAGCATAATCGTATTTGCAACGAAAAAACACGGCGGGTTTTCAAAGCCGCTGTTTATCATCACCTGCACCGTGCTGACGGCCTGGGCGGCAATTCTCGTTGCGCTTATTGACTACGCAAACAATCTTTTCTGAGGAGAATATTGACATATGAAAAAAATAATCAGCATTATCTGTGCCGTTTCGATTGCACTCTCCTGCTTCGGCATATTCGCATATGCGGATGACGTTGCCTTTATGCCCTACGAGGACAGCAGATTCTTTGAATACGGCGACTATGATATTCATTACAGAGTCATTCCCGCAAAGGGCGAGCAGAAGGGCAGAATAATGATGCTTCACGGCTTCCTTTGTTCAACCTTTGCCTGGCGCAATATGGCGGCAACCCTTTCCGAAGAAGGCTATGAGTGTGTGCTTGCCGACCTGCCCAACTTCGGATTCAGCACAAGAGAATCCGACGAAATCACCGTTGTTGACCGTGAGATTCTCATTACCGAGCTTATGAAATCAATCGCTCCCATGAATGAATGGATTATTGCGGGGCACTCAATGGGCGGCGGTGTTGCGGTAAACATTGCAATCGAAAATCCCGTTGAGGCACTTCTTCTTTATTGCCCTGCACCCCAGAGCGAATTCCCCGAGGCTATGGAAGGAATAATGACCTCCGATATAATGAAGGGCATTATGAATGCATTTTTCAACTACGGCACAAGAATAGATATTCTTGTAAAGCTTATCGTTTTTGCCGCTACAATGGACTGGGAATTCTCAATGAACTACGAGCTTGAAGGTCTTACCGATGCAACTCAGTATGACGGCTTCGGCGGCGGTCTTTGCGAAATGATGTTCAACGTAAAGGCAACGGACCTTGAAAATGCGGATAAGGTTGATTGCCCCGTTCTTCTTTGCCAGGCAAGCAAGGATATCATCATAAATTCAACAATGAAAGAGCAGATGAACAACGCATTCCCCGAGGCGGAAACGTATCTCGTTGAGGGCGGCGGACATCAGTGCATCGAAAACAGAGCCGAGGAGCTTTGCAAGGTAACCGTTGATTTTCTTGAGAAATAATCACTCTGCAATAAAGTGTATTCCCAACGCGCTTCTGCCGCTGTGAAGGCTTATCATACAGCCCGTGAATGCTGTGATAACCTGCCTGAAGCCCGAAACCTTTAACATTTCTTCTATGGTCTTCAGCTCGTTTTCGGGCACTCCCGAATGGTAGATAAAAGCGGCTGAAAAATCAATATTTTCATAATTTCCGAGCTGTTCGCTTGCATATTGCAGGCGGACGGCTTTTGATTTTCCGCGGTATTTTTTTATAACCTCAATTTTGCCGTCAACCATTGCGGCACAGGGCTTCACGGAAAAGATATTCGCACCGAATGCCGCCGCAGACGAGCATCTGCCCGAACGGCGGAGAAAATCTATACTGTCAAGAACATAACTGACACGGGTTTTCGGCACAAGTGCAGAAAGCGCCGAATATATTTCCTCCGCACTGTTACCGCTGTCACGCATTTCACAGCCCTTCAAAGCAAGCAAAGAAAGTCCTCCACCGAGGCTTCGGGTGTCAAGAGTATAAACGCCTCTCATTCTCGATGAAGCAATCCGGGCATTCCTGAACGTAGAGGATAATTCGGAGCAGAACGACAGGTGAACAACGTCAAAGCCCTCTTTGACGTAATTTGAAAAGAAATCAAAATATTCTCCCGGAGGAACCGCTGTTGTTTTGGGAATTTCATCGGTTTTTTCAACGTAATCAAATATTTCCGATGCGGTGATGTTTACGCCGTCCTGCATAGGCTTGCCCTTGAATACGACGCACATGGGCACAACCTTTATGCCGTGTTTCTCTGCAAATTCAGAGGATATATCCGCCGCACTGTCAACGGTTATAACAACCTTATTCATATTTTCACCCCGCAGATTTTTGTTAGTTTTTCCGACGGGAAGGGATATTATTCCTCAGATTCCAGGCTTACTCCCGTATAGTAGTGAGAAAGAATCTCTCTGTAAGAAAAGCCCTGCCGTGCCATATAATCCGCACCGTACTGACTCAGACCCACACCGTGTCCGTATCCCTTGCAGGTGACGGTGAATTCTCCGTCATATTCAATTTCAAAGCAAGCGCTTTCAAGCTTCGCCGCCGACCTGAAATCCGTTGCGGAAACCTCTTCACCGCACACGGTAAGCGAAGTAACGTAGCCCTCGTCATCCCTCTTTATTTCTTCAATCCATTCATCTGCACTGCCCTTGGGCGTTACACTGCATTCCTCAAGATATCCGCAAAGCTCATCCTCGCTGAAGGTAACGGCACGGATATAATCCGGTGACAGCCTGTCACCGCCGCTTTCCACGCTTACAAGATAGGGAATCTCACTGCCCCACAGATTTTCCGCATTCCGAGTTCTGCCTGCACTGTTTGAGTGGTAAACCGCAAGCACTGTTTCGCCGTCAAAGCTCATATATTCACCCAGAACGCTGTCAACCGCCGCACCGATTTTTTCTTCATACTCATCAAATTTTTCGTCCCATTTTTCTTTTCTCTCAGCCTTGTCAATATAGCCCTGATGAACGGCAGGGTTATCCGTAATATCGGCAGCTTCGTCCGTATTGCTTTCGCGGATTCTTTTTGCATACGTATAGCTTGCAACCGCCTGCGCTTTCAGCGCTTCGCTGTGGTAATCGGCAGGCATTTCGGCGGCAACGCAACCGATGATATACTCTCTCATTTCAATTTCACTGCTTTTGCCGCTTTGTGACAGCATAACGGATATAACGTCATCTTTCTCATCCGCAACGCTTTCGGTTACTGTTACGGCTTCGTTATCTCCGCCTTTGCCGGTTGCGGCAAGAGGACACAGAATCATTGACAGTGCCGTAATAATGCACACGGCAAGATAAGTACGCATTTTCGTCATCCTTTCTTGACTTTTGTATAATAAAAGGTTATAATAAACTAATTATATAATATAATGGAGATGTATTACTTACAGAGAACGGAGGGAAACAATAATATGTCCACCATTGAATCACACGTTGCGGAACGTGATATTAAGAATTTATGCGAACAGATAAAGAAAAATAACTATATAGCCCCCGCAGACTATGATCATTTCAACATCAAAAGAGGTCTGAGAAACGCTGACGGAACAGGCGTTATGGCAGGCATAACGAATGTATGTACCGTTGAGGGTTATTATATTGACGACGGTGAAAAGGTTCCCAGAGAAGGTCATCTTTATTTCAGAGGCTATAATATGGAGGATATCGTCAATGCTTGCATTGAAGAGGATCGCTTCGGCTTTGAAGAGGTTATCTATCTTCTGCTTTTCGGACGCCTTCCCGACAAGGAACAGCTTGACAGCTTCTGCAACACCCTTTCAGAATGCCGCGAGCTTCCCGAGGACTTTATCGAAGATATGATTATGAAGGCTCCTTCGCCCGATATAATGAACAAGCTTTCACGAGCAGTTCTTGCTCTTTACTCTTATGACGAAAACCCCGATGACACATCTCTTGAAAACGTTCTGCGCCAGTGCATTCACCTTATTGCACAGATTCCCGCAATTATGGTTTACGCATACCAGGTAAAGCGCAGACACTACTACAAAAAGAGTATGTATATTCATCCTATGAAGCCCGAATACAGAACTGCTCAGAGCGTTCTGCGTTCAATCAGAGCCGACAAAACCTTCACTGACCGCGAAGCAAAGCTGCTTGACGTATGCCTTATGCTTCACGCTGAGCACGGCGGCGGTAACAACTCAACCTTCACAACAAGAGTTCTTACCTCCAGCGGTACGGATACATACGCGGCTCTCGCAAGCGGTATAAGCTCCCTTAAAGGACCCAAGCACGGCGGTGCAAACATCAAGGTTTCCGAAATGGTGAACCATTTCAAGGAAGGCGTAAGCGACATTACCGACGAGGGTCAGGTTGCGGATTTCATCAGAAAGATTATGAAGAAAGAAGCAGGCGACGGCTCGGGTCTTATCTACGGTATGGGTCACGCTATCTACACCCTTTCAGACCCCAGAGCAAAAATTCTCAGAGCAAAGGCTGAGGAGTTTGCTATGAACACCGAGTTTGAGGATGAGTTTATTCTTCTTAACCATATTGAAAAGCTTACTCCCGAAATCTTTAACAGCTATAAATCCACACCCAAAAAGGCAATGTGTGCAAACGTTGACCTTTATTCGGGTCTTGTTTACAAAATGCTGAATATCCCCTCAGACCTTTTCACGCCTATTTTCACAATCGCAAGAATCGCAGGCTGGTCTGCACACAGAATTGAAGAGCTTCTCACAGGCGGCAAGATAATCAGACCTGCATACAAAAATAACAACGTCAAGAATGAATATATCTCCATTGACATCAGATAAGAGGTAACAGGACAATGAAAAACTTTTCCGTTAAAAGCGGCTTCGGATTGGGTGCAATTATTTTTGCAGTCGCCGCTGTAATCACTCTCCCTCTCAGAACGATTCAGTTTTTCACCGTTCTTGAAGGCGGAACCGGATTTTACTCTTCAAACGACCTGAGCGTTTATTTGCTTTACGGCTTGATTGCCGCTTCGGTTATTGTGTTCATCGCACTGGGTATTTCAAAAAGAAAAAAGCTTGATTTTAACCGCGACACGGTAAAGCGTCCCGTGCAGGGCATAATTTCTCTGCTGACGGCAGCCACAGTTTTCAGCGACGGTCTTGCAAAGGCAGGTGCCGTAATGAACGACGGCTCATCCATTGTTGAATACAACTACACAGGCGCCGTTTCGTTCAACACCGAAAAACTTCTTTTCGGTGCAGAGGCACTGCTTGCGGTTATTTCCGCTATTTTCTTTCTCTCTCTGGGTCTTGTTTACCTTACGGGCAAAACCAACGGCTCTGAGCACAGAGTAATCTGCCTCTCACCCGTAATCTGGTGCATAGTCAGAATGGCATACCGTTTCACACGCACAATAAGTTATCAGCGTGTTTCAGACCTTACCTTCGAGCTTCTTATGCTTGCATTTCTGATTATGTTCTTTATGGCCTTCGCTCAGGTCAATTCACAGATAAGCGATAAAAACTGCGAGTGGAAGCTGGCAGGCTACGGTCTTCCCGCCGCACTGCTTGCACTTATCTGCTTTGTGCCCAGACTTATCGTAACGGTAACAGGCAATGATTTTCTCCTTTACGAGCACTCATCTGCCGAATTCTGCGATTTGGGTACAGCCCTTTTCATCTGCTCAGTTGTGTTCACAAGACTTACGGACAGAGCAGAGAAAAACAAAACTCCCGTTGAATCAACTGTTGAAGGATAATATTTATGTTTTTTCAGAACGTTCTTATTGCAAGTGAACAGGTTGCAATTCTGTATATTCTCGTTGCCGTCGGCGCAATAGCGGATAAAGCGGGAATATACACCGAAAAGGTTGCAAAAAGCTGCACGGATCTGCTTTTCTATATAATTACACCTGCGGTTATTGTTGAAAGCTTCCTTTCGCTTGAATACAACCCCGAAACAGCTAAAAGCCTCTTTATTGCAATGGGCTGCGGCTTTATTCTGCACATTGTTTCAGCAGGAATATCCGCCGTTGTGTTTAATCGCAGCCCCATAGACAAAAGCTGTATTTACAAGTATTCGTGTGCATACGGCAACTGCGGTTATATGGCATTGCCCCTTGCAGGTGCGGTACTCGGCAGTGAAGGTGTATTTTACTGCTCCGCCGTAATTATATCCTTCCAGGTTTTCAGCTTTACCCACGGAATTTACACCATCACAAAGGGCGGCGAAAAAGTTAAGTTTGACTTCAAAAAGCTTATTCTTAACCCCGGAGTTATCTCGGTTATAATCGGGCTTCCCCTTTTCCTGCTTTCCGTAAAGCTTCCCGAAATAGTTTCAAAACCTCTGGGATATATTGCAAGCCTTAACACCCCCGTTGCAATGCTTATTTTCGGCACGTATATTGCCAACACAGATTTTAAGAGTATATTCAGAAACTGGCGTATTTTTGCCGTTGCACTCGTGAAGCTTATCATTCTGCCTCTTCTTCTCATAACCGCGTTCAAATTTGCAGGCATTACTGGCTCCCTTCTTGTGGCGCTTTCAATTTCGGCAGGTGCTCCCACTGCAAACAACACCGTTATGTTTGCCGCAAAATATGACCGCAATACAGGTCTTGCTTCACAGACTGTTGCGGTGGTCAGCTTTATTTCAATAATTACCCTGCCCGTTATGATTGCATTGGCGCAGGCCGTGGGGTGACAGATTGAATATAAAAAAAATAATGGATGAAATTTCACCCTTGTGGGGAGTTTGTCCGTTTGATAAAATAAAAGAGGGGCTTATTGATTGCAGAGCAAAAAGCCGTCTGCCCGAAAATCCGAAGTCGGTTATTGCCGTTTGCTTTCCTTATCTCCTCGAAAAAGAAAACTACAAAAATATCAATATTTCAAAATATGCGGTTGTGACGGATTATCACACCGTGGTGCTCGGCAGACTGAACCGTGCCGCAGAAAAGCTTAAAAATCTTTATCCCGACGAAGAATTCGTTGCCTTTGCGGATAATTCACCTGTCCCCGAGGTCAGCGCCGCCTGCAAGGCAGGTCTGGGTGCGAGAGGGCTCAACACTCTGCTCATAACAGAGGAATACGGTTCATACGTATTTATAGGCGAAATCGTAACCTCCCTTGAAATTAAGGTTGAGGACGTTACCGAAAAATACTGCATCGGCTGTAAAAAATGCATTGAAAAATGCCCGTCGGGAGCATTGACCTACGCAGGCTTTGACAGAGCCTTGTGCCTTTCGGAAATCACTCAGAAAAAGGGTGATCTCACCGAAGAAGAACTAAGGCTTATGAAGGATTGCGGCTGTGTATGGGGCTGTGATATCTGCCAGGATATCTGCCCTATGAATAAAAACGCCGCAGTCACATCCGTTGAGGAATTCATTTCTTCCCCCATACCCTTTGTTGATGAGGGCTGTACCCTCGAAAACAGAGCCTACGAGTGGCGGGGAAGAAAAACGATAGAAAGAAATATATCACTGCACAAAAGGTGAAAGGAGAAAAACTATGAAGCTTATAGTTGCGATTATCAACAACGACGATTCAGCAAGCGTACTCAGCGAGCTTACCCACAACGGCTACGGTGTTACAAAGCTGGCAACCTCGGGCGGCTTCCTCAAGGCAGGCAATTCAACTCTGCTCATCGGTACAGAGGATGAAAAGGTTGACGACGTTATAAGCATTATCAGCGAATTTTCACGCAAGCGTACACAGATGGTTACTCCCTCACCCTCATTTATAGCAGAGGGCTTCATTTCAAGAGCCGTTGAAGTTACCGTCGGCGGTGCAACCGTTTTTGTGATTGACGTTGACCGTTTTATTAAGCTTTGATATGAATACTTTTGATTTAAACAATCCCCTCGAAAAATCCATATCCGCAGCCCTTCATTCAAAAAGATTTCCTCACGCCGCAATTCTTGAAGGCGGCAGTGTTGACGACAGAATGACGCTTGCAAAAAAAATTGCTGCCGCCCTTGTCTGCTCATCCGGCGGTACGGTGCCCTGCGGCGTTTGCTCAGACTGTAAAAAGGCTGATGCCGACTCCCATGCGGATATTCTTTTATACACAGTTGAGGATAAGCCCAAGGCATTCAAGGTTGAATATGTCCGCGATATCAGAAGCAAGGCATACATAGTCCCCAACGAAGCCGACAGAAAAGTGTTTATCCTTGAAAATTCTCACACTATGGGTGTTGAAGGCCAGAACGCAATTCTCAAAATTCTTGAAGAACCTCCCGCATACGTGAATTTCATTCTGCTTTGTTCTTCAAAATCCGGCTTTCTCCCCACCGTGCTTTCACGTTCTGCCGTGTATAATCTGGGTCAGGCATATGCTTCCGAAAGCGACGCTCTGCCTCGGGAAAGGGTAATCGAAGCCGCTTCGGCTGTGGCAAAGGCGGTTATCGCCCTTAATCATCTGGAAATCGTAAAGGCGGCATCGGTTTTCGAAAAAGACCAGAAGCTGCTCAAGGCGGCGCTTCCCGTTATTCAGGAGATATTTGCCTGCGCGCTGAGAATAAAATACTCCGCCGGCGAAGAAAACGAATTCGGCACAATCCCCGATGAGCTTGCTCCGAGGCTCAGCCGCCGTGCACTGCTTTCTCTCATCGACTGCACGGAAGAGCTTATGAAATCAATTCAGCTTAATGCTAACCATAATCTTATGGTAACCGCGCTTTGCACAAAGCTCCGCAAAGCCGCAACAACATAAAATTATATGGAGGTTTAAATATATGGCAGAGGTTATCGGTGTCCGTTTTAAGGAAGTAGGCAAGGTTTACTACTTTGACCCCGACGGACACGTTCTGAAGAAAGGAAACAGAGTTATCGTTGAAACCGTGCGCGGCGTTGAATGCGGCGAGGTTGCAATGGATAACAGAGAAATAGACGACGAGCAGATTGTAAAGCCCCTCAAAAAGCTTATCAGAATTGCCGACGAAAAGGATATCGAGCAGTTCCTTGCCAACAAAGCCAAGGAGAAGGATGCCTTCGCAATCTGTCAGCAGAAAATTGCAAATCACGGCCTTGATATGAAGCTTGTGGACGTTGAATACACCTTCGACGGCGGAAAGGTTCTTTTCTACTTCACCGCAGACGGCAGAGTTGACTTCAGAGAGCTTGTAAAGGATCTTGCAGGCGTTTTCAAAACAAGAATCGAGCTTCGTCAGATCGGGGTAAGAGATGAATCAAAAATGCTGGGCGGTCTGGGCATTTGCGGCAGACCCTTCTGCTGCAGCAGCTTCCTTGGCGAATTTCAGCCCGTTTCAATCAAAATGGCTAAGGAACAGGGTCTTTCCCTTAATCCCACCAAAATCAGCGGTGCCTGCGGCAGACTTATGTGCTGCCTCAAATACGAGCAGAACGCTTATGAGCATCTGCTTAAAATCACACCCAAGCCCGGTGCCATTGTTGAAACAAATGAAGGTGCAGGTACGGTTACGGATTTCAGCCTTCTTACGGGCAAGCTCAAGGTTCAGCTTCACAATAATCCCGATGCTCAGCCCAAGGTTTTCGACAGAAAAGAAGTAAAACTCGTAAAAGATGCAAGAATCAAGGTCGCTAAGGAAGAAATTGAGGCTTTGAAGGATATAGAAGGATAATTTACATCAAAAACCTCTTGCATTTTTCGTATAATGTGTTACAATGTTCTTGAAAAAAAGTTAAGGAGGAAGATCACTATGGCATACATCATCAATGACGATTGCATCTCCTGCGGCGCATGTGCAGCAGAATGCCCCGTTGAAGCTATCTCCGAAGGCGATGGCAAGTATGTTATCGATGCTGACGCTTGCATCGAGTGCGGCGCTTGCGCTGACGCTTGCCCCGTTGAAGCACCCAAGGCTGAATAATCAAAACTTGGAACATAACCGCTCCCCGCGATTCTCGTTGGGGAGCGGTTTTTTCTTAAAGAGGAAATAAAAATGAAAATAATATTAAATAAAAATAAAAGATATCAGACCTTTGAAGGCTTTGGTGCAAGCGGCGCCTGGTGGGCACAGCTTGTGGGTGGTTGGGATAACGCTGACCCCGAAAGCGGTATGCCCGTGCGTGACAGAATATCACAGCTTCTTCACAGCAAAACCGAGGGAATAGGTCTTCGTACATACAGATACAATATCGGCGGCGGCTCGGTTGAATCAGGCAAAGGCGATTTTTCCGATCCTGACCGCAGAGCTGAATGCTTTGAAAACGGTAAGGGCGAATATGATTTTAAGAAGGATGCCAATGCCGTTTATATGATGAGGCAGGCGGCAAAAGACGGTGCGGATGAAATCATACTTTTCGTCAATTCTCCCATTGAACGTCTGACCAAAAACGGCAAGGCTCATCTTGACAAAAGCAAGGTTTTCAGAACAAATCTTTCAAGAAAGAATTACGGTGCTTTTGCAAAATATATTCTTGACGTTACCGAGCATTTCGTAAAAGAAGGCTTACCCGTCAGATACCTTTCACCCGTCAACGAGCCTTTGTGGATATGGAACGGCGGTCAGGAGGGCTGCCATTACAGTCCGTATCAGGCAGGAAAGGTTATGCGGTGCGTTGCCCGTGAAATGAGAAAGCGCAAAAGCCTTGACGGCGTTATGCTGTCGGGCGTTGAAAACGGAGATATACGCTGGTTCAACAAATCCTACACCCGTGAAATGCTCAGACACAGGGATGTGAGAGAATGTGTTGACAGTGTTGACGTTCACTCATATTTTCTTCATTCTCCCCTGCCCTTTACCAACAACAGAACCGCTTTTCTTCGCCGATACAGAAAATGGATGGACAGACACTATCCCGACGTGCCCGTTAAAATGAGCGAATGGTGCCATATGAAGGGCGGCAGGGATGCAGGTATGGTATCCGCACTTGAAACCGCAAAGGTGATTTACGAAGATATTTCAATTCTCAACGTCACCTCGTGGCAACACTGGATTGCCTGCTCACGCTACGATTACTGCGACGGTCTGATTTACATAGACCTTGAAAAGCAGAGTTTTGAAACAACCAAGCGTTATTACGTTACGGGAAACTTTTCAAAATACATTCCTTACGGTGCCATGCGCTTTGAAGTTGAAAGTGACGACGGCGACGTTATGTCACTGGGCTTTGAAAAGGACGGTAAAACCGTTCTTATCATAATCAACCCCGCAGACTGCAAAAAATCTTTCACTCTGCCGAAGAAAGCCCTTGTTGCCGTCACGGATAAAGACAGCAGCCTGCGTGAATACACGGCAGAAAATGAAATTGAAATAACACCCCAATCCGTTACAACAGTAGTTTTTTGAGGTGAAATGAAATGAACATTGCATCAACAGTAAAATCTGCCGTCGGCAATTTCAAAAGCCACTGGAAAACACCGCCCAAAGGCAGATATATGTCCTTCAAAGAAATAACGTCACTTGCGGTAGGCGGAATCGGCGTAAGATTCATCACCTATTGCTACGGTCAGCTTATGCTTTCAACGGGCAACACCCTTATCGGCAACACCATCGGCATTGACCCTACCGCACTTTATATCATCTATATAATCAGCCTGCTTTCGGGCTTCCCCCTTACCGCACTGCGTGCAAGAATGATTGACAACACACGCAGTATGAAGGGTAAATACAGACCCTATATTATTTCAATGGGTATTCCAACCGTTATTCTGGGCTGTCTTTTCATATGGATGCCGTATGAGAATATGTCCCTTTTCACAAAATGTGCGGTTGTGCTTGCCTATAACGTAGGCTTTCAGTTTTTCTATAACTTCTATCTTGATTCCTACGACAGCCTTATCAACGTGCTTTCGCCCAACAGCATTGAACGTTCAGACGTGCTTTCGGTAAGATGTGTTGTAGAAAATCTTTCACCCTCAATAGTCAACATTATTTTTCCTCTGCTTGCAAAGCTTATCACGGGCGAAAACACGCTGTTCGATATGAGAATTTTCAGAATTCTCTATCCGCCCATGCTGCTTGTCGGTTTCTTCATTTCTCTTATCGTTTACGTCAACACCGAAGAAAAAATCGTTCAGGCAAAATCCCACTACATAAGCATACGCTTCCGTGATGCCCTTAAATCCGTGGCGAAAAACAAATATTTCTGGATTATTTCACTTGCAGGATGGATAGGCTTCCTTGAAGGCTCCTTCAACAATATTCTGCAGTGGATGTATAACTATCAGGCGGCTTGCTCTGCCGGTCAGTATTCGGTTATTGTAGCCATAGCAGGCAATGCATCATTCTGGCCAAATCTTATCGCCCCATACTTTATCCGACGATACGGCAAGAAAAAAATATTGATTTTCACAAACCTTCTCAGCGTTGTATTTATACTTGCAATGCTTCCCGTCGTAAGACTTACGGGCACGCCTCACATTATCTGGCTTCTGCTTGCAATAACCTTTGTAAATCAGTTCATAACCTCAATGGGTCACCTTATGACTCCCAGCGTAAATGCCGATATAAGAGATTACCAGCAATACGTAACGGGCGAGAGAATCGACGGTATGTTTGCCGCAGTGGGGCTTATCGGCAACGTTATCACCATGGCAACGGGATTTGTGTTGCCTGCCATTTATGAAAGGTCGGGTCTTAATCAGCAGGTTGCAATCAGTCTGGGCTACGACGGCTCAAACGTATATGACGTGCTTTTTGACAGCGGATATTTTATAAACATAAGCTCCGTGCTTATTGTTGCTTCTGTTTTCGGTGCGCTTATGAACGTCATCCCCTATTTCTTCTACGATTTCACCGAAACGAAGCAGAAGGCCGTTGTCAGCGTGCTGAAAATCAGAGCAATGTTTGAGGATTTCGGAAACGGCACTCTTTCGGATAAAGTGCTTTCCGAAGGAATTTCAATCATAAACGAAGCAAAAGAATATTGCGGTATGATACCCCAAAACCTTAAAGCGGAGAAGAAAAACGGCAAGGAAGCATTCAGGCTTGCAAAAGAAAGAAATGAAAAAATTGAAATTGCAAGGTTTGTCAATGATGAACTTAGCAGATTCAACACACCGTCGGGCAAGGCTGAGCTTGAATTTGCACACAGGGTTGCGGCTGAGGGTATAAACGGTGCATTAAGCGGCAACCTTCCCGTAATGGCAGATATCAAGGATATGCCCTGCGGCACAAAAGAAGAAAAGGAACTTCGCAAAACGGTTATCAGCCGTATAAGGGATATTGAAGAGGCAAGAAAAACCGCTTTGAAGTGCTTCCCTGACGGTATCAAGGAATTTGACACGGAAATTCTCGACTCTCTGTTTGAAGATGAGAAAGAAACCGAAACCCGTCTGCTTGAACTTTCGAAGCAGATGAAAACCGCAAAAGAAAACGGCGATACTCACAAGATTGCTAGCATAAGAGAAGAAATGCAGTCGCTTCGCACACAAAAGGCGGATATAAAGAAAAAAATCAAGGCATCTGTGAAGCTGAACTCCGATTACCGCAGAGCCGCAAAGCCTTATCTTGATGCGGTAAAAATTATTAAGCAGGCAGAAAATTACGGAAATCTTGAAAAAATTGAAAATTTGAATCAATAAAACATACGGAGCCCCGGATATGTAGGGCTCCGTATATTTTTTGTTATACAGCATATAATTTTCTGAGGTGAGTTATATGTGGAAAAAAATAAAACCTTACGTTATCTCGGTTGCGTTCGCTTTGGGTGTGGGCGGTCTGTCGGCATTGCTGACGGCAGGCAATATGGATTTATACTCCGAAATCGTTCAGCCTCCTCTTGCACCTCCCCCATGGCTTTTCCCTGTTGTGTGGACAATACTTTTCATTCTTATGGGAATAAGCTCCGCAATGATTTTTACGTCGGATGCTCCGAAAAAAGATATCAGCAGTGCCCTTACGGTTTACGGAATCAATCTCTTTCTCAACTTCTTCTGGAGCATTATATTCTTCAATATGAGGGCTTATCTTTTTGCCTTTATATGGCTCATCGCGCTGTGGGCAACCATACTTGCAATGATTATCAAATTCATAAAAATCAAGCCGCTTGCAGGCTATCTGCAAATCCCTTATCTTCTGTGGGTTACGTTTGCAGGCTATCTTACGCTTGCCATTTCAATTCTGAATTAAAAAAACGGTATCGGAAGCTTTCTCCGATACCGTTTACTCTTTAGAATATTTTCTTTATCATTGTTGTTTCTTCGTAGGGAAGAACCGTTCCTGCATTTTCAGCCGTAAGCGGAACAAGCTTCTCATCGTCAAGGTTCACAAGATACTGAGGATAATCCTCATAGGTCCATACCGTTACCTGCTCATCACTGTAAATAATAAGGTCAATGAGGTCGCCTACAAATCTTTCGTCACAGCTGTGGCGAACGTATTTTGCAAACCAGGTTATATCGGGGAATGCACAGGTTGAAGCATCAATCTGATTATCCGCAGACACGTGGTTTTTGCCGCAGGCACAGGCTTTTGCCTGAGTATAGCCCTCACCGAGAGTGCCGTCAACATCCGCACAGGTTGCGCCGAAGCTTTCACGATCTGTGGCTATTGTGCCGTCACTCATTCTGTCGTTATCCGACGTGATTGGAACAATGGTAAGGCCGTATTCTGCAATGATGGCGGTGCTGATACCGTCGTCAAGAAGTGACTGAATAACCTTTTCGCTGTTTTCCTGAACGTTGAAGTGATAGTAGTCGCTGGCCTCAATTATTTTTGCATAGCGAGCCTTCTTTTCGGGCGTATCAAAAATATAATCTCTTGTTTCCGTATAGCGTTCGGGGCTCATCAAAGCATAAAGACCAACCACCGTACCTATGTTTTCACAAGCGGCATCGTTGAAGCCGTTTGCAAAAATATCCTTTGTAAGGTCGTTCACATAGTTAACCACAGGGTCAATCGCACCGAAGGTATACATAATTTCAATTATTTTGTATATGGCATCGGTACCCTTTTTGCCCCTCATAAGTTCCGACATCATTCGCATAAGCGACACCGAATCAAAGCTCATATTACCCGAGAATGAATCCTCGCAGGTTGCAACGCCGTTGAGAGCGCCTGCAACAAACACCACGGAATCAATATGATTTCTTTCTGCGTAGTTTTCGTCGGTATAGTAATATTCATAGAGATAGGTTGAAAGCACTGCAGTGCCCATACTCATTGCAACCAGTGCAACCTTATCCGTGCTTGTAAGCTCCATTACGTACTCAATGTATTCATCAAGCTGACCTGCGATTGTTACCATATCAAGGCGCCAGTCATAATCAAAATTATATGATTTGCTGTAACCGAAGCCGTTATTATAGTCATAATCGGGCTTTGTCTTTTTGCCCGTGTCGGGGTTGGGATTGCCGTTTTCATCAAGAGCAAAGTCACCGAAAATAGCATTTGCAACCTCTTCGGAAATTTTGTTTATTCCCTCATAATCCTTGATAAGAATACGGAAGGTAAGGGGTGCAATATATTTGAGCACGGTTTTTATGATTACCCCTGCATCAGGGCCCCATATACGAACGTCGTCTTCCTCGGTTTCGGTTGAAAGACCCTTGTAAAACTCGCCCTCAAGACCCAATATGAACACAACAGGCACATCAAAGTCAAGATTTTTTAATTCTTCCTCACCCGAAACGGTTATAATCGTTTCATCTTCTGCTGCGTATACGCCTGCACTGCACACCGAAAACAGCATAGCAAAGCAAATCATAACCGCCGCAAACTTTTTTACCGCTTTTTTCATTTTGTTTCCTCCTTTTATTTACCAAGAATGCAGGAAAGGTTATCCTTTATTTTCATTGCAACCTCGGGCTTGTTCATCGAATAAACGTGAACGTTGGTAATGCCGTTGGCATAAAGGTCGATAATCTGGTCGGTAGCATAGGCTATGCCTGCCTGCTTCATTGCATCGGGATCCGAACCGAATTTATCAACAAGGCTTTTGAAGCGCTGAGGCATAAACGAGCCGGAAAGCTTTATTGCCCTGTCAATCTGATTGGCGTTTGTAATGGGCATAATGCCCGGTATCACAGGCACGGTAATGCCTGCCTCGCGGATTTTATAAAGGAAGCTGTAAAGCAGATTATTGTCAAAAAACATCTGGGTTGTGAGAAAATCACAGCCTGCGTCAACCTTTTCCTTAAGATATCTGATATCCTCACGGCTGTCTGTGCTTTCGGGATGAATTTCGGGGTAGCAGGCACCGCCTATGCAAAAATCCCCGTTACTCTCTTTAAGCTCTCTCACAAGCTCAACTGCGTGCTTGTAATCCCAGCCGCTTCTGTCGGCATTTTCAAGCTCCTTGGGAATATCTCCCCTGAGTGCCATTACGTTGCTTATACCTGCCGCTTTGATCTGCTCAATTTTTTCTTTCACGGTTTCTTTTGTTGATGAAACACAGGTAAGGTGAGCAAGGGTAGGCACTCCGTAAAGCTCTTTTATGTTTTTGGCAATATCGAGGGTATATTTACTTGTGCCTCCGCCTGCGCCGTAGGTAACGCTCATGAACGCAGGGCAAAGCTTTGCAATTTCTTCCGTTGCGGTTTTAACGCTCTCAAAGCCTGCCTCTGTTTTAGGCGGAAAAACCTCAAAAGAAACGGAAAGGGTTTCCTTCTTCAAAAGCTCCGATATTTTCAATAAAATCATCTCTTTAAGTCTTTTTTATAGATATACTCTTTAAAACAGTAATCAATAAGGTTTTGAACGGAACATTTCCGCCCGGTCTGCGTTTAAATTACCGTTTCAAAAAGTATATCATAACACACTACAATAAATCAAGCAACTTTAAAGAAAAAGCCTGTGCAAAAACTGCACAGACTTTTTATACCTCAATTAAAATCCGCCGCCGACGGTAATTTCGTAATCAACGGTGCCGTAACCGCTTTTTACGGTTGCTGAAAGAGGAATTCTTTTTGCACCTACGTAAAGATTTTCAATAGTAACGTAGGTTACGTATGACCAGGTGCCTTTTTCTATAACACCGTCCTTGTTGATTCTGACCTTCAGCTTGGGATTTTTGTAATGGAGCTTTACATTGGCGTTTTCAAAATCAATGTTAAACTGAGGAAGCGCTTCCGTTACAACGGCAAGATCGCCGACAACAGAAATCGCATGGCCTACGGTACCGCTGTATCTGTCGCCGTGTGCACCGTCAATCTGCTCCTTCATTGTCATTTCAACAACAACGTATTCACCGCTTTTGTATGCCTTTGCAGACTGAACGTCATCGGGCACAAGGTTTTCGTAGCCGCCCGTTATTCCGTCAAACTCTGTCTGACTGTCCTCAAGCGCAGAAATAAGGAAAGGTGTTATCATTTCAACAAGCTTTCCCAAAAATCCGTCACCATCGTTAACAACCATTTCCGAAAGGTTTTTATATTCAACGGATTTCACCTTGGTTTTTGAGTTTATTGCCGCATTTTTGTAATACTCAACAATCTGCTCCTTCGTCCAGGTTGAAGGGTCATCGGAGGGCATTGTAACTTCGGTTGCGTCAGTAGTATCCTCTGCATCGGATGCAGCCTCGGTGGTTGATTCATTGCCGGTAACGGTTATGTTTTCGCCCTGCTCATCGGTAACCGCTTCGCCGTTTGCGTCTGTTACGTAGAGATTTGTCGTTTCCTCGCTTGTGCCGTTATCCTTGCAGGCGGCAAACGAAAACAGCATCAGAAACACCAATAAAATCGCTGTAAGTTTCTTCATAAATATACTCCTTTTTGATTTTGTCCTACCCGTTCTGCGATTTTTCGCAGTGATATTCTATACTATTCCGCTTAAAAAGTCAACCGAAAGTAAAACAACAAACAAAGTTTTTGTTTTACTTTGACTTGAATTTCATAGGCATTACCGTTGTTTTCAAAGCAGAGTCTATGCCTTTATCTATAATGGGTCTGAACTTGCCCGAATTGCTTACAAAGGAGCTTTGCCCTGCGTTATATGCAATAAATTCGGCAAACGACGGCGTATCAATAAACTGCATTTTAACCGTATCGCCTGCAAACTCAATGCTTATACGCTGGGTTGAAAGAGTATTCAAAGGCTTGACAACCGCCTTTATTCTGCCGTTTTCGGTGTATGCATATGCCCAAACCTTATATTTGTAGCCCTTGATACTGCATTCGGACATACGGGGATTTCCGTCAAGGCCGCAGTTTACAGTAACCCTGTCGCCTTCTTCTTCCCAATTTATTGTAAGCACGTTTTCACAAAGTCCGAAGGAAACGTTATTTAAGTTACTGCGCGGTCTTTTTGCCATACTCGCCGTCAACGATCGGGGTATAACACTTGCGGGGAACATTATTTTTGCCAGAACGTCGGAAACCGGGGTCAGCTTATAAGTTTTACCCGCGGGAATACTGAGCTTTTCGGTGCAGGCAACGGGCTTTTCGCCCCTGCTTTCAAGATAATCCGCCAGCCTTTCATCCCATTCGGGTGACGCTTCACCGTCAAATGCCTTGGGAAGAACGTTCTTTATGAGATAGTTGTTGGATTTATCCTTTACGATGCAGTTGAATGCCGCAACGATTGCATCATACTCGGGAAAATATGAAATCTGCTGGCCGTACATACCGTTCATACTGACAACGCCGTTATGAGTCCAGAAAAGGAAGCCGTAGCCGTCCTCGTCATCTCTGCCGCTGAGCACAACCTGCCTTTTGGTTGCTTCTTTTGTCCACCCTTCGGGGATAACCTGAACACCGTTATATTTACCGCCGTCTGCGTAACAGCGCATAATTTTAACAAGGTCGCGCAGTTTCAGATACGCACCCGTACCGCCTATGCAATCGCCTTTTTCATCGGTTTCCCACTGAGGGGGCTCTATGCCCAGAGGCTCAAACAGACGCGGTGTAAGGTAATCAATAAGATTCATTCCTGAAAGCTTCTGAATAATTGCCGCAACCATATGGGCATCGTTATTGCTGTATAAAAAGCCCTTTTCTTTTCTGAAAGGCGCTTTCATAAACATTTCGACGTAATCCCCCGTCATATCCTGCAAAAAGCTGAACTCCTTGTTACTGCTCATTGTAAGAACGGAGCGAAGGGTAAGACTGTCCCATTCACTGCTTTCACAGGCTTTGTATTCGGGAAACAAAGGCAGAATTTTTGAATCAAGCGAAACAAGCCCCTCGTCAACGGCAAAGCCTGCCGCAGTTGACACCACGGATTTCGTTACCGAAAAAAGGGTATGAGGCATTTCGGCGCAGTAGGGATAAGAATATTCTTCATAAAGAATCTCTCCGCCCTTTTCAAGAATAAGTCCGTGATTTTCAATGCCGTATTTTTCCTGCTCTTTATAAAATTTATAAATCCATTCCGATGAAAGTTTTGTTTTTGTGTTCACAGTACACCCATCCTTTCATTCAACCAATTCTATGTAAAATTTTACATATATAATTATAGCACTTTATAGGCAAGTTACAAGTACGGAAATAAAAAACCTTGCTCTCATTTGAGAACAAGGCTTTCTTTACGTTTTTCAGATTATTTAAGTCCTAAAATTACAAGCACTGCAAAAAATGCAAATAAAAGAACGAAAAACATTCTTATTTCATTGCCTCTTCAACAGCAACTGCGCAAGCAACTGTCATACCAACCATGGGGTTGTTACCTGCACCGATGAGACCCATCATTTCTACGTGAGCGGGAACTGATGATGAACCTGCAAACTGAGCGTCTGAGTGCATACGACCCATTGTATCAGTCATACCGTAGGAAGCAGGACCTGCTGCCATGTTATCGGGATGAAGTGTACGGCCTGTGCCGCCGCCCGATGCAACTGAGAAGTAGTTAACACCGTTTTCAACACACCACTTCTTGTATGTGCCTGCAACGGGATGCTGGAATCTTGTGGGGTTGGTTGAGTTACCTGTGATTGAAACACCAACGTTTTCAAGCTTCATGATAGCAACGCCTTCGGGAACGTTGTCTGCACCGTAGCACTTAACCTTTGCTCTGTCACCTGTTGAATATGCTTTTTCTTCAACAACGGTAACTGTTTCAGCATAGGGATCAAACTCTGTCTTGCAGTATGTGAAGCCGTTGATTCTTGAAATGATCATAGCAGCATCCTTGCCGAGACCGTTAAGGATAACGCGAAGGGGCTTAACTCTTACCTTGTTTGCGTTAAGAGCAATTTTGATAGCGCCTTCTGCTGCTGCGAATGATTCGTGACCTGCAAGGAAGCAGAAGCATTCTGTTTCCTCTGAAAGGAGCATCTTGCCGAGATTACCGTGGCCGATACCAACCTTTCTGTTGTCAGCAACTGAACCGGGGATGCAGAATGACTGGAGACCGATACCGATAGCGGCAGCAGCGTCAGCAGCCTTTGTGCAGCCTGTCTTGATTGCGATAGCGCAACCTACTGTATATGCCCAAACAGCGTTTTCAAAGCAGATGGGCTGAGTTTCTCTTACTATCTTGTCGCAATCGACGCCCTTTGCAAGAGTAATTTCCTTACATTCTTCAATTGAAGAAATGCCGTATTCTTTAAG
>JAFYNR010000056.1 GCA_017548045.1 Clostridia bacterium | reverse complement strand
GAACGCATAGGTATTCCAGAGAGTACCCATGAATTTATGCTTGCCTTCAACAACCGCATTATCATGGAAACGGTTGGGAAGCCAGGGTGCGGAGTTTGTGTAGAAATACCAGCGGATAGCGTCTGCACCGTGCTTTGCAAGAGCATCGAACGGATCAACTGCGTTACCCTTGGATTTCGACATCTTCTGACCGTTTTCGTCCTGAACAAGACCGAGAACGATAACATTCTTATAGGGAGACTTGTCAAAGAGGAGGGTTGAGATTGCCATGAGTGAATAGAACCAGCCTCTTGTCTGGTCAACAGCCTCTGAAATGAACTCTGCGGGGAACTGCTGTTCAAAGAGGTCCTTGTTTTCAAACGGATAGTGATGCTGTGCAAAAGGCATTGCACCTGAGTCGTACCAGCAGTCGATAACCTCGGGAACTCTCTTCATTTCGCCGCCGCACTTTTCGCATTTGATTGTTACTTCGTCGATGAACGGACGGTGAAGCTCGATGTTTTCGGGGCAGTTGCTGCTCATTGACTTGAGCTCTGCAATTGAACCGATTGAATGTCTGTGACCGCATTCGCATTCCCAGATGTTGAGGGGAGTACCCCAGTAACGGTTACGGCTGATGCCCCAGTCCTGAATGTTTTCAAGCCAGTCGCCGAATCTGCCCTTACCGATGCTTTCGGGAATCCAGTTAACGGTGTTGTTATTCTTAACAAGGTTATCCTTAACAGCTGTCATTTTGATAAACCAGGATTCTCTTGCATAGTAGATAAGCGGAGTATCGCATCTCCAGCAGAAGGGATAATCGTGCTCAAACTTGGGAGCCGAGAAAAGTTTGCCTTCGCTGTCAAGGTCAACAAGAATCTTGGGGTCGGCATCCTTTACGAACATACCTGCATAGGGAGTATCCTCGGTCATATTGCCCTTGCCGTCAACAAACTGAATGAAGGGAAGGTCATATGCTCTGCCAACCTTTGCGTCGTCCTCACCGAATGCAGGTGCGATGTGAACGATACCCGTACCGTCTGACATTGTAACGTAGCTGTCTACGGTTACGAAATGAGCCTTCTTGCCCTGCTTTTCGGCAACCTTGCCTGCACACTCAAACAGAGGCTCGTATGCTTTGCCTTCAAGGTCTGTGCCAACGTAGGTTTCAAGGATTTCGTAGGCTGCAACGCCGTTTTCCTTATCGCCCAGTGAACCCAGAACACTGTCAAGAAGTGCCTTTGCCATATAGTAAGTGTAGCCGTCGGCAGCCTTTACCTTGCAGTAGGTTTCTTCGGGGTTAACGCAAAGCGCACAGTTTGAGGGCAGAGTCCAGGGAGTTGTTGTCCATGCAAGGAAGTAAGCATCCTCGCCCACAACCTTGAAGCGTACAACTGCTGAACGCTCTTTTACTGCCTTGTAGCCCTGTGCAACCTCGTGGGATGAAAGAGGTGTGCCGCAACGGGGGCAGTAGGGAACAATCTTGAAGCCCTTGTAAAGAAGACCCTTGTTCCAGATCTCTTTAAGCGACCACCAGATTGATTCGATATAGCTGTTGTGATAGGTAACGTAGGGGTTATCCATATCTGCCCAGAAACCGACTGTGCCTGAGAAATCCTCCCACATTCCTTTGTATTTCCATACGCTTTCCTTACATCTGCCGATGAAGGGTTCAAGACCGTAATTTTCGATCTGCTCCTTGCCGTTGATGCCAAGCTCTTTTTCAATTTCAAGCTCAACGGGCAAGCCGTGAGTATCCCAGCCTGCCTTACGGGGTACCATATAGCCCTTCATTGTTCTGTATCTGGGAATCATATCCTTGATAACACGGGTAAGAACGTGGCCGATATGGGGCTTACCGTTTGCGGTGGGAGGGCCGTCATAGAAGGTGTAGGTGGGGCAGCCCTTTCTCTCTTCAATGCTCTTTTCGAAAATCTGATTTTCTTTCCAGAAATCAAGCACTGCCTTTTCTCTGGTGACGAAATCAAAATTCGACGAAACTTTTTCGTACATTCTTCATTCCTCCGATATATTAAAAACACTCATACGAAAAAAAGTATATCATACAGTTTTACCATTGTCAACCATACAATTATATATCCGATTCGTAATTCGCAATGCGTAATTATTTTTATTCACTTTGCACTTTAAAAGCCGAAAGGGCACCCTTGCGGATGCCCTGTTACGGTTTGTCAAAATGAAAGGATGGATGGGGATTTCTCTTGCATACGCCTATTATATTACGTTTGCTCCGCAGATACCACCTTTTAATGTTACAAAAAGGTTACAAAACGGTTACAAAGTCCGATGTAATTATTACAATTTGTAACCATTTTTCCGTCAGCCCGTGCATATAATTTACGGATAACTGAAAAAAGGTGAACAGAAATGAAAAAGAATTCAAATACGGACAAAACCCACGGAATAATTTCTGCCGCAATAGCCCTTCTCATTGCCTGTGCCGTTTTTGCCACGGGCTCCGCAGGCAGAATATCCGTTGCAATGGCGGCAATGATGTTCGGTACGGGTCAGCCCGTTACCCAAGCCGTAATGACGGTGCGGAATACTCCTTCCTCCTCCGAAGCCGAAACGGCAACCGAGGCACACACCAAGCCAACCGGCATTACCGATACCCCCGACGACGTAAAAGAAATCATACGCAGGTATACGGAGCTTTTCAGAAATCAGAAAAAAGACGGAAGTATAAAGGAGCTGACCTACGTAACAAAGGGTGCAACCCATACCTTCGGCAACGTGAACGTAAAGAATACCACCGAAACAAAAACCCTGAACATTGAAAAGGTTCTTTCACAGCCTCTTGAGCTTTCCGTTGATAAATCAAAGCCTGCTGTGCTTATTTTTCACAGCCATACGTCGGAGGGCTATGAGCTTATCGAGCGTGACTGGTATGCACAGGATTACACCTCACGAAGTAACGATGAAAATATAAATATTGTGCGTGTGGGCACGGAAATTGCGGATTATCTTACCGCACTTGGGTATACTGTAATACACGATAAGACAATTCACGACAAAAGCTACAACGATTCTTACCCAAGCTCACGGAAAACCGTGGCAAAGCACCTTGAAGAACATCCCGAAATTCAGATTGTGCTTGATATCCACCGTGATTCGGTTACTCAGAGCAACGGGGATAAATACAAATTCACAAACACAATCGGCGGCAAAAAGGCGGCGCAGATTATGATTATAACAGGTGCGGAAGAAGGCAAGGTTGAGGATTTCCCCGACTGGGAGTATAACCTGCGTTTTGCCCTTCAGCTTCAGAAAAAATGCGTTGAAATGTTCCCCGGTCTTATGCGGCCCGTGCTTTTTTCACAGAGAAAATACAATATGGATATGACACGCTTCAGCCTGCTTGTTGAAATGGGAAGCGAAGCCAACACCCTTGAAGAAGCCTGCTATTCGGGCAGAATGCTTGCCTCGGCACTGGCATCGCTTATGGACGATTATTGCGGAAAGGAATAAATTATGAAAATTATAAGAGCATATGCGGTGGCGGTAATAATCTGCCTGAGCATCACCTCAATCATATCGGGCATATTCATTGCCGACGAAAACGCAAGAAGAATCACTCTGGGCGAGGGCACTGCCGTTGTGGTTATCAGCAGTGACGACGAAAGGGTGAACGAGGGAGATATGAACATCTCCCCTGCCCTTGAAATGCTGAAAGAAAGCGCAAAAAAGGCGGCAGGTTTTGCACCGCCGCCAATCAGCAATATTTATTGGTTAATAGAGAAAATCCGTTGAACCGAACACGTAGACCGTGTAGCCCTCAAGGTCGATTTTCTCCTTGTGCGTAAGCTCAAAATAAATCCAGTCGGTTGTGTTCATAAGGGTTTCCTCCTCACCGTATGAAAGCAGAACGAAATATTCGTCAACCCCCTCCTGCTCCTCAAACCATTCAAGGTTTGCCTGGTACGGGCAGGGGGCTATTCCGTTTTCGTTGACGTCGATATTCGCCGCCCTTACCTCGGAATCCGAAAGCACGGTTATTACCTGAGAATTCCAGAAGGTTGCGTAGCCGTAGGTGAGACCCTTTTCTTTAAGCTGCTGTGAGATAAGATATTTTTCATTCTGCTCAATGCCGTTTTCCTCCATCTGCACAACGGTGTCGAAGTTGACGGCACTCAGAAGCACAAGCAGACAGAGCACGAGAGCACAGATACGCCTCGGAACAAAATGCCCCTTAACCTCGGCAAACACTGCAAAGCAGCACAGCAGACCCGTGCATATCATAGGGCTTAAACGCCAGTTTGCGGCGGAAAGTATGCCGAAAACGTAGCCGAACATTATTACTCCGCTGAGCCCGAAGTGGGCAAGGAGAAGTGCCTTTGTACCGAAGCGGAATTTATTATAGAAGAAAAGTGCGATAACGGGCACAAGTGCAACCGCCGCCGCAGAGCCCATACGGATTATGTTGACTATTGACTCTGCCGAAAAAATGGGCATTCCGTAATGTGCATCAACGCCGAAAAGGGTGAACCAGTGCACGGGGAAGTTACCAAGATTTGAAAGCCATTCATCCATATTGGCATAGCCCGAATACGCGCCTGCGTAGCCCGAATATATTCCGTCTGCAAAAAATGAAAGCAGGGCAAGACCGATAAGCACCGATACGCCGCAGATGACGCAGTAGTAAACTGGAACACGGCTTTTCTTTGAAAGCAGGGTGTTATCCTTATCGAGAAAAATGCCCATAACCGCCGCAAAAAGCACGGGAAGCACACCTGTTGCAATAACCTGCATACCGTCAAGGGCTGAAAGTGCGGAGAAAATCACGGTGAAAAAGGTTACGGCAACCAGCTTCTTAATGCCGTTTTTGCTGTATGCCTGCGTGAATCTGATGAAAAGGCTGAGCAGCACGCAGATTATGAGCACGCAGATGCTGTAATAAATAACGTGCTCGTAGAAAATTTCACGGAGCTTTGCGCTTGAGCACAACACAAGTGCAAAGGTACCCGTTGCGGTAAGCGAAAGAGTTGTGCTCATTTTAACGCATCCGCAAAGCCACAGCACCGAGACAAAAAGAATGATGGTAAAAAGAATCATTCCTATGCGGTGGGTGGTGAAGGATACCCCGAAAATTCCGATAAATGGAAGCATCAGTGTTGTGCCGCCGAAGGGCAGCATTGCCGCATAGCCGAAGTCGGGGTTGAACATTGTGCCGCTGTCATAGCTTGCCTGCGCCCAGAGAATGGTATCCGAGCAGTCAGCGTGGAAGAATGCCGCCGAGGGATAAGCTATGTAGTAAATCGCCATACCCACGGAACAGGAGAAAAAAAGCACTGCCGAAGCATAAGCGAAAAATTTTTTCAGTTTCAGAACGTCAATATACATAACTCAACTCCAAAATACAAAGAAATCTCTGAGAGCAAGGTGGAATTCAGGGGCATAGGGAACAAAATTGCCGTTGATACCAACCGCAACTGCCGAAACGGTAACCGCCGTCAGCCCTGCAAGGATACCTGCACCCCTGCATACCGTATTCCCGATTCCTCCGCCGTATTTTTCTTTTGCAAGGCGGTAAGCCTCAAAAATAACCGCCGCCGACAAAACCGCCGCCGCAGGCAGAAGGTCTGCGGTGTAGCGAAAAATCACTCCGCCCATACACATATCGAGGTATGCGGTGACAAACAGCGACAAAAGCATTGCCGAAAGCATAATTTTGCCGTTTCTTGAGGTGGTTTTGCTTCTGAATATAACGGGGCTGAGGAAAAGCGAAAGCATAAAGGGTATTGCAAAAATACCGAAATTGCTGTCGATATAAAGTGACCTGCCGTAGCCTGCAAACCTGAAATATTCAAACTGCACGAAGGGGAACATATCCGTTATTTCAAGAGGCTGAATGAAATAATGGAACAGAGTGTGGAAGATTCCGCCGCCGTAGAATTCGTAATATGAGGTATCCGCCACGGTAAGCTGATATGCGGTGCCGAACTGCAAGGGATTTCCGAAACGGGCGTTGTTATACCACAGTGTGAAGCCCAATGCCGCCGCAACAGGCAAGCCCAGTGCGGTCATATCCTTAAAGAAACTGGGAAGTGATTTTTCTTTTATACTCTTTACAAGATAAATCAGGATAAACGCAATTATTCCGAAGGTTACGGGCAGAACGGAATTGATTCTTGACATAAACGCAAGTGCGTAGGCACCGCCCGAAAGTGCAAGGAATATCATCCTTGGTGCAGTCTTTTTGAACTGAACCGCATTGACAATAAAGAAAAGAAAAATCGCAACGAAGGCGGTTCCTGCAAGGCTTGCAATGTAGTAAAACGGTGCTCTGCCCCTTTGAATAATCATTGCACCGCTTGCAAAATATGCCGCCGCACCGCAGAAAAGCGCAAGCAGAGGGCTGCCGTATTTTTTCAGCCTTGCCCATTCAATAACCGCAAGGGGAAGAAAGATTGCGGTGATAACCGAGAATATTCCCGTTACCGTGCTGTCAGCAGGCAGAACGCCCGTCAGCAGATACAGGGGATAATACACCGTCAGTATGGGCGCAATTCCGAAATAAGAATAATATTTACCGTCAAAAAATGCTCTGTCATAAAGGAATTCAAGCCCGTATCTTTCGTCGGGGCTGTAAGGATTTGAAAGGGCAAGCAGCTCTGCCGAGGGCGTCACGTCAAGGTGAAGCTGACCCTTCATAAAAGCATCAAACTGCTGAATGTAAGGCGAATAATGCTCCGCACCGTATTCGAGAGGATAGAAAATGCAGTTGCCGTCCTCACCCGACGCACCCATAATCCACACCGTCACCGCAGGGATTACGCACACCGCAACGGCGATTATGCCTGCCTGAGAATAGGTGAATTTTTTTGCAAAGCTCTCCCCTGCCTTTGTGCGTGTGAACACATAAACAAACATCAGCAGTGCAAAAACGAAGGCAAAGCGCAGAGCATTGAAGCCCCATTCATACGAAGGATTTATGACGAGATCCGTTACGATATATTCACTTTTCGCATCCTCAAAGGTTACGTCAACATATTTTCCCTTGCCGTATGAATTCACATAGGATGTGACACGGTACCCATCGGGGCTTGCGGCAATCCTTTCTCTGCGTACAAGGGCGGCTGATTGGGTGCTCGCCTCATCCGCAACGTAATATGCCGCCGTCAGCAGGGCATCCTCCCCCTCGGGGTCTGCGGTTTTAACCGTGTAGCTTACGGAATTCACGGCAAAATCAATGCCGTCAGCAGCAAAGCTGTTATCATTTTCATTTATAAATTCCTGAGTGAAGCCCGACGGAACGTAATCCGTCACCTCATCCCTGCCCCACACATACGAAAGCCACGTGAAATTTGAAAGCAGAAGCTCAATAAGCACCGCAACAAGGCAGATAACCGCCACGGGCAGTATGCTTTTAATTCTTGTTTTCATCAGAGTTCTCCTCGTGATACTCCGCTTCGGTGTTTACGCTCCATATATTCTCCTTTGTCTTTTTGCCGCTGAGAATATTTGAAACTGTTTCGAATGATGTTACCATTGAATGATCCATATTGTTGTATCTGTGCTGACCGTTTCTGCCTACGCAGTAAAGATTCTCAAAGGTGTCGAGATATTCAACAAGCTCACCCATTCTGTCATAGGTGTCGAAATATGCAGGGTATGCCTTCTGCACCTTTTCACGGTGGCTGTCAAGCACCCTGGCATCAGCATCGATAACGCCCATTGATTTAAGCTCCTTAACGGCAAAATCAACGCACTCCTGCTCGCTCATATTCCAGAAGGCATCGCCCTCTGCGCAGAAATATTCAAGGCCCACCCATACCGTATTCAGGGGATCGCTTACAAGATAGGGCGACCAGTTATTGAAAATCTGAATTCTGCCAAGCTTCACGCCCGTATCCTGAACGTAAATCCAGCAGTCGGGAACAATGTTGCCCAGAGTTTTTATATCGGTTTCGTTTTTAAGGTTCAGCTTATTGAGAAGCAGACCAACGGTTACAAAATCTCTGTAAGGCAGACCCTTTGCAATCTGAGCAGGTGCCTCGGGCACGTCACTGCCCATACCTGCAACAAGATCTTTGACGGGCATTGAGGAAATAAAGATATCGCCCGAAAGCTTCTCGCCGTTTTCGCAGGTAACGGATATAACCTTACCCTCTGCAATTTCAACATCCTTTACCTTATGACCGTAAAGAATCTTACCGCCCATGCCCGTGAATTCATCGCCCACAGCCTCCCAGAGCTGACCGGGACCGAATTTGGGGTAAACGAATTCTTCGATAAGTGAGGTTTCAACCTTTCTGTTTTTATTGGGAACAAGCTTTGAAAGCATATCCTTGATAACCGCAAGGATTGAAAGACCCTTTACCCTCTGTGCGCCCCAGTCTGCGGAGATTTCACCGGGATGCCTGCCCCAGAGCTTTTCGGTGTAGCCCTCAAAAAACATTGAATAAAGCACCTTGCCGAAGCGGTTGATATAGAAATTTTCAAGTGAGGTTTCTTCCTTTTTGGAAACGGTGGATTTAAGGTAGCTGAAGCCTGCCTTCACCGTGCGTGGCAAGCCCATATTGATAAACGTCTGAGGCTTCATCGAAATGGGATAATCGAAGAATTTGTTAAGGTAGAAAATTCTTGATACCCTGCGGCGGATAAGCATAACCCTGTCCTCGGTTTCGGGGTCGGGACCGCCTTTTGCAAGAGGCTTTTCCCTGCCCAGAATTTTATCGTCAACGGAGGGTGCGCCCTGAGTGGGCATAAGGCTTGCCCAGAAATCCGTTACGCTCTTATCCTTCGAGAAAAATCTGTGGCCGCCGATATCCATTCTGTTGCCGTTGTGCTTTACGGTTCTTGAAATGCCGCCCAGCACATCGCTTGCTTCAAGAATGACAACCTCATATTCATCGGAATTTTTCAGCAATTCATAGCCTGCGGTAAGTCCTGCGGGACCGCCGCCGATGATAATACACTTTTTCATAGTATTCCCCCCTGAAATATTTCAGTAATCCATTTTGTATTATACCACCTTATACGTAATAAAGCAATTAAAAAAAGATTACAAAACAGTTAACAATTATTCGCCTCTGCCTGCAAAAACACTCGTATTGACCTTTCGGGGCAAAGGGAGTATAATAAGTGCAAAGTTCAAAGTGCGAAGTGAACAATTACGCATTACGAATTGACGGAAAGAAGGTTGTTGTTTATGAAACACGGCATTTATTACGCATATTGGGAAAAGGAATGGGCAGCAGACTACGTTCCTTACATTGAAAAAGCCGCAAAACTTGGCTTTGATATTCTTGAAATCGGCGGTGCCGCACTGCCTGCACTGAACGATTCTCAGCTTAATGAAATAAAATCCGCCGCAGAAGCAAACGGCATTATCATCACAACGGGCTACGGTCCTGCGCCTGCCCACGACGTAGGCTGCCTTGAAACCCGTGAGGGTGCCCTTGAATGGTATAAAAAAATGTTCTACGGTATGGAGAAAATCGGCAGCAACGTAATCGGCGGCGCACTTTATTCACACTGGCCCATCGACTATTCTCAGCCCGTGAACAAAGAAGAAGATTGGAAGCTTGCGGTTGAGGGTATGCGTCTGCTTTCAGATATTGCAAAAAATCACGGCGTACAGCTTAATATGGAAAGCCTTAACCGTTTTGAGGGCTATCTTATCAACACAGCCGAGGAATGCGTCAAATTCGTAAAAGAGGTCGGATGTGACAACGTATGGGTTATGCTCGACACCTTCCATATGAATATTGAAGAAACGGATATTGCCGAGGCAATCCGCACCGCAGGCAGCCTGCTTGGTCACTTCCACACAGGCGAATGCAACCGTATGGTGCCCGGCAGAGGCAGAATCCCCTGGCGTGAAATCGGCGAGGCACTGCGTGAAATCGGCTACAACAAAACCGTTGTTATGGAGCCCTTCGTGAATATGGGCGGTCAGGTCGGCAGTGACATCAAAATCTGGCGTGAGCTCATCCCCGGCATCACACCCGAAATGCTCGACAAGGATGCCGCAGATTCCCTTGCATTCCAGAGATATATGTTCGACGGAAATATGTAAAATAACAAAAGCCTTGAAATCATAACGATTTCAAGGCTTTCTTCTTTGTGGTGGACGTTAACGGACTCGAACCGCTGACCCTTCGCACGTCAAGCGAATGCTCTACCAGCTGAGCTAAACGTCCTTTTCCGCACCCGTAGTGCAGGAGTTATTATATATAACCCCACCGCTTTTGTCAAGGGGTTTCATAAATTTAATAATCAAAAATCTGTCGGGTTCGGGAGCTTGGTTCATAATAGCTTTTCAGGTATTCCGCAATTTCCTGAATTTCCCGATGCTGTGCATAAAGCTTATGCAATTCGCTTTTCAGCTCATAGGCTTCGTTGGAGCACACGCTGTCTTTCAGTCCCTTTAACTTTTTCCGCTTTCTTTCGATTATTTCCTTTAACTGCTCTGCCGCCTTCTCATATTCAACGCCCAATTCACGGAGTGTTTTACTGCTCATTTATTTCTCCTTTCAGAATATAATCCGCCGTTACCTGAAAAAATGCACTCAGTGCGCAAAGCTCATCCCCGTCGGGCACCGCATCCCCTTCAAGCTGACCCAATCTTTTAACGCTTACGTCAAGCGCAGGCGCAAGAATTTCACGGGTCAGATTCTGGCTCTGCCTCAGACGGGTAATTCTGTCGCCCGACGTGCCGCCGGGCACACTTCTCGCCGCCGCAATAACCCTTGCCCTGCCCAGCACAAGAGGAACAATATTTTCGCTTTTCTGAATATGCTGATAGCACACCGCATAGCTCAGCACCCTTTCAAGCTTTTCACGGGCACGGTCAAGGGTACGGTTGACCGCCGAGGGATTTATTCCCCTTTTCTCCGCAATGCCCGAAACGGTTTCGCAGTTGAACCAGTGGTCGGTTACGGTTTCACGCTCCGTTTCGGTAAGCTCATTTTTTATGGCCCTCTCAAGCAGAAGCGCCATATCCACATCACGCTTGCGCCAGGCATATTCCGCAGGCGATTCGCACTGATTGCAGCATCTTCCGCAGCAGGCAAGCTGAGCCGCCTTTATCTCCTCACGGCTGGGAAACTGCTCTCTCACATCAGATGTTTTTTTGTTTTTTCTCATTCGTGCCTCCTGTTTTTAATAGTGACACTATTGATTATAGTGAACAAATGTTTGTTTGTCAAGGATTTTTTCAAAATTTTTATAAATCCGCTTGACATTCTCAATAGTTTCACTCATAATACATATATAATCCGTATATGGGGCAAAAGGAGAATACAAATGAATATAATTAAGGAATTAAGGCTGAAAAATAAGATATCTCAAAAGCAGCTTGCAGACCTTTGCTGTGTTCATCAGACCGCCGTAAGCCAGTGGGAAAACGGCAGAACCGCACCCGACCGCAACAGCCTTCAGCTTCTTGCAAAGGTGTTCGGGGTATCGGTTGAGGTGCTTCTGGGCATAGAAAAGCCTGCGGATAAAAACCGCATACCCGGCTTTGAAAGAATAAGCGCAGATGCCGCCGAAGAAAAGCTGGGGGGTGTTGACTACTTTGCCCTTACAATCAACGACGGCTCTATGGCGCCTACCCTCATACTTGACGACACGGTAATTGTCAGCCGCCGCAGTGAGGTGCGAAGCGGTGACATTGCCGCCGTAGTAATCGGCCCCAGCGACGTTTCCGTAAAAAGGGTAATAAAAAAAGGCACAAGCCTTATGCTCGTGCCTGAAAATCCCGTATTTGAGCCTATGCTCTTTTCTGCGGATGAAATCGAAAAATTACCCGTCACCGTTCTGGGCAAGGTAATTGAACTGCGCCGCAAATTTTAATTCGCAATTCGCAATTCGTAATGCGTAATTATTTTTTATCCACTTTGAACTTTGCACTCATTAAGAAGCCAGCATATTCACTGCGGTGGAAAGCTGATTATCCTGCTCAAGGGTGAGAACGCCGCTGTTATAGCCTGCGTTAAGAGTTACTTCAACGGTGGGTGCAACTCCCACCTTATCATAAACTGCCTGTGCACCGCCCTGAGGCTCAATGATTGCAACGGTGAGAAGAACTGCGCCGCCGTCCTCAAGGGGGAAAAGCTCCTGCATTGTGCCGTTACCCGCAGTGGTTGTGCCGATAATATGAGCCTGTGCGATATCACGCATATCGCAGGCAAAAAGCTCCGCAGGGCCGCTTGTACCGCCGTTTACCAGCACTGCAAAGGGCAGTGAAAAATTGCTGTTTTCAGCAGTGTAGATTTTACCCTTATAAACGTTGCCGTTCTTATCCTTGGCAACCGCAACGTTACCCGAAATTGCAGGCACGATAACGTCGACAACCTGCGCCGAATAATCTATCGTACCGCTTGAAACGTCACGCACGTCAAAGACAATGCTTTCCGCACCGTCAGTTATAAGCTTTTCTATTGCCGCCTTGAATTCCGAGGCGGTATTTTTATAGAATCCGCTGATTTTGACGTAGCCTACGTTGCCGTACATATTGGTTTTTACACCGGGAATGGCGAAGCCCGACATAATCTCCTCAACCTTGGTTTCGCCGTTTCTCTCGTATTCAACGGAAACGGAGGAAAGCAGGCTTCCGTAAAGCAGATTCTGAAGCTGAGCAAAATTGCTCATCGTGACGGTAGTATTGTTGATAGCGGTGATTACGTCACCTGCCTGCACGCCCGACTTTTCTGCAGGCGAGCCTTCGTAGACGTAGGTAACGGCAAGCTGAGCCTGCTGATAATTATATGCCGCCTCAATACCCGTACCCGTTACGCCGCCCTCAAGCATACCCGTATACGAAGCGTATTCGGTTGCATCGAGGTATCTGCTGTTGGGGTCGCCCAGACCGTTGACGTAGCCCTCCGTCAAAGAGCTGTTAAGCTGATTGCCGTCGCTTACCGAGCCGTAGAAATAGTTTGAAACTATCTGACTTATTTCATCAACGGACTGATAAGCCTGGGAACGCTGGGAAATATTATTCATAATTCCGCTGAAAATCTGCTTTGAGGCAACCATTGTTGCCGCAAAGGTCATAGTTACGAAAATTATAACAAGAGATATACACAGACCGACAGATATTTTTTTATTCATATACAGCCGTCCTTTCTTTCCAAAAAAGGCGGCATCAAGCCGCCTTTAAGGTATATTTGTTCTTCGCTTAGCGAGGCAATCCTCTGTCAGGGTTTTGATACGTAGTTGAGAGGATTCACTCTGTCAACGCTTCCGTCGGAGCGCTTGATTCTCACTTCAAAGTGAAGGTGAGGTCCCGTGGTGTTACCCGTATCGCCTATAAGGCCGATTTCTTCGCCCTTTTCAACAATATCGCCTTCGCTGACTTTGAGCCTCTGTGCGTGAGCATAGAGAGTGTGCTTACCGTCACCGTGGTCAATGATGCAGTAGTTGCCGAAGCCGTAGTTCCAGTTACCGTCATTCTTTGCAAGGATAACCTTGCCGCCCTGAGCCGCACGGAAGGGTGAGCCCTTTGTTGTAACGTCGGTTCTCACAATGTCAATACCCCAGTGGGCACTGCCGTCGCTGTATGACGGGTAGGTTGCCGTCAGCCTTGTTGAGCCGGGAACGGGCCAAAGCATTTTACCGTCGTTTTTGATTTCTTCATCAGGCACGTCGCCTTCTTCGGAGCCGCCCTTTTTGATTGCCTCTTCGATTTCAGCTTCAAGGGCTGCACGCTCTTTTTCTTTACGGGCAATGGCAGCTTTGTATGCATCGCTGTCCTTATCAAGATCCTCAAGAAGGTATTTCACTTCATTCTGTTTTTTGGTAACGTCGTTTTTCTTGCTCTGCTGAGCATCCTTACTGCTCTGAAGGTCATCCTGCTTTGCGGTAAGATCGCCCATCTGAGTGTTAAGCTCCGTTTCCTTCACTTCAAGGTCTGCTTTTTTCTGATCAAGCTCAGCCTGAAGGGAATTGAGGGTTACGATTTTATCCGAAAGCTCCGCCACAAGCGCCGCATCATTTTCGGATACGCGGGTCACAAGCTCTTTTCTTGCGAAGAATGACGAAATATCGTCGCTCATAAGCAGGATTTCAACCGTTGAGCCCGAGCCGCCCGTCATATAATTCTCACGGATTCTTGCAAGAAGCATATCCTCGGTTTCGTCCATAAGGGACTGGGTATGGGAAATCTGCTCCTGAATTTCTTCCTTCTGAATGGTGATTTCGTTTATATCATTTGTTGTTACGGTAATATCATACTGCAGGGAATCAATATCGCCGTTAAGAATATCAATGCTGTCGTTGAGAATATCAAGCTGGTCATTGATTTTATCTATCTGACTGTTAAGCTTGTCCAGCTTCTGCTCGTTGGTGCGGATATCCTCCTGCACCTCGTCAAGCTTTTCCTGATTTTCCTGAATATCTTTTTCAATCTGCTCGTATTCGGCATTCATTTCTTCAAGAGTTTTTGCGGATGCCTGAGGCATAAGCATTGCCGAGAAAGCACAAATCAGCGCGAGAGCAAGGCAGAAAATTCTTTTTCTTACGTGAATTTTAGTCTTCAAGCTCTACGAACTTCCTTTCTTTGAGATATTTCCTTATGGATGTTGCACTGCCGAAAATGCCTGTGAAAATGCCGATACCTACAAAAGCCGCAACAAGATAAAGCGCATAATCAAGGAAGCTTACCTGAACTCCGCTGCCGAGGCCCGTAAGCACCGACGTGAACGAAGTAAGAGCGAATTCATAAACTGCCCACACGGCGCCCGTTGCAAGAATACCTGCAATAACGCCGATTATGATGCCTTCAACCATAAAGGGCCAGCGGATGAAGGAATTTGTTGCACCGACGCTTTTCATAATGCTGATTTCAAGACGTCGGCTGAACATGGTAACTTTAATCGTATTTGAAATAATAAAGAGTGAAACGATAAGAAGAAGAATGATTATACCCAGACTTATGTAAGTCACGGAATCCCTTATGCCTTCAAGCTGCTTTGCGAGAGAGCTGTTTTCATAAACTCTCTCAATGCCGTCAAGCTTCTTGATTTCATTGACAACGTTTTCAAAGCGCGACATATCCGTTACCGTTACTCTGTATGCATCGGGGAGAGGATTCTCGTCAAGACCGCTGAGATAGATTCTCAGATTTTCGTCCATTTCGGCAAGAATTTCTTCGTATGCCGCCTCTTTTTCAACCGCTTCAACGCTTGTGATATTATCAAGTGCGTTAAGCTCGTTGCCCAGAGCCATATATTCATAGTCGCTTGCATCAAGGTCGGCGTAAACCATAATTACGTTTTCCGCTTCAATGCCCGAAATGAAGGACTGAATATTCACAAGAATCATAAACGCTATGCCGATAAGCATAAGGCAACTGAAAAGAACGGTTACCGATGCAACCGACATAAGCTTGTTGACCTTGAGGTTGCGGAAGCCTTCTTTGGTAAGATATCTTAAATTACCCATTATTCCGCACCTCCCGTAACTGCAAATTCCTCCGCCTGAGCCGAAGTGCCCTGTGTGTATGCGGAATAATCCTCCTCGGGAGGAACGTCGTAACGATGCTCAATTTCGCTGACGGGGTTGATGTGGGAGGTTGCCGCCTCTCTCACAAGAGAGCCGCCGTCGGAAACAACGTTACCCTTGTCAAGAATAATAACTCTCTTATCAAAGCAGCGCACAAGGCTGTGCTCGTGAGTAACCATAATAACCGTTGTGCCCGCCTCGTTAAGACGCATAAGAAGGTCAACGATTTCGTAGCTCATCTGAGGGTCAACGTTACCCGTAGGCTCGTCCGCAATAATGATATCCGCATTATTTGCAAGTGCACGTGCAAGGGCAACTCTCTGCTGCTCGCCGCCTGAAAGCTCCTGAGGAAAATTCCTCGCCTTTTCGTTAAGACCCATAAGGCTGAGAACGTAGGGTACTCTTCTGCCGATTTTCTTTTCTTTGGTGCCGATAACACGCATTGCAAAGGCTACGTTATCGAATACCGTCATATTGGGGATAAGCCTGAAATCCTGGAATACTATGCCCAGACGGCGGCGGAATTTGGGGATATCCCTCTTTTTTATCTTCGTTAAATCGATATCGTCAACAACAATCGTTCCCGACGAAGGCACTTCCTCTCTCATCATCAGCTTGAGGAAGGTGCTTTTACCCGCACCCGACGAGCCGACGACGAAAACGAATTCGCCCTTCTCGATGGTAAGGTTTATATCCTTCAAAGCATGAGTTCCGTTGTCATACTTTTTGGAAACATTCTTAAATTGAATCACAGTATCAATCCTTCAGATTATTTTGGAAAATTAATACTTAACGGGCTTTGCGTCAAGATACTTCTTAACCATAAGCGCTACTTTGAACACGATGGCATCATCGAATTCACGCAGGTCAAGGCCCGTAAGCTTCTTGATTTTTTCAAGTCTGTAAACAAGTGTGTTTCTGTGAACAAACAGCTTTCTTGAGGTTTCGGAAACGTTAAGGTTATTCTCGAAGAAGCGCTGGATTGTGAACAGGGTTTCGTGGTCAAGGCTTTCGATTGAGCCTCTCTTGAACACCTCACGCAGGAACATATCGCAAAGTGTTGAGGGAAGCTGATAAATAAGCCTTGCAATACCGAGATTTTCGTAGCTGACAATGGTCTTTTCGGTGTCGAACACCTTGCCTACTTCAAGGGCAATCTGTGCCTCTTTGAATGAGCGTGCAAGATCCTTTATGCCTTCGATGGTTGTGCCGATACCCACAAGAATGTGAGTGTAAAGCTCGGTGCTCAGTGAATCGGAAATCGAGCGTGCAAGCTTCTCGAGATCCTTTGTTTCGATATTACTGCGTACTTCCTTGACGATTGCAATATCTCTCTCGTTGATGTTGACAACAAAATCCTTGCTCTTGTCGGGGAAAAGATTCTGAACGGCATCAAACACGGTTGCATCGTTATGGTCGGTGATTCTGATAAGAAGAACTACTCTCGTTGCCTCCGCATTGAAACGAAGCTCTCTTGACTTAAGATGGATGTCACCGGGAAGAATATTATCGAGAATTACGTTTTTGATGAAGTTGCCCCTGTCAAACTTTTCTTCATAATACTGCTTGAGATTTTCAAGCGAAACACAGCAAACAGCCGCAAATCTGCCTGCAAGCTCATCCGTGCCGTCAACAAAAACCGCGTATTCGGTCTGAATATGTGTGCCGAAATTGCAGAAGGTATATCCGTTAATGTAGTGAAGCTCGTTATCACCGAAAACATCGTTTGCGGTTGAAATAACCTCTCCGATTTTGCTAAGGTCGCTGCAAGCAATTATTGTGCCTGTTTCGTCAATTACGCCCAGAGTCCTTCCAACTGCATCACGCATCTGATGAACAAGACCCTGAAAAATTCTGTTAGACATAATTATTACCCCTCATTCGATTTGTTTTGACTTCATTAAACTTTTTATACAAAATGACCATTGGGACATCTACATTTTACACAATAAGCCGCTGTTTTGCAATAGAAATATTTTGTTTTTTTCAAGATTTTTTTGAATTTATTGTGAATTTCGGGCTGTTTTTATGGATTTTTACCAAATTTTTGAAGTGCAAAGGAGTAAAACCGCCTTTGTTTATAGTGACAAATCCCTTGTGTTTCTGTTCAATTTTATCCCTGCGGAAAGGGTATGTTTTTGGTCAGTTTTCCACCGAAAAGTGTTGATAATCAAGGATTTCGCGGCTTTTTAGTCAAAAACCACAAACGGGTTTTTGTTCAAAAATATCATTGTTTGAATTCAACAAAAATCTGTGCAATTTTTTGTCTGTTCTGCCTTTTTAATTTTGTCGTGACACCGATATATAGACAGATAATTTTCAGCCATACTAAATGCAGACGTGCTTCATTGCACCGAAAAAAATCCGTAAAACGGCAAAAAATCCGTTTTCCGACAAATTTTTTTCAAATTTTTCGCTATATTTTGTGTTTAGGGTCTTTTCAAACCGCAATTTAGGTGTTATAATGTTTTGGGTTTAATTAAGTATTATCTCGATTTTATATAGAACTAACGATGAAAGAAGGGTAAATGTCTTGGAGAAATTCGTAATCAACGGCGGTGTCCCCCTTCGAGGCGAAGTTGAAATCAGCGGAGCCAAGAATGCCGCACTTGCGATTATTCCTGCCGCAATTCTCTCCCAGGATATATGTGTTATTGAGAATCTCCCCACCTCGCTCAGCGACGTAAGCTATATGATGAAAATTCTCAAGCACATCGGCGCAAAGGTCAGACTTATCAACAAAAGCACCATTGAAATAGATTCACGCCACGTAAATTCATACGTGATTTCACACGATATGACAAAGCATCTGCGCGCTTCATATTATTTTATCGGCGCACTTCTCGGCAGATTTTCAAGAGCAAGGGTAGCCATGCCCGGCGGCTGTTATCTGGGTGCAAGACCCATCGACCAGCATATAAAGGGCTTTGAGCTTCTGGGCGCAAAGGTTTCCGTTGAAGATAACGCAACCGTAGAAGCAGGGGCAGAAAAGCTTATCGGCAGCCCCATTTATCTTGATATGGTTTCCGTAGGCGCAACGGTAAACGTTCTTCTTGCCGCAGTTAAGGCAGAGGGTCTTACCGTTATCGAAAACGCCGCAAGGGAGCCTCACATCGTTGACCTTGCAAACTTCCTCAACTCAATGGGTGCGGATATCCGAGGCGCAGGCACCGACGTTATCAAGGTCAGAGGCGTTGAGCAGCTTCACGGCTGCACCTATTCAATCATTCCCGACCAGATTGAAGCAGGCACGTTTATGGTTGCCGCCGCCGCAACAAAGGGCGACGTGCTTATTAAAAACGTTATTCCCAAGCACCTTGAATCAATTTCCACAAAGCTTATCGAATGCGGTGCAACGGTTGAAGAATTTGACGATGCGGTGAGAGTTTCTCTTGACAGACGTCCAGGCAAATGCACGGTAAAGACTATGCCCCACCCCGGCTTCCCCACGGATATGCAGCCTCAGATGGCTGTGCTTCTTGCCATTGCCGAGGGCACCAGCATTATTTCGGAAAGCATATGGTCAAACCGTTTCCGCTATGCGGAGCAGCTTAACCGTATGGGTGCGGATATAAAGGCAGACGGTCAGCTTGCGGTTATTCAGGGTGTTGAGCAGCTTCACGGCGCTCCCGTCAGGGCAGACGACCTGCGTGCAGGTGCGGCAATGATTATTGCAGGGCTTGCGGCAAACGGAGTTACCGAAATCGAAGATATTCTTCACATTGACAGAGGCTATGAGAATGTAGCCGATAAATTCAAAGGTCTCGGCGGAGATATCAAGCGAGTTTTCTGCCCCGAGCCCGACAGTCTGACCAACGCAGGCTGAGGAATATAATTGTATTATATAAAAGGGCTGTTCTATTTTCAGAGCAGCCCTGTTGATTTGAAAGGATAAATATGGCAAGGTTCTGTTCGTTATTTTCATCAAGCAGCGGCAACTGCACCTACATCGGCTCGCCTCAGGGCGGCATACTCATCGACGTGGGCGTCAGCGCAAAAAAGACTGCGGATGCACTCAAGGATATCGGTGTTGACCCCTGCTCAATCACAGGCATCTTCATCACTCACGACCATGCGGACCACGTGAACGGTGTCCGTGTTTTTTCCGAAAGGCACGGAGTGAAGGTCTATGCATCCCAAGGCACTCTTGAGGGTATGGAGGAAATGGGGGTAATCACCCCGAAAATGAAAACAGAGGTTATCCCTTACAGCGGTACGGAATCCGCAGGTATATTCGTCAGACCCTTCCGCACCCCCCACGACACCGCCGAAAGCACGGGCTACACCGTTGTCACTCACGACGGCAAGCGCCTTGCGGTTGCTACCGATATAGGGAAAATGACCGATACCGTAATGGATGCCGTTCACGGCTGCGACCTTATTCTGCTTGAATCAAACCACGATGTCGGTATGCTCCGCAACGGTCCGTATCCTTTCTTTCTGAAACAGAGAATACTTTCGGACAAAGGGCATCTTTCAAACGAAAGCTGTGCTGCGGCGGCGGTGAAGCTTATGGAATCGGGTACAACACGCTTCGTGTTGGGGCATCTGAGCAAAGAAAACAACATGCCTGCCCTTGCATACGAAACCACGAGGGCGGCAATGAGAATGGCAGGCGCAACGGAAAATCTTGACTACATACTCACCGTTGCAGGGGATTACAACCCCGTTATTTCACTGTAATGAAAGGGAAAATATGATTAACATAAACGTAATCTGCGTAGGCAAGCTCAAGGAGGATTACCTTCGCGGAGCCTGTGCCGAATATGAAAAAAGGCTGGGTGCATTCTGCAAATTAAAGGTTACCGAGCTTGCTCCCGCAAGGCTCCCCGAAAGCCCCAACGAGGCGCAGATTGAGGCGGCGCTGAGCGATGAAGCGGAAAGAATTCTTTCAAAAATCTCACCCTCCGACGGGGTTTTTGCCCTGTGCATCGAGGGTAAGGAAATGTCCTCCGAAAGCTTTTCGAAGGAGATTGAAAGGTGCGCCGTTTCGGGCTTCAGCACCCTTTGTTTCATCATCGGCGGCTCTCACGGTCTTGCACCCGCAGTCAAAAGCAGAGCAAAATACAGGCTGTCAATGAGCCCCATGACCTTCCCCCACCAGCTTGCAAGGGTTATGCTTCTTGAGCAAATTTACCGCGCTTTTATGATTTCAAGCGGCGGAAAATATCATAAATAACCCTTTTTTATCGGGCAGTTTTGCACAGTTTTCGCCCTGTATTTCAATAATTTTGTTCACATTACCAAATCTTTCAAAAAAACCGTAAATCATCAAAAAAACTGTTGCATATTTCGCAGAAAATGTATAAAATATATACGGTCAAATTTTTTAATAAATTTTTGGAGGTAATTCACTATGGCAGTTAAAGTTGCAATTAACGGTTTCGGTCGTATCGGCCGTCTTGCTTTCCGTCAGATGTTCGGTGCAGAAGGCTACGAAATCGTTGCTATCAACGACCTTACAAACCCCGCTATGCTCGCTCATCTTCTCAAGTACGATTCAGCTCAGGGCAGATACGCTCTTGCTGATACAGTAGTTGCAGGCGAAGACAGCATCACTGTTGACGGTAAAGAAATCAAAATCTACGCAAAGGCTAACGCAGCTGAGCTCCCCTGGGGCGAAATCGGCGTTGACGTTGTTCTTGAGTGCACAGGCTTCTACTGCTCAAAGGCAAAGAGCCAGGCTCACATCGATGCAGGTGCAAAGAAAGTTGTTATTTCTGCTCCCGCAGGCAACGACCTTCCCACAATCGTTTACAGCGTAAACGAAGGCACTCTCACAGCTGAAGACAACATCATCTCAGCAGCATCATGCACAACAAACTGCCTTGCTCCCATGGCTAAGGCTCTCAACGACTATGCTCCCATCCAGAGCGGTATCATGACAACAGTTCACGCTTACACAGGCGATCAGATGGTTCTTGACGGTCCTCACAGAAAGGGCGACCTCAGAAGAGCAAGAGCAGCTGCTGCTAACATCGTTCCCAACTCAACAGGCGCTGCAAAGGCTATCGGCCTTGTTATCCCCGAGCTCAACGGCAAGCTTATCGGCTCAGCACAGAGAGTTCCCGTTCCCACCGGCTCAACAACTATCCTTGTTGCAGTTGTTAAGGGCAACGACATCACTAAGGAAGGCATCAACGCTGCTATGAAGGCTGCTTCATCAGCTTCATTCGGCTACACAGAAGAAGAACTCGTATCAAGCGATATCATCGGTATCACATACGGCTCACTCTTCGATGCAACTCAGACAATGGTTACAAAGATTGAAGACGGTCTCTATCAGGTTCAGGTTGTTGCTTGGTATGACAACGAGAACAGCTACACAAGCCAGATGGTTCGTACAATCAAGTACTTTGCAGAGCTTGCATAATTTAAGTTAAACGTTCAAGGGGTCGGCTAACCACCGACCCTTTTCGTATTTGCCTGCGAAGTGAAAAGTTCAGGACAGACTCCGCCTATGACCGATTATATAATGGGTAAGGGCGAAGCCCTTCCTTAACTGTTCATTATTCTTTATTCTTTTTTCTTCATTATCTACATACTTGACAGGTGGTTATTATGGGATTAAAGCGTCTTGACAAGTTAATAGCCCTCAACTGCAACGTATCGCGCAGGGATGCGCGTAAGCTCATCAAAGACGGTGCGGTTACGCTGAATTCGGCGGTTGTGCTCCGCGCAGAGGAACTTGTTGACCCCGACGTTGATGACATATTTGTAAAGGGATATAACTTTACAGCGAAAGAGCACGTTTACATTATGCTCAACAAACCGCAGGGTGTCATAAGCGCAACGACAGACCCCAACAAAAAGACGGTTATCGATATTATCCCCGAGTCGCTTAAAAGGAGAAGTCTTTTCCCTGCAGGCAGACTTGACAGGGATACTACGGGCCTGCTGATTATCACGGATGACGGCGCATTTGCCCATAAAATTATGAGCCCTGCCCACCACGTTTATAAAACTTATCAGGCGGTTTTATCCTTCCCCATTGACGAAAATGACGTTGCACGGCTTGAAAGCGGCATCACTCTGGGCGACGGCACCCGGTGTCTGCCTGCAAAGGTGAAGCCCGTAACCGTTGACGGTCTGCCTGCCGCCATAATAAAGATAAGGGAAGGTAAATATCATCAGGTCAAAAGAATGTTTCACGCTCTGGGCAACAACGTTGAGCAGCTTCGCAGACTGCAGATAGGCTCGCTGAAGCTGGATACCTCTCTCCCTGAGGGAGATTGCAGGGAGCTTACCGAAAAAGAGCTTGAACTTGTTTTCATTGACGAAGAATAAAATTAACACATCATCGCACCGACTTTTGCATAGGTTTATAGAAAACTGTGTTTAAGGGAGCGATGGTGTGTTTGTCGTTTTAAGGGTGATTTCTCCGCCCAAAGGAATATTCGCAAAATCAAAAATGAAAAAAGCCGTAATGAATTCCGTTATTCAGACCGTCAGCACGGAAAACGGTCTGCCTTTTTATATGCTGGATGTGCCCGAAGGTATGTCACGGTCAATGTGGGAGGCCGCAGAGAAAAAATGCGGCAGATACGCTTCACGGATTGTTGTATCCCGAAGCATCCCTCTGCCCGACGTGGGCAAGCTGCAAAGATTCGTACCCTGCTCAATGAATTCCGCCCTTACCTTCAACACGGCGGTTGAAGCACTGAAAAATGCGGATATTCCGCCCGATTCAATCAGCATCACTCTCAGCGATTACGGTGCCCGTCAGGCATCGGAGCTTTGCCGTATTCTGCCCTTCGCCTCTCTTGTAAGGGTCATTACCGCCTACCCCGAAAGGTACGCACTGCCCTGCGAAAAGGCATTCAGAGAATTCGGCGCATCGGTGGTTATACGCTCCTGCTACGAGCCGCCGACGAAGCCCGATATCATCATCTGCTGTGACGGCAGGCTTTCACCCCACGCAGAAAAAGCGGCGGTTTTCAGCCATAAAAGCAAAACCTTCGGCGCTCTTCACTTCAAGGGTACGGGCACCCTCCTCAGCAATTCCCACTCTGAGGTAATCCCCGAAAGCATTGACTCCGTTGATTTTACGGGTGCGGTAACGGAGCTTTGCGGCGGCAGTGAATACAAAAAATCCGTATTCCGTGAAATTGACGTAAGCTGCAAAAGATGCGAAACCGTAACACCTGCAAAATGTCTTAATTGCTATGCCCTGCAAGGTCAATTCGCAATTCGCAATTCGTAATTCGTAATTATTCACTTTGCACTTAAAACGGTATCCTGTAACCAATTTGTAATCAAGTAAAAACTTGACATTATTATATATATATATTATAATATAGCGGATAATAAAAACCTGAAACATATTTCAGATTAAAGGAGATATACAAAATGGCAAAGCAGACAGTTCTCACCCGTGAAGATTATAACAGCCTGAGCGAAAAGCTCAATCTTCTCAAAACCGAAGGCAGAGACGATATTGCAGAAAAAATTAAGGAAGCCCGTTCACACGGCGACCTTTCGGAAAACGCCGAATACGATGAGGCGATGAACGAACAGGCTAAGATGGAAGCCGAAATCGCAAAGCTTGAGGCAGAGCTCCGCAACGCTACAATCCTTGACGAAGAAGAGCTTTCAACAGAAGCAGTTCACGTAGGCGCAAAGGTTAAGCTTGAAGACCTTGACCTTGACGATGACGACGAGGAAAAATTCGTAGAATACAAAATCCTCGGTAAGAGCGACCTTGCAAACGGAATCATCTCAGACCTTTCACCCGTAGGCGCCGCACTTATCGGCAAGAAAATCGGTGAGGTTGCACAGGTTCAGACTCCCTCGGGCGCAATCATCAACCTTAAGGTTCTTGCAATTTCAAAATAAAATCAAAAATACCGGCGATAGGTCCCATCCTGTCGCCTTTTACTAAGAGAAAGGAAATTCAAAATGGCAGAAGAAAAGATTGTCAACGCTGCTCCCGAAGAAGAGCAGGTTCAGGACACCAACGAGCTCAGACAGATAAGAGTTGATAAGCTTGAAGCCCTCCAGGCGGCAGGCAACGACCCTTTTCAGATTACACTTGCAGAGCAGTCAATCCATAACGCTGAAATAGTTGAACGCTTTGAAGAGCTTGAAAATACCGACGTTTCAATCTGCGGACGTATGATGAGCCGCCGCGATATGGGTAAGGCTAACTTCATCGACGTAAGAGACCTTACGGGCAGAATGCAGGTTTACGTTAAAATTGACGAAATCGGCGAAGAAACCTTTGCAGAATTCAAAAAGTGGGATATCGGCGATATCGTTGAGGTAAAGGGCTTTGTTTTCAGAACAAGACGCGGCGAAATCTCCGTTCACGCAAAGGCACTCCGCCTTCTTTCAAAGTCACTTCTCCCCCTCCCCGAGAAGTTCCACGGTCTTACCAACACCGACACACGTTACAGAAGACGCTACCTTGACCTCATTATGAATCCCGAAGTTAAGGATACCTTCGTAAAGCGTTCACTTATCCTCAGAGAAATCAGAAACTACCTTGATTCACAGGGCTTCCTTGAGGTTGAAACACCTATGCTTGTTTCAAACGCAGGCGGTGCGGCTGCAAGACCCTTCGAAACCCACCACAACGCCCTCAACGAGGATTTCAAGCTCCGCATTTCACTTGAGCTTTACCTCAAGCGTCTTATCGTCGGCGGTATGGAAAAGGTTTATGAAATCGGCAGAGTTTTCAGAAACGAAGGCTGTGATACCCGTCACAACCCCGAATTCACCCTTATGGAGCTTTACCAGGCTTACACCGACTACAACGGTATGATGGACCTTACGGAAAATCTTTACCGCTACGTTGCACAGGCTGTTCTGGGCACAACAAAGATTTCATACAACGGCGTTGAAATGGATTTGGGTCAGCCCTTCGAAAGAATTTCAATGGTTGACGCCGTCAAGAAGTATGCAGGCGTTGACTGGAACGAAATCAAAACTCTCGAAGATGCAAGAGCTGTTGCAGACAAGCATCACGTTGAATACGAAAAGAGACACGGCAAGGGCGAAATTCTTGCTTTGTTCTTTGAAGAATTTGCAGAGGAGCACCTCATTCAGCCTACCTTCGTTATCGACCATCCCATTGAGATTTCTCCCCTTACAAAGAAAAAGCCCTCAGACCCCGATTACGTTGAGCGCTTTGAATTCTTTATGAACGGCTGGGAAATGGCAAACGCTTATTCAGAGCTTAATGACCCCATCGACCAGAGAGAACGCTTCAAGGCTCAGGAAGCTCAGCTTGCACAGGGCGATGATGAAGCTAACACCACGGACGAAGACTTCCTTATGGCTCTTGAATACGGTATGCCCCCCACAGGCGGCATCGGCTTCGGTATCGACAGAATGTGTATGCTTCTTACCGATTCGCAGGCAATCCGCGACGTGCTTCTCTTCCCCACGATGAAGTCAATCGACTGATATGAAAATTTCAGTTGCACTTGCCGCATACAAAGGCGAGCAGTATATTGCCGGGCAGATCGAATCCATCCTTCCTCAGCTTGGCGAAAACGATGAAATAATTGTTTCGGACGATTACCCTCAGGGTTTTACCCGTGAGGCGGTAATGAATATTGCAAGCCGTGACAAAAGAGTGAAATACATTGAAGGCGAAGGCAGGGGCGTTGTCAAAAATTTTGAAAATGCCCTCAATGCCTGCTCGGGTGACCTTATTTTTCTCTGCGACCAGGACGACGTGTGGCAGGCAGACAAGGTAAGCAGTGTTATGGCAGAAATCGCAAAGGGCGCTGACCTTGTGCTTCACGATGCCGCCGTCACCGATGCAGACCTTAACATTACAGTGCCTTCATTCTTCGCCCTTCACGGCTCAAATGCCGATTTTATGCATAATCTTATCCGCAACAGCTTTGTGGGCTGCTGTATGGCATTCACAAGGCAGGTTATGCAGGACACTCTCCCTTTCCCCGAGGGACTGCCCATGCACGACTGGTGGATTGCACTTGCCGCTATCAAAAAAGGCTGCAAAACCGTGCTTCTCAACAAGCCCCTTATTCTGTGGCGCAGGCACGGTGATAACGTTACAGGCGGCAAAACCACTGCGGTGCAAAAAATAAAATGGCGTTTAAAAATGATTTCGTCACTGGCAAAAATAAAATAGTTTCCAATATGTGCCTTGGAAAGGAAAACAATAAAATGAGTAAAACCGTCACAGGTTGTATCGTGACCTACAACAACATTGCCACCATTGACAATGCGGTAGGCTCACTTCTGGAACATACAAAAGCTCCCTTCCGTCTTTATGTGGTTGACAACGGCTCAACCGACGGAACAATCGAGCTTATCCAAGAAAAATATCCTCAGGTTACACTGATTAAAAGCGGCGGCAACATCGGCTTCGGTGCAGGTCATAATCTGATTCTGGACAAACTGGATTCCGATTACCACGTTATCATCAATCCCGACATTATCGTAAGGGATGACGTTATTGCAAAGCTTTCCGCTTTTCTTGATGAAAATGAAGATATCGGTATGGCATCCCCCGAAATCCGCTTCCCCGACGGAAGACTTCAGATTTTAGGTAAAAAGGCTCCCCGCCTGAGATATCTTGTTGCAAGCAGAATGAGAGGCGACGGCGAACCCTCAAAGCTTCTTCGTGAATACGCTATGCTTGACCGTGACCTCTCAAAGCCTCTTGACATTCAGAACGCAACAGGCTGCTTTATGTTCATAAGAACCGAGCTTTTCAAAAAGCTGGGCGGCTTTGACAAGCGTTATTTTATGTATTTTGAGGATAGTGACCTTACCCTCAGCGTAAACCGTGAATCAAGAACGGTTTATTGCCCTTCGGCAACGGTCTACCACGAGTGGGGCAGAGAATCAAAAAAGAATTTCAAGCTTAAACTTGTTCAGATTAACTCCATGCTCAATTACTATGCTAAATGGGGTCTGAAAATATAAGGAATGGGTTTATTATGAAATACCTGAAAAATTTTTATAAATACAGATATCTTCTCTATGAGATAGTCCGTAAGAACATAAAACTGCAATACAGAAACTCCGTTCTCGGCATTTTCTGGACCTTCCTGCAGCCTCTTATGACAACAATCGTTCTTGTGCTTGTTTTCGGAGGAATTTTCGGCAGAAAAGATGCGTCAATGGTCAATTACCCCATCTATCTGCTTTGCGGACGTCTTATCTATGAGTTTTTCACCCAATCAACAAAAAGAGCAATGCGCTCCATAAGGCTCAGTGCGTCGGTTATCAAGAAGGTTTACGTTCCCAAATACATCTACCCTCTTTCAAATGTCATTGCCAATTTTATAACCTTCCTGATTTCTCTGCTGGTGCTTGCCTGCTTTATAATTTATTTTTACTTTTTCTCCGCAGAACAGCCCCACATCACACCCTATATTTTCCTTGCGGTTGTGCCCATTGCAATTCTGCTTGTTCTTTGCGTGGGCGTGGGTCTTATCCTCTGCACAATGGAAGTCTTTTTCAAGGACGTTGAATATCTTTACGAGGTATTCTGTATGCTCCTTTTCTATATGACTCCCATATTCTACAAGGTTGAACAGCTTCACATTTCAAGCAAAATCATCAGAATGGCGCTTATGGCAAATCCCCTTTACTCCATAACCGAAATGTTCCGTGATTGCGTGCTTTTCGGCGAGATGTTCAACGTCAACCACCTGCTTTATTCCCTTGCATTCAGCCTGCTTTGCGTTGTTGCAGGTCTGTGGATGTTCTACAAAAAGCAGGATAAGTTCATCCTCCACATCTGATGAAAGGAGTTTCTTATGGCTAAACCCGCTATTACGGTAAGCAATATGAGTATGATGTTCAACCTTAATCAGGAAAAGGTTGACAATCTTAAAGAATACTTTATCAAGCTTGTTACAAGGAAGCTCCGTTTCACTGAATTCTGGGCGCTGAACGATATTTCGTTCACCGTTGAAAAGGGTGACAGAGTAGGCGTTCTTGGCTTTAACGGCGCAGGCAAATCCACTTTGCTGAAAGTTATTGCAGGCGTGCTCAAGCCTACCAAGGGCAGCGTTTCCGTCAACGGTGTAATCGCTCCCATGCTTGAGCTGGGTGCAGGCTTTGATATGAACTATTCGGGTAAAGAAAACATTTATCTTTACGGCGCAACAATGGGCTATTCAAGAAAGTTCATTGAAGAAAAATACGACCAGATTGTTGAATTTTCGGAGCTTGGGGATTTTATCAACGTTCCCGTGAAAAACTATTCATCGGGTATGCGCGCAAGGCTTGGCTTTGCAATCGCAACGGCGGTTGAACCCGAAATTCTTATTCTTGACGAGGTTCTCTCCGTAGGCGACGCCAAATTCAGAAAAAAGAGCGAAGCCAAAATCCGTTCAATGTTCGACAAGGGCATTACAGTGCTTTTCGTTTCCCACAGTGTTGACCAGGTGCTCAACATCTGCAACAAGGCAATCATCCTTGAAAAGGGCAGGCTTATTGCCCAGGGTGACGCAAAGGAAATCTGCGCGAAATACAATGAAATGATTAAGAAATAATATAAGGAAAGGGTCGGTAAATATGGTTTTTGCAGCGGTTTTTGCAGGCGGTATCGGCAGCCGTATGGGCAATTCCGATACTCCCAAGCAGTATCTTGAGCTGGGTACAAAGCCCGTTATCATCCACACAATCGAAAAGTTTTTTATCAGCGACAGAATTGACGAAATTCTCGTTCTCTGCCCCAAGGCCTGGGTTGCACACACTCAGACGCTGATTAAAAAGCATCTGCCCGAAGGCAAAAAGGTAACCGTTATTGCAGGCGGTGCCACAAGAAACGGCACTCTTGAAAACGCCATTGCATACATTGAAGAAAATTACGAAACAGACGAAGACACCGTTATCGTTACCCACGATGCGGTAAGACCTTTCCTTACTCACAGAATTATTGAAGAAAACGTTGATGCCGCCATAAAATACGGTGCCTGCGATACGGTAATCCCTGCAACGGATACCATCGTTGAAAGCGCCGACGGCAAAATGATTACATCAATCCCTGACAGAACAAGAATGTTCCAGGGTCAGACTCCCCAGTCATTCCGTCTTAAAGAGCTTGAACGTGTTCTTGCTTCTCTTACGGAAGACGAAAAGGCTATTCTTACGGATGCCTGCAAGATTTTCTCAATCAAGAATAAGGACGTTTATATGGTTGAGGGTGAGGTTTTCAATATCAAAATCACCTATCCCTATGATTTGAAGGTTGCTCACACCCTTCTGAAAGGCAAGGATTCAGATGATTAATTCAGTTTACAGATTAATCGCCCCCGGTATGATTGAGGTTGCCTGCACACAGCCCGAAATCAAAGACAGCGTTATTCTCCGCCCTCTTTACCTTTCAATCTGCAAGGCGGACCAGCGTTATTACCTTGGCAACAGAAGCCGTGAAGCCCTCAAAGCAAAGCTGCCTATGGCGCTTATCCACGAATGCGTTGCAAAGGTTGTTTATGACCCCACAGGCAATTTCAAGGTTGGTGAAATTGTAGTTCCCGTGCCCAATATTCCTACTGAAAAGGATGACGTTGTGGCAGAAAACTATCTGCCGTCAAGCCACTTCTGTTCCAGCGGATACGACGGTTTCCTCAGGGATTATATTGATATGCCTGCGGACCATCTTGTGCGTGTGCCCGAAAACGTTGACCTGAGAGTGGCTTCCTTCAGCGAGCTTATCAGCGTCTGCGTTCACGCCGTGGCACGCTTCGAGAAGTTTGCTCACAGAAGAAAGGATTCAATCGGCATCTGGGGTGACGGCAACGTTGGCTTCATAACCGCACTTGTGCTCAGAGCCCTTTACCCTGATACAAAGCTCTACGTTTTCGGTACGGTTTACGATAAGCTTGCCTACTTCTCCTTTGCAGACGGCGCATATCACGTTGACCACGTGCCCGAGGGGCTTAAAATTGACCACGCATTTGAATGTGTAGGCGGCGAAGGCTCACGCTTTGCCATTGCACAGATTATTGATATGATTAACCCCGAAGGCTCCATAGGTCTTATGGGCGTAAGCGAAAGATTTGTTGATATCAACACAAGAATGGTGCTTGAAAAGGGACTTTCTCTTTTCGGTTCAAGCCGCAGCGGAGTTGAAGATTTTCAGAAAACAATGGATCTTCTTTCGGAGAATCCTCAGATTTCCGCCTACCTTGAAAACATCATCGGCAGTGTAATCAACATCAGAACGGTATCGGATATTCACGGTGCGTTTGCACAGGATATCAGCCGCCATTTCGGCAAAACCGTTTTAAAGTGGGATAAATAAAATGAAAATTTCTGTTATAATACCCGCATACAACAGTGAAAATTTCATAAACGAAACTCTTGACTGTCTGCTGAGCCAGAGCCTTAAAGACATACAGATTGTTATTGTTGACGACGGCTCAACAGACGGTACGGGTAAAATAATAAAGGATTATGCCGAAAAGCACCCTTGTATTCTGCCCGTTTATCAGGAGAATGCAGGTGTATCCGCCGCAAGAAACAAAGGCATTGACTGCGCAGAGGGAGAGTATATTCTCTTTCTCGACAGTGACGATTTGCTCAGCGAAAACGCTCTGAGCGAATTATGCAGTGCCCTTGATGAAACGCAGGCGGATATTGCTCTTTGCAGGGTTGAAAGCTTCGGCACTGACTGCAAAAGCAACCCCGTTGTTGACTCCCTTGTTAAGGATAAATACATTGACTGCCGCGATAAACGGCTGCTGTGGAATTTCATCGTCAGTAACAAATGCTACCGTGCAAAAGCCCTTAAAGAAAGCGGTGTACGCTTCCCTGCAATGGGTTACAGCGAAGACGGCGCATTCTTTATGCAGTTTGTCCACACCGCAAAGCCTGAAATCACAGGCGTTGAAAATGCGGTTTTCAGATACCGCAGGCACGCAGGCTCGGTAACTCACAAGGTGAATCCTCAGCTTCTTTCGGATTTCGCAAAATCAATGGATATGATTTACGACTGCGCCGAAAAGAATTTTGATGGCACCGAGGCTGAAAAGCAGGATTATCTGCAAGAAATTCTTTATAAGAATTATTCTGCGCTGATAAATGAATTTTACCGCCTTCTGTGGATTTCAGACGGTGATGATTCTCTTATCTGCATCAAGGAAAGAATTGCTTTTCTTGATGCAAAAATGAGCGACGGCACAAAGAAAAAGTGTTCCCTTCTTATCAAGGATATGGGCAACCTGATTTTCAGCAAGGATGAAATTGCAAAAAGCCCCGTCATAAGCGTTGTTGCAAAAAATCCCGACGAAGCTTTTATAAATTCGGTTTATGCTCAGTCAATGCCTCTTTTTGAAATTGTCGGCTCCGAAAAGCAGGCAAAGGGCAGAATCACCCTTAAATTGAGGGGTAACGAAAGGCTTGACAGCAGGCTTTTCAAAGTTATCGCATTGCTGAAAAACTCATCAAAAACAGGATTTCTGCCCGATTTCATTATTATTCTCGGTGCAAAAATCCTTCTGAAAATAAAAAAGTAACGGAGAATTATGTTGAAAAAGCTTTTTTACGGGCTGTATGCCCTTTTCTTCAATCTGTGCAGAATACTGCCCGTAAAGGAAAACAGAGTTGCTTTTGTTGCTCCTCACAACGGCGGCGAAAAGGATTCGCTGGGAATTCTGCGCTCATACGTTGAGGCAAAAGGCGGCTGTGAAATAATCACAATAACCACAAGGGATTTAAGGCTCGACACCTCGGGCATAAAGCCTCTTATCGCCTCCTGCCTTAAGGCGGCAGGCTTTTTCACCGTAAAGGCAAAGGCGCTTGCCACTTCAAAGTACGTTTTTCTCAACGATAATTTTATGCCCATGGCGTCACTGAAATTCAGCAAAAAGGCGGTTGTTACACAGCTCTGGCACGCAGAGGGTGCATTCAAAAAATTCGGTCTTTCCGCACCGCTGACGGATGATGTGCGGCTCCGCGAAGAAAAATGCTCCCGTAATCTTACATACGTAATCTGCACCTCAAGGAACGTTGTGCCCGTCTATGCCGAGGCTTTCGGCGTTGACGAAAGCAGGGTGCTTCCTCTTGGTGCACCCAGAATTGATACCCTTCTTGCCAAAAAGGATGTTGACTCAATCCGCAGCGAATTTGACAAAATTCATCCCGAATGTGCAGGCAAAAAGCTGATTCTTTATGCGCCCACCTTCCGTGATGACCCTGAAACGGATAAAAGCATTGTCAACAATATTGATATTGACCTTTTCAGCCGTGAGCTGGGTGATGATTACGCACTTCTCGTGAAGCTTCATCCGCAGATTCACTCCGCAGAGCCTCTTGACGGCACTGTTGACGTTACGGGAGGCGATATAAACGAGCTGACCCTTATCAGCCATATTCTTATTACGGATTATTCCTCGGTATGTATGGATTTTGCACTGCTTGGAAAGCCCTGCATTTTCTTTGCCTTTGACCTTGAAGAATACGAAAAAGAGCGTTCATTCTATTACGATTACGAATCCTATGTGCCGGGCAGGGTTGCAAGGGATTTCGGTGAGGTTGTTGACGCAATAAAAAATCCCCGAAACGACGGTGAAAAGCTCCGCCGATTCAGAGATTTTAACTTTGATTACGTTGATTGCGACAACACAAAAAGAATATATGAAAAGGTTATTTCAGGCACTTCTCAATAAGCGCCCCTACCCTTTCGGCTGATTTGCCGTCGCAGGCTTCCATCTGCTCACCGATGAATTTCTTGATTTTATCGGCGGGCGGATTTTCTTTTGTGCGCCTTACGGCTTCAAGAAGCTTTTCGCCTTCGGTAACAAGCTCGCCGGGTAAATCATCGGGGAATTCAAGATAAAATCCCCTCTCATAATCTTTATAATCGGGGCAGTAGAATACCGAGGGCACGGAAAGCAGGCAGGCATCGTAAATAACCGAGGAATAATCGGTTATAATAACATCGCTTGCCGCCGTAAGGTCAAGGGTTGATTCATCCGTCAGGTCAAGGATGTTGGGGTACTCTCTATCCGTCAGGCGGTAATCCATAACGGGGTGGCGTCTGATAACAAAAATTTCGTCGTCGCAAAGTGTATTGCTCAGCTCAGACCAGTTGATTTTCGGGTCAAGAATAATCCTTTCGCCCTCTGCCTCACGGAAGGTGGGGCAATAAAGATAGATATGCTTATTTTTAAGCTCGGGATGCTTGTCAAGAACGTTTTCACGCATTTTTTCTTTATCCGTAAAAAGCCTGTCCGTTCTGGGAAGGCCCAGAGGCAGACAGATATCCTCGCCTACGCCGAATGCACCTGCATAAAACTTTCTGCATTTTTCGGACGTTACAATAACCGCACTGTACTGAGAATGAAGGGATTTTTCCTCCGCCTCACTGCGGCTTGAGGGCGCATCAAGACCGAACTTCTTGAAAGCACCGCAGGCGTGCCATATCTGAATAAGGCTCTGACCCTTGCGAAGCCTTACCGCACTCATATAGCGCACGTAATCGTCGGTGACGATAACACGGCTTGTAAGCAGATAAAAATATGCAAGAGGCTTGATTTTTACCGGGTGGGGCAGTTTTTTTGCAAAAATAATCTTTTTGCAGTCAAGTGCATCGTAAACCGCCCTTGCGTTATCCGCAAGAGTGCCGTCGCCGCGGATTGTGTAAAAAAGCACTCTGTTCTGAAGCGGCAGACAACGGCAGATAAAACACCACACACGGTTGAGAAAAACCAGTACACCGCGTCTTGCACGGGGACTTATTATTTTTTTGAGAAGTGATTTCATCAATACACGTCCTTCTGTATTATAATGTATATTTTAATACAAAAAGGGAAGTTTTACAATACCAAACATCCGCTGAAAAAAAGTAAAATTTTTCTGAAAAAAGTGTTGACTTTTCCGCTAAAGCGTGTATAATATATACCCGTAGCCCACAGTTACGAGTTACATTGGGGAATAGTGTAACGGTAGCACGACAGACTCTGACTCTGTTTGTTGGGGTTCGAATCCCTATTCCCCAGCCAAAAAAATGCCAAGTCGCAAGACTTGGTATTTTTTTATCCAATCCGAAGGATTGGTATGTAATCACCACCGTTGATTTTAATAAAAATATATGATATCATTCTGTAAAAGGAGTGTTTAATATGAAAGAAATCTTTTTCTCAAACCTGCCGGCAGGTATAGCGGTTATCTGTCTTTGCCTTTACTTTTTCGGAATGGCGGTTGTTTTTATTTCAAGCCCTCTGAAAAATGCGGAAAAATTTGCAATAAAGCCCGTTGATAACGCAGGCAAAACCGAAATCAGAGTTTATTACGGCGGAATTTCATTTGCTCTGGGTGCTTTTCTTCTTTACCTTACCCTCGCCCTCGGAACACCCGTTTACTCCCTGGCAGGCGGTCTGTTTTTCGCAACAACCGTGCTTGTGACACGAACAATTTTTCTCTGCGTTGACAAGGGCTGGAAATGCCCTTACACAAAGCTTGCCATCCCTGCGGAATCCGCTTTTGTGGTTGCGCTGTGGGTCTGCTATTTTCTTTCAAAATAACGTATACTTTTTGAAACGATAATTCCATAAGTCTGAAATACAACAATATCACGCACATTCGGGCATTTTTCTCTTTGACATACGCCCTTAACGCAGACAGGGCGGAAAGGTTCCGTTCAAACCTTATCGATTACCGTTTCAAAAAGTATATTTTCAGGCGGAAGAGTTGTTCTTCCGCTTGATTTATTTTATATGGGTGCTATAATTATAATGTTACTATAAAGAGGAGGGTTATTTATGAAATTCCTTTTGATAATTCCCTGTGCACTGATAATCTTTCTGCTTGTGCTTTCGTACAATGCGGTTATGATTAAAAAAAGAGCAAGAAAGCTGACGGATGAAAAAATTCATCTCACCGAAAAGGAGCAACTTGAATATGCTCAAAGGCTTTCCGAAATGATTAAATGCCGCACCGTTTCGGTTAAAGGAAGCTATGACGACACGGAGTTTGCAAAGCTTCGCGAAACGATGAAAAGGCTTTTCCCTCTCATCCACGAAAGGGCTGAGATAATGACCTTCGGTGACGACTGTTGGATTTTCAAAATCGAGGGTAAGGATAAAAGCCGCAACGTTATGCTTATGTCCCATCACGACGTTGTTGCGGAAAACGG
>JAFYNR010000055.1 GCA_017548045.1 Clostridia bacterium | reverse complement strand
GAGAACACCGTATTTTTTGCAGATATCACGGATATCATCAATAGCTTTTGAATCTATCTGATATTCAAGGTTTATTTCTTCTTTATCAAAGCCGACGGGATAACGGTAATGATATTCAAACCACACTTCAACATTATCTTTGATAAAAACACACGCTTCGGTTAATTCACCGTTCATACCGCCGCCTGATTCATAGTAGCAGGAATATATCGTATCCGTAAGAGAAAATTCCATTCCGACTTTGTCGGGTATAAAGAACTGAGTTTTGTAATACCACACGCCTGCCGCAACGGCGGAAACTATCGCAAGAACAGAAATGATAATTATAACAGTTTTCATCTTTTTCATTACTGTCTGGGTGAACCGCAGAATGCACAGAATCTGCCGCCGTCATTATTCGCTTGACATGAGGGGCAAACCCAATTCTGTGATACGGGCTGCTGAACAGGCTGCTGTACAGGAGGCTGATTATACGGATTCTGCTGAGCGTATGGATTAGGCTGCTGACCATAAGGATTCTGCTGTGCATAAGGCATTGTCTGAGGCTGTCCGTATGCACCTGCAGGTGCATAGCCCTGATTCATCGGCTGATTATAACCATTATTCATCGGCATACCTGCGTTATTCTGTGAAAGATTGTTGATAACCTGCTGTGCCATCTGCTGATAACGGTTATATTCCATTGTACCCATACCCTCAACATCGCTGTCGTTGAGTCGTGCGGTAATTTCATCGAAATAGGGATTATTGACCTTGATTTCAATATAGAAATCATATGTGAATTTGTATCTCGGAGGATTATAGCTTACTCTCTGACCATCCTTGCCTTCTGTGTAAAGTTCATCACGGTCTTCATCAACTCTGAGTGTACAGCTTGTAACGCTTGAAAGAGGTATAACATCGGGATTCTCATCACTCCAGCTTCCGGGATTACGGCTTGAAACAACAAAGCTCTGCTTCATCGGATCAATGTAGATTTTGTCATCCTCGCCGAATGTGAACATAGGTGAAAAACCTGCAAGAATCTGCTTATTCTGCTCTCTGTAAGCAAGCTGTTGTTTGATTTCGTCAACTGTTGAGCTTCTTCTGTCGCTGAAGAAGGGTGAAAGTTTCTTCGCACAATCCTTACACATATTGCCGTTTTCAAGTTTTCTGTTGCCTAAAAGTCCTATTTTATCGCCGCAGATATCGCAATATTTCTTATCAAAAAGTCCCATTGTTAAATTCTCCTTTAAAATTTATTTAGCATCGTTTTCGTCAAATATGTCGCCGCATTCGGGGCAGAACTTCGGGGGATTCTTGGGATCATCGGGTTTCCATCCGCATTTGTCGCACTGATAAAGAGGTGCACCTTCAGGCTTCTTCTGTCCGCAGTTGGGGCAGAATTTGCCTTTATTAACAGCACCACAAGCACAGGTCCATCCTTCGTCGGCAGGTTTCTTTGCTCCGCATTCTGTACAGAAATTACCGCTTACGGTTGCACCACAGGCACATTTCCAACCTGATGCAGGTGCAGATACGGGTGCAGCCTGCTGCTGAGCCATCTGCTGTTGCTGT
>JAFYNR010000054.1 GCA_017548045.1 Clostridia bacterium | reverse complement strand
TGCCTTGAAGTTGATTTTGACAGCTTTGAGCAGATTGTCGATATTGTCGGCGGTGTTGATATTGAACTCACTTCGGCAGAAGCCGAAATCGTCGGCTCGGGTGCAACAGAAGGTCTTTGCCACCTGAACGGTGCGCAGGCTCTCACTTACACACGAATCAGAAAAATCGACAGCGACTTTCAGCGAACCGCAAGGCAGAGAACTCTTCTCAACGCTGTTTTTTCAAAAATGAAAGGATGCGGTCTCACAGAACTTATGACCCTCGTCAGCGAAATTCTTCCTCTTATGACTACGGATATGACAGATGACGAGCTTATGTCGCTTGCATTCAATCTTGCTTCATCTCTTTCGGAACTCAAAATCGAAAACTACGGCGTGCCTTCAAGCGGTAACTATCAGAATGCAACAATAAACGGAATGGCAGTTCTTGTGCCTGACCTTTATGAAATCAAAAAAATGATTTTTGAGGAATATCTTCCTGTTTAAGATCAGATTTCAGGTGAAATAATGAAAAAAGCATCAGCAATATTTTTAGTATTATGCATAATTCTTACACAAATGATGATCGGCTATGCCGTTTCATCAGACAGCGAAACTGTTGAAACGATCGCAGACAACACCGATTTTGCTGTTGAATCCGCAGAAATTATCAGCGATAACGAAGCATCGATGCTCAGAATTATCGGTAAATTCAGAAACATTCCTTCTGTTTCAGTTTTTGAAAATGCGATTGATTACGTTGCTTCTGATGACGGTAGATTCGTAATGCAGTTTTCTTCAGAAAATGAGCTTCTTGAATGCCTTGATAAGCTCAATAAAAACCCTGACGTTATCTATGCAGAGCAGGACAGACCCGTTTACACTCAGGCTGTTGAAGAATCTGCAGAGTATCTGTCTTGGGGTGTGAGAAGCATTGAAGCTGACGTTTATTCTCAGTCTATAACACCCTCTGAAGGTGAAAGCGTTACAGTTGCAATAGTTGACAGCGGTTGCGAAGACATTGATTTCATTAAAGACAGACTTGTTGGCGGCTATGACTTCGTTGAAAACGATTCCGATGCCACTCAGGATGAAAATACTGACAGCCACGGAACTTTTCTTGCAAGCATTGTTACTGACTGCACACGCAATCTCCCCATTATGATTATGCCCGTAAGAGTTCTTTCTTCAAAATCGGGCTCTCTCATAAACCTTGTTAACGGAATTATCTTCGCCGCCGATAATGGTGCTGACATTATCAACATCAGCCTTACTATAAGTACAAACAACTGTAAATCTCTCGAAGATGCGGTTAATTATGCCGAAAGCAAGAACATCAGCGTTGTTACTTGTGCAGGAAACTCAAAAAGTAATATTGAGAAAATCTGCCCTGCGCATAACTCAAACACAATCACTGTAACTTCAATTAATATGTACGAAGAATTTTCATCGTCATTTTCAAATTTCGGCAGTGAAGTTGACGTTGCCGCACCCGGCGAAATCATTATAGGATATAACGCTTTAGGCGAAGAAGCAGTTCTCAGCGGTACTTCAATGTCGGCTGCTTTTGTATCTGCCGCAGCCGCAATGTTCAGATTGAAAAATCCGCAGTGCAACACAACTCAGGTACGCAAAGCTATGATTGACTCTGCCGAAGACAGAGGTGACGAAGGCTGGGATATATACTACGGTCACGGAATTATTAAACTCGGTGCACTTGCAAATTCTAATATTAAATATGTTGAATCAATCAGGTTTTCGCAGGATACATACGAAATTCCTGTGGGCAACAGTTTGGAAATCAATCCCATGTTCAATCCCGAAGATGCAAGTGATAAAGGCTTTACTCTTTCTTCCGACAGCAACTGTATTTCAATAAATCAGAATGTTATAACTGCTGTTTCAAAAGGAAAAGCAACCGTTACAGTCACAAGCAATGACGGACTTTACACAGATATTGCAGAAATAACGGTCAAGGCTCCCGTAATAAAAATAAAAAACAATCCGGGAACAAAAACAATCAACTACGGCGACTATCTCCGCCTTACCGCCGAAGTTACCGACAGACCCAAAAATGCAAAAATATGGTGGTATGTTAACGGCACAAAATCAGCCGAAGGAGAAACATTTGAAATTTCACCTGAATCGGACAGTGTAACAATAACCGCCAAGCTCGTTGATGCAGACGGAAATGCTGTTCTCGATTCGCAAGGCAATGAAATTTCAGATTCTGAAACCGTTACGGTAAATTCAGGTTTCTTCCAGAAACTCATTTCATTCTTCAAAAATCTTTTTAGAATGAACAGAACGGTTATTCAGAATTTCAAAAAAAACTGATAAATTAAAACTATCAAAATAAATTTTAGATATCTTAATTCTAATAATAATGTATATGTTGAAATACTTATACAATCACCTCTAAATGACAACAATTATATTGTCAATTGTATAATAAGTTATAATCTTTCCTTTTAAATAGTTTTGAACAAAAGCGTAAAAACTCCCAATTTTATAAAAATTAAAAGATATACAATAAAAAGAATCCCCGTTAAAACGAGGATTCTTTTTTTTAGTATTATATTGTGTGGCGATTCTTAATTTAGCTAATTTCTTACATATCAAATAAAACTATTTTATATAGTAGGAATAATTTTTTGTTAAATCAACTATAGATATTGTATGGCAACCACCATTTCTATCTTCTGGCGGTGGCGGTGTCATATAATCTCCATATTCAACTTGTAGATATTCATCCCACATTTTAGGAGCTGGGAAAATATACCCTTCAAAATCAACATAGGTCGTTTCTGAAAACAATTCCGATTTGAACTTAGCTTTTATATTGTTTTCAGCCCACAAATAATAACAGAAATCATACTCCTCACAACTTTTAAATATTGTATTATAAATTAGCTTTGAAAATAATCTTACAAAACACAATGGTATAATTTTATGAAATCTCTTGAAAAATGGAAGATTATTATTTTCTTCTATATAATCAATTTTAGTACTCAACAGTTTTTTTGAAATCTTAATCCATTTTTTTAGATTGTTAATCCATTCCTTATCATTTGCTATTCCAATAAGAGGAAATATATCAATCCATACGCCATGATGATGTTTTTTGTGCTCTCTTCCTGCTTCAATCGCGGTGGTGTTATTCTTACGAACTTTCGCAAACAACATACTTGTATAATCCGTTTCATAGTTTTGAAAAAAATAGTTTTTGTCCAGTTCTTTTGGTGCTACTTTACAAAACTTTTTATAATCATTTAATGGCATACATATATCAATATCGTCATCCCAAGGAATAAAACCTTTATGACGAATTGCACCCAACAAAGTACCCGCTGCAAGAAAGTATTTTATGTTGTGCTTCTTACAAATTTTATCAACTTCTAAAAGAATTTCAAGTTCAATCTTTTGAATTTCTTTCAACGATTTATTATCCATATATTCTTCACTCTCTTTATTTTATTTAGATTCGTTTTTGAAGATTTCTTTAAAATCAGCAGCCGCAAAAACACTGCAGATGAGCACAACTGTCGCACATACAATTGAAATCATACTTGGCATTGTTCGCATAATTATTGCTGTAAAAACAAGCGCCCATGCTCCATAAGTCACATTAAGACCCATTGCCTTTGAAGCACCGATTTGTGAAATTGATTTGTAGTAAAAAAGATATGAAACCGTTGCACATAAGCCAGCCAATGCAATTGTTGGGATCAGCCAAGTTGCCTCACTTGCGAAAAGGCTTCCTGCAAATTTCCAACTTTCTGCAATACCCCAACCTTTGATTAAAGATATAACCGGGAGAAGAATTACACCGTAAGTTATTGCAGATGTTGTCTGACGGATCTGGAGTGCATATTCATCTGTAACTTCGGGATCTGTAAGAGACTTTGCAAGTATAACAGCCTCGATACCCCAACCGAACGAGCACAAAATTGCGCCAAGAATACCAAGCGCATAGTTGGTTGCATGCATTTCGGGCGAATAGTAAAGTCCGTAGACCCCAAGAAGTGTTGCAATAAGAAAAAGCCATTGATACCACTTCATTTTTTCTTTTAAGAAGAAAAAAGCGAGAACTGCACCGATTGCAGGAAAAATTGCTGAAGTAACCGCACCTATAGATGCTCCCATATAATTTACGGACATAACATATCCCGTCATACCAACTGGGCCGCCTATAATAGCCGCAATAACAACAAATTTGCCACTCTTTGTCTTAAATGCTTTCAAGACGTTTTTGCTGTTTCCTCTTGCACCATTATAAATTGCCGACCAGATCGCTGAAAATCCATCGTGCAAAAATGTGCTCACAAAAGGTGCCAGAAAAATAGCCTCTGAAGTTGAGCAAAAAGGAGCCATGCCCAGTGCATAACCAAGAACTATTGTTTCGAGCGCCCATGTTACACCTGCTATAATACCTGCAAGCATAATAAATCCTCCCAAATTAAATTATAATTTTTTATAATCTTCGATAAATCCTTTGAGTCTTGCATATCTTTCCTGCGCCCAGACTTCCATAGGCTGACCATCATAAGGAACCCTTGCTTTAGCCCAAAGCGTCCATAAAAAATCCACATAGATTTTGTTGGCCAGAAAGTTTTTTCTGTCAATAATATCAGGTGTATGTCCTAAATATGCGGTTAAAAGTTTTAGATCGCATTCTTCGTCAAAGCCTGCTTCAATAGATACATCTGCAATGTCCCACATGCCATCGTTCATTCCTGCATATTCCCAATCTATGAGATACATTTTTCCGTTGCCTTCTACCCAGTTTTCACAAAGAGGATCGTTGTGGCACGGAACTTTTTTGATGTTTATTGCAGAATCAATTTCGCATTTGATCTGCATAACTTCTGCCTTTTTTTCTTTGTAATCTTCAAACATAGAAACATTGTTATCACAGATAATTTTTTCATATCCCGTAGCCATTTCAAAAACTTCAAACGATACACCTGTATCAACATTGCAAGAGTGCAGCTCCTTGAAAATTTCGGCTACCTGTAGGATATGCTTTTCCTTACGGAGATGTTCAGTTGACATTGTTATTGCATTTGGAATGTATTTTGTAACTTTTGAGCCGTCATTGCCAAAATACAACATTTCGGCATCGATATTAAGGTCACAGGCAAGTTTTGTGCTTATCTTTTCATCGCTACGAACGATCATTTCTTCCGTGCCTTCGCCGGGAATGCGGACTACATACTCTTTTCCGTCTGACATCGTGACTTTGTATGTATGATTTGTGAGCCCTCCCATTCGGGAAATATCTGTAAATTCTTCTTTGCCAAAAACAACAGAAAGAAGTCGTTTAATCTTAGGAATATCTTCTGCTAAAATTTCTCTTGCCATTTTCATTGTCTCCTTACAGTTTTATCATTATAAGAATAACTGTATTTGTTTTCACCACATTTAAATGTAAATCCGGCTGCTTCGTTGTTAATATCTTTGTATGCTGTAACTTCTTTGATGTCTGATTCACTACAGGAAAGTTCAGCAGCAACGGCTTTAAGTATTTCTGAACGAGTGTCGCTGATATAAGTTTTGTCAAATACTCTTAATTCATCAAGTGTATCAAATTCAAATATGATATCGTCGGAATACTTGCGGATTTTCATGTTCAGTTCATTAATGTGATTTATATAAATACTTTCCCACAGAAGATTTGCAGTTTCAGGAAGATCGTATTCCTTCTCAAGAATTTCAACAAATTTTTTGCTGAATGCATTATTCCAAAACGTGTGTCCAAGCATATACCAGGAGTTTTCTCCACCGATAGATACATTTGTAATGGTGTTATCTTCTGAATATTCCATACACCATTCTTTAGTATAGCCGTCAGCGTAAACAGCAGAATAATAGCAATCGCTTACATAATTTTCAAAAGGGTTCTCTAAAAAATAATTGTCTGCCGAACATACATAGGTGTTTGCCAGAATATTTTTCACAGCGTAAATGCTTGCATTATTATTTCTTGTGTTGTAATCAGGATTGTTAATTATGTGAACTCCAAACTTTTTTTCAAGATAGCAAAATAATTCACTTTTATATCCTACGACTATATAAATTTCATGTACTCCTGCCTCACGCAGTTGCCGTATTTGTCTTTCAATAAGTACTTCACCTTTAACTTCTATGAGGGCTTTAGGCTTTTCGTAAGAAATGGGTGCAAATCTGCTAGATGTTCCTGCTGCCATAATCACCGCGTTGTCAACTTTATACATAGCTTTCCTCTCTTAATAAAGCAAAAGTTAAATATTATATTTTCAAAAAGGCAAACCCCTAAACCATCAAGTCGTTTTCCGTGAGCTGCATTATAAAATCCTTCAAGTCTGCTTCTGCTTCTTCTTTTGAAACATCATAGTTGCCAAGCATAGCGTTGAGAAGCTCATCGAAAGTTTTTTCTGTTTTAAGCTCATCCCATAAAAGCTTGCTCACTTCATTGAGTACAATGATGTTTGAACCGCCCAATGAATCGATGGGCACAGCTATAAATTCGCCTGCAATTTCTCTGGTGACGTAGCCAGACTTTATACTGTATTTCTTGTTTTCCATATCTTCTCTCCAAAATTACATAATACCAATGATAAAAAATATGCAAATTAAATCATTCAAGACAATTCTGTGATACAAGGCAATACCGCATTACCCCAATCTTTAAACCAATGCTTTAACTTTGTTGATTGATCAGAATGAAGAATTTCTATTCTCATACATATACATCTGTCATAATATTCTGCATTTCCGTTCTCGTCTTCATTATAAAAAACATTCTCTATTGCATATCTTCCCGGAATCAGATATGAAGTATCAAGCACAAAATCTCTTACGTTTTCACCTTCTGTATAATTAATTTCATCAAGCAGTGAAATTCCTACAGGAGTCAAATCCACACATTTAATGATGAACTTCATTTTCAACTTATCTGCTTCCGGTTTACTTGTCCAACTTAATCTTAAATGAACCTTTTCGCCATAGTCAACAGTTCCGTTTTTCGAATCAAGAATTTCAACACTGTTAAGTTTATGTTTCAAGTTGCATTTTGAAGGACGTTTTACCTGGGTCAAATCAAAATATGAAGTATTATCATACTTTTCGTTCTGAACATATACCGAAATAGCATCTTCAACAGGACCCACAAATGCAACTTTACCTCGCTTCAATACAATACATCTGTCACAAAGTCCTTTAACTGTTGCCATGTTATGGCTTACATAAAGAACCGTTCTTCCTTCTTCTTTGGCAACCCGACGCATTCTGTTTATGCATTTATTCTGAAAGTTAACATCACCTACCGCAAGAACCTCATCCATAATCATTATTTCCGAGTTAAGGTGTGATGCAACAGCAAACCCGAGTTTAACTCTCATTCCGCTTGAATATCTTTTAACAGGAGTATCAATAAACTGACCAACTTCAGAAAATTCAACAATTTCATCAAAGCATTCATCGATTTCTTCTTTAGTCATACCAAGAATAGCTCCGTTAAGATATACGTTCTCTCTGCCTGTCAACTCTTCGTGAAACCCGGTTCCAACCTCAAGCATTGATGTAATTCTGCCATTAATATATATTTTGCCGGATGTAGGTGCTGTAACACGGCAAATGAGTTTAAGTAAAGTTGATTTGCCTGCACCATTGTGCCCGATTATTCCGATAGCTTCTCCTTTATTTATCTCCAAAGACAAATCATCGAGAGCAAGGAATTTTTCGTTCTTACCATATACTTTTTGTCCTATCTTCAGGTTCGGATCATCTTTGTGAAAAAGCTTTGCAATTTTTGACTGAAGTTCAGCTTTAAGGGTACCTCCACCAATCATACCAAGCCTGTATTCCTTCGAAACATTTTCAACTTTTATTGCTAATTCTTTCATAATATACCTCATTAAATAGTATCAAGAAATGTTTTTTCTACCCTTGAGAACACACGAATCGCAATAGCCAAAATTACAATTGTAAAAATCCAGCTTATTGCATAGTAAAGCCAATCAATCTGGCCTGTTCCAAGAAAAGCATATCTGAAAATGTTAATGCCGGGAGTAACGGGATTAAGCATATATAAAGGATAAAACTTGCTGCCGGGCATCAAAGCACTTCTGCTGAACATATCGTAGGCAACAGGAGAACAATATGACCACAAACTTACACCAAAACCAACAACCATCTGTAAATCTCTGTATTTTGTTGTAAGTGAAGAAACGATAACACCGCAACTCATTCCGAGCAAAGCAAGCTGTACAAGCACAACAGGAACCATTAAAATATAAATATTGGGAGAAATTCCTGCATCTGAAACAAGATAATATACCCAAAATATTAACATAAAGGCAAACTGTATAGCAAAATTTATAAATTGAGAAATTGCTGCAGAGATAGGCATAACCAACCTGGGAAAATAAACCTTTGAAAAAATGTGCTTATTAGTTATAAAGGTATTTGCATTGTTGTTAAGACAACCTGAAAAAACATTCCAGATAATCGTTCCGCAAAAATAAAAAATAAAATTAGGAACTCCCTGAGCTCCAAGCCCTGCAATGTTGCCAAAAAACACAGAATAAACAACTGTTGTAAAAAACGGCTGAATTACAGCCCATGCCGGACCCAATATTGTTTGCTTATATCTGGAAACAAAATTTCTTCTTACCCAAAGAAATATCAAATCCTTACTCTTGGCTATTTCTTTAAAATCAAAATTATTACTTTTACTGCCGTCTACAATGGCAGTCCATTTTTGTTCAGTCATAATTCAATCTTCCCTTTTATTTTGATTCTATAATTTCAATCCATTTGTTAACTATATTTTCGACAGAAAGTTCAGTTCGAATTTTTGTCGCATTTCTACTGAGTTTTTCCGCCAAACCATTTTCCTGAACTATTCTGCACATCGCATCTTTCATTGCTTCAGCATCTCCGACAGGTACAAGCAATCCGTTTTCTCCATCATTTATAACCTCTTTGGGTCCTCCACCCTCACAATCGGTACAAATACACGGAATCCCCATTGCCATTGCTTCAAGCATTGAATTAGATAAACCCTCGGAATCCGAAGAAGAAACATACATACCATAATCAAAAATTTTCTCATGTACGTTAGGAATAGCATCGTAAACACATGCCTTTTTCTCAAGCCCCAAATCACGAATTCGTTTTATTACTTCTGCTTTATATTTTTCTGCAGTTTCGGTTGAGGTTGAGCCATATATTTCGAGTGAATAATCAGGAAATTTTTCCGAAAACAACTTAAATGCGTCGACCAGAAGAATCAGATTCTTTACCGGATGTGTTCGGCAGAAATTAACTACTGTATGTTTTCTTGCTCCTTCATAAACAGGAGGCATATTAACAGTTATCGGATTTTTAATAATCAGTCCGTTATATTTTACGCATCTGCCATAATACTTCATCTGCTCTTCTGTCTGAAATATACAGACATTGGCTTTCTTTAATATTTTCGATAAGACACACTTAAACAATTTGTTTTCTTCAGGATTTTTCTTAAACTGCGGTGCACTTGCGTCAGAAAATATCAGTTTGCAATTTAATCCTTCAGAGGCGCGGAACACTTTTTCAAAAATATCTAAACCAAACGAAATAATTGTTGCATCTGAATTATACATTATAAAAGCTCTTAAAATATTACAATCAGGCAAAATATTTATTTTTCTTTTTATCAACGAATTATCTACTCTTAGTCTTTTGGCAATCTTATTCAGTATTTTAAGCTTGTTTATCTTTTTTTCTATATGTAACCTTGATATTTCTTTTTCTTCTGAAACATTATCTGAACTTGCAAAATCAGAAAGAGAAATAAGTTCTATTCTTTCATCTAATTTGTAAACAACATCTGCATATATCTTATTTATTACAAGATACGTTACCTTATATCCTCTATTTACAAAACCATTTGCAAGAACCATTGCGCGCCTTTCGGTGCCACCATTGGCAAAATTCGTTGTCACAATAACAATGTGTTTTTTATTATTCAAAAATACTACTCCCGTTCAAAAATTTATCTTAATCTGAATTTTTTCTTAGGAAGTTCTATATAATCACCTAAAATTTTATCCCATTCATTGGGGCTAAAAATCAAAAAACCTCCTGCTGTAAAAAAAGTTATTTCTCCAAAATAAATTTCTCCACAAATGCTGTATAAATCTATTCTAACTTGAGGAATATCGCAAGATAATTTTGCTGCAATTAATTTCATTTCCTCAAATTTTTCAGGTACTATAAAAATATTATCTCCCGGTAAATTTGCATGATCATATCGACTTATCGATAAATGTTTGAAATTCATATCGAAATAATCAATATATAATTCGCTATCTTTTATATTAGCAACATACATAATTTGAGGTTTCCCGTTAAAACAATAAAATTTATAATCAGTAAGGTCTGCATTTTTGCCATCGCTCATAAATTTCTCACAAACAATTTTTCGCTTAACATTCTTATAAGGCCATTCCCTGCTTGCTTTATAAAAATTTATACCCATTCTTTTTTTTAGATAAGCCTTAACTTCTTCTATACTGTTGATTTTACCTTTTTTGCATTGAAAGTCATTGTTTTCTTTATCTCTGCAAATTACAACCTCTGAGTCATGATTACATTTAAGAACAAACTCGTTGGGTAAAGAGTCAAAATCTATATCTTCAACTTTATCATAAACACCAAGAAGCGGAACAAGATATTCTTCTCCTATGGTTTCTTTTATATATTCTCGAACTCGATACTTGTCAACCATCATCGTGTACTCTGGTCTTCTGTCATACAGTTTAAGCCAGTTTAACTTTTCATTAAAAAGGGTTGGGTTCTTCAAATTCAGTTCCTTGCCGATTTTCTTCTTATATAATTTCTTAAGATAAACCTTATCAGGCAGTAACGAAGTATACACGCCATCAACAGTAAAAAAATCACGATAAAACGCTTTTATCTTTCTGATAACCTCTTTTCTTAACTTATGAATTTTTTCGACAATTTTCATAATTCTCTCCTGTTTTTGAAGTTGCGCCAAATCAAGGTTAAATTCACATATAAAACTCTTTATACCACTCTGCGAATTTGCGGAGTCCGTCGCGGAGTGAGGTTGAGGGCTTGAAGCCGAAATCACGTTCAAGTGCGGAAGTATCTGCGTATGTTACGGGCACGTCGCCTGCCTGCATAGGCACAAGCTGTTTGTGGGCTTCAAAGTCATAATCCTCGGGCAAAACACCTGCTCTGATAAGCTCCTGCTGAAGAATATCAACAAAATCAAGAAGATTTTCAGGGCTGTTGTTGCCAATGTTATAAACTCTGTAGGGAGGAATAGGAAGACCGTCCTCGCCGTTTTCCTTTTCAGGTGCGCACTGCATAACACGTTTTACGCCTTCAACAATATCATCAACAAAAGTAAAATCTCTTTTGCAGTTACCAAAATTAAAAATCTGTATGTTATCCCCTGCTCTGAGCTTGTTTGTGAAACCGAAATAAGCCATATCCGGTCTGCCGGCAGGTCCGTAAACGGTGAAGAAGCGAAGACCCGTTGAAGGTATATTATAGAGCTTTGAATATGAATGAGCCATAAGCTCATTGCTCTTTTTGGTTGCCGCATAAAGGCTTACGGGGTTATCAACCTTATCATCTGTGCTGTAAGGAATCTTTTTATTTGAGCCGTAAACCGATGATGAAGAAGCATAAACAAGATGCTCAACGGGATGGTTTCGGCAGGCTTCAAGAATATTATAGAAGCCGATTACGTTGCTTTCAATATAAACGTCGGGGTTTGTGATTGAATAGCGTACACCTGCCTGTGCCGCAAGGTTAACAACAACGTCAAAACCGTATTTTTCAAAGCTTTCATCAATAAGTACTCTGTCTGCAATGTTGCCTTTTATGAAAATCCATTCGCATCCGTTTTTTTCTGCAACAAGCTTTTCAATTTCACGAAGTCTGTATTCTTTGATTGAAACATCGTAATAATCATTCATATTATCGATGCCGACAATTCTGATGTTTTCAACAGTATTCATAAGCTCGGTAACAAGATTTGATCCGATAAATCCTGCAGCCCCTGTAACAAGAACTGTTTTACCGTTAAGATTAACGTTCTGAGTTAACATACTATCCCTCATCCGTAAATTATTTTATTTACTCTTCTTGCGGCATCATCTATATCAAACGAAATAATAGCCATTCCGTTATAACGTTTATAAGCATATGCATCGTTGAACGGAACGTTATGCGATTCCATTTTAAGTCCGCTGCTCATTGCATCTGTTGCAACCTCAGAAACAATAGATGTAAGCTCACCGATGCTTATATTTGTTTTGACAAGACCGAAAGCAAAATTAGTAAGATCATAAATTTCAGAAAGACTCTTTTCTGTAACAATCTTCTTTGCAAGGGTTTCAATAACGTTTCTCTGTCTTTCCGTACGCTTGAAGTCACTGTCAATCTTTCTGATTCTCATATATGCAAGGGCTCTGTCACCATTGAATTTGTTGGGGCCGACATTGTAATTTACATTTCCGCCACTGTAGTTAGTAAGATAATCAACCTCTTTCTGAGTAAGGTTGATTGTTACACCGCCTGCTTTATCGATAAAGTCTGTTACACCGTTGAAATCGATAACAACAAAACGCTGAATATCAAGATCAAAAAGCTGGTTTACTGTATTTACTGCAAGACCTACGCCGTCAAATGAATATGCGGCATTGATTCTGTTCCAGCCCCTGCCTTCAATAGGTACAAGCGAATCTCGGAGAATTGAAATCATCTTGATTTTACCTGTTTTTTTGTTATATGAAAGAACAATCATCGCATCGCTTCTGCCTCGCTCACGAACAACGTCTCGCGAGTCGGTTCCGATAACAAGAATATTTTCAATGTTGGGGTCTTTTTTTGCGACTTTATAAATAGGCGTTTTGCCGTAAACACTCTTTGCATTTTCGTTTCTGCCGAAAGAAGCGTTTCTGTCGTAGCTGTCACCTTTTATATTTCCGCCACCGCCGTTGACGTTGTTGGCAAGAGTTGCGTCTTCATAGTCTCTTCCAACCTCGTCTGCACCGATTGTTACGTCTGCCCATTCGGCAGGCTGAGAATCCATTTCGGGAACAACGTATTCATCGCTTCTTTCAACGATATCAACTTCTTCATAAGCATTGTTGTTATAGCTGATAATAAGCGGAAGCGCGATTCCTGCAAACGTGCCGATTACCAGAACAAACGGAATCAGCAGGAGTAATGCCAATATCCTTTTTTTCTTTGAGTTCTTTTTCATATAAACACCTGTTTCATTGCTCATAAGTATTATTATTTTATCATAACAATATACAAATTACAACAAGAAGATAAAAAATTACCCTTGATTCAAAACAAATCAAGGGCTTTTTGTTATTTGATTAATACGACACTTTTCTGCCTGTTATTGCCGAAACAAAAAATCTGCAAAACTCATCATAGTACTTCTGGAAAAATCCTTTGAAAGCAATGTCGAGAGCAGTTTTAAAGCTGTAATCATCACCGATTTTCATTTCATTGACGGCATACTCCATATCGAAAATATCATACCAATGAACAGCTTTTGTTGAGTAAACCGAAGTGTCATTTTCATCAATCTCAAGCATTCTGTAGCCATACTGAGTTGAAAATGCATCGCCGTTATAACGCGAGCTGAGAGAGTTCATAATATCGATGCCACGGTATCTGACACCGAATGCATTTGTGTGGTCGTGTCCCGTAAAAATACCGAGCACGTCGCCTTTTTCAACCATTGCATCAAACTGACCGAAGTTATCAAGACCGGGACAAGGCATCTCATTTAACGTTCCGTAGTTTGTGCCCTCGGGGTCAAACATATAGTATTCGCCTTTGTTATAGATATGCTCATAAGAGAAAAGCTTCTCTGAATCAACCATCTTAAGCGCATCATATATTTCGGCAACAATGATATGCTGGAATGCAAGCGAATAAACTTTCTCGCCGCCGTTTGCCGCTTTGAGCTCATCTGACTTTGCTTTGTACCACTCAACCTGATCTGCCTGAACACAGGAATAATTTCCGTCTTCATCATAATCGTTTGAGTCAAATACCCAGACGTTGAACTTAACTTTTTCACCGTCGGATGACATAATGGGGAGATTATATGTTCCGCAGCCCGAAAGCGCCTCGCCGTCATCAACGGAAACCGAACAGGAGAAGGTGTTGTAATAAGCCATAAGCTCTTCTCTTGACATTGCGCCTGTTTCGGAATCGTGATTACCGAAAGTTACCGCAACGGGAATATTTCTTGTTTCAAAAACCGACATAAGCCCGTCAATAAGCTTCTTTGTATCAGCGGCATCTTTGCAGTTCTGAACATTATCGCCTGTTATAACAACCAGATCGGGATTTTCAATATCACAGGCTTCGCCTATTGCCCAGACAGATGCTTTGAGGTTTGACTCTTCAAGATGAGTATCTGTAACGTGCATTATTCTGAATTTTCCGTCTTCGTTGAACTTTAAGGTCTTATCTGTCTGTGCCGAAACCGATACGGTCAGAACGCTGAACACCATTGCAACGGCAAGAATAAGCGCCGCTGTTTTTTTTATAAATCTTTTCATTTTTACCCTCTTTTATTTAGCCAAATCTATATACTGATAAACTTTTACATAATCAACGATAAATTCCGCGCCCTCTGCGGGAGCATTCTCTCTTTCGGAGGGAATGCCGTTTTCGCCTCGCATTTCAACGGAAAGAATGATATATTCTTCATTCTGACTCACTCCGCCGAAGGAGGTGCGGAAGGTTTCAACACCGTTGATGTAGAAAATATATTCGTTTTCGTTCCACTCAAGGCCGTATGTATTGAACTCCTCGTAGGGATTGTTTTTGATAAGAAAGCGGGTTGCGCCCAGCTTCTGATGTGCATCGCCGTAGCCGTCAAAATGAAGATTTGACGAAACGTTGTATTTGAAAAGATTTTCGTAGCCGTCGCTTTCAAAAATATCGATTTCCGTGCCGTCTCTGCCGCTGCCGTCTTCGTCAAACACACCGCTGTTCATAAGCCAGAAAGCGCTCCATATATCCGCACCCTCGGGCAGAATACATCTGCACTCAAAGTAGCCGAATTTCTGGCTGAAGCCGTTTTTGGCATCGGAATCCGTATCAATGCCTGCAGTGTACCAGCCTGCACCCTTGCCGCCCATACCCTCTTCAAGGTAAACAACGGGAATAACAAGGTTGCCGTCTTTGGTCTGAGCAAGGTACTGATTCCAGTAGCTGCCTTTTCTGTCAACGGTTCTGTTGCCGTACTGATAGTGACCCGACCACACACTGCGGTCAAGCTCGCCGCTGAAATCCTCAGCAAAGGTGGGCACAGGGTCAAACTTCTCCATATCAAGCTTTTCGCCCATGGGGAAGCAGGGAATATCAAGGGATGTGCAGATAAGAATGATTATCGACGCAAAAAAAGACAGAATACTTTTCATAATATCACTCCGTTAAAAATTTATACAGAAATATTATACAAGTATTCCGTGCTTTTATCAATATCAAATTGAAATTTTGGGGCTATCTGCCCGTCATATAATACACAACCCCGTAAATCACCGCCGCAAGGGTGCCGTAGACAAGCACGGGGCCTGCGATTTTGAACATATTGGCACCCGTGCCGAGGATTCTGCCCTCGCTCTGATGCTCCATTGCAGGCGAAACGATTGAATTTGCAAAGCCTGTTATGGGCACAATAGTCCCTGCGCCTGCGTAGTACGCAATTTTATCAAACACACCAAGTGCCGTCAGAAAGGCGGCAACAACAATAAGCGTTACGGGAACAAGCATTTTCACCTCGTCTGCATCCGCACCGAGCCTTTCATAGAGCATACCGATGCCCTCACCAAGACTACACACCAAGCCGCCGATGACAAAGGCCAAAATTCCGTTTTTCAGCTTGTTTGTGGGCGGCGATGCCTTTTTTGCCATTTTGCCGTATTCTCCGCCGGTTATTTTCATAAAATCACTCCGTTCATATCTGTAATATTTTGCTTCATTTTATCAGATTTATGCGGTGTTATGTGAGAAAAAGAGCCTCCGCCAATGCGGAAGCCCCCTTTTGCAAAGCGGATTTATTTCATACCGTTTTCGTAAGCTTCGATCATCTTCTTAACCATCTGGCCGCCTACTGAATTAGCACACTGATGTTGGATATAATTGGAAGTTCGCGTTAACTTAGTTAAAATTGCAAGTTTTAACTAAGTTATTGTGAAAAAATCGCAAAAATGTGCGTTAACTTAGTAAAAAAACGCACTTAACGCTCATTTCCGTGCGTTAATGATAATAAGGCGGGTTTTAACTCGCTGAGCAAAAGAAAAAAGCGGGCAGCCCATAAAGGCCACCCGCTTTTTAAATTCATATTATTACTGAGGCTTATTAAAATTGATTCGGTTGCTGTCAACAACAAACTCGCCATCTTTCGGCAATGTTGATATCATGCCGAACATGAGCGCTTTACCCGCAAAGCCCCCAGCTAAAAGGGTTTGATTATATCCGCTTTTTTCAACCGTGGGGCAATTAACACCGTTTGCATAAACAACACCGTTTGTGCGGTTTGCATATATATAAATAACTGCGCCGATATATGTGCCTGTTGCATATGCAAGATATTTGCCGCCGTCAAGCCTTATTAAGCTGGTACTCTCAGGCGAAAAAGCAAGCGCGTGATTTTTTGTGCTTATAACAACGCCCTCGCAATCACGAAAACAGCCGTTTACAGCAATTTGCGCCTTGCCTGTTGTTTCAACATAAAAGCGAGCATTTTCAAAATGAACATCGCCATTGCTAAGCGCACCATCTGTAATAATGCAATCGCAGCCGCTTGCAGTTCCCAGCGCCTTAACACTTACATTTTTAATGAAAAGGTCAGTGCCAAAGAAAACAATATTGCCCGTTGCACCGCTTAAAGGTATTTCAATCTGATCGCAGTATGCAAAATCAAAAATCAGCCTTTTATCCGTATGCTCCGATAAGCCCAAATTAAACCACTTAAAGCGGCTTGTTGCTGAGCCATCGCCTGAATACGGAGCAGTAACACCGCAAGCACCAACAACGCGAACAAGCATTTGCGTGCGGTTGCCTAATGCTGCAAGCCTTGCATTGCCGCCCAGCGCCTCCAAGAAGGCAATCGCTGCGGGGGTGCAATCCTCTGCAACATAATAGCCGCTATAAAAGGCCTGCGCAATCTGTGAAAGGCTTACATTGTCATTTGCGCCCGTGCATCTGTATGTATAGGTTGCAGCGCCTTCAAGGGTTGCAACTTTGTTTTGCAAAAGCGTTACCTCATCGCTTACAGAGCCGAGGCCTGTGCCGTCAATACTTTTCCAGCAAATAACATTAATTTCCGTGCCTGCATTTTTAGTGCCTGAAAAAATAATTGTGCTGCCGTTCAGTGTAAAATCACTGCCTTCAAGCTCAATATTGCCGTTAACAAACACATCAATAATTGAAGTGCTGCCCGCCTCATACTGCGGGATATCAAATGTTACGCTTGCAGCTGCGGCGGTCAATGTTGTACTCCAAATATAACGCTTAAAAAGTGTTACATTGGCAAGTTTATCACGCTTATCCGCAAACCATTCTTCAATTTCTGTATCAACCTTTGCAATTAAGCCCTCATAACCGAGGGGCGTGCTTACCCAGCCGCATAACGCCTCATTCGGGCGCTGATCTGTAATTTTATCCTGCGTAATTTCTGTTACCATCGGAGCAACAACAATATCCGCAAGCGCGATTTCGTATATATCACCGCTGCGAACAAGCGCAGGCGCAACAGGCTCAGCCGCAGGCGTTCCTTGCTTGTATGCAAATGTAACCTCGCGCACGCTTACAGAATCATCAAGGCGAATTACAACGCGGTCAATGCGGGAACGCTCGCCCGTGGGTGCTGTCGGCACTGTGAAAGAATTGAAAGCCGTATCATTGAGAAAATATGCGCCTTCAACAACAGCAAAACCCGCGCCGATTGATAAAGCCATACCGCCCGCAGCCGTAACCCTCAAATCATTCAAATACGAACGGCGCACGCCCGTTGAAACAACTGCCGCCATATAATTGCGGAAGTCGTTTGCATTAATTGCGCGGTCATATTCGCCATCTACAAGCAGCGAATTAAAAAAGCCGCTTTTCTGTGCCATAGCTTTGCCCTCCTGTTACTTGTTTTTAACAGCCGTTTCAATCTGCGCTTGCAGCCAGCTATCAAAATTATTATGTATTTCCGCAATAAGCTCCTGCGTGCTTTCATTAATCAGCTGTTTGCCAAGTTCAAAAGCTTTGTTGAACGCAATAAGCGCGTTTTCATCCGTGAAAGCTCCCGCCTTTTTGAGGGGATCAACATAAGTTTGTGACACTTCCGCAACGGCCGCCTGCGCCACGCTTTCAGCCTTCTTAATTTTAAGCTCAGCCACCTTTTCTTTAAGCAGCTTAATTGCTTCATTGCTCAAATAAGTAATAAGAGGAATAACAAACGCCGTGATTATCACGCCAAGAATTTCATTGATATATTCATTATTCATTGCTTTCGCCTCCTGCAATAGTTATTTCAAGAATATGTATGCGCTTTTCAGCCGCTTTTTTCCATTCTTCAAACTGTCGCGCACTCTCTTTCAGGGTTGCAATTTCAAGCCCCTGCTCGTTTTGCTTGTTTTTAATTTCGTTTGTATCGCTTTTCAGGTCAACAAGCTTATCCTGAATTGATATCAAAGTGCTTAACACTTCCCCGTTGCCCTTGCCGCTTTTGCTGGCCTTATCTTTTTGGCCTGAAACAAAATTAATAATTGTAAGAACGCCAAGAACAAGGGTTAAAATGAAAAGTGCATTATCGTTAAACTCCATTTTTTACACTCCAATCACGCCATCAACAGAATACCCCGCCGAATCGCGTACCTCTGTTATTTCCAAAATGCGCACGGGGGCAAATATATCAAGCTCATTTTCCGAAAGCATTACAACATCGCCCACATCGTAATGAACGCCGAAAATATAAGGGCTGTTGTTAAGGTCTAAGGCGCAAGAAAAAAGCTGCGTTGCTTTCATATCCGCAAGCTTTTGCGCGCCGTCTGTGTCAAGCATTTCCTTGTAAACGGCCGCAGTATATTCCTGCTCCGTTTCTGCCGCATCCTTATAGGTACGGGCAATACTTGAATCATCAATAAATACCTCGCGGCGGTCAAGCCCCTGCATTTCCCCGCCTATAAGCGAGTAAAAGCGTTCAAGGCCTTCACCAGCGCCGCCGATTAATGCCGTGGTACGCAAAGCCGCATCATTTTCGCTTACTGATATATTAATCAGGTTATCAAAATCAACGCCAAAAATAATATCGCTTGACAAATCGCGGCCTTTATAACAGACATATTGCAATTTTCCCAAATCGGCAAAAATAACCTTTGCGCCAATCTCATATTCCTGCAACAATTCATCAGTATATTCCTGCAAGTTTTGATAACTCACTTGCTTGCTTGCCGCCTTGCCGTTTTCATCAACAATAATTTCATTTATTGAGCTATCAGCTGCGCCCAGCTCCAAAAGTGAAATATTGCGCTTGCTGTCAAACGGGCAATTAATGGCGTTATTGCTTACAAGCCCGCGAACGGCGGTTTGCACATTTCCGCTTAAAACGGTTGCTTTGTTTTGTGATCCACTTAACTGATAAATCAAGCGGCGATTTAATAAAACCTTTGCAAAGCGCCCGCTTGCGGTCAATACCTTTTCTTGCGCCTCATTGGTCAGCGTTTCAACGCTTTCAATAATGCCGATTTCATCGCTATCGTAACGGGTAACAAAATTACCCCTGCGCAAAAGTTCCAGCGCCTTTTTTGTTTTGGCAATTTCAATATCAAAATCGCCTATGCCATAATAAACGCTGTGCCAAATCATGCTGTTTGCATCATCAATAATGCCTAAGAGTTCAAGCTGCGCATTTCGTATTTCGATATATTCAAACCTTGCCATGCCTCCGCTCCTTATACATACATTTTCGAGTATGATACAGTAAAATAGCAAAAGCTTGCGCCGCTATCTGCCGCAAGTGTAAATTCCTGCTCGCCCGTATCAAGCTGCATAAAGCTGCTGCCGCGCATTATTTTGCTCATTGCATTTTCACCGTTCAGGGTAATTGTTTTATTGCCCTTATGGGTTGTAATTTTGATTTCGTCACCTTCCTGCAATGTTACATTACAGCCGATAAAATCGCCGTTATTGCGGCGCAATGAGGGGTTAACAACTTCACCCACGGCAATAATTGATATATCCATACCAACAGCAACATCGCCATCATTATTAAATGATTTTGTGCGGTTTAAATCTATTTCACCCAGCGGCTTGCTTTCAACATTTCCCTCATCATCAATTAAAAATGACATTGCAAAATGCGCAAGCGGGATTGATTCAGCAATTTCCGTGATAATGTTTTGCACATTTTTCCACCACGGATTTGAACAATGCAACGAAATTTGTAAAACTACCTTTTCGGAAAATCGGGGCGCATCCATATCGGAAGCAATGCCCTCAATCGTTTTATCATTCCATATAAGCGTTAATTTCTTTTTCGGCTTAACAACGCCCTTAATTACATCAAGGGCGTTTTCAACATTTACCCCGTCTTTTATTGTTAAATCCATAACAATATCACGGGGGAGCGCCTGCGCATTTGTAACCGTGTCACCGTCTGCGCTGGCTGAGGTACTGCTTGCTAAGCTGCCTGCATATTTTGTTAAGCCTTCAATATGTGACAAATCAAAAAGGGGGTTGCCTATTAGCTTTAATTCTGCGCCCGCTTCATTTTTAAGAATAAACACAAGAATTAACCCCCTTTTGTTGCAAGCCGCAGCGCCGCAAGCGTTTGCTGCTTTGTTTTATAAAGCTCATAACGGCTATGCGCCTGCGAAAAATGATTTGTTTGATATACATTGCCAGCAGCGGGCATTTTGCTCGCAAGCTTTTCGGCAAACATATCCATCCAGCCCGTATTTTTTTCAAGGGGCAGCACGGCCTCAGCGCCAGCCTCACCCGCAATAACATGGGTTGCCCTTGTTAAAATACCACCCTCAGCAAGCTCAGGGATTTCGGGAACGGATATTGTTGAAATTTTATCTGCAAACGGTTTATAATTTGCAATTTCAACATTTTTAATTTTGGTAAGCGCCGAATTGATCGCATTAAACGGTACAGCAACAATTTTATTGATTCCGCGGATAAGTCTGTTAACGATATTTGTGAAGGTTGATGAAATACCCTCTTTTATACCGTCAAAAATTTTGCCGCCTGTTGAAAAAATGTTTTTTACTCTGCTCCAAGCATCGCCGAATATATCGCCGAAAAACGATGCAACTTTTGAAAAGATATTTTTAATACCTTCCCACGCATCAGCCGCGCCCTGTTTGAGATTTCCCCAAATTTCGGCCGCCTTATCGCCCAGCTCAGAAAACCATTTTTTCACCTTGTCGAATGTTTCTTTGATTTTTTCACCGAAAGAAACAAACGCGGCTTTTATGTTTTCCCAAATTTCAACAAATTTTGCGCGGGCATCCTCATTTGTTGCAACAAATGTTACCAGCGCAGCAATAAGGCCGCCCACAAGCGTTACAATAAGCATTATGGGGTTTGCGTTCATTGCCGCATTCATAAGCCATTGCGCAACCGTTGCGCCCTCATTCGCAAGCTTAAAGGCCTTAAAGGCACTTACAGCCGTATCAACCAAACTTGCCGCCTTAAACGCAACAAAAGCCCCGCCAATACCAGCAACGCCAGCAATAAGCCCATCCTTATTATCAAGCACCCACTGAAAGCCGTCTTTAATTGCGGGTATAACCTCATCAACAAAAGTTTTAAAGCCGCCCGCAATAGATTCGCTTATTGCCTCCGTATCAACATCCTCAACAAGCGCAAGCACGCTATCAAGTATTTGCGTAAAGCCCTCTTTAACAGCCGTAGTTATAGGCTCAACCTTTTCACCCAGCTCGGCCATTTTGTCATTATAATCGGCCTGCGCTTCATTTGCCGCAATAACACTTTCGTTGTTTTCGCGGAATTTGTCAGCAGATTCGCCATATAAATCCGTAAGGGTTTCCTGAATATATGCAGCGCGTTCTTCCTCTGTTGACATTTTACCGAGCTTTTCGTTGAAGTCATCAAGGTTAACGCCTTGCCATTCAAGGGCATCGGCAAGCACGCCCTGCACACTTCCCATGTTGCTTGTTGCGGCAATACCTTCCGCAAGGCCTTCAAGGGGTATGCTGTTACCATATTCAGCCCATACGCCCGTTAAAATTCGGGTATTGGCATCAAGTTCCTTTTGATTATCCGAAATTTTTGCAAGCTGCTGCGCCGCCTCTGTTGCAGCGCCCTCATCGGCCATAATGCCATACAAATCCTTAAAGGTTGTTTGCGCAGATTCAGCCGAAAGGCCAGCCGTTTCAAAGCTTGTATCAAGCTTTGCCATTTCGTTCCTGTATTCGCGGGTTTCATCAGCAAGCCCAGCAATAGAGCTGATTGTTTCGCCCACCTTTGACACTAAGGCCGAAAGCCCGTTTGATATAAAGCCAGCAATCGCACCCTTTGCAACTGTAAAGCCATCGCCCGCATCCTCAGCGGCCTCGCCAACATCTTTAAGCTTGCGCTCTGCATCGTTTGCAGCATCGGCCGCATCTTCCTGCTCAGCGTTAAATTTATCAAGAGCGCCCTCGGCTTTGTCAAGGTCTTTTTTGTACCTGTCAAGGGTATTGCTCTCTTTGATAATTCGGCCGTTAACATCATCAACAGCGCGGGCAATTTCCTCATGGCTTTTGCCTTCTGCCTGCATTGTTGAAATAATGCGCTCTTTTTCGCGTTGGAGCGCCTTCACCTTTTCCGATTGAACATCAACAATTTTATTCAAACTGTTAACGCGCTTTTCAAGGCCTTCCTGCGATTTGCTCCAATCATCCATACCAGCCGCAGCCGCTTTAAATTCTGCCTCGCTTTCGCGTATCAGTTTATTTGCAGCGGCAAGGCCAGCCTTAAAATTGCTTATATCAATGCTAAAACCAGCACCAAAATTATTATCGTTTGACATAAGCTCACCACGCTTTTAAATATAATTCCATATTGGATCGGCATACCCGCCAGCATTTTCAATCTGCTGCGGGCTTGCCTGTGTAGGTTTTTCCGCCTCGCCGTTATCCCGTGAAAGAAAATAATCAATCATCATTAACACATGGGTTTTATCTTTTTCAAAGATATCGAAAGGCGTTAAATTAAACAGCTTTGCAAGCTCAACAGTTATATCAAGCAACTGCTCATATAAAGTTAAAGGCCGCGAGGTTTCCCCCGCAGCCTTTACGCGTTTTTTATTGCCTTGCTGCCTTTGCTTGCATCAGGTGAAACAAGCTGTACAAAGAGGCTCATTACTTCATGGCCGTCAGCCCTCTGCAAATCCTCTGTTGTAAGGCCTTCAAAAAGCTGCAACATGATATTTCCAACTGATTTTATAACATCGTTGCCCGCCATAGTTTTAATGTGATCCTGCACATCTGCGGCCTCTGTATAAAGCCCCCACGGGCAATGATTTACAGCATAGGTTTTTTCAACCTCATCACCTTTATATATTTTCAGTTCAAATTTTGCCATAGCAATAAGCTCCTTTTGCTTTATTTATTGTTGTTTATTCTGTTGCTGCTGCCGTCTTTTTCGTTGCAACGGTTTTAACATTATCGGGCGTTACAACCTGAGCAAACCAATCTTTTTCGGGAAGGAGTTCGCTCAAATTCGGATCAAGTACCATGCGTTTCATAGCCTTTTTGCCCTTCTTTGTTTCAAACTCATGAACGGTTTTTTGTGCTGTAACGGTAATGCTTGAACCGTTCCAATCGGTGCTTTCATCCTCTGTTTTTGTTACATCGTTAGGAATTGTAAGCGTAGTTTTCAAAAACCACACATAAGAAGGCTTTTCGCCGTAATTACCAACCTCAGCACCGAAAGCATAATATTTCTCGACAAAATCGCCGCTATCCATAATAACGCCTGTTTCATCGTCAATATCCTTGCCGAAAAGCTCAGCCTGCAACTCTTCTTTAATGGCCGATCCGTCAACGCTGATTTCGCTGGGTGCTTCACGCCCCATTGTTGCAACAATCTTGTTATCAAGCCAAATTGCAGCCTTATCCTGTGTAACCGAAACGGTCATATTGCCAGCCGCAAAAAGGGGCTTTATAGTGCCTACATCATATTTTTCGGCTGTGTCCTCTGTTACTTCGGCAACAACAACATTTTTAAGGCCTCTGCGAAATCTCAAATCTTTTGCATCCATTATTTTTATGCCTCCATTTCAACAAATTCAAAATCCAACGCCCACCCGTCATGCGAGGGGCGGGAGCTGGGAACGGGCGCGCCCTTGCCTATGACTATAAAGCCAGCCGCCCGCAGCGCTGCCCGTATTTTGGGCGGCTCGCTGATTATCTCAGCATAATCGGAGCTGTAAAAAATAACTGCGCCACTCCAACGGCTGCCAATTTCTTTATCATCAAAATAAATGCAGTCATTTGAGGCGAAAGAATATGTAATAAATTTTGGAGGGTATTCTTTGTTAGCTGCAAGCGTTCCCTGCTCATAGGTTTCCCCGTTGCAAAAGGAATGCAGGGCGCTTATAAGTTTATCAATCATTTTTCAAGCTCCTTATTAAGCTCAGCAAATCCGCTTTCAATCCTTCTTTTGATTTTAAGCTTTGCCTTTGCCTTTGCTTTCTTCAAAAAATTAAGCTTTTTGATTTCACCACGGGAAGCGCCTGCGTTCGTGAAACGCTCAGGCGTGCCGTAGTTTGCAATAATAACTTTTTCGCTATCGGTAAGGGGCGCGCCGCGGGTATGCTCCACTTTACGCCAGCCAACCAAATAACGAAATTTACCGCTTGCGCTCTCTGCCTCAAAATCCTCATCAATTTGCTTAATAAGTTTATCGGGCAGCCCTGCGCTTTTGGCCTGATCCACAATTTCAGCTTTGAGAATTGCGCCGCAATCTTGCGCGGTCTTTTTTCCAATTTGCTCCGCTGCTTTTGATGTTGATTCAAGTTTTTTTATCATTTCATCAAAGCCGCTTATTTGCAAAATCGGTTTTGCCATATCAAGCACCGCCTTTAATGCGCCGCACTTTGAATATAAGCCACATATTTGCCATTTCAACATTTTCAGGCTCGCCTATGATTTCATATTCTGCGCCGCTGGGGAGCAGCTTAATGCGGCAATTTGCGGTTATTTCGGGAAAATAGCGGCTTGTTACTGTTGCTGTTTCATCAATCACCAGCAAGCCATCAACAACGCTTTCAGTGCCGCCGTGCGATGAAAAATTACAAGGGAAAATAAATGAATCAGCATACTCGCGCTTTAAGCGCCTGCCGTCATGTGTTTCGCTTGCTACAATGCGCAGCTGCACAACAGTGCGCATATTCGCAGCCTTTGCGGGCTTAAACATTGCCAGCCGCCTCCCTTTTTTCACGCGTGGCCTTTGCTTCAAGCTGTGTTACGCGCTGATAAAAATAAGGCGAAAATTTAATTGTGCCGCTGGGGAGGTCAAACAAATCGTTAACGCCAACCGTAACAATGCCCGCCGTTTTTTCTGTAAGCGCGCTTTCGGGTACGCCAGCAGATTCCAAATACCCCAAAACCTCATTTATTAAAAATTTGATTTTGCTGTCATAAAAATTGCTTGAAGGCGTTACGCCGTTAACATTCGGCTTAACAATTTCAAAAAGTTCCGCACTTGTCATTTTAACCACCTCAAAAGAAAACCCCGCGGGGATATTCCTGCGCGGGGTCAGTAATTAAATTATTCGCCCTTCTTGATGATAAGCACGCCATGAGGATCAAGCAGCTTGCCATCACAAACAAGGATAACCTTGTTTTTGATTTCGTTTGTATCGTGATCCTCCCACTTAACGGCTTTAAGTTCAAGATTTGAGTTCATTGCATACTTGCTCCAATCAACAAACACGGCAACAACATCGCCAGCGCTTGCACTGTCATAAGGTGCAATAATATCATCCTCAACGGTCATAACATTCTTACCGCCGAAACGGTATGTTTCGCCGTTTTCAATGCCGTAATTTACGCGGCCGATGGGCTGGCCGTTCTTATCTTCCATGCCGTCAATGTAGCCATCAAAAGTACCCTGAGCCATAACAAACTCACCGTTGCGGTAAGCCTTAGGCATCTTTGCAAATACTTTCTTTTTCCAGCCGCCCCAGCTTGCAAACTCGGCAGCTGTAAGAGAAATAACATTCTTTTCGGGAACGCGTGTATCTGCTGTAATGCCGAGGGGCTTGTTATTGCCGTCACCCGCAACAAATGCGATTTCAAGAGCCTTAATAACAGCCTCAGCCGCAAGGGGTGCAAACAGAGCCTGAAACGCTGCAAATGTTGTTACATTTACAAGCACGGTCTGTGAAATTTTGCACTCAACACCGTAATAATTGAATGATACGGCATCATTTGCCGCAATCTTATTATCAGCGCTTGCAGCGCTTTCGCCAATCCATGTAGCAGTAGGCATAAGCGAAAGAATAGGCACTTTAACACCGCCCAAAATGTTGAGCTTGCGCACCTTATTATAAATTTCGCCGTAGCCTTTAAGCTCCTTAACGATTTCATTAAGAAGGGTTGTAGGAATAGCGGCCGAGCCGTCAGCGGTTGTTGTTGTTGCTCTCAGCTCTGCGGGAATCTGCACACCGCGGCACATATATTCCATAAATGCATTGCGATATTCCTGAGTATCGCGGGGATCAACATTCTGCGCACCCTGAGCAGCTGCGCCGCGGGGCTGCATTGTTGCAACAACATTAACGCCGCGGCCTTCGCCAGCGCCTGCATTTGCGCCCTGAGCGCCTTCGCCGTTGTTTCTGCCTTCGCCTTCACCTTCGCCAGCGCCAGCAGGCTCATCAACTTCGGCAATCTTTTCTTTAAGTTCGTCAATTTCAGCCGCAAGAGCCTCAAGGGTTGCGCCAATCTGTGCGCGTTCTTCTTCTGATTCCGCTTTGATAATTGCAGCAGTAAGATTTTTATGCTGCTCCTGCTTTGTTCTCAAAAGCTTTTCAAGAAATTTTTTCATTTTTTGTTACCTCCGTACTGTGAAATTAAAATTTTTGTTTTATAGTCAAGGGGGGTGCTATTGCGGGCATTCTCCAACGCCCTGCGGCAGCTCTCCAGCTGCATTTTGTCACTCTCCAGCGAACGCGTATCAATTTCGGTTTGCGGGTATGCGGGGAAATTAACAACAGATACCTCAATCACGCTATCAACTTTATTGATATAGCGGTAAAGCTCATTGTTTTTCTTTTCCCATTCCTGATCTTCTTCGGAAACATAAAAGCAAAAGCTCATGCCATCCATATCCCCGCGCTCAATGGCTGAATACAGCGCGCGCGCCTGCTCATTGTTTTCCGTGTCAAGGTCTGCCTTAATTCTCACGCCGTTTTTATCCGCGGTAAGCTGCATTGTATTCGGCTTATCGCTTTTATTATTTCTGCGCGAACGGGCAAGGGCTATGCCGTTAAAATCATGGTTAACCAAAAGCCGCACATCATCAAAATTTGTTTCATCAAATGCGCCGCCGCGTATAACCTCAATCCATTCGCCGAACGGGGTTGATATTCTTGTTTCATTGTCGCAAACAGCCGCAAGGCCTTCGATAATATGCCCCGCGCCGCCCTCATCGTTGCCCGCTGCCCTCATTTCGGCATTATAGCCGCGATGAAAATATGCATCATTCCTCGGCATTGTCATTTTCCTCCTTCTTGCTGTTTCCAGCATTATCAATTTCATTGTAGCCGCGCGGCATTACATCGCCGCCCTCAATCGGGGCATAACCTAACAGCTCGCGGGCTTCGTTTTTGGTAAATATTCCAGCAGGTAAACCCGCTTGAAGTGCTGCAAGTTTGTTTTCCATTGACATAAACGCAATATCATTCGGATAAAGCACTATTTCATTGCCATGCGCAACAGATTTTTCGGAAAACGCGAAATTACTGAGCGCCTGCCCCAGCGATTTTATATCAGCTTCAAGAAAACTTTCATAATAAGCCTCTTTTTCGGCTTTGGTATATGTACCGTTGAGAATCGGCAGGCTGCAACCCGTTGCACGCATAATGCACTCATGGAAAAATTTAAGCGTTTCAGCATCAACAATTTTTATATCTCGGCTGATCGCCTGATATTCCGTTTTAAGGTCTGTGAACAATATCCCGCTTTCATTGTTTTGCAGGCGTTCAACAAAATCCTTTTCTTTTGCAATCTGTTCATCATCGCTTAAATATGTATTGCTCTTTACAAGGCCGTTAACCGTGCAAGAACAGGCCGCCGCTTTGGCAATACTCTGCGTTAATTTGTCATATTCGCGCAGCATTCTAAGCGTTCCACGCTCGCCGCCAATGCTATCACGGCCGCCAAAATAATCATCGTAAAAGTCTTTTCGCCAATGGATTATATTTTCAACAGCAATTTCCGTTTTATAGCCGTTTGAAAATTCAAGTGCATAAAAATAGCGCCCGCCCGCATCCACCAGCATCGAAACGGCTGAGGGTTTTAACGGCCAAAGCGCTGTTATTATTTTGTCATTGCCCTTTGATATGTACCATTCAGGATAGATAAAAACATTTTTATTTAATTCAAGTAATATGCGGATTTTTTCAAAAAAATCGGCCTGCGACATTAAAGGATTTGGGCGGCGCAGCACCTTTGCAATGCTGCTATCGGTAATTACCTTTTGCAAGCCTTCAACTGTCTTTATATGCCGCGGTTGGAGCTTTTTAAACTCATTCGCCGAACGGCTTATTGCCTGCATAACAATATCACTTGCGTAAATATCTGCGCCAAAATCGGAATAAAAAGGGGTTGCGCCCGTCATTGTCGGCGCATATGTTGTGCCGTGCTGTTTCGGCGGTTTTTTGAAGAAATTAAAAAGCCCCAATTAAATGCCTCCCATGCTTTATTTAATATAATTTGTAAATTCGGATTTAAAGCGGCGGTATGTTTCCCATAAGATAATACAAGTAACAGCACCATCAATGCGGCGGGCTTTTTGGCCGCCTATTTTAATAGGCATATAGCCGCCCGAATCGCTCACCTTTACGGCGCAATTACCAAAACACCACTCATCAACTGCATTACCGCCATAATTAACGCGGCGGCCTTTCAAATCGCCTTCCAGCAGTTTCATTGCATTGCTCATGCCTTTTTCATTCTGCTCAATCCTCTCGCACTCAATGCCGAAATTATCCATTGCATTAATAAAATCCTTGCTGCCCCATTGGTCATAACCACATTTATAAATTTTTATATTATGGCTCTTTTTGAGGCCTGCAAGCCAGCGGGCAACCGTGGCCGCATCGTTCTCAGGCTCATCGTGAATGGTAATTAAACCCTTGCGCGCCCATTCGCGATATTCAGCGCCCGCCGTTCTATCATCGGAACGGCTGAGCTTTTCGGAGGGAATCCAATAATGCGAATAAACATACTTAACAGGATCACCCGCCCGCATAAGCAAAATTTTTGCGTTTGTTAAGTCTGTTGTTGCTGATAAATCCACCGCAGCAAGCGCAACGCAGCCGCGGAATTCATCAAGGTTATAAACCTCCTGCGGGTAAATATATTCATCGGCCATAAGCCACGCCTCCGAATTACCAACAGGGATATTAAAATCTTTTACAAGCAGTTTCACGCGCTTTTTCTTATCGGTTTTTGCCGCCTCAACATCGGCGCGCAGCTTTGCAATCTTCTTTACACCATAGCGCAAAGAGGGGTTTGATTTTTCCCAGCTTTCTTCATCCTGCCAAACTTCAAGTTCGCTATCCTGCTCATAAAGAAAAGCCATAAAATGGGGGTCTATTGTTTCCCCATCTATGACTTTTTTTGCGTATTCAATTCTATCATCAAGATATTCGCCGCGATTATAGCCGTTTGTTGTGCAATTCAAAAATAACGGCTCATCTTTAACGCTCATTGCACGCCATGCAGCATCCACAAGCTCAGCGCCAAGCGGCAATTCGTGCGATTCATCGCAATAACATTTTGAAAGGTTAAAGCCGTCAAGATTTCGCACGGTTGCGGCAAGCCTGAAAACCGTAATATTTCGCTTGTAATTTTTTAACTCTGTCAAGTTATCCTTTGTTATGCGTTTTTTCGGATCAAGGCGGGAACGCATACCAGCGGTTTCATTAAAGATAAGCTTTGCTTGTCTATCGTCATTTGAAAGGCAACAAATATCAACACCGCCAGCACCAATAAATAAATCCGTGTTGCCGTCAGCTGCAAACATTGTGCTTTTGCCGTTCTTTCGGGCAACTTCAAGCAGTACCTCCCAAAAACGGCGAAACCCCGTATCAGCCATTTTGAAAGAGTATACCGATTCCCAAAAAGCTTTTTGCCACGGCATTAAAACAACGGGTTTCATATAAAAAGGGTCTTTGCTCTGCAAGCAATATGATTCCATAAATTTAATGCGCTTATCAGCTTCGGTTGTATCGTATATATACGCTGGGTTATCCATGTCATTTAAGAGGTTTTCAACTTGCTTTCGCAAATAGTAACCAGCAATAACATCGCCCTTGCATATCATTTCATAATAACTTTCTAAATGGGTCATGTTAAAAACTCACTCAACATTTTTTCAAGTGCATCATCGCCCTCGCCGCCGCCTCTGTAAAGCGTTGTTTGAAGGATTTTAATGCAGTTTGCATATTGCTGCAAAAGTTCTTTGTACTGTTTCCCCGCTGCGGTCACTTCTTGCCGTGCAACATCTTTCGGATGTATTCGCAAATGAGGCAAGCCGCGCAAATCCTCAAGCCTTTTTTCCAAAAAAACAACCTGAGGGAGCAGGGGCGTGATAACTTTATACATATTCGCATCAATATCCTTAAATATCGCCTGCAATTCTTCAAGCCTTTCGGGTTTTTCCATATCTTTGCCCTCTTTTCCAGCGGTTTTAATAGGTTTGTGCAAACTTTTTCAAAAATCTCAATTTTTTGCCCCGTATGTAAAAGAGGTTGGGCGCACAGTATGGGCGCAAAATTCTTTTGATGAAAACGGGGGGGATTATTTTTTAAAAATCCCGTCAAGATATTTTTCAAAATCGCGCCGCTGCTCATTACTCAGCGGATCGCCTTGCGGAATACCTTGCCACTTTTTATAACGCCTGTATAATTCGTTGATTTTCGGATGATTTATGTTATATCGAAAACCTTGCTTGTTATTATGCAGATATATGCTTGTATTAAGCTCCTGCTTTTGCGGCTCATAGTATGCCATGTTATAAGCTCCCATTTTAGAAGTATAGCAGCCGCGCCGTATCTTATCATCAGCCATTGCCAGCCCATCACCCTGAATACAATACTTAACTTTTCGCGCTTCAATACTCGCTTGCTGCTTTGGCAAGGCATTAAGGTGCTGCCCCTTATCCTCACGGGTCAAAGCCGTGCGCACTACTGTTATGCGAATGCCTCATGTTGCGGCAGAGTATAACCCGCCCTGCCAGCGGTTGAAAGGATATAAAATGAAAAAAGTCAGCCAGCAATTTAACTTTCGTATGTGTCAAACCACTCATTAATATATTGCCGCCATTCCTCAATGTATGGCTGTCTGTCAATATCGCGTTCAAGCCGTTCAAGGCATTCCGTTTGCGTGGCCTCAATATATATAGGCTCAGCACCTAACGCCCGCAGCCGCTGCTCCCGTTTTACTTTAACAGCGCCGCCCTCAATAATATAGGCGTTATTCCAAAAGCCTTTATTTTCTTTGCACATACTAAGAAGAAAATCCCGCATTGCAAATGCGTTTGTTTTCAGCGCATCAGGTTTATAATAACGCTGGCCGCCCGTTATACATTGCCATATGCTATCCATATCAATAACAATATCGTTGCTGCCTTTGTTATCTTTAACCCATGTTGTTTTACCGCTAAGCGGCGCGCCGTAAACATAATATATTTTTTTTCGCGCATATCCAAAGCGCTCATGTATTTCGTTATGGCACTTATGATGAACAAGCGCAATATTTGCGGGATTTAATGTTATTTCAACATTGTTAAGGTTTCCCAGCGTTACGGGCTTTATATGGTGCGCAATGCAATCGCAAGCCTTTGTAATAACTTCATGGCAATGCTGGCAACGCAACAGCCCTGAGCCGTCAACCCTCTTATTCATAAGCTCCTGCCGCAAGCCCCTGAATTCGCCTGTAACATAAAGCTCATGAACGCTTTTTAATAACTTCATTCTGTTACTGCAACATATTCCTCATGATAATAAACATCGAAATGCTCAATTTCACCGCTGTTTATTTTGTTATAAAGGTCAACGGGTATACCCTCAGGGAAATAAGCGGTTGCAATAATGCGCTGCATTCTCTCAGGGTTATGCACCTTTGCAGCAAATTCCCTGTGATATGTAACAATTACAGGGCATTCAATATCATTAAGCAGCTTATCCTTCTGCTTGCCAACGCCTTCAATATCAAATTCGCCCTTAATGCGGATATAATCAACTGCCGCATTTTTGGGAAGGTCAACCCAAAATGAAAGCGTGTTTGCTCCCCAAAAGCCATTTGAAATAAGGCCGCTGTTATTTTCGCTCTTAATCATTTTAATATTCATTTCTTTTTACCTCCGTAAAAATTTAATCTGTGTAATATGTAACTTCGATTTCAGAAATAACGCCGTTTACGGCCGCCATTCCCAATTCATTATTAACATCCTCAAAATACAGCCTGCTAATTTCAGTCCATGCATTATCTGCATTAAACCGCACTTTTTTATTTACATTTTCGTAAACTTCATACTTTGCCGAAAGACTTTCAAGCGTATGCCATTCACCATCCATAAGAAACGATAATGATTTTATTTCCGTGCCGTCAGGCAGCTCGGGAAAACTTTCATACAGATAAAATACAAGTACGCCGCTGTAATCATTCAAACAATCATAATCACCGTTGCCATATGATAAAACTTTTGTTGCGGTTGGGCGTTCAGCAATAACCGTGTTTTCAATTTCAAGGCTCGGCTTTAAAAATGTGCAATTTCCGTTAAGATACGCCATTTATACCACCTCACCAATGCCATAAATTTTATGGATTTTAAATGTTGAGGTTTGCCCTGTAATACTTGTTGCGCCGTTGTACGATTCAAGGCGCGTATATTTTCTTGAATTTGATTCCCTGTTACTTATACGCAGGCGAATATACGCGGTAATTACATCCTCTGCAACAGTGCTGTTACAGGGCATTGTTTCGCTTATATTCAAATATTCATCAAGCGCAGCCGTAACAAGCCTTATTTGATTTTTATACGGGCTGAATAAGCTCGCGGGCGTTATAAGCGTATAAACAATACAAACCTCTTTAAATTCATTAAATGCGCGGCTTGTTTCGCATTGTGTTGTACCCTCAGCACTTTCAAAAATTGTTTCAATCTTTGTTGCCTTTTCAAACTGTGCGCGCATATCATCATATGAAAGCTGCATACCTTCAAAGGCTTTTTTTGATTCCGCATAACTTGCCTGCGCAGCTGCAAAGTTTTCGTTAACTGCGGCAAAATCTGTTGTTATCCGTTTAACTTCCTGCTCCGTTTTGTCATAACCTGTTTTAAGCTCCTGCTCCGTTTTGTCATAGCCTTCAAGTTTTAACTCAATTTCATCAATGGCTTTAAGCGCATTTTCAGTTTTCATCGGCAAATCATAGCAAAGCGGATCATCCGAAATAAGATAAAGCACATTTTTTGCCTTTGGGGTAATAAGATTATATTCGGCCTGAGTTCCCACCCAAACACCAAACTCAGCATTTTTATTAAGCTCCCTGATCTTTGAAACAAAAGCAGTGTTATTAAAGCCCTTAAATTCGCCGCCCGCGGCAGCCGCCTGAATAGCTGCAAGTATTTCCTCTTTCGTCATTGATTCAACATAATTGTTGTTGCCATCAAGAACATAAACAGCACTCATTTTTTACACTTCCAAATCAAAATTATTTTCTTTCGCAACCGCCTTTTTAAGCTCATACTCTTTTTTGCGCATTTCAGCTGCTTGCGGGTCATTGCTGTAATCGCTCCAATTCTTTAACAGAAAGCACAAAACAGCCGCGTTCGGCGGGATGTATTGCGTTTCCTCATATGGTACAACAGTTTCACGCACGCTTTTAACTTTGCCGTTTTCGTCATATTCTTTAACAACGCATTTCATTCCTTTGCCAACTGTTACATAATGGCCTATCGCAGATTGAAAAGCAGCGTTTTCCAAATCTCTAACAGCGCGCCCGCGGCCAGCGGTTGCCGCTTTTTTGAAATCTTCTATTTCGCGTTGATATTTATAAAGCGTACTTTCGGATATTCCAAACTGCTCCGCAATTTCAGCCTTTGGCACACCCTTTGCCATAAGCTCCTGAATTTCCGCAAGGTACGGCTTGATTTTTGTTTCATACATCGAAGGCCGTGCCATTTACTCACCGCCTAAACGATTAAAAGAGGGCTGCAAGCCTTGCGCTCCATTTAACTGCCCTTTACTCTTTTTCAAGGTCATCCCCAGCACCCTCCTTTTTATAATTCAATATAACCCGTTACATACAGGCCAGCGGGCTTTTTGCCGCAGTTCGCCGCCTTATTCGTGATACGATAACGGCCATTGAATTCAATGCCATCGTAAAAATAATAAGTGCCCGTTTTCTTGCTGCGGGCTGTTTTGGCCGTTGAGCTTGCATATACAGGCGAATTAATAAGCTTTATGGATTCAGCCGCAGCGGGCGAATCTTTAAGCTTTACGCCGTTAATATTTGCAATCGCCTCAGCAATAGCCTCACCGCATTCGCACTGCCCTGCGGCCGTTGATACTTTTGAAAGGTCTGTTGCTGTATCAATAAACGCCGTTTCAACAAGTACAGCGCAAGGCTCTGTATCACGGATAATTGCGAAATAATCTTTGCCCGATTTACCCAGCTTTATTTTTGCGCCGCGGTCACGGATGTTAAGCTTGCTGGCTATTGATTTGCTAATAGCAGCAGCATACTTTTTGCCCGTGGGCGATCCGTGATAATAAAATACCTCTGCGCCCGTGCCGCCGCCTGCATTAAGGTGAATTTCCGCAATAAAATCATAATCGTTTGCATTTACCTTTTTAACTCTTTCGGTAAGGTATAAATTACCCTCATAATTCATAAGGTCACATTCAAACCCTGCGGCATTAAGCTCCTCAGCGCAATAACGGGCAATCTCACGGGCAATTTTAAACTCATGGTATTTTTTATCCTTGCTCACTGCGCCGCTATCATAGCCGCCTGATTCGCTTTTTCCGTGGCCTACTATAATGCATATTTTTTTTGCCATAGCAATAAGCTCCTTTCATATGATGTTAAATAAAAAACGCATCAGCCCTGCGCATTGTTTTCCTGCGCCTCGGCTATGCGTTTTAAAGCTGTATTAAAATAATCGGCATTAAGCTCCATGCCGATGAAATTGCGGCCTGTATTCACACAGGCAACGCCCGTGCTGCCGCTACCCATACAATTATCAAGAACGGTTTCGCCCTCATGGGTATATGTTTTAATTAAGTATTCCAGCAAAGCAACAGGCTTTTGCGTTGGATGAAAGCGTTTGTTATCCTTTGCAAACTCAATTAAATTTTTGGGGTAATTTGTATAATGCTGTAATTGTGAAGTTTTGCCTTGCCAATTATAAATATCAGTTTTAACATTTGCCTTTATCTCAATCGGCTTTTTTAACTTCGTAAGCCCCTGCGGGTTGTATGTTGGCTTTTTGCTGTAAAAAACAACAATATCCTCAACGCAGCGCATGGGCTGCACCTTTGCAAATTGCCCGCCTGTTGCATTGTTCTTTTTCCAATACCAACAATAACGGAAATTTTTAAGGTTGCTTTCAATCAGCTTTGTTGTAAAAGGCTGAACGGCAAAAAGCACTATTGCACCATTTGGCTTTATTACTCTGTTGTATTCTTCCCATAACGGGGCAACAGGTATTATATTATCCCATTTACATTTTGTTGTGCCATATGGGTAAATCACTCAAAACCATATCAACCGAATTTGCAGGGATTTTCTTCATAAGCTCTAAGCAATCGCCCTGCATTATATTAAATCTATTCAAATATAGTCACCTACTTTTTTTATGCAGCAAAAAAGGCAACGCTTTGCGCGCTGCCTTCCGTGCCGATTCAAGGGGAAAATTGTGATTTGTCCACTAACCACAATAACATAATAGCACCTTGTTGCGTGACATTTGTGACATTTTGAATAGTTTACAAATTGTTAACAAATGCGGGCTTACTGTGATAAGCTCCAAAGCTTTTTATTTATCTGCTATAACTTTACTTATTTTTGCAACCGTTGCGGGCTTGCCGTTAAGCTTGAATGTATAACCGTTCTTCTGCATACTCAAAAGCTGCGCCCTGCTGGGTATGCATTTAATATGATCCGTTTTCATTCCGTAACCGTTCTTCGTTACTTCAAACAGCATTTTGCTCGCCCCTTTCAATTAAATTGTTTGCCTCGGCCTCGGCTATGCGTTTTAAAGCTGTATTAAAATAATCGGCACTAAGCTCCATACCGATGAAATTGCGGCCTGTATTCACACAGGCAACGCCCGTGCTGCCGCTACCCATACAATTATCAAGAACGGTTTCGCCCTCATTCGTATATGTTTTAATTAAGTATTCCAGCAAAGCAACAGGCTTTTGCGTTGAATGTAATTTACCCTTTCTGTTTGGAACAACATCAAATTCTATCACATCGCTTGGCTGAACAAAATCGGGATCATATCGCCGCTTTTGCTTTTCAAGATTGATATGATTATTTGGGTTGCAATAGTGTTCGTAATTGTAACAAGCCTTGCCTTTTCCCTCTCTTTTTTTCATTATCGGATTATATGTAGTTTTACCATTTGCAAAAACGCATATTTCCTCATAATATTTCATAGGTCGATATTTAGCGCTTGACATTCCCGTAGGCACATTCTTTTTCCATATCAATCTATACTTAAACATTTTTCTGTTAGATTCAATAAGGTCAACCGTAAACAAGCCAGCGCTGAATAACAAAACAACACCACCCTTTTTAATGATACGGTTGTATTGCTCCCATAATTTATTGAACGGAATAATCACATCCCATGAACATTTTGTTGCCCCATACGGCAAATCACAAAGAATCATATCTATTGATTTATCGGGGATATCTTTCATCAATTCAAGGCAATCACCATTTAACAGGTTTATCAATGTTATTCACCTACCAACTCTTTTAACATTTTTTCGCACGCTCCTTCTTTATAAGCTCCACAGCCTTTTTAATTGTTGATAATCGCGGGTAACAATCCGAGCAAGCAGGCTCATGCTCCAACAGGCAACCCGTGCAGCCTTTGCCGTGCCTTTCATTAACAATGCAATAATCGTGCAGCACTTCCCGCAATATCCTGTATTGCCGCATTTCCTCACTTGTCATTTTTAAGCTCCTTTAATATTTTATAAAACCTTCGCCATATATTTTATTAAGCTCATCGAACACATGACCCATGCCGAGGCCTTCCTTTGTCGGTTTCCATTTGCCGCTTTCATCGTATGCGCCGCCGTCAATGCAATATTTATATTGCCGCGGGTGCGTTTCTTTCAAACTTTGAAAGCGTGAAAAATCTTTTTCAAGGTGACAGCCAAAAGCACAATAAATGCAGCCTGTACGGTTGCAGCCCGTTGTTACCAGCTTATCAATTCCACCGCCATCAAGCCCAAATTCCTCAATCCTCATTTGTTCAGGTGAATCCTCATAAACGATTTCGCCATAAACCGAGCAAATGGGAATTTCATAACGCTTAATATATAGCAATATATCTTGATTAAGCCAAAATGAAAGCGGTTGACTTGAAGGGCGTTTTGATTCAAATGCATTGCACCCGTTTCGCAGCCATGCCGATTCCCTTAATAAACTTTCTTCTGCCATTGTTGCAATTATCTGCTTGCGCCCTGTTTCTCTTTGATATTTATAAGCAGGATTTTTTTGTTTATGTTGCAACACAGTTCCGAAATATCAAAATCAACATCAAGCAGAGGCCGCCATTTTAATTTTGAAAACTTTGTACTTCTGTTTGTGCCGTCACAATCCAAACCGTTAAGATTATTTAATCTGCTTTGTGATCCGTTTTTTGCGCCTCTTACACAATCAGCCACATTTTTGCTTATTATCGGATATCCGTGCGTTTTAATAACTTCGTCAAAGCGCATTTCAGGGCGCACAATATCAAGCACAACATCAATTTCATATTTATCCCTTAACCATTGTGCAAAATATTTAACAAACTTCTGTATTTCAGGATATTCAAGCCCTGTATTTACAAAAAGCAAATATAATGTATACCCGTGCGCCTTGCAAAATCTTGCCGTTATATCTGCAAGTACCGTGCTATCCTTGCCACCTGAGAAAGAAACATAAACCTGTCCCGCCTCAAAATCCTCATCAGCAAGTTTTTCATTTTTTCGGAGCTTCGGCAGCTCATCCGCGTGCCATGTTACAAATCTCACTTTGCCCGTTTTTTCGTTGTATATTTTATATTTAACCCAATTTTCAAACCAACCTTGTAAACGGCGGTTTGTGAATTGTATTTTGCTGTCAAGGCTCATCGACTGCATATATCTCAACTCGCCTTTTGTATGGGCGTTTTCAACCGTTTTTTGCATTTCCTTTAAGCTCCTTCAAACAGCTGTTTGCTGCTCCGTTTCGTAAATTGCCATTTTTCTTTTAAAATACTGCTTGCAACTGTTTTCAGTTTCATCCCCGCCAATTATAGCGGCAACCTCTTGCCATGATTTGCAATCAACAAAAAACAGCTGAATAATAAGGCGCAAGCGTGCATTTTCCAGCTCCGATAAAAAGCGCATAACAGCGCATTCCTCTGCCTCGATTTTATTCTTATGCTTTTCAAGCAGGGTTTTTAAATCAGCTATTTTTGCAGCGTTATTACCTACCTTGTCACTTATGCCACTGCTGCGGCCGTTCCCGCTGCCTGCAACAGTTTGCTCCGCAGCTGCTTCAAGGCTTTCAATGCGGCTATTAATGCGCGCAATTTCAATGCGTATGTAACGGATGTTATATAATTCGTTTTTTGTCATTTAATCGCCTCCGTTCATTATCTCAATGAAAGCGGCAGCTTTTTGGCTTGCCTCATCCTGCCGCCAATTCTTGCCCTTAATTTCAATGAATTGCCCCATTGCCTTTATACGGTCATATATACGCCCCTCAGCGATTGAATCAGGCGCATCAAACTGCGCTGGGGTTAAATTCGTTGTAAATATCGTTGGTAAGTTTGCTTTGTATCGTTCATCAACAATCGTATATATCTGCTCGCGGGAATATTCTGTTGCACGGGCAGCGCCGAAATCGTCAATCAATAGCAAGGGATATCTTGCAAGCCTGTTAATATATTCGTTTTTATCAACAGCCTTAAACATATCATTTATAATTTGCGGCTCTGTTATTGCATAGGCTTGTATGCCCTTGCTGATTAAACGGTTGCAAATGCATCCAGCATAAAAGGACTTGCCGCGGCCTTTATCGCCCCACAGAATCAGGCCAATATTATCCGCTTTTATCTGCTCCCATTTATCGCAATAGCGTTTAAATATAGCAGAGTATTTGCTTGCAGGCTGCTTATCATTTTCAAAAGTAAATTCAAGCAGCTTTTCCTCTCTTATGCAGCGGCGGCGCATTCGCTCATTTTCCAGCGCCTGAGCGCGTGCCTTATCGGCAGCCTTTTCCTTATCCCGTTCCTCCGTGCGGCATTTACATAAGCAAGGCGGTTCAAGCATAATACCCTCACCCAAATCAATGCGGGCTTGTCGCGGGGTATGACATTTACCGCAATATATTAACCCGTCTTGCATATAATCACCCGCCTCCATTGTAAAGCCGTTTGCACCACGGGCAGCAATTTCCTTTAAGACTTCGTTAAAACTCATTTTCGCTTTTTCCTCCTAAACTTCCGCAGCCGTTCATTTCTCGCGTTCACATGGTCAATATAATAGCCCTCAGCAATTTGCTGCTGAGCCTTTGCTTTTAACTCAGGTTGCCGCGATTCTACCCATGTGCGATATTTTTCACATTCAGCGTGACAAGTCGGGGAGCGCTCAGCGCAATCCCGCGTACATGGGTTGGGAATATGTGTTTTATTACCCATTGCATAACGCTCCTAACCATAAGAATATATAAATATATATATCTATTTATTATCTATTTATTATTGTGTAAAAAATTTTTACATGGTATGTCAAAAAATTTTACATGGTATGTCAAAAAATTTTACATGGTATGTCAAAAAAATTTACATACCCCGCAAATTATAAAATATCATCAACATTGAACGATTTTGCAGGGTTATCGCTTTCGGCTTTTTGAGGCTTTGCAGCAGGGGCGGCGGGGCTTTGATTTAAGTACGCTTCAAATTTTGTGCCAAAAAGTGTTTTGGGGCGTAAGAATTTATCAAAATCAGTGCCTAACCATTCAGCACATTTATTATCAATTACCTGTTTGAAATCACCCAGCGTGCGCCCCTCGGCAATTCTCGCATGAATATGCTTGCGGGTTTCTTGATTTTGTGCGCTGAATTTTTTGCCCGTCTTTTTGTTAAGGTAATCAATAATTTCGCTGTAATAATAATTGTGCGCCTCCGTTTCTTTTGGAGCAGCCGCAGGCGGTGCAGGCGCAGCGGGGATATTCTTAACAGCGCGATATTTACTCGGTTTTTTGCTGTTTTCGTTTATATCGTACTTTTCAACAAGCCCCTTGCTTACAAGCGATTTAAGGGCATTGTTGACGGTTTGCCGCGATGTATTCAGCCATTCAGCAACATAATTCATTGATCCGTCAAAGGTTTGATTTTCGGCCTGCGAAAAGCCGTAAATCATAGCATATACAATAAGCTCGTTGCCTTTAAGGTTAAGCTCCGTAACCATCCAGCCGCTTATTGTTATATAATTATCGCGGTTTATTCTGCTTTCACTCATTTCGCGCCTCCCATATACCAATCAATAACGGTTTTTGCTTTATCGAATCCGTGACACACAGCGGCGCAATAGCCGTTTTTGTTCAGCAGTTCAAGCCATTCCTCTTGTAAGGCCGTTGTTTTGTTTTTGCCGTATTTCATTTCAATAAATAACCCGTGATATTTGCCGCGGGCAACGGGTATACACAAATCAGGAACGCCCGCTTTTACGCCCTGCATTTTCAGGTTGGCAGCCTCGCGCCTGTCACGGCTGCCGCCGTTTGGTATTGCAAATATCGGTATTTTTAAAAAGGCGCAGTATTTTACAACATTGATTTGCTCTATTGCTTCACTCATAATTAACCCCTCGCATATTCCAAATATGCCGCCTCTTGCTGCGCACGGGCTGCAACAGCTCTTTCGCTGCACAACTCAGGATATTTGCGCTGCACTTTACGGCGGGCGCGGGTTACACCCTCAAAAGAAGGCAAGCCCCTTTCGAAGTGCTTTGTTAACGCCTCATGCAATGGCTGATTCAAAAGGCGCGGAAAATATCTGTTGATATATTCGGCATATAACAAATAATCATCGCCGCGTAGTTTTGAATTTTCAAAAAGTAAATTATATATACGGGCTTCAACCGTTTTTAAATCATTCTTTGTCATTTTCCTGCTCTCCTAAATATTCATATAGTTTGTTTCTGCTTATGTGATATGAGTATTTGCTTGACATTTTAACGGCATAGCCAAAGGGCAAAACGCCCCTTTGCAAACCGATTCTTATAAACTGTTTTGATTTTCCCAGCAACTCAGCTGCTTCGGCGATTTTCAAGGCAATCACCTCCGCAAAAAACCTCAACAAATTGCGCATGATTGAATTTATATCTATCTGCTATTTTTGCAGCCTCGCGAATCGTAAAATCACGCTTATTGTTAATCTTTGCAGATAATGAGCTGCGGCTTATAGATAACAATTCGGCAAGCTGCTCCGTTGTATCATTGTTTGATGCAATGTAATAGCGCAATAAATGCTTGTTAACCATAATTAACAACCTCCTTTATTTATCGGGGCTTGTGTTAATTATAGAACAGCTGTTTCATTTTTTGGTGCGCTAATGTTTGCCAGCTTGTTGCATATTTGATACACTTGTATTGTTATATAGACATAACAAGCAGGGGGAATATTATGAAACATCCAAACGGCTACGGCTGTATAACTAAGTTATCAGGCAAGCGCCGCCGCCCTTATGCAATCCGCATTACCGTGGGTTTCAACGATAAGGGAACGCAGAAATATAAATATTTGAGTTATCACGCAACAAAGAAAGAGGCCATTATTGCGCTTGCTGAGTATAACAAAACGCCTTATGATCTGAACGCAAACAGCATTACATTTGCCGAGGTATATGAGCGCTATTTTGCAGAAGTCAAAAAGACCGCAGCAAAAACAATGCTTATTCGCCTCAAATCGCTTTTCGGTCAATGTGAAAAGCTGCATAAGGTTGTATTTAAGGATTTGCGCCGCGCGCATTTGCAGGGCATCCTTGACGAAATAGAATCACCAAATACAAGAAAGACGGTTGCAGGGTTTTTTCGAAAGCTTTACAAATTCGCTATTGAAAACGATATTGTTTTTAAGAATTACGCCGAAACGCTCACAACCCCAGCGGTTAAAGTGCAAAACGAAAAAACTGTTTTCACCGAAACGGAAATTGCAACGCTTTGGAACGAAGCGGGCACGAATGATAATATTGATATTGTGCTGATTCTGCTTTACAGCGGTATGAGGGTTTCCGAGCTTTTAACCCTGAAAAAAGAGCAAATTAACATTGCTGAGGATCATATTATTGCAGGGTCAAAAACTGAGGCGGGGCGCGATAGATATATACCAATACACCGCAAAATTAAGCCCATTATTGAGCGCCATATTGCAGCGCATGACAATGAATTTCTGTTTGTTTCAAAAAACAATACAGCGCTATCATATAACGCCTTTCATTCAAGAAGATTTACACCACTCATGCAAAAGCTGAATATCAATCACACAGTACATGAAACGCGGCACACTTTTATATCAAAATTGCACGCCGCGGGAGCTGATAAGCTCGCTGTTAAAAAAATCGTGGGGCACGCCTCAAATGATACAACCGAAAATTATACACACATACAGAAAGATGTTTTGCACGCAACTGTCAATTTAATAGATTGACATTTTAAAAGGTTATTTTTGTGTATTACTTGTAGTTTACGGCCAAAAACCCACCGAATTTAATACGGTTTTGTTTCCAGCTCTCGCCCGCCCGAATGCCTTAACACTGCATTCCGAGCGGGTTTTTAATTTCCAGCTTTTTTGTGTTGGTGATTCCTTAGGATTACCAACAAAGCGCAACAGCGCGGGTTTAAGCATTAGTTTGTCGCATTACTTGTAGTTTACTGATAAAAACCCGCAGAGGCTAAAACGGCAAATCATCCTCATTTATTTCGGTAAATTCGGGTACATCCTGAAAGCCCTGTTGCATATCTGCGGCCTCAGCTGTATCACTCTTTTTGCCGCCGCAAAAGCTTGCTTTTTCAATAATAAGCTCCGTGGCCTTTCGTTTGTTGCCGTTCTTATCTGTATAAGTGCGGGTTTGCATTTCACCCCTTATGGCGATAAGCTCACCCTTGCGGAAACATCTGCTTATAAAATCGGCTGTATTCCTGAAAGCAATGCAATCAATCCAATCCGTTTTATAATCTTCGCCCTCTTTTTTATATGAGCGCTGTACGGCCAGCGTAAAAGCACAAACGGAAATATTGCTTGTTGTTTTTCTAAGCTCCAAATCCTGCGCGATTCTACCCATAAAAACACAGTTATTTAACATTTCGCTTTTTCCACTCCCTTTGCATCATTTTAAATTTTTGCCTTGTATCATCCCAATTGCGATTTTTCCAAAGCCAATGAATACAAAAAAGATAATATTTAATCATAGTTTTAAGCTCCCTTCTTCCAACTTTTTTTGAAAATCTCGCAGGCCGTCAAGCCGTGATATAATTTCCTCGCAAGCCTTTGAAAAATCACCATCAAACTGAACATTAACATTGTTAATAGCAATCTTATAAAGCCATTGTTTTATAACATCAATTTCAACCACATCGGCGGCAGGGGATTTTTTTGCTGTGTCAAGAAAATGCTTTGCAACAATCGCCGCATATTGCATTTTTTCATCAAACACATATCCGCCGCACACCGCTTTTTCACTCTCTGTTTTGTAATACTCAAATTTTTTCTGAAAATATTCGCATAACGCTTCACGCTCTATGTATTCAGGCATTGTTTTCCTCGCTTTCAAGATTTAATAATATTGTTTCTACGGCAGGCAACCTGAAACGCCAGCGGGCTTCATTCGGGGTTATTTTACCCGCCTCAATTTCTTTAAGCGTTTTTTTAAGTATCTTTTCTGCTCTGTGCAATTTAAACAATCGCTTTATTTTATAAAACAAAAGCCTCATTACTTTTTCCCTTCTCTCGATCTGCTTTTTGTAATAGGTTTTATATAGGGTTTTCTTGTTGTTTTTGGGGTTTGCCCGTAATCAGGGCGGGGGGATTTTTTGGCCTCATCACAAGCCTCATAAGCAGCAGCAACAGCCTCTTTTAGTTTGTCAAGCGCGGGAATTACCCTGCTGCGAATTGCCTCGGATAATTCTTTAAAGCCCTTTACCAGCACCCGAACGCGTAAGCGCGATGCAAAACAGAATGTTGCAGCTGGGTAAGCTGTTTTATATGGAATGTTTTGGCCGTTGAAATCGCGGGCAATCTGCTGCGCCTCATTTCTCTGCACGCCATAAGACATAAGCAATTTAACAAAACGCTTTTTTGTCATTTGTACGCCCCTTTCATAAAGCTATCAAGCAAAGCCTGTTTTGCTGATTCAGGCAGGCCTGCAACATCTTCCGCAGCGGTTTTATTCGCAGCATCCAAAATTCCAAAAATCCGTTTTAATGTATATTCAAGCAATTTGCGTTTGCCAGCCTCATAAAAAAGCAAAAACCCAAGCGGAACAAAAACGGCGGGTAAAATAATATCAGCATCCATTTTCAGCCCCTCCATTCCCTTTCAATTTGTGCCTCAAGGCTTTTAATTTTAAGCTTGTAAACATTCACGGCCTCTAATGCTGCCTTATATTTTGCCTCAGCGCAATCGCGCTGAAATTTAAGGTTTGCAATATCAGGCTCACCGCGGCAAACATCGCTTAAAATCGTTGCTGCAATGCCCTCCGTTTTTCGTTCAAGCATCCGCTTTGATAACTCTGTTCTATAATCGGCCTCAGCAAGGGCATATTCCTCGCCGCGTTTGCCGATTTGCGTTAATGCAGCGTGCAGCAAATCAAACAGGCTATTTAAACTCTTTTGCAAATCCTGCATTATGTATCAACCGCCTTTCGGAAGTGCGGGCAGCCGCGGCCTGATTCCATATATTCAGCACATCGGCAAGGCTCTCCCCGTTTATAAATGGGGCAACCATCTATGCACCAAGCATTTTCACAAAAATTATGTATTGCGCATTTTTCTCTCAATGTTGCGCTGCATACAGGCAGCGCGTTAATGCGCTTAATTTTTTTACTCATAATTGCGTACCCCGTTCAACAGCATAATTGCAGCCGAACAATTCAGGCTGTATTGTGCCATCAGGAAAAGGCAACCCAAAATTACAGCATTTCCTTACGCCGTCAACAACATCAAAACTTTTGCAAGCAATGCAAGGCGTGAATTTTTCAAGCCTTCGCCGTTTGTTTTCAACTTCATAATTAAGCTTTTTTTCAAGGTCAACAATAATGCTTTGATGTTCTTTCAGCTCATGCCTCAAATATTCAATTTCGGCATTGCTATCCTCGCGCGCAGCTTTATACTGCTGTATTGCCTCGCCGAGTTCTTCAATTACGGTTAACAATCTTGTTTTATCCATTTTGATCCTCCGTTAAATAAGGGCAGCGCCAGCGCAAAGAACGCCAAAAACAAAGCCCGCCCAAAGCATCATATCTCTTAACTCATGTGATTTTTCAAACATTCGCAAGCCCTCCGAAAAAGGCAACAGCGGGCAAAATGGCCATTACAATAAGGCCGCCGATTAACTTGCCCGCAAAAGGCTCGCCCGCCTGCATACAGGTTACAGCTGCGCAGCATACAAAAAAGCCGATAGCTGGGGCAGCTAAGACGGCCAAATTAATAAAACCTTTAATTTTTTTCATTGTTCTCAATTCCTTTCTGTTTTTCTTTTTTCAACTTCTTTCAGCAAGTCGGCTGAGGCTTTGTGAATCGCCTTCATTCGCTTGCTGCGTTCCTGATCCGTAAGCTCAGGGCGATGCACTCTTACAATTGCATTCGGGAAATTAAATGTTGTTGTGTTGTATGAATCCATACAAACCGCCTCCCATTAATTAGCTTTAAGCTAATCGTTTAATTAAAAAAAATATTGTCATAAGATACACCGTAAATTTCGCAAAGCTGTTCAATCTGCGGCTGTTTCGGAAAGGTCTTGCCCTTTTCCCAACTTTTAACCGTACTGATTGATACATTAAGTTTTTCCGCTGCCGCCGACTGAGTAAGCCCAGCGTTCACCCTTGCGGCTTTCAATGTGATCTGAGGCATATTTGCACCACCTTTCATCGTTCGCTATTAGCTTTAAGCTAATCGACACACACATAATACTATTTCAAGAAAATTTTGTCAATAGCTTTTGGCAAATTTTTTGCTAAATCTATTTACTTTTTAGCTAATAAGGTGTAAAATTTATCCAAAACTCATGGAGGCGATTAAATGAAAGCCGAATGGTCAAAAGATGTTTTTGCTAAAAACCTTAAATATTATATGGAGCGTTCAGGAAAAAACCAAAAAGAAATGGCTGCGGTTGTTGGCGTTTCTGCTCCAACATTTAACGAATGGCTAAAAGGCAAAAAGTTTCCGCGCATAGACAAAATCGAAAAGCTTGCGCAATATTTCGGAATTCTAAAAAGCGATTTAATTGAGGATAAAACAGCGGAACACAGAGAAATGCAGCAAAAAAACAGCACCCTTGCTGAATTAACAGTAAGGATGCGGAGCGATAAAGAATTTGCAAATTTAATTGAAGGCATCAACAAATTAAACCCTGAACAGCTTGCAAGCATTAAGCAGGTTGTTGATGCGTTTCTGAAAGGGTGATTGATTCGAAAACGCTCTGTTGCAAAAGCTGATATATAAAATCAATAAGCTCCAAATCCGCAAGGTTTAAAAGGCTGTTGATTTCGGCAATATATTCTTTTTCGTTCGGCATGGGTAAAACCTTCCTTTCGCAATCGGCGTTTCGTTGGTCAAATTGTAAAATAATTCAAACTAAAATTCAATGCTCAAATTTTGATTTTTAGGTAATCAAACTTTGCGGTAAATGTATCAAATTTTATATGGAAGTGATAAAAAATGGATGTTTTGCTTGAAAAAACAAGAGATTATATTATCGCATTAAAAAAGGCTGGTAATTATACATATGAAAGCATGGCACAAGTCAGCTGTATTCCTGTTTCAACTATAAGGAATATCTGCGCAGGCAAAAACCTTAAAAATTCAGGATTTTTAACAATTATGAAGCTTATATTATCAATGGGCGGCAACCCGAATGATGCAGTAGGTTTTGACAAAAAACAAGAAATTGACACAAACGCAACCTTAGCGCTTAAAGAATCATACGAAAATCAAATTGCCGAAATAACAAAATTTCACGAAACAAGAAACGAAGATATAAAGGCACTTTGCGAGGTAAGAATTGCCGATGTGCGAAAAGATTGCGAAATACGCATAACAGATATAAAGCAAATGTATGAGGAACGCCTTGCAGAGCAAAGGGAAATGTTATCAAAATAATAACACAAAGGCGTTGACACAAAAAACTAAAAATTGTCGAACACATCAAAGATTTTGAAAAGGATGTTTTTATGTATCGTTTTTATAATTATGCGGAGCTTTTCAAACCCTATGAAATTATTGACTATCTGCGAAAAAGTCAATCCGATGATCCATTATTGACGGTTGAGGAAATTCTTGCAAAGCATGAGGCTATTCTTGACGAATGGGATATAAAGCATTTGGGCGCATTAGTGCCCGAAGAAAACCGATTCAGGGAAATTGTATCAGGTGAAACAATCAAAGAACGCCCCGAAATTAACAAGGTTTTGCGCTTAATCGAATCACCCAAATACAAAGCGGTAAAAATTGTAGAGCCGCAACGATTAACCCGCGGCGATTTAGAGGATATCGGCAGAATAATGAAGCTGCTGAAACATACAAATACATATATTATCACTGCCGACAGATTCAGCGAAAGACTGTACGACCTTCACGAAGAAGATGACTGGAACGCTTTTGAAGCTGAATTGAAAAAGGGCAACGATTATTTAAATTACTATAAAAAAATTCAAAAAAGGGGCAGGGATATTTCACTAAGTCAAGGAAATTATATTGCATCTGTGCCGCCTTATGGATATGAAAAAATCAAGGTGAAAGAAGGCAAAAAAGAATATCCCACACTTAAAGAAAACCCCGATGAGGCAAATGTTGTCAGGATGATTTTTGATATGTACGGCAATCAGGGAATGGGAAGAATGTCAATTTGCTATCGCCTTGATGAGCTGGGAATTAAGCCGCCAAAAGGTGAACAATGGTCAGCAACCACACTTAAAGAAATGTTGAAAAATATTCACTATATCGGCAAAGTTAAAGGAAACTGGCGACCCACAATAACTATCGTTGAAGATGGCAAATTCAAGAAAACCCGCCCGCAAGGAAATGCTGAAAATCGGCTTGTATATGAAGGTAAGCACAACGGCATTATATCCCCTGAGCTTTTTGAAAGAGTTCAAAACCGCATCGGAAACAACCCCCGAACAAAACCAACCACGAAACTCCGCAACCCATTTGCAACGCTTTTATATTGCCGTAACTGCGGCAAAGTAATGGTATTAAAATATTTCCGAGATAAACAAGGTAACGAAAAATGCGCGCCCCGATTCTCCTGCATAGATCAAGCGAGGTGCGGCGCAGGGTCATGCACTTATGCTGAAATAAGTGACCTTGTTTGCCAAACCCTTGAACATAGCATCGAAGATTTTGAAATTTGCATAAAAAACGATGAAAGCGATTCAAGCAAGCTGCATGCTCAGCTAATAAAGACACTTGAAAAGAAATTGAAAGAGCTGGAAGCAAAAGAGCTGACACAATGGGAACAGCAAGCGCACCCCGACCCCTCGCAAAGAATGCCCGCAGAGATTTTTAAACAGCTTAACAAAAAACTGTTGAAAGAAAAAGAAGATGTTAAACAAGCGCTGCGCAAGGCTTATGAATCGCAACCCGCCCCAATTGATTACAAAGAAAAAATTAAAACCTTTAAGGATGCCATTATTACGCTGAAAGATCCCGCCGCAGAAGCAGTTTTAAAAAATGAGCTGTTAAAGGCTTGCATTGAAAGGATTGATTATTACAGAGAAAAGCCGCAGCGGGTACAATCCTCCAACAAAAAAAGCAATTGGAACAATCCAGCAATTGAGCTTGATGTTAAATTGAAAGTGTAAAATTTTTATATCTATTACCTTCAACATAGATGTTCTAATGAACCTGCTTCCTTTGAAGTGAGGTCGCCGTTGTAACCCTGCTTAAGGTTAACGCCTACTTCTCTTGCAGCTTCCATCTTGAACTGGTCAAGAGCGGCTCTTGCCTGAGGAACTACTGAATTGTTCTTTGACATTTCGTTTACACCCCTTCAAATTCAATTTGCGTTTGCCTTATTATTGTTGCAATCATTCAGGGGTTTATTAATGTTAATTTTTTGATTATTTTGAAAGTTTTGAAAAGACAAAAGCACCGGGTTGAACACTCGGTGCTTTTGCAGATGGGGTAGATATTTTGAATAAGGCTTAAATTTATTTTAAGATTGAAACGGCATCGGAGATTGTTTTTTCCATTGCTTCTCTGCCGTATTTATCGACTTCGGATTTGTTCTTCTCGCCGTGAGTGAGGCAGCCTGCGCCGCCGATGCATCCGCCGACACAAGCCATACCTTCAATGAAGTTTGCATCAAGAACATTCTTGCTCTTTTTGAGAAGTGCAAGCTTGCAGGCTTCAATTCCGTCACAGACTGCGGGTTTGAGGTCAAACTCAATATTCTGCTCTTTCATCGCCTGAGCAACTGCATCTGAAAGTCCGCCGCTTCTTGCAAAAATTCTGCCGAAATACGATGCGTTATCAAGCACATCTTCTTCGAGAGTTGTGATGTCGATGTCCTTGCTGTCCAAGAGTGCCTGAAGCTCTTCAAAGGTAAGAACGCTGTCAACATAAGGCTTGACTGATTCAAGCTGTGCTTCCGCTTTCTTTGCTGTGCAAGGTCCGATGAAAACAACTTTTGCACCTTCATCGGTTTCTTTGATGTACTTTGCAAGCTCCGCCATGGGTGAAAGATTATGCGAAATATGTTCTGCAAGCTGAGGGAATGCAGACTTCACATAAGAAACGAATGCAGGACAACATGAACTTGTGAGGAAACCTTTTTCCGCAAGCTCTTTTGACTCAGCCATTGCAACCATATCCGCACCGAGTGCAGCTTCAACAACGGTAAAGAATCCGAGTTCTTTGAGTCCGCTGATAACCTGGCCAAGCTTTGCATAGGTGAACTGGCTTGAAATTGAGGGTGCAACAACTGCATAGACCTTGTATTTCTTGTTTTCTTCGCTCTTTTTGATGATGTCGATAACATTTACCATATAGGATTTATCCATTATCGCACCGAAGGGACACTGATAAACACAAGCACCGCAAGCGGTACACTTATCGTTATTGATTTCAGCCGCCTTATGCTCATTCATTGAAATAGCCTTGATTTTGCAAGCACTCTGGCAAGGTCTTTTTCTGCTGACAATAGCAGTATAAGGACAAACCTTTGCACATGCACCGCATTCAACACACTTTGATTTATCAATGTGTGCAACATGGTTGTTATCGAATGTGATTGCGCCTTTTTTGCATACATCCTCGCACCTGTGAGCAAGACAGCCACGGCAGGCATTTGTTACTTCGTAACCGCCGACGGGGCATTCATCGCAGGCGATATCGATAACCTCGATAACATTATGGTTATTCTTATCACCGCCCATTGCAATTTTTACTCTTTCGGCAAGAATTGCACGCTCTTTATAAACACAGCAACGCATTGTAGGTTCATTACCGGGAACAAGATTCTTGGGGATATCGAGAATGTTGTCATACAAGGTATCATTCCACGAGAGTCTTGCAACTTCACGCAGAACTTTGTATTTAAGATATTGAACTTTGGTGTCAAACTTTCTCATAATAATTCTCCTTAAAAGTAGCTGACCTTAATGCGTTTACCCATCTTTTTGAGGCAAGCGGAAAGTTCCTCAACAAGATTCATTTTTATGCTGAAATTAATGGGCAGATCGGGATTCTGATGAGCCGGATTGATTGCTCTGCCCACATAGAAATTTATATCAGTTGCTTCTTCAAAAAGCAAGCGGGAAATTAATGAAGCACCGTCACGCTTTAAGCTCCAATGCTCATAGTGTTCGTTTTCGCCGAGATAATCTTTTGCATATTCAAGAACTTTGTTGACTGTGATAACACCTTCGGTTACAAGGTCAACTCCCTCGATTTCCGCAATGGGAGGCACATCGGCTTTTTCAAAATTGAGGCTTGCCTTAATCGGTTTATTAAGATATTTTGCGGCAATGGAAGATGTTGTGCCGCCGCAGATGATGTGTTTGCCCTCTTTAGAGAAAAAGAGCGACATCATTCTGTTTGCATCGTCTCTGTTTGACGGAGGTCCGAAAAGGATATTCATCGGCTCACGCTTTCTGACACGCACAACACAAGCGGTTGCATCGTCACCGGGTTTGCCGCCATAGAGCTTGAAGCATTCGTCAACAATAATTGTTGAAAGGGTTTTTGCCGTGTAGCCGACGGGAGCAAGAGTTTCGATAAACGAAATTATATCTTCTCGCTTCCAGCCGAAATTATACGACATTCCTATGCCTGCGTGAGGGCATCCGTCACTCATTGCAACAAAAATATCATTCTCGCGAAGCTTTATTACACTCTTGAAAATCTTTTTGCCGCCGATATTCATTTCGGTTTTGGGGTAATCATAATTCTGCTCGTCACGGATAACGATTACCTGCGGATTATCATACTGAATAACCTCTGCAATATCGTTGTTTTTCAGATGAATAATCGTAAAGGTTGAATATGCAACGCCTCTGACGGAGCAGACGGGAAGAGTTGCCGCAATGGTTGAAACACATTCCTCAATAGGAAGTCCCTCT
>JAFYNR010000053.1 GCA_017548045.1 Clostridia bacterium | reverse complement strand
TTATCGCCGAACTTTTTGCCTGTAACTTCTTCCATCTTAACGATGTATTCCATGATCTGAGCCTGGATTTCATCGTTGATCTTCTTGCCGTCTTCATAGTACTTTGTACAAGCTTCAGTTGAAATTGTGAAGCCCTGAGGAACGGGAAGACCGATCTTTGTCATTTCTGCAAGGTTTGCGCCTTTGCCGCCGAGGGTGTTACGCATTGAAGCATCGCCTTCGGAGAACAAATAAACGTACTTGTAAGCCATTGGTATCTACCTCCGTAAAAAATAATAAACGTAATTAATACGGCCAATTCCCGATTATGGGAATGAACCATTACAAATTATAACAGATACTTTACCAAATTTCCATACATATTTGAGAAAATATATAAAATTTTTACAGCACCTTTTTAGTAACATTTTACATATTGGGCTGATTTTTGCATTTTTATTCGGTTTTATGTCACTCTTGAAAAAAACTGAGGAATGGTATATAATCATTTGCAGTTTGTTTGAATCGGGTGATTGAGTGGAATTTGTTTCTCTTGCACTGTTTTGCCTTGCACTGCTTGTGTGTGTCATATTTGACATACCTGTGCTTTATGCGCTGGGTGTGGGGCTTGTGGTTTTCGGTGCATATGCGAAAATAAAAAAGCACACCTTCAAGTCAATACTGAAAATGATTTTTGAGGGAATCAAAACCTCAAAAAACATCCTTATAAATTTCTTGCTCATCGGCTTACTCACGGCATCCTGGCGTGAATCGGGCACCATAGCATTCATTATCAGCTCTGCCTCGGAGCTTATAAATCCGCAGGTTTTTGTGCTGATGACTTTTATTCTCAATGCTTTTGTTTCGTTCCTTATGGGTACATCCTTCGGCACCTCGGCAACAATGGGCGTTATCTGTATGACAATGGCAAAATCAATGGGAATGAACCCCGTTATTGCAGGCGGTGCAATGCTTTCAGGTGCTTTATGGGGCGACAGATGCTCGCCTGTTTCAACAAGTGCACTTCTTGTTTCGGAACTTACAAAAACAGATATTTTCATAAACATAAAAAATATGTTCAGAACGGCGGCAATACCAACCGTTGTAACCTGCATAATTTATCTTGCTCTCGGCATATCGGCAGGGGATTCGGGTGCGGTGCCCGACCTTAAAGCACTTTTCTCGCAGGAATTCAATCTGCATCCTCTTACGGTAATACCTGCGGTTGTGATTCTTGCACTTTCACTTTTCAGAGTCAAAACAAAATTTGTGCTTCTGGCAAGCCTTGTTTCCGCGTCGGTTATCGGCATTGCCGTTCAGGATATGGAAGTCTTGCAGACGTTGAAAACTCTTATTCTCGGTTACGAGGCGAAAACCGAAGCCCTCAGCCACATGATGAACGGCGGCGGATTGGTTTCGATGCTCAATGCAACGGCAATAGTCTGCATTTCATCCGCATATTCGGGTATTTTTGCCGCAACGGGTCTGCTTGATTCAATGAGAGAAAAAATATCTTCTGTGGGCAGAAAAATCACTCCCTTCGGTGCAACAATGGTAACATCTGCCCTTACTTCGCTTATTTCCTGCAATCAGACGCTGGCAATTATTCTTACCCATCAGCTTTGCGACGGAATGGAGAAAAACAAAGAAAAAGCGGCAATCAACCTTGAAAATACGGCGGTTGTTATTTCGCCCCTTGTTCCCTGGTCCATTGCGGCAGCAGTGCCTCTTACGTCATCGGGTGCACCCGACGAATCCGTATTGACGGCAGTGTTTCTGTATATCCTGCCCCTGTGGTCGTTTATGACAGCGTTACATAAAAGAAGAAAGGAAAATCATAATGAACAGAATAACAAGCTTCACGGTTGATCACGACCTTCTTACCGAAGGCATTTACGTATCACGCATTGACGGTGATATCACCACCTACGATATGAGAACAAGAATTCCCAACGGCGGTGATTTTATGGATACAACAACCGCCCACACCGTTGAGCATATGTTTGCAACCTTCGTAAGAAATTCGGAAATAAAGGATGACGTTATCTATTTCGGACCTATGGGCTGCCGCACGGGGTTTTATCTGCTTGTCCGTAATGCGGATAATGCAAAAATCCTTGAAATCACAAAGAAAATTCTTGCGGATATCATAGCCTATGAGGGCGAGGTTTTCGGCAACACAAGAAAAGAATGCGGCAATTATCTTGACCTTGACCTTGAAAAAGCAAAGGAAGAATGCCGCAGATATCTTAAAGCTCTTGAAGCTGAGCAGACATTTGAATACAAGGTATAAAGAAAGCCCCCGAAATCCATGAGGATTTTCGGGGGTGTGTGTTATTTTGTCACAATTTCTTTCTTTAAGTCCTTGAGTGTGTTTTCGTCAGCGTGGCGATATGGTTTTATTTTGATAATGACATATGTAACGGCGGCGCCGATGGTGTTCATCACAATATCTGCCATTGTGTCCATAATGGGCCAGCGCGCGTCAACTATGGGGTCAAAGAGAGTCTGCTCTTTGGGTGTGCCCAGAGCAAGCTCCAACGACCAGTGCTGTGCATCGCCGGGGTAACCGCCCATCATACCTGCAACCTGGTCGAAGGTGAATTCAAACACTTCCCAGCAGGTTGCCGCAAAGAACGAAAAGCCAACGGAAGTAAGCAGAATGAGTGTCATGGGTGCAGTGGATTTTTTGCAGCGGAGAATTGCACAGGCAAGTTCATATCCGAAAAATACGCATGCCGCACCGCCCATAAAGTGAAGTGCAACATCCCACCATCTTGAATCATAATAGAGGTTGAGGAATTTTCCGCCGAAGGAGCCGCACCATACTCCGATTGAAAGCACGGTCTGCACCGATGAAGGCACGTAACGAAGCGTGCTTTTTTCGGGGAACATCATAAACACTTCCCAGACGAATGTGGCAAGGAAGTTTGCGCCTACTTGCAAAGGGTCGGTGATGTCGAAGGCTTCACCTGCCGCAGGGAAAAATCCCTTGATAAACGCAAAAATAAGGCTTGCGCGGATTATCCACCAGAATATGAATCTGCGTGTTGAACAGTTTTCTTTCAGACGTTTAATGTAATCTTTCATATCTTCTCTCTCCCTTGCGTTACAGTGTTCGTGTCAGGGTAACGCACATAGGAAACAGTATATCAGAAAATGAATCTTTGTCAATAATGGTTTGATTTTGCGGATAATTTATGATATCATATGTTCAGTTGATTTTAAGGGAGATAGCTATGACAGAAAAAATCTATTACAAAGACCAATATGTTAAAGAATTTACCGCGGAGGTTGTTGCCTGTCAAAAAGGCGAAAGAGGCTTTGAGGTTATTCTTGATAAAACCGCGTTTTTCCCCGAAGGCGGCGGTCAGCCCGGCGACACGGGATTTATCGGCGGTGTTGAAGTTATCGACACCGTAGAAAGCGGCGATGACGTTGTGCATATCTGTGCGTCTGAGGTTTCGGGTCGGGTTGAGTGCAAACTGGATTTTGACAAGCGCTTTGCCAATATGCAGCAGCATACGGGCGAGCATATAATTTCGGGCTTTATTCACGCAATGACCGGCTTTGACAACGTGGGCTTCCATATGGGTGAACACAGTGTAACCGTTGATTTCAACGGCGTTGTGACCCGTGAACAGCTTGAAGAAGCGGAAAGACTTTCCAACGAAGCGGTGTATAAAAACCTGCCCGTAAATGCGCTTTATCCTTCAGATGAGGAGCTTGTAAATTACGATTACAGAAGCAAAAAAGAGATAAAGGGTCAGGTGCGCCTCACAAGCATTGAGGGCGTTGATTTGTGTGCCTGCTGCGGCACTCACGTTGCTTATACGGGCGAAATCGGCATAATAAAAGCGGTTTCAATGATGAACTATAAGCAGGGTGTGAGAATCACTCTGCAGATCGGCAGAAAAGCCTTTGAGGATTACTGCGAAAAGAATAAAAACGTGCTTCGGATTTCTAATCTTCTCAAGGCTAAGCCCGAGGAGGTTGCGGATGCGGTTGAGCGTGTTCAGGCACAGATGCAGGAAATGAGATTCAGATACACACAGCTTAAGAAAAATTATTTTGAGCTGTATGCTCAGGACTGTGACGGCGACAAATGCTGTCTGTTTGACGACAGCGGAAGTGCTGATGATGCCAGAATGCTTTGTGATATTCTTGCGGATAAGGCTTTTGTTGCCGCCGTATTTTCGGGAAACGATGAAATCGGCTATAAGTATGCGGTTGCAAGCAGAACATATGACGTAAGAAAGGTTGCGAAGGAGCTTAATTCCTGCTGTGCAGGCAGAGGCGGCGGTACACCGCAGATGGTGCAGGGCTCACTTGCAACATACAGGGATATGATTGAATGCTGCTGGAGAGAGATTGAACTCAATGATGACTGATGATGACAGACTTCTGCTTGCCCGTCTTGACGATAAAGCGAGGCAGTGCAGTGAAAATTCAATGATGACAAACAGCGATTTTCTTGATATGCATTCAAGATCCGTTGCTTCGCAGATGCGTCTGAATTATCCCGACGTAAGAATGATTTTTTACGGCGTTTTTGAGGGTGCGGAAAGGTGCATCGCAGTGTTTTTGCCCGAATATATCGGGGCTGAAAATACGGAAGAGCTTGCCGAATATTTCAATGAAAATCCGTCGGATAATCCTCTCGCCGTGATTGCTGTTGAGAAGGATAAATTTTCACCCGATTTAAGCCACCGTGATTACCTGGGAGCCCTTATGGGGCTTGGGATTCGCCGTGAATTTACGGGAGATATAAACGTTGAAAAAAGCGGCTGTAAAATGGCTGTTGTTTCGAAGATTGCACCGTTTATCATTGACAATATGGATAAGGCGGGGAGAGGCACTCTGAGGGCGAAAATCATCCCCGCAAATCAGGTGTCCGACGGCACAAAAGCCGCAGGCGTTGCAGACAGCTTTACGGTGTCTTCAATGCGGCTTGACAGCGTTGTGAAAAATGCGTTCAGAGTGTCGCGCACCGAGGCGGCAAATGCGGTTGAGGGCGGCACGGTTTTTGTGAATGACGTTGAATGCCTGAAGCCCGATAAAAAAATCGGCGCAGGGGATAAAATCGTTTTCCGCCGCAAGGGAAGAATAATAATCAACAGCTGTTCTTCCGTTTCAAAAAAAGGCAGAATTATTGTCGAAATAACAAGATTTGTGTAAAAGGATGCTTCGGCATCCTTTTAATTTTATGTAAACTTATTTTATATCTTATTGACCTTATGTAACAAAACTGCTATAATAAACTGAATTATTATAAGGGAGAGTGTCAGATGATAAAGATTTCTCCGTCTGTGCTTGCAAGTGATTTTTCATCTCTCGGTGCCGAAGCGGCAAGAATGGAAAAGTGCGGCGCAGATTACCTTCATCTTGATGTTATGGACGGCAGATTTGTGCCCAATATCACTTTCGGTGCGCCCGTAATCAAGAGCATAAGAAACAAAACAAGCCTTGTTTTCGACGTTCATCTTATGATAGATGAGCCATTGAAATATATCGAAGATTTTGCAAAAGCAGGTGCGGATCTGATAACCTTTCATATTGAAAGCTCGTCGCCTGCAGATGAAACTGTGAAGAAAATCATTGACTGCGGATGTAAGGCGGGCATAAGTATAAAGCCCAAAACTCCTGCAGAGGATGTTTTTGATTACCTCGACAGCCTTGAAATGGTGCTTGTGATGACTGTTGAGCCGGGCTTCGGCGGTCAGTCTTTTATGCCGGAAACAATGGAAAAAGTAAAAGCCCTGCGTGCAGAGATACAGCGCAGAGGTCTTTCGGTTGATATTCAGGTTGACGGCGGAATCAACGAAAAAACCGTTGAAACCGCGGCGGCGGCAGGTGCAAACGTGCTCGTTGCGGGCAGTGCGGTTTTCGGCGCCACAGACGGCACGAAGGCCATCGCGGATCTGCGTGCCCTTGCAGAAAAGGCGTACTGCTGAAAATTTTACCTGTTGATAAGCACGGAAACGGCATTTCCTTGTGCCAGCAGATTCCAGTGCTCCCTTGTGTGTTCGCAGGTAAGCCCGTCACATTCTTTGACGGTGCAGAATTCCGAAAAGCATCGCATTACCCTTCCGGCATCGTCGGTGCATTTCAGAAGCAGACGGTATTTTCCGCTTGATTCGTAAAGAGTGCTTTCGCCCGAAAAGCCGCAGTTTTCCGCGGCACGGTAAAGAGAATCAAGGTTGCCGAATTCGCACATTATGCAGCCGCTTTGCTTTTTGAGAAACTGCTTTCGGGTGTTTATGCATCTTGCCGTATCCAGCAAGGTAAAATTGAGCACACAGCCTCCTTCGCTTTTGGGCACGGCTTCAATTATCATTCTGCGTGAAGGGTCAAGCTCTCTGCCCAGTGCCTTGCCTGCTTCATCAAGCAAGGTCCATATAACACGCCTTGTTTCTATTGTGGAATAATCCATTTCCTCGTATGTAATGTCAAGCTCCGCCATATCCTGTTTAGTAAGGTCAACGGTTATTCTGTTGTCGGCAGGTGAGTTAATTTTCATAATAAACCTCCTTGGGTGTGGTGTAATAATATATTATGCTTTTCACGGCAGGTATGCAATGAATAAATAATGGAAGTTCAGAGGTGAAAAACCTTGTCTGATAAACAAAAAAAGCAGACGGCAGTGAAGCTGTCGGGTCTTTACGGCGATTATCTCGTTATGCTTATAGCACCGATTATGCTTGCGGTATATCAGTACGGCGCAAGAGCCCTTGCCGTTGTTGCTTCGGGTATAGCGGGTGCCGTTGTAACGGATATTATCTTCTGTCTGCTTCTGGGCAGACCCTTTCTGCTCAGAGATTTAAGCAACGTTTTTACGGGTGCCGCCATAGCGCTTATGATGCCTGCAGGCGTACCCTTTTACGTGCCCGTTGCGGCTTCGTTTTTTGCGGTAGGCATAGTCAAAGTTCCCTTCGGCGGCTCGCTGAGGTCGCCGTTTGTGCCGGGTGCGGCAGGCTTTGCCTTTGCATCCGTATGCTTTAAGGAGCAGATTTTTGATTATTCGTATAATTCCGTCTCAAAGCTTATGGGTGAGCATTCTCTGGGCTATATTCTTTCTCAGGGCAAGTCCGTTCATCTTGATGCAATAAACGTTCTTGATATTCTCAGCGGCAACGTTGCAGGACCTATGGGTGCAGGCTGTGCACTGCTTATGGTTGCCTGCTGTGCGGTTCTTTTGCTGAAACGGAAAAACTCGCTGATTACCGTTGCGGGCTTTATTGCCGTTTGTGCAGTATATGCGGCAATCTTCCCCAGAGTGAATGCATCTGCCCTCACAAGTGTATTTCTCGAGCTTTCATCCGGCACCCTTCTCTTTGCGGCTGTATTCTTTCTGACGGATTACGCTTCGGTGCCTGACGGTGCCGTTGCCAGACTCATATGCGGCGGAGTATGCGGATTGTTCTGTATGCTGATGCGTACCATAGGAACCTATGAGGAAACCGTATGCTTTGCAGTACTGCTTGCAAACGGCTTCACTCCCGTCATAAACTCTGCCGTGAGCAAGGTTAAAGGCAGAGCTGTCAGGAAGGAGGCGGCGTGATGAACAAAACTCCTTCATTCAAAGATGTATTTTTGAAAAATGCGGTTATTTTTAATCCCGTGCTTATTCAGCTCGCAGGTCTTTGCCCTGTTGTTGCCGCATCATCAAGCCTCAAAAGTGCGGTGATTCTTTCGGCGGTTGCCTTTGCGGAGCTGATTGCAGTCAGCGTTATTGCAAGTGCACTGTTAAAAAAACTTTCTCGCTGGATAAGAGTACCCCTCTATTTCGTAATCGGTCTTGTGCTTATCTGCCCCGCATTGTGGTATGTTGAAACGCAGACTCTTGCCGTTCTTACGATGAGCATAAAGATATTTATTCCCCTTATAGCCATAAACTCCGTTGTTGCGGTTCACTGCGAGCAGTTTGCCGTAAAAAACGATGTAAAAACGGCATTTCTCAGCTCTGCGGCGGCAGGTATGGGAGCATCGGTTGTTTTTGTTGCGACAGGTGCACTCAGAGAAATTATCGGTTCTTCCTCAATCGGAGGAATCCTTCTGAATCTTCCGCTTTCGTTCAAAGGTATGACACTGCCCTTCGGCTGTCTCATATTGCTGGGATTTATGTCTGCCGCACTGAAAACCTTCATCGGCAAAAAACATCCCGAGTATTCGGCAGTTCATTCCTCCGTTGCGGCAAAGCCCGGGGATGAGCTTAACGAAAAAGAGAATGTTTCGGAAAAAGAGCCTGAAGAAATTCCTTTGCCGGCGGAAGAAGAAATTCAGTATTCCGTTCCCGAAGAATATGCGAGAATCAGAACGGAAGAAGAAATAGAAGAATTTTTCAAATCCCTGGGTCTTGATTTTGACGAAAAGGGGGATGAAAAATGAAAGTGTTTACAGAGCTTTTCATTGTTGCGTTTTATACCGTGTTTGTTCAGAACCTCGTGCTCAGCTCGGGTCTGGGAATAAGCGAAGCGATAAGAGTTTCCGCAAAGCCGGGCACCTTCGGCAGAATCGCCGTTATGATTTCGGGCTTTTCCGTTGTAACCGGTACGTTGTGCGGACTTATTGATATGATTCCCGCGGTGTCGGGGGTAAGCTTTGCGGTTCGCGGACTTATCTACGGCGGAGTGCTTGCGGCGGTGTTTGCACTTGTTGCGGTGATTGCAAAATTTTTATTCGGCACCTCGGATAAATTTTTGAGCACTTTGGGTATTGCGGCGCTCAACACCCTTGTTTTTGCCGTTCCTCATATCAACAATCACGCAGCGTACTCCCTTGCAGGCTGTGTGGGCTCAGGTATCGGTGCAGGTGCGGCTTTCGTGCTTGCGGCATTGCTGATTAATAAGGGCTCTCAGCTTCTGAAGGAGAATGAGGATATTCCCGAGGTGTTCAAGGGGACTCCTGCGATGCTGTTTTACGTGGCGATGATTTCGCTTGCGTTTGCAGGCTTTTCGGATACAAATATTTTCGGTTAAGGTGCGGTTTTATGCCTAAAATAGGAAAGATAGAAAAAACGCTCAAGCCCTCTCAGCGTAAGAGCATAACGGATTTTTCAGACCGTTTCGGAGAAGGTCCCAGCTACGAGGAGAGAGTCAGGAGCAAAAAAATAATTTCGGGCGTGCTTATCACGGCAGGCCTGCTTGCCCTTATGGGCACCGGCTATTTCGTGACCGACGTTCTTATTGGCATCACGGAATTGCCCTACATCCCGATGTAAGGAAGTAAACGATGGATTTCATACCTTATAATTCAAGATTCGGTTATCACAAAAGCCCCTTCGGCGCTGTCCGTGAGGGCGAAAAGGTAACCTTCAGAATAGTTCTGCCCAGAAGCATATGCTGTATCGGCGCAAGTCTTGTCATTAATCCCGATGAAGGTAAGCCCGACGTATATCCTATGACCTGGGAGCGTATGGAAGGCAGAGATGAAGAATGGTGGAGCGTCAGCTTCACTCCCGAAAAGCAGGGACTTTACTGGTATCATTTTGTCATTGCACAAAAAAACGGCGGCAACGTGATAACAAGATTTGACGGCTCAACAGGCAGAATTTCTCCCGACGGCAGAAGCTTTCAGCTTACGGTTTACTCAAAGGATTTCACAACTCCCGATTGGATAAAGGGCTCGGTTATCTATCAGATTTTTCCCGACCGTTTCCGCAATTCGGGTGAAAAGAAAAACGGTGTGCCTGCCGACAGAGTTATTCGTTCCGATTGGGGCGGCGAGCCTATGTGGCAGCCCGACGGTGACGGAAAAATCACAAAATACGATTTCTTCGGCGGCGACCTGAAGGGTATTGAGCAGAAGCTTGATTACCTTGAAGCTCTCGGCGTCGGCTGTGTGTATCTCAATCCGATATTTGAGGCGCAGTCAAACCACCGTTACGATACTGCCGATTACGAAAAAATTGACCCTGTGCTGGGTAACGAAAAGGATTTTGAAAGTCTTTGCCGTGAGGCGGAAAAGAGAAACATAAAGATAGTTCTCGACGGTGTGTTCAGCCATACGGGTTCTGACAGTGTGTATTTCAACAAAGAGAAAAGATACGGCGTGGGAGGGGCTTACAACAGCAAGGAATCGCCCTATGCCGATTGGTATAAATTTGAAGAGTTTCCCGATAAATATGCCTGCTGGTGGGGAGTTGACATTCTTCCCGAAATCGACGAGGAAAATGACGGCTACATTGACTACGTTGCAGGCAAAGAGGGTATTCTCCGCAAATGGCTCAGGGCAGGTGCTTCGGGCTGGCGTCTTGACGTTGCGGATGAACTTCCCGATAAGTTTCTTGATGCATTGCGGAATGCGGTGAAAGATGAAAAGCAGGATGCCTACGTTCTCGGTGAGGTGTGGGAGGATGCTTCCAACAAAATCAGTTACGGCTGCCGCCGCCGATATCTTCAGGGCGCACAGCTTGATTCTGTTATGAACTATCCTTTTGCGGATGCACTTATCGGTTTTGCAATCAGCGGTGTTGCGGAAGGCTTTAACGGCAGAATATCCGAAATATGCGAAAATTATCCCAAGCCTGCGGTGGATTGCCTTATGAATCATATAGGCACTCACGATACCTGCCGCGTGCTTAACAGGCTTGCAACTCTCGGCAATTATGAGAGCAGCCATCTCGAAAGATACAAAGGCGGTCTTGACGACGATCAGAAGGAACGGGGTAAAACTCTGCTAAGGCTTATATCCTCAATGCAGTTCACTCTGCCCGGCGTACCCTGTATTTATTACGGTGATGAAGCGGGCACCGACGGCGGCGAAGACCCCTTCAACAGAGGATGCTACCCTTGGGGCAAGGAGGATGCGGAGCTTATTGAGCATTACCGCTTTCTGGGCAGACTCCGAAAAGAACACGAGGTGTTCAAGGACGGAGAATTTGTTCCTGTTTCCGATGCGTTGGGCTGTGTTGCTTATGAGAGAAGAAACAGCAAAGAAGGCATAATGACTGTTGCAAACCGTAACAGCCATCCGATAGTTTATGTTTTGCCCGGGGAGGGCTACGTTTCCCTGACGGGAGAAACCGTCAAGGGCAGAGAACTTTATCTTGAGAAAGAAACTGCGGCGATACTGGTGAAAAAATATGGCTAAAAAACCGAGAAACGTAAAATTCAGAACGGTTCGTCAGAGCAACGATGCGGAAACAAAAAGGTTTGCCGCCGTGCTTGTGGGATGTGTTGCGCTTATTCTTGCGGTTTCCGTTCTGTTTATATTGAATAAACACGATTTTGATTTGAAAAGTGCCCTGGGCGGCGATGCGGAAACCGAAACGGTGACGGAAGAAATTCAGAGTGTTCAGATGGATATTGAGGCAGACAGAACATATCTTTTCTGGTGCGAGGACAGTTCAAGCGGCGAACTCCGTTTTGCCTGGACTGTTAATTTCAGGCTCCCCAAAAGAACCGTAGCAATATGCACTCTTGACCTTGATACGAGAATTGAAACGGGCGGCGAAAGCATAAGCATACGCAAGGCTAACCGAACCACAAGCCCCAAGGAAATCGTGCAGGGTATAGAAAAGATCTATGACATAAAGATTGACGGATATATCGGTTCCGATGATGAAAGCTTCAAATCAATAGTAAATTATTTCGGCGGATTTGATGTAACCGTTCCCGAACAGGTAGAATATAAGAGCGGCGATCTGTCGCTTATACTCGTGAAGGGCAAACAGAATCTGAAGGGTGATTCATTGTTCAGATATATGCGCTATCTCTGCACGCAGGATGAACGAGGCAGAAAGTTTATGGCATCCGCACTGGGCGAGATACTTGACGGCGTGTTCAAGCCTTCAAATACCAACCGCTGTTCAACCATTTTTTCAAGAATTTCAAACACATTGGAGACGGACCTTACGATAGTTGATTTCTCATCGTCGGAAAAGGGGATAAAGGTGATTACGGAAAACGGCTTTACCTCCAAACGCACACTTGAAACTCCCGATGATGCTGACTGAGGATTGTACTTATGAAAAAATTACTTTCCCTTCTGGCGGTTGCGCTGTGTCTGACAGTTGCATTCATGGTTTTCCGGGATTATATCGAAGATATGGGCAGTGCGCTGATTTTCAGAATTGAAGAAAGCAAGCCGCCCGTTGAGCTGACGGATATCGGCGGACCCTACAAATTCTATTATAACCGTCTTGACGATGCGGAAAAGCGAGCTTATAACGCAATTCTCTCGGAGATTTATTCAATGCCCGAAAGCATAGATGTTCCGAGGATTAACACCATGCAGCTTGATGACGTTTTTTCGGCACTTCTCAACGATAATCCGGATTTGTTTTTCGTTGGCAGAAGCTGTATGCTGACAACGAGTGTTTTCGGCGCAAACTGTTCAATAGAATATTGCGTGGAAAAGGATGAGTATGAGAAACTCAAGGCCGAGCTTGACGGAGTTTGCAACGAGGTGATGTCATCGCTTACAAATCCCGATGATAAATGGCAGGCGGAGCTTGAAATTCACGATTATATAGTAGATAACTGCGAATATCGTATGACAAAAGGGGATTACCTTTGCTCGTCGGCATACGGTGCGCTTGTTGATAAAGCGGCGGCGTGCGAAGGCTATTCCAGGGCGGCGAAGCTTTTGCTTGATATGGCAGGAATCGAAAGCACGGTGCTTACGGGAATTTCTACTGCCGCCGACGGTACGGAGGGCGCCCATATGTGGAATGCGGTGAAGCTTGACGGGGAATACTATTACCTCGACTGCACCTGGGATGACCCCGTAAGCGACGACGGAAAGCCGGTTAAGATTTACTCCTATTTCAATATTGATGACGAAACGATTGCCACCACACACTCGGAATTTTCCTATGATTTCAAGTGCACCGCAACGGCGGAAAACTATTATATAAAGACCGGCAGACATTTTGAAACGTACAGCCGAAGCGATGAAAAAAGACTTGCCTCGGTAATTGCATCTGAGCTTGATGCGGGAGGCACCTTCGTTGAGGTGCGTTTTGGCTCGGAGAGCGCGTATAACACCGCAATCAACGACCTCATAAAGAAGGGCAGAATATATAACGTTCTGTCTGAAACGGCAAAGCTGACCAAGGCAGATATATCACTGAAATCACTGAGTTACTACAATGATCCGTCACTGCTTACTCTGTCGGTTATGCCCGAGAAGAACTGAAAGGAAAATGCCATATGGATAAACAGAGAATAGAAGCGGCAGTCAGAGAGATTCTTATTGCCATCGGTGAAGACCCCGACAGAGAAGGTCTTGTTGAAACTCCGTCGAGAGTTGCCAGAATGTATGAGGAGATTTTCTCGGGTCTTGCAGACGATCCTGCAAGGCATCTGAAGCTTTTTAATGAAAGCGGCAATGAAGAAATGGTTGTTGTCCGCGATATTCCCCTTTATTCGATGTGCGAGCATCACCTTATTCCTTTTATGGGTAAGGCTCATATTGCGTATATTCCCTCGGAGGGTAAAGTTATCGGTCTTTCAAAGCTGGCAAGAATCGTGGAGTCCTTTGCGAAAAGACCTCAGCTTCAGGAAAGGCTTACAGCTCAGATTGCGGATTTCCTTGACGAAAAGCTTAATCCCCAGGGTGTTGCGGTTGTTATTGAGGCAGAGCATCTTTGTATGACTATGAGAGGTGCAAGAGCATCAGGTGCAAAAACCAGAACGTCTGCACTTCGCGGCACAATGAGAAGCAATGCAAAAACCAGGGCGGAGGCAATTTCACTTCTTACGGGAGGCGTTTGATATGTTCAAAGCCCGTGATTTTGAATTTCCTTTGGGCAAACGCACTTACGTTATGGGGATTCTGAACTACACGCCCGATTCCTTTTCTGACGGAGGGCTTTACAACACACCGCAGAAAGCACTTGAACACGCTCTGTTTATGCAGGAACATGGTGCCGACATCATAGACGTGGGTGCAAATTCCACAAGACCCGGTGCGGTTATTCTTACTGCTGAGGAAGAAAAAGAGAGAATTGCGCCCGTGCTGGAAACTTTGTGTAAAAGCCTTGATGTTGCTGTTTCGGCAGATACGTTTTATCCCCTGTGCGCAAAAGCGGCACTTGAAGCAGGCGTTTCGGTGATCAATGACGTAAGCGGAGTTTTTAATCCGGAAATAGCAGCCCTCTGCAGGGAGTATGGTGCCGCATATTCCGTTATGCATAACCCCTGCGGCTCGGCACAGATATCCGAATACCCTCACGGGGCGGTAAACGACGTGAGGCAGTTTTTTCTTGATTCGCTCACTCTTGCGGCACAGAGCGGGCTTGACAGGTCACATATTTGCCTTGATCCGGGCTTCGGCTTTGGCAAAAAATATGAAGATAACATTGAGCTTCTGCGTGAAATGCAGTGGCTTAAATTCAAAGGCGTGGCGCTTCTTGCGGCAGGGTCAAGAAAAAGGTTTATCGGCACTGCAAGCGGTGAAGAAAACAGTGTTGAAAGAGATTGGGGCACCGTGGCGGCGCATACTGCCGCAATTTCGGGCGGTGCAGATATAATCCGCGTTCATAACGTTTCTGCCGCTGTGCAGAGTGCAAGAGTTGCGGATGCCATATACAGAGGTAAAACCAATGGATAAAATTTTAGTCAGAAACTTAAAAATATTTGCATATCACGGTGTCAATCCCGAAGAAAAAGAGAATGGGCAGAATTTTGTGCTGGATATTGATGCGTACGTTGATATTTCGGTGCCCTGCGTTTCGGATAATGTTGACGATACGGTGAGTTATGCAAAAATCATAAAGGAAACGGTGAAGGTATTCACCTGTCAGAAGGATGACCTGCTTGAAAGGGCGGCACAGAGAATTGCAGACGGACTTTTTGAAAGTTTCGGCAAAATCCGCAAACTGCGCATCCTGCTCAAAAAGCCGGAAGCTCCCATCAAGGCGGATTTTGAATACGTAGCCGTTGAGATTATCAGAGAGAGGGACAGCGTATGAGTGAGGCGGTTATTGCCCTGGGAACAAATGTGGGCAACAGAATTGAAAACATAAATCAGGCAATCAGAGCCATTGCCAAGCTTTCCGGTGTCAAAATCATAAAGGCATCGTCGGTTTACGAAACGGAGCCTGTCGATTGCGAAAGCGATGCAAAATTCCTTAATGCGGAAATACTTGTTGATACAAGCGTTTCACCTTCAATGCTTCTTGGCGAATGTTTGGGTATCGAGGCGGCAATGGGAAGAATCAGAACCAAAAAGAACGAGCCTCGCATAATCGATCTTGACCTTATCCTTTACGAAGGCTTCAAGTCGGAAAGCTATGAACTTACTCTGCCTCATCCCCGTGCGTTGGACAGGTCTTTTGTGCTTACTCCCCTTATGGATCTTTATCCGTCGGGCAGAGCGCCGGGTATGTTTTTCGGCCCCCGTCTGCGCGAGTTAGGTAGTGACGGAATAAGAAAAACGGAATATGAAATCATTATTCCCATCTATTAAGAGGTGAAGGTATGTCAGGCGGAATATGTGAAAACTGCGCTCATTTTGACTATAACGAAGAGTACGAGTGCTACGAATGTCTTGTAAATCTTGACGAGGACGAGCTTTACCGCTTTATGCAGGGCGGAGAATTTGAATGTCCATACTTTAATCCCTTTGATGAATATAAGGTTGTCAGAAAACAGAACTAAGGAGAATTCCGATGAGCAATAAAAAACAGACGAAAAAACCTGCTGTAAAAACAAAAAACACTCCTGAAAGCGAAAAAAAATCACCCAAGGGCATAATTATTGCCGCAGTTGCACTGCTGCTTGCGGCGGCGGTTATCGTTGCCGTTGTTCTTATAAAGAAAGACGGGGGAATAGGCAACCCCTCAGGCACAGAGATTGAAACGCTTGCCAACGACGGCGGTCAGTATACCTATGCAAAATATAAAAACTCAAGCCTGCCTGTTGAGTTTGTTGAGATTCTCAATAAAGCAGAGGCTGACAGTGCGGCGGCTTGCAAAAACCAAGGTGTTGTTCTTGATATCGGTGACAGAGAAATTTCCGTTCCCGAGTTCGTTATGTATTACTATGACGAATATTCGTATAAGGTTCAGTCGACCCAGTATTCCATTGAGCAGTCGGGCGCCAACAGAACAGGCTTTGAACTTGATACTCTGCCTTCAGAGCAAAAAGCCTTGAGCGGCGGCGGAACCTGGGAAGAAACCTTCATTGAAGATGCTGTTACAAAAATGAAGGAAGTTTATATGATTTTCGACCTTGCAATTAAAGAGGGCACAAAACTTGACGTTATTACTATATCCCAGATTCTTCAGAACATCGAAATGATTGAAAGCTCGGCATCCCAAAAAGGAATGACTGCGGATGAATCGCTTTCGGATTTCTACGGCGAAGGTATGACAGCCGCTATGTATAACGCAAGGGATATTATGATGTATTATGCCCAGGCTTATGAAACCGAGAAGCTGGCGAAAATGGGAGACAGCTATACCGACGAGCAGCTTGATGAGGTAATCGAGTATGACAAGCATGATTATACCGTTTTCCGTGGCAGAGTATATATGATTGAAGGTATATACAATGAAGCTGAGGCGGCAGCCGTAACCAATGAAGAGGAGTTTTTGGCTTATGCTTCTAAAAATTATCCCATCGAAGGCTATGATGCCGACAGCATGACAAAGTGTATATACGTTACAAGAGAAAGAATATCGAGTGTTTACGGTGAGGAAGTGGGAAACTGGATATTCAACGATGCGCGTAAGGCGGGAGATATTGCTGTTATTCAGGGTGCACTTTTCAATTACCTTTGTTACATCGAACAACCGCCTCACCTTGCTACCAGCCGTAATATTATAACTTGTCAGCAGGAATATGCCGAAACGCTGAGCGAGGAAGAAAAAGAAACCCTATACAATAATATATCTGAGAAATACGACGAGTGGGAGAAAAACGACGGAACAAAACAAGGCTTTCTTGATATGGCCGTATCTCTTGGCGGCACGGGAGAGTTTTCTGTCAGAGCAGAAGAATACTACTATGAAATAAGCGAATGGATTTTTGATTCGGCAAGAAAGCCCGGTGACCACGAAATAATTGACACCGAGGTAGGCTGTGTCGCAGTTTACTATGTCGGCAATAATGAGGATGATTTTGACTGGAAATACTATGCAGGTGTCAATAGAAGTGAGCTTGAACTCAAGGATTATTACGAAACGCTCAAGACGTCGGATTACAGAGATAAGAGAGATGCTCAGGCGATAAAGGATGCATGTGACGGCGCAGATGTGTTCATTCAGAGAAAAATCGACAAACTTAAAGCAGAAGACACAACGCAGGCATAATCAATAGTCGGATACTGAAAGCGGACTGCAAATAAATTTGCAGTCCGCTTTATATAATGTATGATTGTTTATGTAAAGCCCAAAATAAAAACATCTTTTTTGATACTGTTTTTGCAGAGGAAATACGCAACAGAACATAAAAAACCTATATATATCAAGGGTTTCAAAGCTTGAAACGGTACGAAACACACGGCGAAGTTGACAAGAGAAGAAAAAAGATTGAAAAAAGGTGTTGACAAATGGGTTAGGATTTGGTAATATAGTCGAGCACTCGCGAGTGAGCGGGATGCGACGCACCTTGAAAATTAAACAACGATTGATTAAAAAACCCTTGAAGATTAATTTGAGTATGTACTTCAAGTACAGCAGTAATTCTCGTGAAGAACGAGGAAAGATGTCAGTGAATG